>NZ_JAUYRO010000012.1 GCF_030696805.1 Methyloversatilis sp. | reverse complement strand
CCCAACACCCGCATCAAAAAAGAAGCGATTGTCAAACTAGCCGTAGGTTGGGGTGAGCGCAGCGATGCCCAACGGACGAACGGCGCGCCGGCGCATACCTGCGATCCCCTTCCCGGCTGCAGCCCCCTGCAAAACCCCGCTCAGTCCGCCTCGCCGCTTTCCGGTGCGGCGACCGGCAGCTCAGGCACCGGCGCATCCGCCGCTGGCGTCTCGGGTGGCAGTTCCGCCTCGGCGATTTCTTCCGCCAGTTCTTCCTCCGATACCTGCGCCGCGCCAGCCAGCGCAGCCAGATCACCGACCCAGCGGGCGCGCGCGTCGTTGTCGAGCAGATTGAGCTGGTCGATCTCGACCTCGACGCGCGAACGCGGGTCACGCGCCGGCAGGCTGGGCGAGCGCAGCACCAGCGGCACGTGCTCAAGCCGCACCAGCGATTCGCGCAGCACGATCGCCGGCCACACGGTATTGCCCTCGCGCGCCTGCTGGCGCAGCCAGCGCAGGCACCAGTAGCGCTCCATGCCGCGCTGGAAGTCGGCGTAGGCGGCGTAGGCCAGTTCGAAATCGCGCAGCGCCGAAAGCAGCGCCTCGGACTTCGGCGGGAACACCGGCTCTTCGCCGCGCAGCAGCGCAATCATCTGCCACTGATTCACCAGATCGACGTAGCGACGCAAGGGCGAGGTCGACCACGCATAGCAGTCGACGCCCAACCCTTCGTGCGGCGCGGCCACCGTGGTCATGCGCACCTTGCCGGCGCCCTGGGCGCGGTAAAGCGCCGGAATGCCGGCATCGCGCAAATCGCTGCCCCACGTGTTATTGGCGACGATCATCAGTTCGGCGACCAGCTTGTCGAGCGGACTGCCGCGCGCGCGGCGCTGGATGTCGACCCGGCCTTCGCCGTCCTCGGTCGTCTGTGACCAATCAACGTAGAAGTTGAAATCCATCTGGCCGGCGTTGGCCGACGGCTTGCCGCGGCCGGCTTCCAGCACTTCGGCCAGGCGCCACAGCAGCAGCAGTTCGTCACGCCACTCGAATTCGGGCAGTTCGCCGCCGGTGATCGTGTCTTCGTTGAACAGTGGCTCGATTTCGTGATGGCGCAGATTGGCGGCCACGGCGACCTGCTCGATGCGGCTTTCCTTCGCCGTCACGCGCAGGTCGGTTTCGACGTCGAGGTAGAGCGACAGTGCCGGGCAGCTGCGGCCGGCCTGCAGCGTGTAGGTGTCGACTGCTTCGTCCGGCAGCATGGTGATCTTGCGGCCGGGGAAATACACCGTGGACAGCCGGCTGCGCGCGATTTCGCCCAGCGGCGTGCCCGGCTGGATGCCGAGCGACGGCGCTGCAATATGTATACCGATGCGCCAGCCGCCGCCGGCCTTCGGCTGCACCGAAAAGGCGTCGTCGATTTCCGTCGTGGTCGCGTCATCGATCGAAAAGGCGCGCACGCCGGCGTCGGGCAGATCGCCGGCCGGCGGCACGTCATGCGTCGGAAAATCGGTGCCGCGCGGGAAGTACTCGAACAGGAAGCGGCCCAGGTGGTATTCGTGACTGGACGCAAACGCGCCCGCCTTCGCCATCAGGCCAACCACCGACAGGCCGGCCGATGCCGCGGCGGCTTCCACCGCCTTGGTTTCGAGCCGGTTGCGATCCGGCTTGTAGAGAATCTGCGCGCTGCAGGCCGCGATGTCCGGCGGCGTGCGCCCGGCGAGCAACTCGGCGACCCAGCCATCGACCTGCTCCTGCTGCAGCCGCTTCTTTTCAAGACCGGCCAGTGCGGCTTTCAGGATGTCGGGCGGCGCTTTGCGGAAGCGGCCCTTGCCCTTGCGGTGAAAGTACACCGGCGCGGCGTGCAGGCACAGCAGGATGGCGGCGGCCTGTTCGGCCGTCGGTGCGGCGCCGTGGTACTCGCGCGCCAGTTCCTCGAACGGGAATTCGTCGTCGCCGCACACGTCCCACAGGAAAGTGGCATCGAGATCGGCCGCCTGCGCTTCGGCGGCGGCCAGCAGCACGCCCGGCTCGGGGCTGGCGAAACGCAGCAGCACATTGGCCGCCTTCACTTTGGAACGCTTGCCGCTCGGCAGTTCGACCTGCAGCGACGACACGCTGTCAGTCATCACGGAGCCGGCACGGAAGTGGCCGTCCTCTTCGAAAAGAACATTCATGAAGCGGGTACGGAAGAACTCGGACCGCGATTATCGCGGATAAGCGCCGCCCGGGGTCTGCGCGTTGTCGCATTGCGGCAAAAACCCGGAAGCGGCGGACAGTCGACGGCTACAATCGCCTGCCAGCCGCTGCACTGATCACCCTGCCTGAACGACACCCTCTGTGGCCGAACACGACGAAATCCTGCCGGTTGATGCAATGCAACGTCGCCTGAAAGAGGTGAGGTCGCTGCTCGACCGTCAGAAACGCGTCGAAAGCCTGCTGCACCGTCAGGAAATGCCGCGCCACGATCTGGTGGAAACGCTGGTCGTCAAGCAGCACCACAGCGAGCTGACGAAAAAGCTCGACACGATGCACCCGGCCGACATCGCCTACATCCTGGAAGCGCTGCCGCCGGAAGACCGGCTGCTGGTGTGGGATCTGGTGCGCGCCGACCGCGACGGCGAAATCCTGCTCGAAGTGTCGGACGCGGTGCGCGAATCGCTGATCGACGCGATGGAGCCGAAGGAACTGGTGGCCGCGGTCGAACAGCTGGACGCCGACGAACTGGCCGACCTGGCGCCCGATCTGCCGACCGAGGTCATGCAGGATGTGTTCAGTGCGCTCGACGTGGAAGAGCGCGAACAGTTGCGTTCGGCCATGTCCTACCCGGACGATTCGGTCGGCGCGCTGATGGATTTCGACATGGTCACCGTGCGCGAGGACGTGACGCTCGAAGTGGTGTTGCGCTATCTGCGCCGCTTTGACGAACTGCCTGACCACACCGACCAGATCTTCGTCGTCGACCGCGAAGAAAAACTGCGCGGCGTGCTGTCGTTGAGCACCCTGCTGATCAACGACGGCGAAGTCGAAGTGGCGGCGGTGATGCACGAACACCCGCTGGTTCTGCACGCCTCGGACGATGCCGAATCGGCGGCCCAGGCATTCGAGCGCTATGACCTGGTGTCGGCGCCGGTGATCGATCACCACGATCAGCTGATCGGCAGGCTGACCGTGAACGAGGTGATGGACTTCATCCGCGAACAGTCGGAAGAGGAACTGCTGGCCCAGGCCGGACTGCGCGAGGAAGAAGATATTTTCGCGCCCATCATGGATTCGGTGCGGAACCGCTGGGCCTGGCTGGCGATCAATCTGGGGACTGCGTTTTTCGCTTCGCGCGTGATCGGCGCCTTCGAAGGCTCGATAGAGAAACTGGTCGCGCTGGCTGCGCTGATGCCCATCGTGGCCGGCATCGGCGGCAATTCAGGCAACCAGACCATCACGATGATCGTGCGTGCGATCGCGCTCGGCCAGATCGCACCCGATGCGGCACGCCGGCTCTACCGCAAGGAAATGGGCGTGGCGCTGATCAATGGCATCGTGTGGGGCGGCTTGCTCGGCCTGCTGGCCGCATGGCTGTACGATTCGTGGGCGCTAGGCGCGGTGATGAGTGCGGCGATGACGCTGAACCTGCTGCTGGCCGCCTGCATCGGCGTGACGGTACCGATCGTGTTGGCGCGGCTCGGCCGTGACCCCGCGGTCGGTGGTTCGGTGCTGATCACCGCAGTCACCGACTCCGGCGGCTTTTTCATCTTTCTGGGGCTGGCCACCCTGGTTTTGCTCTGATCGGGACCGTCAATGCGCATCCGCTTGTTTACTGCCAGCCTTGCCCTGATGATCGCCGGCGCCAGTGCCGAAGCGGCGGACCGCGCGCTGACCGTCACGTGTGCCGAAGCGGGCGCGCTGCAACTGACCGTGCCGGACACCTGGTCAGTCGAGGAAAGCCGGCACGATGTGCGCATGCCACCAACGCTGACCGTGTCGGCGCCCGACGGCAAGGCGCAGTGGGTGGTGACTGCGGTCTGGAAGGCGGCCGATCGCAAGCCGCCGTCAACGCTGGATGAAATCCGCACCCGCGTGGCGCGCACCGCACAGACCGTCGGCGCGGCCGATGCGCCACTGCAGCCGGTGCCCGCAAGCGCACCTGCCGGTTACTTCTTCGACGCCGGTGGCGACATTACGCCAGAGCCGTTCTCCATGCTGCGTCAGGGCATGCTGAAGGTGGGCGAGCTGACGGTGAGCTTCACCGCAATGGGTGCCGCCGGCCGCAACGCCGATCAGGACGCGCTGGTGGAGCGGCTGGCCCGGGCGACGCACCGCCGTTGAAGCGTGGCGCCGATCAGGCGTTCCACAGTTTCCACAGCATGTGCGCGGCCAGCGCGATCAGCAGCAGCGAAAACAGCCGCTTGATCAGGGGCACCGGCAGCCGGTGCGCGGCGCGCGCACCGAGCGGTGTCGTGAACAGGCTGGCCGCGACGATGGCGACCAGCGCCGGCAGGTGCACATAGCCCAGCACCTGCGGCGGCATGTCCGCCACCCCCCAGCCATTGAAGATGTAGCCGGCCGTGCCGCCGAGCGCGATCGGCAGGCCGAGCGCGGCCGACGTACCGATGGCCTGGCGGATGTCGCGGTTGCACCAGGTCAGGAAGGGCACCGTCAGCGCGCCACCGCCGATGGCCACCAGTGCCGACACCACGCCGATGCCGCCGCCGGCCGCAATCAAACCGCCTGACCCTGGCAGCTGGCGCGACGGCTTCGGCTTGAAGCCGATCAGCATGGTCAGTGCGACATAGCCGATGAACACGGCGAAGATGAGCGACAGCGCCTGGGTCGAAACCTCGCGCGCAATGAAGGTACCGACCAGCGTACCGATCAGCACACCGATGGTCATGGTGCGCATGGTCGGCCAGTCGACGGCGCCATGCGCATGGTGCGTGCGCAGACTGATCGCGGCCGACACGACGATGGCGGCCATCGAGGTGCCGAGCGCCAGATGCAGGATGTGGTCGGGCGTGACATGCAGTCGTTCGAACAGGCTGACCAGCATCGGCACCAGCACCGCACCACCGCCAATGCCCAGCATGCCGGCGAAGAAGCCGACGACGGTACCCAGCAACAGGCAGGCGAGCACGAATTCGGTATCGGGAAAGAACATCATGGTGCGCTGCAAAAAGCCGCTATCTGAACACAGGCAGTACCGCGATCGCAAAGCCGGCGTTGCGCAGAAACACACAGGGCACCCGCAGGTGCCCTGTGACGATGACGGCTGCGGGCCGGGTCAGCCGGCGATGGCCAGCTTGCCGCGCTTGTCCGACAACGTGCGCGCCAGCAGCGACACCAGCGCGTAAACGGCGTCGATATTCGGCGTCGCGATGCCGGTGATGCGGCCCAGTTCGCGCACCGAACCGACCAGCGCTTCAAATTCGAGCGGGCGGCCGGCTTCGACATCCTGCAGCATCGAAGTCTTGTGCGCGCCGACCGCTTCGGCGCCGGCGATGCGCTTGTCGAGTGCGATCTTGAATTCCACACCGAGCTTTTCGCCGACCGACTGCGCCTCGCGCATCATGTTGGCGGCCAGTTCGCGGGTCAGCGGGAAGCGGCAGATGTCTTCCAGCGTGGCGTGCGTCAGCGCCGAAATCGGATTGAAGCTCAGATTTCCCCACAGTTTGACCCACATTTCGGAGCGGATGTCCTTCGACACCGGCGACTTGAAGCCGGCGGCGATCATGGCCTGCGATAGCGCCTCGATGCGCGGCGAGCGCGAACCGTCCAGCTCGCCCAGCGTGAAGCGGTTGCCTTCGATCAGCTTGACGACGCCCGGCTCGACCAGTTCGGAGGCCGGATACACCACACTGCCGATGACCCGCTCGACTTCGATGTTCGCGGCGACGATGCCGTCCGGGTCGACCGAGGTGACCGGCGCACCTTCGTAATCGCCGACCAGCTTGTGGAAGTACCACCACGGAATGCCGTTCTGCATCGTCACGACCATCGTGTCCGGGCCGAACAGCGCGCGCATGTCGGCGGCGACGTCCTTCACCTGATGCGCCTTGAGCGTCAGCAGGATCACGTCCTGCACGCCGGCGTCCGTCATCTTCTGCACGCCGCGGATGTCCGGTGCATGCTCGACCGTGCCGTCTTCCAGCATCAGCGACATGCCCTTCGCCTGGATGGCGGCGAGGTTGGGGCCGCGTGCGATGCAGGTCACTTCGTTGCCGGCACGCGACAGCTTCACGGCCAGATAACCCCCGATGGCGCCTGCGCCAACGACTGCAATCTTCATCTTTCTCATCTCCCTTGAGGGCGCAGCGGCACGCCGGATACCGGCCGCGCCGCCGCCAGCCGCGCCCGGCCGTCGTGCGGCGGGCGCGGCGGTTTTCAGATCACGTACGGCGGCGCAGCTGGTGCTTCAACACCGGCACGATGGGCCACAGCAGCATCACGAACGACAAGGTCATCAGGCCGCCGACCAGCGGATTCGCCCAGAAGATGTCCAGGCTGCCCTGCGACAGCAGCATCGACTGGCGGAAGCTCGATTCGGCCATGTCGCCCAGCACCAGCGCGAGTACCAGTGGCGCCAGCGGATAGCGCAGCTTCTTGAACAGGTAACCGAATACGCCGAACACCAGCATCATCACCACGTCGAAAATCGAGCTGTGCACCGTGTAGGCGCCGATCGCGCAGATGACGATGATGATCGGGCCGATGACCGAGAACGGAATGCGCAGGATGGCTGCCCACCAGGGCACCGTGGTCAGCACGATGATCAGGCCGACGATGTTGCCCAGATACATCGAGGCGATCAGGCCCCACACGAAGTCGGGCTTCTCGGTGAACAGCAGCGGACCGGGCTGCAGGCCCCAGATCAGCAAGCCGCCCAGCAGCACGGCAGCGGTCGGCGAGCCCGGAATGCCCAGCGTCAACATCGGCAGCAGCGCCGACGTACCGGCTGCGTGCGCTGCGGTTTCCGGCGCCACCACCCCTTCGATGTTGCCCTTGCCGAACGAGTCCTTGTCCTTCGCGCCGCGACGGGCCAGGCCATAGGCCATGAACGAGGCCGGCGTGGCACCGCCCGGCGTGACACCCATCCAGCAGCCGACCAGCACGGAACGGATCGAGGTTTTCCAGTAGCGCAGCAGTTCGGCCCAGGTCTTCAGCACCACGTCGAGCTGGATCTTCGCGCTCTTGCCCTTGAACGCCAGACCTTCTTCCATCGTCAGCAGGATTTCGCCGATGCCGAACAGGCCGATGACCGCGATCAGGAAGTCGAAACCCTTCAGCAGTTCCGTCACGCCATAGGTCATGCGCAACGTGCCGGTCACCGTATCCATGCCGACCGCAGCGAGCGCGAAGCCCAGCGCCATGACGGCAAGCGTCTTGGCTGGCGGTTCCTTGCTCATGCCGACGAAGGAACAGAAGGTAAGCATCTGCACCGCGAACATTTCCGCCGCACCGAACTTCAGCGCGAAGCGCGCAACCAGTGGCGCGAGGAAGGTGATCAGCAGCACGGCGAAGAAGGCACCGACGAAGGACGACGTGAATGCCGCCGTCAGCGCAGCACCGGCACGGCCCTGCTGGGCCATCGGATAGCCGTCGAAGGTGGTCGCCACCGACCACGGCTCACCCGGAATGTTGAACAGGATCGATGTGATCGCGCCGCCGAACAATGCGCCCCAGTAGATGCAGGACAACATGATGATGGCCGACGTCTGATCCATCGAAAAGGTCAGCGGCAGAAGGATGGCGATGCCGTTGGCACCGCCCAGACCCGGCAGCACGCCGATCAGGATGCCCAGCGTGACGCCGAGCACCATGAAGCCCAGGTTGGGCAGCGTCATCGCGACGCTGAACCCGTGCATGAGGTTGTTGAGTTCGTCCATCTCGGTCTCGGAGGATGTGTTCTTGTGGTGTCACAGACCGAGCATCAGCTCGATCGGACCTTTGGGAAGCGGCACGAGAAACCAGCGCTCGAACAGCAGGAAGGCGCCCAGCGGCACGCCGATCGCAGTCATCGCAGTGACCAGCCAGCCGAACTTGCCATGCACCTTCATGAAGAAGGCGATCAGCACCAGCGACGAAAGGTAGATGCCAAGGAACACGACGGCGATCACGTAGATGGTCAGCGGCACCAGCATCTGCATCACCAATCTCAGTTCGGTCCAGCTGGCGAACTGCGGCTGCGCACGCTTGAACTTCATCAGCGCGGTGATCAGGATCCAGCCGCTTGACGCCAGCAGGATGCAGCCGATGTAGAACGGGAAGTAGCCGGCGCGCGGGCCTTCACCCTCTTCCCAGCCTATGCCGACGCGAATGCTGTCGATGACCGCGACAACTCCCATGGCGAACAGAAACAGCGCGACCAGTATTTCCGGCCAGCGGTTGGACAAGCCGGCTTCAGCGGCTTCCTCGGATCGCTCCATCACGAATCTCCAGAATGAAAACAGGGCGCATGCATCTTTGCGGCGGGCGATTAAATGAACACGGGCGGGATGACCCGCCCGTGATGCGTACTTGCTTGAGGCGGTTTACTTGGCGAGGAAGCCGGCGTCCTTCATCAGGCCGTAGTGCATCGCTTCGGTCTTGCCCACCCAGTCGGCGAATTCCTTGCCGCTCATGAAGGTCTGCTTGAATGCGCCCTTCTTCATGAAGTCGGCCCATTCGGGTGTTTCACGCACCTTCTTGAACAGATTGACGTAGAAATCAACCTGCTCCTGGGTGACCCCCGGAGCGAGGAAGATGCCGCGCAGCATCAGGTATTCGATCGGCACACCGGCGCTCTTGCAGGTCGGGATGTCGGCCCACGACTGCGTTTCCGTCACTTTTTCGGTGTAGGTCAGCTTTTCGGTGTCCATGATGCACAGCGGACGCAGCTTGCCGCCGCGCCAGTGGGCTTCGGCTTCGATCGGATTGTTGACGGTCGAATTGACATGACCGCCGACCAGCTGCACCGCCACGTCACCGCCGCCCTTGAACGGCACATAGATGATCTTCTTGCCGGTGGCCTTGTCGATCATCGCGGTGATGATCTGGTCTTCCTGCTTCGAGCCGGTACCAGCCATCTTGAAGGTGCTGGCCGGCTTGGCCTTGATGTCGTCGATGTATTCCTTGGCGGTCTTGTACGGCGCGTCGGCATTCACCCACAGCACGAACTGGTCAAGGGCGAGCATGGCGCCCGGCGTCAGGTCACGCCAGTTGAACGGAACACCGGTCGCCAGCGGCGTGGTGAACAGGTTCGACAGCGTGATGATGATCTTGTGCGGGTTGCCCTTCGCACCCTTCACTTCCAGAAAGCCTTCGGCACCCGCGCCACCCGACTTGTTGACGACGACCAGCGGCTGCTCCATGAGCTTGTTCTTGGCCACGATGCCCTGGATGAAACGGGCCATCTGGTCGGCGCCGCCGCCCGTGCCGGCCGGCACGACGAACTCGACCGGCTTGGTCGGTTCCCAGGCGTGTGCGGCACCGGTCAGGCCGATCGCTGCAACCGCAGATACCAGAGCTCTTGCGGCCCAGTTCTTGAACTCGATCATTGCACTCTCCTCATTGGATATTGTTGATGACAGTACTGCGGGAAAAGCCCTGGATCAGGTACCCAGACCCAGCTTCTGTGCCAGCCCGATACGTTGCAGCTTGCCGGTTGCACCCTTGGGAATTTCGTCCATGAACAGTATCTTGCGCGGCACCTTGAAGTCGGCGAGCTTCGTGGAAGCGAAGGCCTGGATTTCCTTGTCGGTC
This sequence comes from Methyloversatilis sp., assembly GCF_030696805.1. Lineage (GTDB taxonomy): Bacteria > Pseudomonadota > Gammaproteobacteria > Burkholderiales > Rhodocyclaceae > Methyloversatilis. Next base: position 188,286 of record NZ_JAUYRO010000012.1, on the reverse strand, counting down.
GCGCTCTGCCCTTCACGCAGCACAACCACGGCACCGACTTCTTCGCCCAGCTTCGCGTGCGGAATGCCGAACGTCACGACCTGGGCGACCGCAGGGTGGTCCATCAGCACTTCGTCGACTTCGCGCGGCGAAATCTTCTCGCCACCGCGATTGATGATTTCCTTCAGGCGGCCGGTCAGCGACAGATAGCCTTCTGCGTCCTTGCTGCCCTGGTCACCGGTGCGGAACCAGCCGTGGGTGAAACCTTCCTTGTTCGCCTTCTCGTTGTTTTCGTAGCCGGGCGTCACGTTGGCGCCGCGGATGACGATTTCGCCGATCTCGCCAGCCGGCAGGATGTTGCCGTCGTCGTCCATGATTTCCACTTCAGGGCCGGCCGCCAGGCCGACCGCACCAGGCTTGCGCGGGCGCGGAGGCAGCGGGTTGGACGCCATCTGATGCGACGCCTCGGTCATGCCGTAGGCTTCGATCAACGGCGCGCCGAATACTTCTTCCAGCTCGCGGATGACCTGCGGCGGGATCGACGACGACGACGAACGCAGGAAGCGCAGGGGGTTGCGGGCAATCGTTTCCTTGTTGCGCGACGCGCGCGACAGGATGGCCTGGTGCATCGTCGGCACTGCGGTGTACCAGGTCGGATGCGCTTCATCCATCCAGGAGAAGAACTTCAGCGCGTCGAAGCCGGGCGTGCAGAACACCGACGCACCGGCGGACAGCGGCGCCATGATGCCGGCGATCAGGCCGTGGATATGGAACAGCGGCATGATGTTCAGTCCGCGGTCCTTTTCGGTGAAGGCGAGCGTCGCGCAGATGTTCTGCGCCGAGGCCGACACGTTGCGCTGGGTCAGCGGGACGATCTTCGGACGGGAGGTCGTGCCCGAGGTGTGCAGCACGAGTGCCACATCGTCCGGCTGCGCACTGCCGGGATGGGCCGGCGCAACCACATCGGCCGCCTCGCGCGGCTCCAGCGTGAAATCTCCCGCGGCGTCGTGCGCCACCAGATCGATGACCCGAACACCCAGCTTCTTTGCCACTTCGATCGCCGGCGAAACGCTGCCGCGATCAACCACGAGAGCCCTCGCGTTCAGGTCTGACAGATAGAACTCGAATTCTTCCGCGCGGTAACCGGCGTTGAGCGGTGCGGCCGTGGCACCGGAGGCGATGCTGATGAATGCGCTTGCCATGTCCGGGCCGTTCGGCAGCACGATGGCGACGCGATCGTTGCGACCGATGCCGAGCGCGTTCATTCGTGCGATGGTGCGTGCCATCAAGGCACGCAGCTGACCGAAGCTCAGGTCCGGGCGCGCCGGCGCAGACAGCGCGACCGATGCATCGGCGCCGGTGGAAAACAGCTCGATCAGCGTGGAAGTGGCCGACATACAGACTCCGTAAGACAGTTTGAAATTCAGGAAGCCGCCAATGACGCGCTTCGGGGTTCCGCAGACGCAAGCCGACAGGTCACCGCGGACAACCGCTGCTCCGCAAAAGCAAAACAATGGGGGATATGAGTGTCGTCCATAACGAACGATCGTTCAAGCCATGCCCGCACCAAGCGATCAGCTTATGCAAAACTTTGCTGCAAAAATCCTGAGTTGGAACAGTCTGTGGCAGATAAGCCACAAGACCTTGGTTGCGATGTGTCTCATCGCCAACCAGAGGCGGTCACCTTGGTGACCGTACCGCGCGCCCGGGGTGGTGGGCTGTCGGTAGGGGGACCCCCGCGCATGTCGCTAGGCCGGCATCCTGAACCGAGGGTTCAGAGCGGCTGCGTTCCTGCCGCATCAGGCCAGCCCGTGAAGGGCCGGCACAACAGCGGCGTCCTAGGTTCGCAACCTCATGCCAATCAACATTGGTTCAAGGAATCTATGACCTTGGCGAACACCGCAGGGGATTGATGCTCAGGGCGTTGAGCCCTGACACAACCGGCATCTAGAAAAGCTTTTCCTGACTGGAGAGCACTTCTTCGATGCGCGATTGCATGGAATTTATTCTACGCCGCAGCGGCACCAAATCAACACCGCCGGTCGCCTGTATCTGAAAAATTTCGTGTGCCAGATTGAGCGCGCACATCACCGCAAGTCGCTCCCCGGACGCGCGCGTCGTTTCCGCAAGATCGCGCATCCGGCGCTCGACCAGTTCGACCGAAGCGTTAAGCGCCTCGCGATCGCCTTCCCGACATTGCACCCGATATTCGCGGCCCAGTATCGTGATTTCAGTAGTTTCCGCCTGCGCGGGTTCACGGCTCATTCCTGTGGCAACCTTTCGAGCAGACTGCTCACCTTCTCGCGTGCCGCTTCGACCTTGTCGCCCAGCACCCTGTTCTCGCCTTCCAGCGCCGCCACCCGGTTGCGCAGAACGATGTTTTCATCGTGCAGCGCACCGAACCGACCCAGAAGGATGTCGAGACGGTCGCCCAATTGATTGATATCGTGATCCATCGGCGAACTATAGGGGGGCGCCCATCGGGCGGTCAAGACACATGCCGGTCGGGCGGCGGCACAAAAGAAAAAGCCACTCGCAGGAGTGGCTTTTTCAGGTGGGCGGCGGGGGCAAGCCCGCCGGGCACTGCGATCAACGCGCCAGTTCGGCCGTGTCGAGGTGCTTTTCGACGGACGTTTCGGCGACGCGGCCGCTGTCCACCTTGCGGGTGAACACCCAGCGCGACGGTGTACGCACGAAGGCGTAGCCGGTCCTGGCATCGATGAACACCTTGTAGTCTTCGGGGTGTCCGACCGCCTTCGATGTTACGGGCGCATCGGCAGACGCCGCAAAGGCCGAAAGTGAAAGGCTCGCAGCGAGCAGGATACGGAGTGCAGTGGTTTTCATGATGAAGCTCCCAGCAAGTTAAAAAGCAGTTGTTAAGTTCAATGTAGTGCACTGCAGCAACTCTTTCAACCCCGCGCTAGTAATGAATTGTGAAGAAATTTGTAGTTTATTTTTGCGGCGCAGCACAGTGGATCGCTAGCTCAGCACTGTGTGTCAGTGGTGCGACTCGGACCGGTGCGCCGGCCTGTTTCCGTGATGCCGCCGGCGGCACACCATGAGCGCAATGTTCCGTTTGAGTGATCCGCTCCACCTCTACCTGGTGCGTCATCCGAAGCCGGCCGTGGCGCCGGGACTCTGTTACGGCATCACCGACCTCGACGTCGCCGAAGATCCGGTGGCCTGCGCGGATCGTCTGCGCCCGCTGCTGCCGACGGATGTGCGCACCGTCAGCAGCCCGCTGCAGCGGGCGCGCCTGCTGGCCGATGCCCTGCATCCGGCGGTCGAAACCGACGAGCGGCTGCGCGAACTCGACTTCGGCGAGTGGGAAATGAAGCCGTTCAGCGACATTCCGCCGCACGGCTTCGACACCTGGGGCAACGCCCTGATCGACTTCCGGGCGCCAGCCGGCGAGCTGTACGCCGACATGGCGGCGCGCGTCTGGACCGCGTTCGAGGCGCACCGGCACGGCACCGATGCGCTCGTACTGGTCGGCCACAACGGGCCGATGCGCGCGCTGACCGGCACGCTGCTCGGGCTGCCGCCCGAGCGCTGGCTGAATCTGGAATTCGACTTCGGCCACCTGACACATCTGACGATCGGTCCGCTCGGCGCCAAACTGCGCGCATTCAACCGCTGAGCGCGCTGCACCTATAATCCGCGCTTCTCAGCAGCTGACCCGCCATGACTTCAGTCCAGGTTTCCAGCCGCGCGATCTATGTGCGCCTGCTCGGTTACGTGCGTCCCTACTGGGTGGCTTTTGCCGTCGCACTGCTTTGCATGGCGCTCACCGCGGCGGCCGAACCGGTATTTCCGGCCATCATGAAATCGCTGCTCGACGGCGGTTTCGGCGGCAGTGACCCGGATGCCGTGTGGTTCTATCCGGTGCTCATCGTCGCGCTGTTCGCCGCGCGCGGCATTTTCGGCTTCATCGCCGACTACGCCTTTGCCTGGGCCGCCAACAACGTGGTGCTGGACCTGCGCCGCGCGATGTTCGGCCGCCTGCTGGCGCTGCCGACCGACTTCTTCGACAACCACAATTCCGGCGCGCTCATTTCCAAGGTCGCCTACGACGTGCAGGGCGTGACGCAGGCGGCGACCAATGTCATCACCGTATTCGTGCGCGACACACTGACCGTGGCCGGCCTGCTCGCCTGGCTGCTGTGGCTGGACTGGAAGCTCACGCTCATCGTGCTCGGCATGCTGCCGCTGATCGCCATCGTGGTTCGCCTGAGTTCGCGCCGCATCCGCGAATCGGCGCGCGGCGCGCAGACCGCCATGGGCAGCATCGCGCACACGCTGGAAGAAACCATCGAAGCGCACAAGGTGGTCAAGATATTCGGCGGCCAGGATTACGAACTGGGCCGTTTCGATGCGGCCTGTCGCAAGCAGCGACGGCAGAACATGCGCAACATCGTCGCCGCGTCGCTGGTGTCGCCGATGACCCAGGTGCTGACCGCGATGGCGCTGGGCATCGTCATCGCGGTGGCGCTGCACGACTCGGCGAGCAACCGCACGACGGTCGGCAGTTTCATGGGCTTCGTCACCGCCATGCTGATGCTGCTGGCGCCGCTCAAGCGACTGACCGACGTCAATGCGCCGCTGCAGCGCGGGCTGGCGGCGGCGGAAAGCGTGTTCCAGCTGATCGACGAACAGGCCGAGCGCGACACCGGGACCGTCGAGATCGAGCGCGCGCTCGGCCGCATCGACTTCGACCAGCTCGGCTTCGGTTATCCGGGACGCGACGAACGCGTGCTGCAGCACATCGATCTGACCATCGCGCCGGGCGAAACGGTCGCCCTGGTCGGCGCATCCGGCTCCGGCAAGACCACGCTGGCCCATCTGCTGGCGCGCTTCTACACGCCGGGCAGCGGGCGCATCCTGCTCGACGGTCACGACATCCAGAATATCCGGCTGGCCAGCCTGCGCGCCAACATGGCGCTGGTGAGCCAGGACGTGGTGCTGTTCAACGACACCGTGGCGGCCAACATCGCCTACGGTGCGCTGCGCGACACTGATCGCGGCGACATCGAAGCCGCTGCGCGCGCGGCTTACGCGCTCGACTTCATCCAGGCCATGCCGGAAGGTTTCGACACACTGATCGGCGAAAACGGCGTCAAGCTGTCCGGCGGCCAGCGCCAGCGGCTGTCGATCGCGCGCGCGCTGCTGAAGGACGCACCGGTGCTGATTCTCGACGAAGCGACGTCGGCGCTCGATACCGAATCGGAGCGGCAGGTGCAGGCTGCGCTCGAAGTGCTGATGAAGAACCGCACCACACTGGTCATCGCGCATCGGCTGTCCACGATCGAGCGGGCCGACCGGATCGTCGTGATGGACCGCGGCCGCATTGCCGAAATTGGCCGCCACAGCGAGCTGCTGGCAGCTGGCGGCATGTACGCCAACCTCTACCACTCGCAGCTCGGCGCCGACTGAGCCGCACCGGTCAATTCACGCCGCAAGGCCGCATCGGCTTATAGTAATCGGGCCGAGCCATGCGCCTACTGCGCCGGCGGCACTCGAAAGGTCACACCATGAGCAAGGAACGAAACAGCGTGAAGGCGACAAAGAAACAGCCGGCGTCGACACCGAAGGAAAAGAAGGCCGCCAAGCAGGCGAAGAAGAATGCGTCGGAACTGATGCAGCCGCTGATCAAGCCGCACTGAGCAGGACGTTCATTCCGCGCGGATCGCGCGGATGCCGAGCGAGAAGGTGCCCGCCTGACGGTCGGCGATCATCAGGCCGATCTGCCGCGCGCGTGACGGGTCGAGCGGCGGCGCACCCATGACGTTGCGACCGCGGAAGGTCGCGCGGAACGCCGCCACCGGCAGATGCACGGTCGCCCATTGACCGGCTGGCGGTTCGAAGCTGATCTGATGGCTCAGGCCATCGAAATCGTCGTCGCAGCGCAGGCTGAGCTTGTAGCGCTTGCCGTCGCCGAGCACCACGAGCGCGTAGTGGGTCGCACCCGGTTCGGCGATATTGCCCGGCTGGGCGCGCACCGAGGCGAAGCCGCCGTTGCGTTCCAGCGAAACGATGCCCTCGAATACCGCGTGCCCGGTGGGGTCGGGCCGCAGCCGGCTGCGCGACATGCCGCCCATCACGCCATCATCGATCGGCGACCAGTCATTGACTGTATCGGCCTTGCCAAAATCAAATAGTTTGCGCGCCATGACTTCATTGTAAGGGGCTTGGCCCGGCAGACAATCGTCGCGACCCGACGCGTCGCCCAGCCCGGTTGTCCGGCCGCCTCACACAACTGTTGTCTCCTCAGTCATCCAGCTTTACCGCACGCACCGCGGCCACACCCAGCGCACCGCGGGCGCCCAGTATCGCCGCGAGCGTCGAGGCTGCCAGCATGGCGAACACAATGACGGCGAGCCAGCCCCAGGGCACCACCCAGTCCATGCTCCAGTGGAAGGACTGGCGGTTCACGACTTCAATCAGCAGCGCACTCATCGCGAACCCGGCGACCAGCCCCAGCAGCAGACCGGGCAACGCGGACAGCAGCCCTTCTGCCGCGAGTTGCGCGGCGATCTGCTTGCGCGTGCAGCCGAGGTGGCGCAGCAGCCCGAACTCGCGCGCGCGCGCGCTGGCCGAAGCAGCAAACGCGGCGGCGATGCCGGCGAGGCCGATGAGCGCCGACGCCGCTTCGAGCGCATAGGTCGCGGCGAAGGTGCGGTCGAACACGCCAAGCGACAGGCGTCGCACCTCGTCGCTCGACGTCAGTTCCAGCGCCTCGCCCTTGCCGCTGGCATCGCGCAGCCCACGCGCGACGTCCTCTTCATCGGACCCTGCGTCGAGCCACAGCCCGAAATCGTCGGCAGCGGTGTCACCGGTCAGCGCGCGATAGCGCGCCAGATCGATCACCACCGCGCCGTGCTGGCGCGCGTAGTCACGCCACAGGCCGGCGACCTCGACGCGCAGCGACTGCCCGGCGACCGGCAGATCGACCTCACGGCCGGGCACCCAGCCATACAGATCCGCCATCGCCTCCGACGCCCACACCTGAGGCAGCGCCCCCGATGCCACCGACCCACCGACGCGCGGCAGCACGCGGCCGGCATCATCCGGCAGCGGCCGGGCGATCAGCGCGACGGCCGGAAGGTCTGCGCTCAGCAACAGGCTCTGATGGCGGATGGCTTCCAGCCGTTCGACACCCGGCACTGCCGCCAGCCGCGCTTCGATGTCCTCCGCCCATGGTCGATCTCGATCGCCGCGCAGGTACAACTCGGCCGGCAGCACGTCGGTCAGCCAGCGATCGACCGAGCTGCGGAAGGACGACACCATGACGGCCATCGCGACGATCAGTGCCGTGGCGGCGAGCACGCCGGCTGCGCTGCGCGATGCAAACCCGGGTTCGGCCATCAGCCGCGCCCGCGCAAGATCCAGCGGTACGGCCGAAAACGTCGGCAAGCGCCGCGCCAGCGCCCGGGCCAGTGGCGGCACGGCGAGCACGGCAGCGACCAGCACGCAGGCAATCGCCGCATAGCCGCCCAGCGGCAGTCCGGCCAGTGGTGGCAGCGACGCAGCGGCGACGCCCAGCAGCAGCGCGATCAGTGCCGCCACTGCGCGGCGGGTGCTTCCCAGCGTGTGCAGCGGCGGGCCGAAATGCCCGGCCCGCAACGCCTGCGCGGGCGCAATCATCAGCGCATCGCGCGCCGGCCAGGCGGCGCCGGCGGCCGCGCTGGCCACGCCGAGCAGGCCGAAGCCGACGCTGGCCGCGATATCGAATGACAGCGCCGGCGCCACGCCGGATACCAGTCCGGCGCCCAGATCGGCACCGATCAGCGTCAGCGCGAGCGCCGCCAGGGCGTGACCAAACGCGATGCCCAGCAGCGCGCCGCACGCACCCAGCAGCGCGCCCTCGCCGATCAGCATCCGGAACAGCTGCGCGCGGGTGAGCCCGGCCGCCCGCAGAAAGGCGATTTCGGCCGTGCGCCGCGCAATCGCCGCTGCCTGGGTCGCTGCCACCAGAAAGCTGCCGACCGCCAGCGCGATCAGCGCCAGCAGACCCAGATTGACGCGGTAGGCGCGCGACAGCCGGTCCGCCCGCTCCAGCGCCTGCGCCGGGGTTTGCCAGTGCACGCCCGGCGGCAGCACGGCCGCAATGCGCGCGGTCGCGTCGGCGCGATTCACACCTTCACGCAGGCGCAGTGCGACACGGCTGATCTGACCGATGGTGGCCAGCCGCCACTGCGCCTCTCCGATATCCATCACCGCCAGCACGGCGCCGCTGCCGGCCGATGGCAGCCAGCCGGCGATGGTGAAGGACGTGCCGTCGCGCCCGAGCATCAGCGTCTGCCCCGGCTGCACCCCGAGCGCCTGACCGGCCGCGGGGCTCAGAAAGACCTGACCGGGCTCAAGCAGGCGTCCGATGTCGCCAGCCGGCGGCAGCAAGGTCGGCTGCACCGCCGCCGCGCGAAAGGCGTCGACGCCGATGACGCGCAGCTTCAGCGTGTGCGCGCCGACCGCAACGTCAAGTTCGCGCTCGACCAGCGGGCTGGCGTATGCCACGTCGGGCAGGCGGGCGAGCAAGGGATAGACCGATTCGTCCATGCCGCGCGCTGCGACCACTTCCAGATCGGCCGAGCCCGACACCGCGCGCAGGCCGGATTCGAACTCGTCGAGCGCGGCCCGGTGAATGGCGGATACCGCCACCCCGAGCGCCACGCCGAGCGCGATGGCCAGCAGCGCAAGCCGGCTTGCGCCGCGCCAGGCCGAGCGACACAGCAGCTCAAGCATCGACGTGCGCGTCGGCCGGATGCAGGCGGCCGTCGCGACCCAGCCTGAGCACGCGGTCCGCGGTGGCCGCGACGGTGGCCGAATGGGTGACCAGCAGGCCGCAGGCGCCGCCCGACTTCACGGCATCGCGCAGCAGCGCGGCGATCCGCTCGGCGTTGTCGGCGTCCAGATTGCCGGTCGGCTCGTCCGCCAGCAGCAGGCGTGGCTGGTGCACCAGCGCGCGCGCGATCGCCACGCGCTGCAGTTCGCCACCGGACAGTTGCGTCGGACTGTCATCGGCACGGTTCGCCAGCCCGACCGTTGCCAGCTGCGCAAGCGCCCGCCGGCGGCGCTCGCGCAGCGACACACCGGCCAGCGCCAGCGGCAGCGCAACGTTGTCACGCAGGCTCAGCCAGGGCAGCACATGGAAGGCCTGGAACACGAAGCCGACCCGGGTGCGCCGCCACACGGTGGCGGCGTCATCGTCCAGCGCCGACACCTCGACCCCGTCGAAACGCACACGGCCCGCATCCGGGCGATCGAGTGCCGCCACGACGTTGAGCAGCGTGGATTTGCCGGAGCCGGATTCGCCGATCACCGCCACATGCTCGCCAGCGGCGATGTCAAGGTCGAGCGCCTGCAGCAGCACGCGCGACGGCGCCCCGGGCAGGGTCTTGCAGAGGGCAGTCAGGGAAAGCACGGCGGATGGACTGCGCGCCGCGCCGTACGTTCAGGCGCGCGTGGCGAGGAACTGACGGAATTCGGCGGCATCCATCGGCCGAGCGTACAGGAAGCCTTGCGCGATCTGCACGCCCTGCTCCCGCAGATAGGTCGCCTGCTGTTCCGTCTCGACGCCTTCGGCCACCATCTGCAGCTTGCGTGCGCGGGCGATTTCGGCGATGTGCGGCACCAGCGGCGCATGCGGCGAATCGGCGCCGATGGTACCGACGAAAGCGCGGTCGATCTTGAGCGCGTCGACCGGCAGGTCATGCAGGTAGGACAGACTGGAATAGCCGGTGCCGAAATCGTCGAGCAGCACCTTGTGACCCGCCTCGCGCAGTTGCGCCAGTACGAGGCCGGCCGAACCGGCCTGGATCAGGTTGCGTTCGGTCAGCTCGAGTTCGAGCTGGCTGCGCCGGATACCGTTGCCGTCCAGCACGTCGGACAGCAGTTCGCTCAGACCGCCGCTTTCCAGATCGTGCGATGCCACGTTCAACGACACCGTCAGTTCGGGGCGGCGTTGCAGCAGGTCGCCAATTTCTGCGACGGCTGTACGCAGCACGTGCGCGGTGATTTCGTGTTCGAAGCCCGAATGTTCGGCCAGATGCACCAGATCGTCGGTGCTCATGACCGGCTCGTTCTGATCAGGCCAGCGCACCAGCAGTTCTGCACCGACGCAGCGGCCGTCGGACAGGCGGATCTGCGGGTGGTAGGCCACCCGCAACTCGCCGCGCCGGATGGCCGCGAGCAGCGCCGTGGCCGGCGAAAAGAACTGGCGCGTGAACCGGCGCACCGCCCACACCATCAGCGTGCTCACCAGTATGCCGAACAGCGTGGTCATCACCAGCGGCTCTGTCCATGCCGCGAGCAGTTGGGCGCGCGACTGCGCCGCCACCGCCACGATGGGCAACTGGCCGGACTGGGCGACGGCGTACAGGCGGTCGCCCTCGATTTGCACGCGGCCAGTCACCGCGGTATCGATCATGCTGGGCAGCAGCGGCTCGTCAACCACGGCAAGCGGCAGCCAGTCGGTAATGCTCAGCACGACCAGCCGGGTGTCGGCGATGCTGCGTATCTGAAAATGGCTGGCGTGGATCAGCGCGAGGTGCGAACCGCGCCCGATGGCGACAGACGGTCGTGCGTCGTCGAGCGGATGCGTCAGCCGGAACCATATCTGGCGTCCCTTGCCATCCGTCCAGTCGGCAGCGGGCAGCGAGCGGATGCCGTTTTCCTCGCCCGGACCCATGCTGCTGCACTGAATGCGGCCGTCACGGGTGTAGGCGATCTCGCGCACGAACGGCGTGCAATAGGCGATCTGCCGCATGCGCTCGATGTGGGCTGGCGAGCACGGGGTGTCCGGAACCGTGTCGAGGCCATGCAGCTCGGACTGCGCCTCGTCGAACACCTGCTCGGCGCGGAGCAAGGCCTGCTGCGCCAGCGCATCGAGGTGCAGCGTTTCGACCCTGAGCGTATAGCTCCAGGAAAAATAGAGCGCTGCAGCGAGCGGCAGCAGCCCGGCAAAAAGGGCAGCGACCGTCAGCAGCGTGATGAATGCGCGGCGTCGCATCAGGGCGTTGTTCGATCAGCAGTCGCTCGGGCGACTTTGTTGTCTGTGTGCACAATGCCGAAGTGTAAAGCGCATCGTGTCGATTCACCTGCGTGGCTGCGTGAAATTCACGAAGCGTCGTGACGGGCGAACTGACGTCCAGCGCTGCTGCCGCGTGTTACATCAACCTCAACATCAACTCGACGCGCGCCTGCACCGGCGTGAGCGCGCCCGCGCCAGGCAACATAGCGCCAGGTGCGTCGATGACACTGCCGCGTGCGGTTCGGCTGGTGCGCAGCACGGCGACGCCGCCTGCCTGCGCACGCAGCAGTGCCGCCTCGAGTGGTGCGCCGAGGGTGCCGTTGCCGGTGCCCGCCGCGACGATGCCACGCGCACCGAGCGCGCACAGCGCATCGACCAGAACGCCGTCGGCACCAGCATGGTTCAGCACGATATCGACGCGCGGCCAGTCTTCGCACAGCACACGCGTCAGACCCAGCGCATCACCTCGCGGCCAGTCGCGCAGGCGGCGCAGCACGCCCTCTTCGATGTAGGCGAGCGGTCCGGCATCGCCGGAATCGAAGGCGTCGATTCGGTAAGGATGCGCCTTGCGCACCTCGCAGCCTGCGTGAACGCTGCCTGCCATGCAGACCAGTACGCCGCTCGCTTGCGGCGAGCAAGCAAGGCGCACGGCATCGAGCAGGTTCTGTGGTCCATCGGCGGCCAGCGCGCCGGCCGGGCGCATCGCGGCGGTCAGCACGACCGGCTTGGCCGGCGCCAGCACGCGGTGCAGGAAGAAGGCGGTTTCTTCCAGCGTATCCGTGCCGTGGGTGATGACAATGCCTGAGACGTCATCGCGCGCAAGGTGATGCGCAATCCGCTGCGCCAGCGCACGCCAGATGGCGAAAGTCATGTCCTTGCTGTCGGTCTGGGCGACCTGCTCGGCATCGATCGCAAACGCCGCCAGCGGCGGCACGGCCGCGATCAGATCCGCCACGCCGATCGTGCCGGCAATATAGCCGGTGCTGTCGGCTGCGCTGCGCGCCTGGCCGGCGATGGTGCCGCCGGTGCCGAGGATGACGATGCGTTTCATCGGTTCGCTGCCTGTCGGATGCTGTCGGCGCATTCTGGTGGAGCCGCGCGCCAGGGCGCAAGGGCGATGCACGTGCCGGGCTGGCACGGGCCCTTATAATTGCGCATGACCGAATCCACAGCTTCCGAATCCACGCCCCCCGACCTCGCACCGCCGGCGGTGACTGAAACCGCTTTCGACACCTTGCCGCTGGCGCCCGAGACGCTCGCCAACCTCAACACGCTCGGCTACCTCGCGATGACGCCGGTGCAGGCGGCGACACTGCCGCTGGCGCTGGCCGGGCGCGACCTGATCGCGCAGGCGAAGACCGGCAGTGGCAAGACGGCGGCGTTTGCGTTGCCCTTGCTGGCCAAACTCAATCCGCGCTGGTTTTCCCCACAGGCGCTGGTGCTGTGCCCGACGCGCGAACTGGCCGATCAGGTGGCGAAGGAAATCCGCCGTCTGGCGCGCGCCACCGACAACATCAAGGTGGTGACGCTGTGCGGCGGAGCGAAGATGGGGCCGCAGATCGGCAGTCTGGAGCACGGTGCGCACGTGGCGGTCGGCACGCCGGGCCGCATCATGGATCACCTGGAACGCGGCACGCTGGATATGCGCGGCCTGAACATGCTGGTGCTCGACGAAGCCGACCGCATGCTCGACATGGGCTTCTTCGACGATATCGTGTGGATCGCGCAACAGTGCCCGGCCGCGCGCCAGACCCTGCTGTTCTCGGCCACGTTCCCGCCCGGCATCGAAAAGCTGGCGTCGCAGTTCCTGCGCGAGCCCGAACGGGTGCAGGTCGCCACGCAGCATGCGGCCGGCAAGATCCGCCAGCGCTTCTACGAAATCGACAACACCGAGCGGCTCGACGCCGTGGCGCAGCTGCTGCGCCACTTCCGGCCGGTCAGCACGCTGGCGTTCTGCAATACCAAGGCACGCTGCCGCGAACTGGCGGACCGGCTGAGCGCACAGGGTTTCGAAGCGCTGGCACTGTATGGCGACATGGAACAGCGCGAGCGCGACCAGGTGCTGGTGCGTTTCGCGCACCGCAGCGCATCGGTGCTGGTGGCCACTGACGTGGCCGCGCGCGGGCTGGACATCGACAAGCTCGAAGCGGTGATCAACGTCGACGTGACACCCGACCCGGAGGTGCACGTGCATCGCATCGGACGCACCGGGCGCGGTGACGCCGAGGGCTGGGCACTCAGCCTGGTCAGCCGAAACGAGATGGGCCGGGCGCTGCGCATCGAAAAGGCGCAGGGCGTGGCGCTCGAATGGCAGCCGGTGGCGGAACTGGAACCGGCCGGTCATGCACCGCTGGTGCCGCCGATGGCCACCTTGCAGATTCTCGGCGGGCGCAAGGAAAAGATGCGGCCGGGCGACGTGCTGGGCGCGCTGACCGGCGAAGCCGGCTTCACCCGCGAGCAGGTGGGCCGGATCGACGTGACCGACTACCTGACCTATGTCGCGGTGGAACGCAACATTGCCGACGAGGTGGTGCGCCGGCTCGACGGCGGGCGGGTGAAGGGGCGCGACGTGAAGGTGAAGCGGCTCGGCAGCGACTGATCAGGGCGACGGCGGCCCGCCGCGCGCGCCGGGCGACGCCTCCAGCCGGTCCAGCGCGTCGATGGCAAGACGGCGGCCGTACTCGATCAGCGGCGACGCCAGATGAAATTCATGAAACCGGCAGGTGTTCTTCGGCACGCTGATCACCACATCGGGCCAGAACACCGCCAGGTTGCGACGCGTCAGGGCGGCCTGCATGGTTTCCAGCGAACGCATCAGCACATCCGACATGGCCAGCCCTGATTCGGCGACCTTCACCGCGCCATTGCCGATGCCACCGGGCAGGTAGCTGCGCAGCCGCGCCAGCGGGCCGGGATCCGCGTCGGCGTGCAGAGGCGGCGGCATGACGGCTTCGCCATTCAGATCGACGATCACCGTCAGATCGGTCAGCGTGCGCAGGGTCGGCCCCACCGGCACCGGATTGAGCAGGCCGCCGTCGACCAGCAGGCGGCCGCGGTAGGCGTGTGGCGTGAACACTGATGGCACGGCCATCGACGCACGGATGGCTTCGAACAGCGAGCCATCCGACAGCCACACCTCGCGCCCGCGTTCGATGTCGACGGCGACCGCCGTGTAGTCGAGCGGCAGGTCTTCGATATTGCATTCGCCGACCAGCTCGCGCAGGCGCTGGATGAGCACCTCGCCGCGGATCAGGCCGCCGCCGGACAACGTGAGGTCGAGCAGTCGGAGCATGTCTGACTGACCCAGCGCGGTCACCCACTTTTCGTAGGCGCCAAGTCCGCCCAGCGCATGGATGCCACCGACCAGCGCGCCCATCGACGAGCCCGAAATGGCGCGGATGTCGTAGCCGCGCGATTCCAGCTCGCGGATGACACCGATGTGTGCCAGCCCGCGCGCGCCGCCGGAACCGAGCACCAGCGATACGGTAGGTCGCTTGCTCATCGGATTCAGGCGGGCCCGCCGCACAGGTCGAGCTGGGTCAGGTGCAGCCGTAGATCGAATTCGTACTGGTGATACTGCGGTTCCATATGTGTACACAACTGGTAGAACGCCTTGTCGTGCTCGCGCGACTTCAGGTGGGCCAGTTCGTGCACGACAATCATTTTCAGGAATTCCGGTGGCGCGTCGCGGAACAATGTGGCGACCCGTATTTCGTGCTTGGCCTTCAGCTTGCCACCCTGCACGCGCGACACCGTGGTGTGCGTGCCGAGCGCCCGGGCGACCAGACCGAGGCTGCTGTCGTACATCACCTTGTTGATCGGTGCCCCGTTGCGCAAGTGGCGCTGCTTCAATGCGAGCACGTAATCGTACAGTGCGCCGTCGCTGCGCACCGCGTGCGAGTCGGGGTAGCGTGCCTTCAGTGTTTCGGCAAGGCGGCCCTGCTCGATCAGCGCACGCACCTGATCCTGGATGTGCGCCGGATAGCCGGCCAGATACTTCAGCGTGTCCATTCAGTCCGGTCGGATCCGGCCCGCTCTCCGACCGCTGCGCTCAGTCGCGGAAAGCCTCGACCGGAATTTCGATGTAGACGATGTCGCTGATGCCCGGCACGTATTTGGTCATGCCGAAGTCGGAGCGCTTGATCGTGGTCGAAATGTCGGCGCCGCACAGTGGCTTCTTGTTGATCGGATGCGTGCCGCACGCAAAGCCCTTGACGTCCAGCGTGACCGGCCTGGTCACCCCGAGCAGCGTCAGGTCGCCTTCGGCACCCACCAGCTTGTCGCCATCGAACATGAGCTTCGTGGATTTGAAGGTCATGACCGGAAACTGCTCGGAATTGAAGAAGTCCTCGCCGCGCATGTGCTTGTCCCACGCTTCGAGCCCCATGTCGATCGAGGCGGTATCGATCTTCACCTCGATGCTGCCGCTGTTCTGCGACGGCACCAGCATGATCTTGCCGCTGGTGCTGTTGAAGCGGCCGCGCTGGGTCGAAAACCCGAGGTGGTTGATTTCGAAGGTCGGAAAGGTGTGACGCGAATCGATGGTGTAGCTGTCGGCCGCCATCGCACCGGTAGTCAGCGAAGCGCCCATCAGAAGGCCGAACAGAGCGGGAGTGAATTTCATGTGGTTTCCAGAATTGTGTTGAAGGGAGGACGGCGGCTTACTTGCCTGCAACGGCCAGCTTGAAACGGATCTCCACCTCGTCGGCAACGACCGAGGTATCGCCCCAGGCGCCGGTGCCGACACCGAATTCAAGGCGCTTGATCGGGAAGCTGCCTTCCAGCAGCGCACCGGTGCCGTCAGGCTTCAGCGTGAAGGGCGCAGCGACCTCGCGCGTCTTGCCCTTGATGCTCATCTGGCCGCGCACCTCGTAACGGTTGTTGCCGAGCGGCTTGACCGAACTGGACACGAAGCGCGCCGTCGGGTGCTCCTTCACGTTGAACCAGTTCTTGCCCTTGACCTCGTCGTTCGCTTCCGGCCCGCCGGCATCGATCGACGCCAGTTCGATGTCGAGCGTGGCGCTACCGGCTTCCGGCTTCGCAAGGTCGAAGTCCAGCGTGGCCGAAAAGCGGGTGAACCGGCCGTCGACCGATACGCCCATCTGCTGCGACACGAAAGCCAGCGAACTCTTTTCCGGCAACACTCGCGAATAGCTGCCTGCCGCCTGCACCGCGGACGACAGTAACGCAAGCCCCGCGCCCAGCGTCAGCACGCGGCGCGCAAGCGGCGAAATTCCCTGCTTCATCGACTGCTCCAGACTGTGAAAGACACCGGTGTGATGTCACCGGAGCCAAAAAATTCCGCCGTGAGGCGAGACCGCCGCGCGGCCAGGAGCTCAGCCGGCACGCGCGGCGAGCTGTTTTTCCAGCTCGGACACCCGCGCTTCGAGCCCCTCGAGCTGTGCCCGGGTGCGGGCGAGCACATCCTTCTGCACATCGAATTCCTCGCGCGTCACCAGGTCAAGGCGCGAAAACATGGCACTTGCCATCGCCTTGGCGTTTTTCTCCAGATCCCTGGCCGGGCTGGCGGCGAGCAGTTCGGAAAAGCGCGACGACAGTTCTTCGAGCATCTTCGGATTCAGCATAGGTTTCTCTCCAGGCTATGGTCGGTACAACGCACTACATCCGGTCTTCGCCGACCGCGAAGCCCCGCATTGTGCCGTCGCGCAGCCGAACGCGCGATCCCGGCGTGACGGAATTCACGACAAATGATTGCCCGGGTGGCAGGCGAGGCACCGATTGTGCACAAAGCAGCACCATGCGCCCGGGAATGCACCGTATTGGTGCAGAGCGATAATGCAGTGCGTGCATTTGGGGCGGGGGATCCCTTCGGACCGCCCTGGATAGTCGCCGTACTGCATCAAACCATTGAAAAACAAGGCGTAAGAACGTCTGGCACGGTCCATGCAAGACAAGCCGAGCAGTTTCCCTATTTCAAGGAGTGAACCCAATGCAAAAGACTTTGATCGCCGCTGCCCTCGCCAGCGCACTGGCCGTGCCGGCCTTCACCGCTCAGGCCGAAGAACCCGCCAGCCCGCATACCTTCACCGGCAACGTTGGTCTGTTCAGTCAGTACGTGTTCCGCGGCATCAGCCAGACCAACGAAGACCCGGCATTGCAGGGCGGTTTCGACTACTCGCACGAGAGCGGCTTCTACGTCGGCACCTGGGCGTCGAACATTTCGTGGCTCAAGGACGCTCCGGCAGGCGTTGACCCGGCGTACTCCAGCTCCAGCGTGGAAATCGACGTCTATGGCGGCTATCGCGGCGCCTTCGGCGAAAGCGGCATCGGCTACGACGTCGGCCTGCTGCAGTACATCTACCCGGGCGACCGCAACCCCGGCATCACCAAGGCCGACACGCTGGAAGCCTACGCCGCTGTCAGCTGGAGTTTCCTGAGCGCCAAATACTCGTACAGCCTGGGCGACACCTTCGGCGTGAACAACTCGTCGGGCACCTGGTACCTGGACCTGTCCGCAAACTACCCGATCACCGAAGCACTGACACTGAATCTGCACTACGGCATCCAGGACTTCAGCGGTTCCAACGCGGGCGTGAAGAACGATGACATCGCTTCGTACGAAGACTGGAAGATCGGCCTGTCGTACGCCCTTCCGCAAGGTTTCACGGTCGGCGCCTTCTACACCGATACCAGCATGAACAGTACGGAACAGGCCTTCTACACGAACCTCAAGGGCAAGTATCTGGGTGACGACCAGTATGTAGTGTTCCTGACCAAGACGTTCTGATCCAAACAACGCTTCACGGTATCTGCCAGGGGAATGTCATGAAACTAGTCACAGCCATCATCAAGCCGTTCAAGCTTGACGAAGTACGCGAGGCCCTCTCGGCCATCGGCGTGCAGGGCATCACCGTTACCGAGGTGAAGGGATTCGGCCGCCAGAAAGGTCACACCGAGCTGTATCGGGGTGCCGAGTATGTCGTCGATTTCCTGCCCAAGGTGAAGATCGAGGCTGCAGTCAGCGACGAGCTGGTCGACAGCGTGGTCGAAGCCATAGAAAAGTCTGCCAGTACCGGCAAGATCGGTGACGGCAAGATTTTCGTTTTCGATCTGGAACAGGTCGTCCGCATCCGCACCGGTGAAACCGGCGTCGATGCGCTTTAAGGGAGAACACAAGATGAAACGTTTCCTGGGCATCCTGTGCGCGACCCTGGCTATCGGCCTGGCTGCGCCTGTCATGGCTGAAGATCCCCCGGCAGCTCCGGCTGTCGTTACCGAAGAAGCAGCTGCCGCTCCGGCTGACGCGACAATGGAAGCACCGATGGCGGCGGAAGCTGCACCGGCTGACGCAGCAGCCGAGGCAGCCCCCGCTGAAGAAGTGAAGGCAGAGGTGCACAAGGGCGACATCGCCTGGATGCTGGTTGCCACCATCATCGTGCTGTTCATGGCCCTGCCCGGCCTGGCACTGTTCTACGGCGGCATGGTGCGCGCCAAGAACATGCTGTCGGTGCTGATGCAGGTCATGGTCGTGTTCTCGCTGATCGGCATCCTGTGGATCGTCTACGGCTACAGCCTGGCCTTCACCGAAGCGACGCCATTCATCGGCTCGCTGGACAAGATGTTCCTCAGCGGTGTGACGGTTGATTCCCTGTCCGACACGTTCAGTGCCGACGTGAAGATTCCGGAATACCTGTTCGTCGTGTTCCAGCTGACGTTCGCCGGCATCACCGCCGCGCTGATCGTCGGATCGTTCGCCGAGCGGGTGAAGTTCTCCGCGGTACTGCTGTTCAGCGTGCTGTGGTTCACCTTCTCGTACATCCCCATCGCTCACATGGTGTGGGGCGCCGGCGGTTACCTGCTGGGTCACGGTGCGCTGGACTTCGCGGGCGGCACGGTGGTGCACATCAATGCCGGCGTGGCCGGTCTGGTGGGTGCCTACATGGTCGGCAAGCGCATCGGCTACGGCAAGGAATCGATGGCGCCGCATTCGCTGGTGCTGACGATGGTCGGCGCGTCGATGCTGTGGGTGGGCTGGTTCGGTTTCAACGCCGGCTCCAACCTCGAAGCGAACGCCGGTACGGTGCTCGCCGCACTCAACACCATGGTTGCCGCTGCTGCAGGCATCGTGGCGTGGGTGGCTGCGGAGGCCGTGTTCAAGGGCAAGCCGTCGATGCTGGGTGCTGCGTCGGGTTCGATCGCCGGTCTGGTGGCCATCACTCCGGCCTGCGGTACCGTCGGTCCGATCGGCGCACTGGTCATCGGCCTGCTGGCAGGCGTGATCTGCCTGTGGGGCGTCAATGGTCTCAAGCACATGCTCGGCGCGGATGATTCGCTCGACGTGTTCGGCGTCCATGGTGTCGGCGGCATCGTCGGTGCAATCCTGACCGGCGTTTTCACGGCCCCGTCGCTGGGCGGAACCGGTGCGGACGATTTCTCGATCGGCTCGCAGGTCACCGTCCAGGTGATGAGCGTCGTGATCACGATCATCTGGTCGGCCGTCGTGTCCTTCATCGCCTTCAAGCTGGTCGATATCTTCATCGGCCTGCGTGTGCCGGAAGACGAAGAACGCGAAGGCCTGGACGTGACTGCGCATGGCGAAACCGCCTACCGGATCTGAGCTGCACACCCACTCTCTCCTCTGCAAAGTTCGGGCACCTTCGGGTGCCCGTTTTTTTTTCACCCCTTTGCAGACCGCTGGTGCGATGAAGCGGGCAGTGCACCTGACCGGGCCGCAACATGTCCTGTCCATCGTTCGCCTGTCCGATGCGTTGAAGGCGTTTGCATGTCCAACATCCGTCCGCCGGGTTAGCATCGCGGCGGATGGACCGCGCGGCGCCGTCCGGCGTCGACGTTCAAGGATGAGGATGCTCGTGAACACTTTTGCCGCCCACCTGCTGGCGGGACTGATTGCCCTGACGACAAGCGGTCTGGCTGCGGCCGGCGCCGCTGCTGCCACCGACACCCCCTCAGTGGAGGCCGATGCCTTCCCGGCCGAGGAGCGAGACCGCCTCCGCCAGCGCGCCAGCGATCTGAAGGTTCAGGCAAGCGAACTGCGGCGCAAGGCCGATGCCGATCGGGCCGCCGCAGACGCGCTCTGCTGGCAGCGCACGCTGGTGTCGTCCTGCATCGAAGAAGCGGACGAAACCCTGCGTCTGCGCGTCACCGAAGTGCGCAAACTGGAGTTGGAAGCGCGCGACATCGAACGTGACTTGCGCACGCGATCCGCTCAGGCGCGACGCGCGGAGAAGCAGCGGACAGCCGATGAACGCCGGCTCAAGTCGATCGAAATGAGCGTGAAGACGCGTGAAACCGAGCAGGCGCAGACGCAACAGCGCGAGCAGGAAGCCCGGGAGCGCGCACAGAAGGATGCCGAGACCGAAGCGCGCGCACGGCTGAAAGCGCAGGAAAGCGCCCGGAAAGAGGCCGAACGGGCCGCCGGGCGGCAACGCGAAGACGCCCGCGCCGCCGAGCGCGCGGCGGACCAGCAGCGCCACGCCGACAAGATCGACGAACGGGTGCGCCGGAAGGAAGCACAACGCGTGCAGCGCGAAGCCGAAGCAGCCGCCAAGGCCAGCTCTCAGCCGCAGCCACCGCACTAGAGATCAGCGCGGCGGCGGCGTACGACCGGTGGCGGCATGATGCGTACCAGCGGCGGCATGGTGATGCAACGCCGCGTGATCCGGCTCATGCGGCAGACGATGGCCCACCCACTGCGGCAGCAGCGAGCCGACGATCATTCCGGTGGCACTGACGACAAGACCGATCAGTTGTGCCGGCACCGCACTGGCCTCGCCGACCAATATCTCGACCAGCAACCATGACCCCAGACCGCCGATGATCGCGGCCAGCGCGCCCTGGGTTGTCGCGCGCTTCCAGAACGCCCCGAAGAACAGCGGCACGAAGGCGCCCGCCAACGTCACCTTGTAGGCGTTCTCGACCATTTCGAAAATGCCCGCTTCGGAATTCAGCGCCACCACCAGCACGATGCCGGCGAAGCCGACGATGGCGCCGCGCATGACAAACAGCAGCTGTCGATCGCCCATGCGCGGATAGAAGCCCTTGACGATGTTTTCGGCAAAGGTGACCGAGGGCGCCAGAAGTGTGGCTGACGAGCAGCTCATGATGGCCGACAGCACCGCACCAAAAAAGAGGATCTGCGCGATCAGCGGTGTGTGCTGCATGACCAGCGTCGGCAGCACGCGCTGCGAATCCTCCTCGATCAGCGCGTTGAAGGTAGCGGGGTCGATCAGTGTCGCCGAGTAGGCGATGAACATCGGCACGAAGCAGAAGCAGAAGTAGATCGATGCACCGAGCACCGAGCCGCTGATTGCGACCTTTGCGCTCTTCGCCGACGTGATGCGCTGGAACACGTCCTGCTGTGGAACGGAACCCAGCATCATGGTCAGCCAGGCACCGAGGAAGGTGATCCACAGCCACGGGTCGGCCGGCGGAAAGAAGTCGAGCTTGCCGGCCGCCGACGCGTGGTCGATCACTGGCGCTACACCCCCGGTCAGGCCGCTGATGACGTAGGCGATGTAGAGCAGACCGCCCATCGACACCGCCATCTGCACGAAATCCAGGATGGCCACCGAGAACATGCCGCCGAATGTGGTGTAGGTCAGCACGATGAGGGCACCGAGCACCATGCCGGTTTCCTGACTGACCGCGCCGTCGGTCACCATGAAGAAGATGAGGCCCATGGCCTTGATCTGGGCCGCCACCCAGCCCAGATACGACACCACGATGCACAGCGACGTGATGACTTCGACCGTGCGGTTGTAACGCAGGCGATAGTAATCGCCGACGGTCATGATGTTCAGCTTGTACAGCTTGGTCGAATAGAAGATGCCGGCGATGATCAGGCACATCGAAGCACCGAACGGATCGGCGACCACGCCGCCAAGGCCTTCAGTGACGAACTGTGCCGACACGCCGAATACCGCCTCGGCGCCGAACCAGGTGGCGAACACCGTGGCGGTCACCACCGGCAGCGGAAGGCTGCGGCCGGCCACGGCGAAATCCCTGGCGTTATGGACCCGTGTCGCGGCATACAGACCGATGCCGACCGACACCATCAGATAGAGCACTACGAACCAGATCAGCATGCATGCCCCGGAGCAACATTTCAGGGCGCGGCACAGCACCGCGCAGGCTCAATGATAACGGCGCGTAAGCCTTGCGGGCACTGGATCTGCGGGGTTTTCGTTCAGGCGTCAAGGCGCCGCGGCGGCAACATGGGCAGACCGGCGAGGGCGGTCATTTCCAGCACCACCAGACCATCGACGCGCAGACCCGACAGATGCATGCGCAGATGGGTCACCAGCGCACTGCGTACGGATTCATCCACGCCGAACAGGCGATCGGGTACCGACAGCGTGACGCGCGGCTGGGCCGCCTCGATGTGCCAGCCCAGTGCGCCGGCCAGCACGCCCGAGCAGGCGTCGATGACGATGTTGCCGACCTCTGCGAGTGCGTCCTGTTCCAGTTCGCCCGGTTCGGCAATGTCACCCGGCAGACCGAGCATGCGCCTCACCAGCGCCAGGCCGCCGAGCTGCGGCAGCACCAGCATGGCTTCGGCGCTGCAGCCCTCGGTGGTGCGCATGCGCTGAGCCACGCCGCACAGGCAACTGTCGAGGCTGGCCAGACACAGATCGAGACGGGTGCGGTCGGCGATCTCGACATGCGAAACCGACATGCCTACCTGCTCGGACACGATCTGCGTGAGGGTGGACGCGGCGCCATGCACCGAGCGGCTCATCGAGCCGGCCAGTTCGCCGAATGCCTTCATGTGTGGAGGAATCATGTTCCTCCCCCCGCTCTGCCCCATACAAATCCTGTCGCCGCTACCGTGGTCGTTCTCATCGTTGGCATCTCCCGGTATGAACAGGGGCTAACGACTTTCGTGGCGACATCTTTAGGGAAGGAATCCCGAGCGACGCTCAGGCGTAGGCGTGCCACACCTCGAAGCCGATCAGCAAAGCGACCAGCAGGCACAGGAACTGTATCCAGCGCAGCTGCCGGCGGCTGCGCTGTTCGAGATCGACCGCCTCCTGCCGCACGTCCTGCGCGGCGGACTGGCTCAACACCTTGTGCGCCAGCCGGGGCAGTTCCGGCATCATCATCGCCCAGGCCGGTGCCTCGTCGAGCAGCTTGCGGCGCAGCGCGCGCCAGCCAACCTGTTCGCTCATCCAGCGTTCCAGAAAGGGCTTGGCGGTTTTCCACAGATCGAGTTCCGGGTCGAGCTGACGACCGAGGCCTTCGATGTTGAGTAGCGTTTTCTGCAGCAGCACCAGCTGAGGCTGGATTTCGACGTTGAACCGGCGCGACACCTGGAACAGCCGCAGCAGCGTGCGGCCGAACTCGATTTCCTTCAGCGGCTTGTCGAAGATCGGTTCGCACACGGCGCGGATCGACGCCTCGAACTCATCCACGCGCGTGCCGCGTGGCACCCATCCGGCATCGACGTGCGCCTGTGCCACCCGCTTGTAGTCACGCTGGAAGAACGCGAGAAAGTTCTGCGCCAGATAGTTCTTGTCCACATCGGTCAGCGTACCCATGATGCCGAAGTCAAGCGCAATGTACTGGCCGTCGGGCGCGACAAAAATGTTGCCCGGGTGCATGTCGGCGTGGAAGAAGCCGTCGCGGAACACCTGGGTGAAGAAGATTTCGACGCCGGCGCACGACAGCGCCGCCATATCGACTCCCTGGGCGCGCAGCGCGTCGGTGTGCGAAATCGGCAGGCCATACATGCGCTCCATCACCATGGCGGTCGGGCCGCAGAAGTCCCAGTACACCTCGGGTACGGCGAGCAGCGGCGAATCGCGGAAGTTGCGGCGCAGCTGAGAACAGTTCGACGCCTCGCGCATGAGGTCGAGTTCGTCGCCCAGATGCTTGGAAAACTCGGCCACCACCTCGCGCGCCTTCAGACGGCGCCCTTCCGACCACACCCGTTCCAGCAGGCCGGCGGCGGTTTCCATCAGCAGGATGTCGTTGGCGATGATGTGTTCGATGCCGGGGCGCAGCACCTTGACCGCCACGTCCTCGCCATTCGGCAGCACCGCAAAATGCACCTGCGCCACCGATGCGGACGCCACCGGCCGGCTTTCGAAGCTGCGGAACACCTGATCGAGCGGCTTGCCGTAGAAGGCTTCGAGGCGGGCGATCGCCTGTTCCGACGGGAACGGCGGCACGCGGTCCTGCAGCTTGGCCAGTTCGTCGGCAATGTCCGGCGGCAGCAGGTCGCGCCGCGTAGACAGCATCTGGCCGAACTTGACGAAAATCGGGCCCAGCGCCTCCAGCGCCTCGCGCAGCCTGACGGCGCGCGGGTCGCTGAAGCGCCGCCCCATCCGGGTAACGCGCAGAAGACTGGCAAAGCGAAGCTTGCTGCCGGCGTCGAGCAGCATCTGGTCAAGCCCGAACCGCAGGCTCACCGTGAGGATCTTGAGCAGTCGCAGCCAGCGCATGCGGCTCAGCCCTCGACCGCACGGAGCGGGGCAGGGACGGACGGTGTGGGGGCTTGAAACCTCATGTTGCGGGGACTCGACAGCGGCGTGCGGAGCGCGCACTGTACAAGAAGCACCGCCACGCCGGAAGCGGCTTTCCGGGCTGTCTGCAGGCTCGCGCTATACTTCGCGGTCTCCAAATGCACTTGCGCATCGCGCTTCCGTTTCATCCATGACCCCCGAACTGCGCCGAGAACTGACCCGTCTGCTGCACGCCGCACTGGCCAGCGTGGCGCCCGACACCGCGCCGCCCGACATTCTTCTTGATCGCCCGAAGCAGGCTTCGCACGGTGATCTCGCCTGCAACGTCGCGCTGCAACTGGCCAAGTCGCTGAAACAGAATCCGCGCGTCATCGCCGAACGCATCGTGCGCGAACTGCCGCCATCGGCCATCGTCGAGCGCGCCGAAGTGGCAGGCGCCGGTTTCATCAATTTCTTCTTCAGTGCTTCCGTCAAGCAGGCCGTCGTCGGCCGCATCCTGAACGAAGGCGAACGCTACGGCCGGTCGGACACCGGCGCCGGCAAAAAGGTGCAGGTCGAATTCGTTTCGGCCAACCCGACCGGGCCGTTGCATGTCGGGCACGGTCGCGGCGCCGCCTACGGCTCGGCGTTGTGCAACCTGCTCGACGCCGCCGGCTATGCAGTGACGCGCGAGTTCTACGTCAATGACGCCGGTCGCCAGCTGGACATCCTCGCCGTATCGGTGTGGCTGCGCTACATGGAAACGCAGGGCGCGGCAGTGAAATTCCCGGCCGACGGCTATCGCGGCGACTATGTGCGCGACATCGGGGCGGAACTGTTCATCCAGCAAGGCACCCGACTGAATCGACACACGGCCGAGCTGCCCGACGCCTCGGTCGCCGGCGATACCGCTGACGCCATGCTCGACGCACTGATCGCGCACGCGAAGACCACGTTGGGCGAAGACTGGTGGACGGTGCATCGCTACGCGCTCGATGCCATGCTGGCCGACCAGCGCAATGATCTGGGCGAGTTCCGCGTGCATTACGACGTGTGGTATTCGGAACAATCGCTGCACAGTAATGGCGCGGTGGATCGCGCCGTGAAACGCCTGCAGGACGGCGGCTTCCTGTACGAACAGGATGGTGCGCTGTGGTTTCGGTCGACCCGCTTCGGCGACGAGAAGGACCGCGTCGTGCGTCGCGAAAATGGCGCCTACACCTACTTCGCGTCCGACATCGCCTATCACGCGGAGAAATTCGCGCGCGGCTTCGACCTCGTCATCGATGTGTGGGGTGCCGACCACCACGGCTA
The DNA here is from genome assembly GCF_030696805.1 of Methyloversatilis sp. Lineage (GTDB taxonomy): Bacteria > Pseudomonadota > Gammaproteobacteria > Burkholderiales > Rhodocyclaceae > Methyloversatilis. The sequence goes on along the minus strand of NZ_JAUYRO010000012.1, from coordinate 162,540 downwards.
CATTCCGCGCGTGAAGGGCGCACTGGCCGCGCTGGGCGAAAACCCGGACAAGCTCGAAATCGCGCTGGTGCAGTTCGCCGTGTTGTACCGCGGCGGTGAAAAGGCCGCCATGGGCAAGCGCTCGGGTGACTTCGTCACGCTGCGCGACCTGCGCGCAGAGGTCGGCAACGACGCGGCGCGTTTCTTTTACGTGCTGCGCAAGAGCGACCAGCATCTGGATTTCGACCTCGATCTTGCCAAATCCGAGTCGAACGACAATCCGGTCTACTACATACAGTACGCGCACGCCCGCATCTGCTCGGTGCTGCGCGAGGCGGTGGCCAATCACGCGCTCGACCTGTCGCTGCTGCCCGGCATCCCGTTCGGTTCATTGACTGGCGAGCGCGAACTGCTGCTGGCCCAGCGCCTGGCCGAATTCCCGGATGTGATCACCCAGGCTGTGGCCGACCGTGCGCCGCACTCGGTCGCCTTCTACCTGCGCGACGTGGCGTCCGATTTCCACGCCTTCTACAACGCCTCGCGCATGCTGGTCGACGACCTGACGACACGTGAAGCCCGGCTCGCGCTGGCAGCAGCCACGCGCCAGGTCATCGCCAACGGACTGACGCTGCTCGGCGTGTCCGCACCGGAATCCATGTAATGGCCAAAGCTGCACAAAAGAAGGCGCCCGCGCGCAAGCATCGCGGCGGCACCGTGGTCGGCATCTTCGTCGGCCTGGTACTGGGCGTGGTGCTGTGCGCCGGCGTGATGTGGTACATCAACGGCTCGGCGCTGCCTCTGCAACTGCGTGAAGCCGCGCCGACGGCCGCGGCGTCCGGTGACGAACCGGTCGCACTGCCCGGCAAGCCGGGTGACAAGCCCCCCGCGAAGCCGCGCTTCGATTTCTATGAAATCCTGCCGGGCAGCCAGAGCGCGCAACCCGCCCCCACCCGCACGCCGCCCGCGGCAGCACCGTCTCAGCCAGAAGAAAGCAGCGCACCCACGGCCGTACCGGCGCCGGCCTCTGCGCCTGAATCGCTGGTTTTGCAGGCTGGCGCCTTTTCGTCGGAAGAAGAAGCGGACAACCTGCGCGCCCGTCTTGCGTTGATGGGTCTGGAGTCGAACATTCAGACCCATGCCGTCGCCGGCAAGGGCACGCTGTACCGCGTACGGCTCGGCCCGTTCGCCAGCCCGGACGACATGAGCCGGGTTCGTGCCGACCTGGCGCAGAACGGGATCGACACTTCGCTTGTCCGATGACCGGACTTGCCATGCATACACAGGAGACAGCATGAAATTCGGATTCAAGCAGATTGCCGCGCTGGCTTTTGCCGGCTTCATGGCCGGTGGCGTCGCTGCCGCCCCGCTGAACGAAAAGGACTTTCGCGAAATCAAGCCGGCACAGTCGGTCGAACCGGGCCCGAAGGTCGAGGTGATCGAATTCTTCTGGTACGGCTGCCCGCACTGTTTCGAGCTCGAGCCGTCATTGAAGAAGTGGATCGACCGCAAGCCGGACGACGTAACCTTCAAGCGGGTACCGGCCATCTTCCGCCAGTCCTGGGTGGCCGGTGCGCAGACTTACTACACGCTGGAAACCCTGGGCGAGCTCGACCGCATGCACAGCAAGGTGTTCGACGCCATCCACATGGAGCGCCAGGCGTTCAACGACATGGCGACCATCAGCAGCTGGATGGGCAAGAACGGCATCGATGCGAAGAAGTTCGAGGACACGGCCAAGTCGTTCGCGGTGTCGGGCAAGGTGCAGCGCGCGCAGCAGATGAGTGCCGCCTATCAGCTCACCGGCGTGCCGGCACTGGTGGTCGATGGCAAATACATCGCGCTCGGCAACAGCTACGAAGGCATGCTCGCCATTGTCGACCAGCTGATCGAGCGCGCCCGCGGCGAGCGCGCAGCGGCCGCCAGGAAGTAAGCCTCATGGACGCAGCGCGTCCGGCAGGAACGGGTGCCCGCGCGGCACCCGTCGTCTTTCTGACCGGTGCATCGAGCGGCATCGGCGAAGCACTGGCCCGCCATTACGCCGCGGAAGGCGCCACGCTCGGCCTCGTTGCGCGGCGAGCGGCACAGCTCGATACCCTGGCTGCCAGCCTGCCGGGGCGACATTTCACCTTTGCCGCCGACGTGCGCGACGCGGCCGCACTGCAGGCCGCCGCCGGATCCTTCATGCAGCAGGCCGGCGTGCCGGACATCGTCATCGGCAACGCCGGCGTGTCGGTCGGCACGCTGACCGGCGAGCTGGAAGACCTGCCAGCGTTCGAAACCATATTCGACATCAACGTGCTGGGGCTGGTGCGCACCTTCGCACCCTTCGTGAAACCGATGCAGGCGCGACGCAGTGGCGCGCTGGTCGGCATCGCCTCGGTCGCCGGCATCCGCGGCCTGCCGGGTGCCGGTGCCTACTGCGCGTCGAAATCGGCGGCCATCACCTATCTGGAAAGCCTGCGCGTGGAACTGCGCGGCAGCGGCGTGAAGGTGCAGACGATCTGCCCCGGCTACATCGACACGCCGATGACTGCCATCAACCCCTACCCGATGCCTTTTCTGCTCAGCGCCGACGAAGCCGCCCCGCGCTTCGCCCGCGTCATCGCACGCGGCACGTCCTACGCGGTCGTGCCCTGGCAGATGGGCGTGGTGGCCAGGCTGCTGCGCCTGCTGCCAGACGCCGTGTTCGACTTCGCCTTCGCGAAAGCCGGCCGGAAGCCACGCGGCACGTTGTAGGGCAGATGCAAGTTGCAGGATTCAAGATCGAGGAAGGCGCTTCGAAACGAGGCTTGCCAAGGCTATACGCATCGTTTAACTTACTGAGTAAATTTACTCAGTAAGTTAAACGATGTTTGTTTACCAGCGTCCGGAAGCGGATCTCCTCATTCAACGCCTTCTGGAATCCCCGCGGTTCCTGATCGTCGTGGCAGGTCCACGCCAGGTCGGCAAGACAACGATGGTGCGGAGCGTCCTCGCGAGCCATGAGCGTGTGAGCCACTCCTTTGTCGCAGTAGACAGCCCCGACGAGCCGTCGTCAGCGAACAGCGACAGCACGACAGCGCCAACAAATATTCAACTGGTGCAACCACGGGACGCAGCATGGCTGGTCGATGTCTGGCAGAGAGCCCGCTCCGTTGCGAGAACCTCACTCGACGGACACATTCTGGTTCTCGACGAAATCCAGAAGATCTCCCGCTGGTCCGATGTCGTGAAAGGTCTTTGGGACGCGGATCGCGCGGAAAACCTGCCCCTGCATGTCGTGCTGCTCGGATCGTCTCCGCTACTCATGCAGCAAGGCATGAGCGAAAGCCTCACCGGACGTTTCGAGACCATTCACCTGACCCATTGGTCCTTCCGCGAAATGGTCGACGCGTTCGACTTCGATCTGGAAGACTTTCTGTACTTTGGTGGCTACCCCGGCAGCGCCGGTCTGACCCGGGACGAGAAGCGGTGGAAAAGCTACGTCATCACCGGCCTGATCGAACCCAGCATCACGAAGGACATCCTGATGATGACGCGGGTCGACAAGCCGGCGCTGCTGCGTCAAGTGTTCGAACTCGGCTGTCGCTACTCCGGTCAGGAACTCTCCTACACCAAAATGATGGGGCAACTGCAGGACGCGGGAAACACCGTGACCTTGGCCCACTATCTGGATCTGCTCGGCCACGCTGGGCTGATCCGCGGTCTGTCCAAGTATGCAGGGCAGCACCATCGCCGTCGGGGTTCATCGCCCAAGCTCAACGTGCTAAACATGGCACTGATGTCTGCAGCCTCCGGCTACAGCAAAGCCGAGGCGCAGGCCGACCGCAGCTTCCGTGGCCGCATGGTGGAAAGCGCCGTCGGGGCGCATCTTCACAATACCGCCCCCGAGGATTGCAGGCTCTATTACTGGCGCGATGGCACCAATGAAGTTGACTACGTTCTTGAGCGAGGCGAACGCCTGGCCATGATCGAAGTGAAGAGCGCGTCGGCACCGGGCGTGATCCGCGGTTTCGATGCGTTCGAACGGCAGTTCGGCCAGTGCCGGCGACTGTTGATCGGCGAAGGAGGTATTCCACTCGCCGAGTTCCTGTCCTACCCCGCAGAGCACTGGCTATGAACGGATCGGAAAAAATCCCGATGCTGGTGCCGCGCACTTGCACAACTCGGCCCGCGAAGAACCAGCCGCCCGTCAGCCTGCCATTGGCCGACTACCGCGAAGTGCCCGCCTATGTGTTGCTCGGGGACCCGGGCGCTGGCAAGACGCAATCTTTCCGGCAGGAAGCCGCTGAAACGGGGGGCCATTACATCAGGGCGCGCGACTTCGCTACCTTCGATCCCGACCCGGAACTCGCAGGCAAGGTGTTTTATATAGACGGATTGGATGAAATGCGTGCCGGAAGCGACGATGGGCGCACCCCGCTTGACCATGTGCGCCGACATCTAGCTCGGCTCGGAAAGCCGAGGTTTCGCCTGTCGTGCCGTGAAGCAGACTGGCTTGGCAGTAGCGACCGCGAAGCGCTAAAGGCAGTTGCGCCCGGCGGGGACATTGCGGTTCTGCACCTGGACCCCTTGAGCGCTGATGACATCCGTCTCTTGCTCAAACGCAAATTCTCGGTTGCCGACCCTGATGGATTCATACGTGATGCCGAACGTCACGGGCTGGATAGCCTGCTGCGCAATCCTCAAACACTCGAATTGATGGTCGAGGCCGTTGGCGGCTCCGAAAAACCGGACAGCCGCGCCGATGTGTACGCCCTTGCGTGCAGAAAACTGGTACGTGAGCCAAACGGCGAGCATCAGGCGGCCACCCGAGCCATCTCGCCACCGCACGACGCCTTGCTCGAAGCAGCTGGCTTCCTCGGCGCCGTTCAGTTGCTTGGCGGACTTGCGGGATTTGCGTTGGAAGAGAATGCAGAGGACAGCCAGCACGCACTCTGGCGCAAGCTCCCGGCTCCAGGTGATCTACCGATGCTGTCCGCAATGTGCCGTCGCCTGTTCCAGCGTGGCGACGACGATCAGCAACGCGCCTTTATCCATCGCAGCATCGCCGAATACCTGGGCGCCCGATACCTCGCAACCCGGATTGAATCGGGAGGCCTGCCAGTGGGGCGAGTCATCGCATTGCTTGTCGGGGAGGACGGTGGCGTCGTTCCCGAACTGCGGGGCTTGATGGCATGGCTGGCGACTCATTGCCGCAGTGCGCGCGAGGCACTCATCGAACGCGACCCGCTCGGCGTGGTGCTTTACGGTGATGTGCGCGCCTTTCCAGTCGAGGACAAGCGCCGTATTCTCGCCGCGCTCAGGTCCGAAGCCGAGCGCTACAAACATTTCCGGTCCGAGGACTGGACAGCTTCCCCGTTTGGCGCGCTGTCGACCTCCGATATGGTGCCGACATTTCTTGAACTGCTTGCATCACCCGCACGGACGGAGGCAGATGTCGCGTTGCTCGACTGCGTTCTCGACGCACTGTTATATGGCCCGCCGCTTTCGACACTTGCAAGCGTCGACGATCAGCAGCGCCTCACCAGCCTGCTTGAAGCGATCGCACGGAATGCAGGTGATCGCTCCGATATTCGGGCTACCGCACTGGACATCCTGATGTGCGACATAGCCGCGAACAAGGATCGACTGATCGCCTTCGCAAAAGATGCACATAGTGGTCGAGTGGAAGATGAAGACGACGAGCTGATCGGTCGGATTCTGCATGAGCTATTTCCGGACCACCTCTCGGCAGAATCAATATTTCAACTCTTGCACCCACGAAAACGAGACCGCCTGACCGGCTTGTATCGCATGTTCTGGGCCTTCGAAATTGCGAAAAACTCTCGTGATGACCTGCTTCCTGAACTGCTTGACCAGATGGTCGTTCACAGCCGTGAGGTACGCGCTGCCCTAAATGAAAGCGATGCCGGCCGAATTTTCGGAGCCCTCCTTTTTCGCGCACTCGAGAAACATGGCGATCTGATTGATGACGAGCGTCTTTATAGTTGGTTGGGCATCGGACTTGATGAAGAGTCTGAAGGGCAAATGGAAAGCGCCGACCAGCAACGTATTGCGTTGTGGTTCAAGTCGCGGCCGGAGCGATACAAGTCGATACACACCAAAGCAATTCATGCGTGCGCCAATTCCGAGAACCTCCGCTCCTGCTTATATCTAGCAAACTCGCGCCTTTACGATGCGGAAGCACCCAGCGACATCGTGCCTTGGTTGCTGGAGCATGCGGCGACAGAAACGCAGACCGAACTTCGTGAACACTATTTCTCGGAAGCGGTCAGGCACCTTACGCTGCAGGGCGGACAGCGTTGGCCAACGCTTGACGCACTTGATTATCTGGCACCTTGGATGGCCAAACACCCCATGTTTGACGAGATTCTTCAAGGATTCACCTCCTGGCGGCTCGACGACATGCGCAAGCGTCAAGCGTCTTGGAAACAAGAGCAAAGCAAGGAGCGAACGCGTCGACAGGAAACCGCCCGTGCGGGGTTGCGCAAACAGATTGAAGAAATTCGCGCGGGTACGGCGCATCCATCCGTGCTCAACCAACTGGCTTGGGCCTATCTCGGTCTGCATTCAGAAGTATCGAGTGAAACACCGCGCGCGCGCCTTGCCGACCTTTTCGGACAGGACGATGAACTGATCGACGCGGCGTACCTGGGATTCCATCGCGCACTGAATCGGAACGACCTTCCAACCGTCGCCGAAATCGTTGATCTCGAAACCAAGGGGCGAATGCACTTCATCCGCCAGCCCTGCCTCGTGGGCATGGCCGAACTGTTTGCCAGCGACCCCGCTGCGGCGATGCGTTTGGACAATGAGCTGCTGTGCAAGCTAGTCGCGTTTCGGCTGACATGGGGTGCTGAACTTGCAAGCGATTGGCTGGATGCGCTGATTAACGCCCGGCCAGCGCTGGTCGCTGACGTACTCGTAGTCTATGCGCTGGCTCTGCTGCGCGCCGGTCGTGACCATCTGTACGGTATCTGGCGACTGGGCTATGGCGCCGACGACATGGCAGCACTTGCGCGGCTCGCAGTACCGCGCATTCTCGAAGGGTTTCCGCTGCGAGCGAACGAAAAGATGCTCTCGAGCGTGCTCGACCCACTGCTCAAGGCGGGATTGCGCCATCTGGATCGCCCGGTCATGACCGATCTCGTTTCCGCTCGACTGGCCCGAAGCAGTATGACCACTGCACAGCGCACTTACTGGCTCGCGTGCGGACTGATGATGTCACCGGAAGAGTACGCGCCGAAGCTGAGGGAACATGTTGCCCGCCGCGAAGCGCTGCTCGGCCACCTGGGGAATTTTCTTGTCGAAGGCGAAAGATGGGCCGGGCTCACCAGCGGGCTTTCAGTAGCAGCGATCGGCATATTGATCGAAATGCTCGCCCCGAACAGCCCACCCGAACGCCCCGAGGGAGCGCATTGGGTCAGTCAGGCGATGCAGGTTGCCGACGTGGTCAGCGGACTCATCAGCACACTGGACAACAACCCGTCCGAAGACGCCGGCCGCGAGCTGGAGCGACTGTTGGCCCGGCCTGGATTGACGCGGTGGCAGGACAAACTGCGCCATTCCATCCATGCTCAGCGCATCGCACGACGCAAGGCCACATACCGCCGGCTCGATGTAGCCGATGTCTGCCGAACCCTGGTCAATCGGGAGCCGGCCAATGCAGCCGACCTCGCCGCACTTACGGTTGCACATCTGCAGGACCTTGCAAGAAGGATTCGCGACGGCAGTACCAACGACTACCGGCAGTACTGGAGCAATAAGCGCCGGAAGCCGGAAAATGAATGTCGTGACGCCCTGCTGTCCGATCTCCAGGACAGGCTCGCAAAGCAAGGGGTCGATGCGATCAAGGAGGGCTATTACGCCGAGGACAAGCGGGCTGACATCCGGGTAGCAATGGGCGGTGCCAACGGGTTCAATGTCCCCATCGAGATCAAGAAGGACGCCCACAAAGACCTCTGGCGTGCGATCCGTGAGCAACTGATCACGCGCTACACCCGCGACCCGGGGGCGGACGGCTTCGGCATCTACCTGGTATTCTGGTTCGGGGGAAGCGGAATGCCACTGAACGCGGGAAAGAAACCGCGCACGTCCGCCGAACTGCAGGAGCAACTGTGCTCATCCCTCACGGATGAGGAAGCCCGGCGCATTTCGGTCGTAGTGATCGATTGCGCGTTGCCGGCGACGAAGAAGTGAGCGTCAGCCGGACACTGTCTGCGCTGGCTCGATGACGGTCAGCCGGATCATCCGTCAGACCCACGCAGGCGTCGTCAAGCAGCCGCAAATAACAAAATCCGTGCGGCGTGGCACCTGAATGCCCGACACTCTTCGCAAGGTGAATCTTGCCCCGCGTCTCTTTGGCATCAAGCCACCTTGGCAAACGCGGCCTTCGCCCGCGCCAGCGTCTGCGCCACGTCATCCTCGCTGTGCGCGCCCGACACGAAACCCGCCTCGAACGCCGACGGCGCGAGATACACGCCAGCGTCGAGCATGGCGTGGAAGAAGCGGTTGAAGCGTTCGCGGTCGGACTGCATGACTTCGGCGTAGCTCGCCGGCGGCGCATCGCGGAAATACAGGCCGAACATGCCGCCGACCGACTGCGCCGAGAACGGCACGCCGGCCTCGCGGGCGGCGGCGTCCATGCCATCGGTGAATTGCTTCGTGCGCGCGGCAAGGCGGTCGTGGAAGCCGGGGGCATCAATCAGTTCCAGCGTCTTCAGACCCGCCGCCACGGCGACCGGGTTGCCGGACAGCGTGCCGGCCTGATACACGGCGCCGATCGGTGCGATGGCGGCCATGATGTCGCGCCGGCCGCCGAAGGCACCGACCGGCATGCCGCCACCGATCACCTTGCCCAGCGTGGTGAGGTCGGGAGTGATGCCGAACAGGCCCTGGGCGCCGACCGGGCCGACACGGAAACCGGTCATCACCTCGTCGAAGATCAGCACCGCACCATATTGCGTACACAACGCGCGCATCGCATCGAGGAAGGCGCGCGTCGGCACGATGAGGTTCATGTTGCCGACCACCGGCTCGACGATGACGCAGGCGATGCGCTCGCCGTGGTTGCGGAAGCAGTCTTCCAGTTGCTGCGGGTCGTTGTAGTCGAGCACCAGCGTGTGTTTGGCGAAATCGGCCGGCACACCGCCCGAACTCGGATTGCCGAAGGTGAGCGCGCCGGAGCCGGCCTTGACCAGCAGGCTGTCGGCGTGGCCGTGATAGCAGCCTTCGAACTTCACGATGGTGTCGCGGCCGGTGAAACCGCGTGCCAGACGGATGGCGCTCATCGTCGCCTCGGTGCCCGAACTGACCAGGCGTACCTGTTCGATGGACGGCACGCGCGCGCACAGCAGTTCGGCCATCAGGATTTCGCCTTCGGTCGGAGCGCCGAACGACAGGCCGCCCACCGCCGCTTCCTGCACGGCCCGGATCACTTCCGGATGTGCATGGCCCAGGATGGCCGGGCCCCAGGACCCCACATAGTCGATGTATTCAACGCCATCGGCGTCCCACAACCGGCTGCCCACGCCACGCGTGAAGAAGCGTGGCGTCCCGCCAACCGAGCGGAAAGCCCGGACCGGTGAATTGACGCCGCCCGGAATGCTGCGCTGGGCGCGTTCGAAAAGCTGCTCGTTGCGGGTGGTCATGGCGATTCCTTCAGAAAAGCTGCGCATAGGCACGTGCCCGCGCGGAAATATCGGGGGCGTCGAACAGATCGGACACCACGGCGAGCAAGTCGGCTCCGGCTTCGATCAACGCCGGTGCCCGCGCCAGCGTGATGCCGCCAATGGCGCAGCGGGCAATGCCCAGATCGGCCACCTCGGCGAAGCGCGCGCGGTCGGCGACCGGCGCGGCGGGCTTGGTTGCCGACGCGAACATCGCACCGAAGGCCACGTAGTCGGCGCCGGCACTCCGGGCGTCGCGTGCCAGCCCGGCATCGTTGTAGCAGGACACGCCGATCAACGACGTCGGACCGAGCCGCCGGCGGGCCGCCGCCGGATCGCTGTCTTCGCGACCGACGTGCACGCCATCGGCGCCGACTTCGTGCGCCAGCTCGACATCGTCGTTGATGATGAAGCGCGTTCCGCAGACCGTGGTGATGGCGCGCAGCGCGCGGGCGTCGGCCAGACGGCTCGCGGCATCCGGCGACTTGTTGCGGTACTGCAGCAACACCGCGCCGCCGACGCAGGCGGCCTCGACTGCGCGGTAGAGCGCAGGGCCGGTCAGGGTTTCGGGGGTCACGGCGTACAGGCCGCGCAACAAACTGAGGTCGGCAGCCATCGTCTAGTCGTCGCTGCCGTCGTCCGCGTCCATATTGCTGTTGCGCGTCCAGAAGAAGCGGTCGGGCAGATACTGACCCATGCCGGGCCGGAAACCGTTGACCAGCGTACGCCAGGTATATTCCTGTGCCGCCTGCACGGCCGCGCCGACATCGAGGCCCTGCGCCAGCCAGGCAGCCACAGCCGACGCGAGCGTACAGCCGGAGCCGTGGTAACTGCCGGGCAGGCGGTCCCATTCGTCGCGCCGGATCACGCCGCCATGGCCGTACAGCACGTTGCTGACGCGCAGCGTCGATTCGTGGGTGCCGGTCAGCAGAACATGCCCGCAGCCGGCCGCTATCAGCAGCCGGGCGCACTCATCGAGCGCGAGCGGGTCCTGGCGGTTGTCCGGGTCGTCGTCTTCGTCCTCGTCGTCTTCGTCGTCGCCGAACTGCGCCAGCCGGCGCGCTTCGAGGCTGTTGGGCGTCAGCACCGTGGTCAGCGGCAGCAGCAGTTCCTGCAGCGCGATCACCATTTCCTCATCGGCCAGTTCGTCGCCGCGGCCGGATGACAGCACCGGATCGAACACCACCGGAAGATGCGGGTAATCGGAAATGATTTCGGCAATGGCGGCGATGTTCTCCACGCTGCCCATGACGCCGATCTTGAAGGCCGCTACCGGAACATCCGACAGCAGCACACGCGCCTGATCGACCACCAGGTCGTCGTCCATCGGCACAATTTCCTCGACGCCGGTGGTGTCCTGCACGGTGACAGCCGTCACCACGCCGAGCGGATGGCAGCCGAGCGCCGACAGCGTCATCAGATCGGCCTGCATGCCAGCGCCACCGGTGGGGTCGGTGGCGGAAAAACACATGACAAGAGGCGGATGCGCCCGCACATCACGATTGACCATAAAGCGCGCGCCCGGATTGTCGTTACAGAAGGTTAATTACGGTAATATCGATTCGATTCTAACAAACCATACTGCCATGAGTTCCACAGTCACGGCCGAATTCCAGAGTTACATGTGTCTCATTTGCGGCTTCATCTACGACGAAGCCGCCGGTCTGCCGGAAGAAGGTATCGCGCCCGGCACGCGCTGGGCGGATGTCCCGCCCAACTGGACCTGTCCCGAGTGCAGCGCACGCAAGGACGACTTTGAAATGGTCCAGATCTGACCAGCCGCCGGTCGTTTCCGCAGCGTGCGACCCACGTCGCTGTCTGACGGCGAACGGCACAACATCGCGGCATCGATCGTCGCGCACAAGAACGGGAGAGCATCTTGGCTGAATCGGGTGGCAGCGCCGGCGTCAAGGTGATGGTGATCGACGACAGCAACACCATCCGCCGCAGTGCCGAAATCTTTCTTGTCCAGGCCGGATATCAGGTCGTTCTAGCCGAAGACGGCTTCGATGCGCTGTCGAAAATCAGCGACCACCATCCGCAGATCATTTTCTGCGACATCATGATGCCGCGTCTGGATGGCTATCAGACCTGCGCGCTCATCAAGAAAAACCCGAGGTTTGCCGCTACTCCTGTCGTGATGCTTTCTTCGCGCGACGGTCTGTTCGACCGCGCACGCGGCCGGATGGTCGGCTCGGACGAATACCTCACCAAACCCTTCACCAAGGACAGCCTGCTGCAGGCAGTGTCGCGTCACGCGCGCAACGGCGCTGACTGACCCGCCGGCGCTCACCGAACGCGGAGCCACAATGGCCATCAAGCGCATCATGGTGGTGGACGACTCGCCCACCGAACGCCATGTACTGAACGACTTCCTGACCCGCAAGGGCTTCGAGGTCATCATCGCCGAGAACGGCGAGCAGGCCATCGAGAAAGCCAAGGCTGAAAAGCCCGACCTCATCCTGATGGACGTCGTGATGCCCGGCGTCAACGGCTACCAGGCGACGCGCACCATCACGCGCGAGGACAGCACGCGCGACATCCCGGTGATCATGTGCACCAGCAAGGATCTACCGACCGACCGCATCTGGGGCATGCGGCAGGGCGCGCTCGACTACATGGTGAAACCGGTCAATCTGGAAGAATTGCTGGGCCGCATCCAGCAACTGGGCGCGGCGGGCAACGATGGCTAGGACATCGCTGCGCGAATTCGAGGAAGAGCTGGCCCGCAAGCTGTCCGATACCTCCGGACAGACCAGCACGCGCGCGCTGCTTGGCGTGCAGGCGGGCGACGAGTTGTGGCTGGTCGATCTGGCCGAATCCGGCGAAATCCTGCCGGTGCCCGCGCTGACGCCGGTACCGCTGACCTGCAGCTGGCTGCGCGGCATCGCCAACGTGCGTGGCCTGCTCTACGCGGTAACCGATTTCGCCGCCTTTCAGGGCGGCGCATCGACCGGTGTGGCGGGCGAAACGAGGCTGCTGCTGCCACACGCCAAGTTCGGGACCAACAGCGCGCTGCTGGTGTCCCGTGTGCTCGGCCTGCGTTCGCTGGAAGATTTCGAAGGCGCTGACGCCGGTCCGGCCGATGCCCGCCCCTGGGCGTCGGACCGGCTGGTCGACACCCAGGGGCGTGTGTGGCTGCGGCTGGATCCGCGCCGCCTGTACGCAGACCCCGGCTTTGCCGACGTGGCGGCCTGACCCGCATGCCGGCCCTGCTCGCCATATCTCACACTGCCGGTTGCCGCCGCTCACCCGGCACTGAATCGGGCCATGCTTTCGTGTTCGCGCTTCCGGGCGGGCTGCTGCTCCGGTTTCCAGCCTTGCTCTGGTTTCCCGCCTTTTTCCCTACGCAACGTAGTCCCCGAGGAAAGTCCCGATGGCGTTGAACATTCCTGGACTGAAATCCGCTGCGCAGGCAGGCACCGACAATGCGCCGTCGGATCTGGCGGGCGCCGCGGGATTCCTGCGCGGCAGGCTGCCGCTGATCGGCCACCTGCCGCTCGGTCAGCAGGTGAGGTCGCTTGCCGTGATCTTCCTGCTGTTCATCGCGCTGGCGGCGCTGCTGGTGTGGCAGGACTGGCGTGGCACGCGGCAAAACGCGGCCCACATCCATGCGGCGGGTCAGTTGCGCGCGCTGCTGCAAGGCGTCACGAAGTCTGCGCCGCAGGCCATGGCCGGACAGGCCGGTGCCTTGACTGAGCTGTCATCCGGTCGCGCTGCCGTCACGGCGCTGCTCGACACGCTGAACCGCGGCGGCGAGGTGGATGGGGTGTCACTGCCTGCCGCCAGCGGCGCTGCAAAGGATGCGCTGCAGCAGATCGATGCCGCGTGGAGCAGTCAGGACCGCAATGCCGCCCTGCTGCAGGGCCAGCAGCAGACCCTGCTTGCGCTCCGCGAGGCCGGCCGCACGCTCGACGCCGCTGCACCGCCGATGATGGCTGTGCTCGGCCGCATCGCCGCCCAGCGCGGCGCGCGCGATGGCGGGCTCAGCCTGTCGTTTGCCACCAGCGTCGGTCAGGCCCGGACGGCGATCCATGCGCTCACCAGCGCCTTGCCAGCGCCGGCCGACACCGTAGATGCACTTCTGCGCACCCTGCCCGCGCTGCTCGACAGTGCGGCCCAGCTCGAACAGGGCGCCGAGGGCGAGCCGCGCGACGCCTTTGCGCAGGCGCGCAGCGAACTGGCACCGCCTCTTGCCGCGCTGGCGGCAGCGCTGGACAAGCCGGCCGATCTGGTCGGCGCGCGGGCCGCGGGTCTGGCATTGATCGGCGGCGCGCCTGCGCTGACGGCTGCGGCCGACGCGCTGGCTGCCATCTATTCGACGGAGCGCGACGCCCGTGCGCTGCGCACGCTCGGTGCCGTGCTGTGCGTGTTGCTTGCGCTGGCCAGCGTGTTCATGATGGTGCGCGCCTACAACGAGGACCAGCACCGGCAACGCATTCTCGTCGAAGGTTCGCGCGAAGAGGCGAAGCGCGAAAAGGACACGACGCAGCAGGCGATCCTGCGTCTGATGAATGAAATGGGCGACCTGGCCGACGGCGACCTGACGGTGCGAGCAACGGTTTCGGAAGACATCACCGGCGCCATCGCCGACTCGGTCAACTACACCATCGAGGAACTGTCGGTGCTGGTGAAGCGGATCAACGACGCCGCCGGACGCGTGGCCGAAGCGTCTGAATCGGCACAGCGCATTTCGACCCAGCTGCTGACGGCAGCGGAGCGGCAGTCGCGCGAGGTGACCGAGTCCGGTCAGTCGGTGCTGGTCATGGCGAAATCGATGAATGCGGTGTCCGAAGAGGCGACCCGCTCGGCGCAGGTGGCACGCCAGTCGCTGGCGGCAGCCCAGAACGGCTCGAACGCGGTGTCGAATTCGATCCGCGGCATGAACGACATCCGCGACCAGATCCAGGAAACGTCGAAGCGCATCAAGCGTCTCGGCGAGTCTTCCCAGGAAATCAGCGAAATCGTCGAACTGATTTCCGACATTACCGAACAGACCAACGTGCTGGCGCTGAATGCCGCCATCCAGGCAGCGGGCGCCGGTGAGGCCGGACGCGGCTTCACCGTGGTGGCCGAAGAGGTGCAGCGGCTGGCCGAACGGTCGGGCGAGGCGACCAAGCAGATCGCAGCCATCGTGCGCACCATCCAGACCGACACCCAGAACGCGGTCGCGGCGATGGAAAACTCGACCCGCGGCGTGGTCGAGGGCGCACGCCTGTCCGATGCAGCCGGACAGGCGCTGGACGAAATTTCAACCGTATCGACCGAACTGACCGGGCTGATCGAAGCGATTTCGTCATCGGCCCAGGTGCAGGCGGAGCAGGCGACCCGGGTGGCGCACGGCATGCAGGGCATCCTGCGCATCACCGAACAGACCACGGTCGGCACCAAGCAAACTGCACTTTCCATCGGACAGCTGGCCGATCTGGCGGCTGAACTCAAAGGCTCGGTCGCGGGCTTCAAGGTATGAACACGACGCCTTCCACCCATCAGGATCTCGGCCCGCTGATCTGGGTCCGCGGCGAGATCGATCTGGCGCTGATCCGCGCGTCCGAAGCACTCGGCAACGAAGATCATCAGGCAGGTGCCGAGCCGCTCAAATTCGCCCAGACCCATCTGCACCAGGCACGCGGCGCGCTGGCCATCGTCGGCCTCGACGGCCTGACCCATTTCTGCGACGCGCTCGAACAGATGTTCGCCGATTGGCACGCCGGCCGGCTGGCCAGCAGCCGGGGTGCTGCATCGCTCGCCCAGCGCGCCATCGCATCGGTGCGTGGTCATCTCGACGAACTGGTCGCTGGCGGTGTCGACCAGCCGATGCGGCTGATGCCGCTGTATCGCGACCTGATGGCGCTGCGCGGCGAAACGGTGGTGGTGCCGTCGGAACTGTTTTTCCCCGATCTCACGCTGCGCCCGCCGACACCGGCCCAGCCGGCGCCGCAACTGTCGCCGCTTGACCGTGCGCGGGCGCTGCGCGCCGCGCGCAGCCAGTTCGAGCGTGGCCTGCTGCGCTTCCTGCGCGACGATCGCGAAGGTCTGCCGCAGATGCGTCAGGCCATCGGTGCCATCGAACAGATGCAGTCGGCGCCGGCCACGCGCGCCTTCTGGTGGGTATGCGGCGCGCTGACCGATGGTCTGGCGCAAGGCGCCATCCGGGGCGATTTCTTCATCAAGCGGCTGTGCGCACGCATGGACGTGCAGATGCGTCGCCTGCTCGAAGGCTCGCGCGGCGTGGCCGAACGGCTGATGCGTGATTCGCTGTATTTCATCGCCACCGCCGAACAGGTTACGCCGCACATCCGTCAGGTGCGCGACACCTATCGTCTCGACGCACTGCTGGCGCCCGGCGATACGGCTGGCCACGAGGACTTCGGCACGCTGCGCCCGGCGCTGGCCGCACTGCGCGAATCGCTCGGCCAGGGCAAGGACGCGTGGACACGTTTTTCGTCCGGTGCGGCGGTCGGCCTGCCGCAGTTCCATGAACAATGCGAAGCGATGGTCGCGGCAGCCGCCCGCGTCGGTCAGCCCGATCTGGCGCGGCTGGCCGCCGCGCTGCTCGATCTCGGCCAGTGGCTGCGCCGCGATCCGCTGCAGCACACCGAAAGTCTGGCGATGGAAGTCGCCACCGCGCTGCTGGTGATGGACGCACTGGTCGAGCAGTTCAGCCGCGCGCAGAGCGAAGACCTGCCGAGCCAGGTCGACACGCTGATCGACCGCCTCGCGCGTGCGCGCCGCGGCGAGGCGCTGCCCGCGATGCAGATTCCGCTGTTCGACGAAATGTCGCGCCGCGCGCAGGAACGACTGTTCATGGGTCAGGTGGCGCGCGAAATCATGGCCAGCCTGGCCGATGTCGAACAACAACTCGACGGCTACTTCCGCGATCCCTCGCGTGCGGCCGAACTGGCATCGCTGGCCGGCCCGCTGAAGCAGATAGACGGCGCGCTGAACATGCTGGGGCAGGACGCCGCCGTGTCGTTGGTGCGTCGCGCCGCGGCGCAGATCGCCGACATGGCGAAGCCGGAACATGAAATCGTCGACGGCGAGTTCGAAACGCTGGCGCACCAGCTGTCAGGCCTGGGCTTCTTCGTCGACAAGCTGCAGTACGGTCCGGCCGATCTCGACCTCATCCTGAACCCGCGCAGCGCGGCGCATGACGCCGCCGAAGCCGGCGAAGGCGCAAGCGTGGAGTCGGAACTTGCGAACCGGCGGGAGAAAGCGGCTCAGCTGCTCGACAGGCTGTCTCACGGTGGCGCCGACGAGCACACGCGCGACGAACTGCGTCAGGCACTGGAAACCATCCGGCAGGACGCCAAGCTGCTCGCCGATGAAAAGCTTGAGCAGCGTGCCACCGAAGCGCTGGCTGCACTCAAGGCGGGTGAGGCGGTACCCGATGCCGCCATTGCCGACGCGGTGCAGGGCATCGGCCAGACACCGCACGAGTCGCTTGCGCCGTCGGCCGATACGGTGCGCCTCGCCGAAGCCAGCCAGGAAGATTTCGACGCCGAACTGCTCGAAATATTCATCGAGGAAGCGCGCGAAGTGCTCGACACGATGGCGTCGAGCACAGACGCTGCGCGCCTGCAGCCGCACCGTCAGGATCTGCTGACCACGCTGCGACGCGGCTTCCATACACTCAAGGGCAGCGGTCGCATGGTCGGCCTGCGCGACCTGGGTGAAGCGGCGTTCGCGGTCGAGCAGGCGATGAACCGCTGGCTGGGTAGCGAGCGCGACGGCACACCGGAGCTGTTCGACCTGCTCGACGGCGCGCGCATGCTGTTCGCCAGCTGGGTCGACCGGCTGGCACAGGGCGACACCCGCTCCCCGGAACACGAATGGCTGCAGCCGGCCTGCGACGCGATACACACGCACGACGCAGAGCCGGCTGAAGGCGCGGCATCGGTCGCTGCCGTCACGGGCGGCGACCTCGACATCGACCTCGATTTCAATTTCAATCTGGAGGGCGATGCGCCGGCAGCGGAGCTTGTCTCAGCGAATGTCTTCGAGCCCGACACCGGCCTCGATTCGGTGACCAACATCGTCGCGCTCGATGCTCCGCTGGATGCCGCAGCCGGCGATGTCGATCTCGAACTCGATTTCGACCTGGAAGCACCAGGTATCGAACTGACGCTGCCGGAAAGTACGATAGACATCACGTCCGACATCGACGCCGAAGAGCGCGCACTCGATGCCGGCGCCGACCGCACGCTGTTCGACCTGTTTCTCGCCGAGGCGCGCGGCCACGTCGCCACGCTGCGACGCGAACTGACGCGGCTGCACATCAATCCGTCGCTGCGTCCGAGCCAGGACAGCCTGCTCGCCGCGCACACGCTGGGCGGCATTTCGCTCACCGTCAACCAGGACGACATCAGCGCGCTGGCGCGCGCGCTCGAACATGCGCTGCTGCGCTGCGAAGCACGCGGTGACGCGCCACAAGCCGACCAGTCCGCGCTGCTGAACAGCGCCGCCAGCACGCTCGAAGCCCAGATCGCCGCCATCGAAGCCGGGGCGATCGCCACCCCGGCACCCGAACTGATTGCCCGGCTCAATGCGCTTTTCGGCTTCTCCGCCGTAGCGCCGGAGACCGTCGAACTGCAGGTGCTCGAACTGCCGGACATGGACATCACGCCGGTTGCAGACGTCACCGACGTGCTGGTGGAAGCGCCCGAACCGCCGCAAGCCGAGCCTTTCGAGATGGCAGGCGAGCCGCCCGCCGCGATGGCAACTGAAGAGGACATCGTCGTTGCCGATGGCCCGGTCGTCACTACCTTCGAGAAGGTCACGCTGCCGGACGAATACGTGCTGGCCGAGGCCGCCGGCAATGACGCGCTGCCGTTCGAAACGGCACGCCTGCCATCAGCCCGCGCTGCCGCGACGGCCGAGAGCGCGCAAGCCTCCGTGGTACCGGATGAAATCGATCATCAGCTGCTGCCGATCTTCATCGAGGAAGCGCATGACCTGCTTCGGGAAATCGGCAGCGAACTGCGCAGCTGGCGCGACGACACCAACGCGCTGAGTGCGTCGGACGCGTTGCGCCGGCAACTGCATACGCTCAAGGGCAGTGCCCGGATGGCTGGCGTAATGCGCTTCGGCGATCTGGTGCACAGCATGGAAACGCTGATCGAACAGCCGTGTGCGACAGAGGATCGCGCGCTGCTGCTCGACGAGCTTGACCTCGGCTATGACCGCTGCGAAGAACTGGTGGCGAAGCTCGAACGCGGCGAAGCGCTGACTCCGGCGACCGAGGAAACGGCGACGCCGACTCCCGCGGCCGAGGACGATGCCGGCGTACCGCGCGATCGGCCGTCGGTTCGCGTGCGCTCCGACAAGGTCGACCGCTTCGTCAACGAAGCGGGTGAAATGAGCATTGCGCGCACCCGCATCGAGGGCGAGCTGCGCTCGCTGCGCGGCTCGCTGAATGACCTGACGGAAAACGTTCAGCGCCTGCGCAGCCAGCTGCGCGAAATCGAAATCCAGGCCGAGAGCCAGATGCAATCGCGCATGGCGGCTGCCGAGGCGCAGCACGAGCAGTTCGACCCGCTGGAAATGGATCGCTTCACGCGCTTCCAGGAGCTGTCGCGCATGATGGCCGAAAGCCTGTCTGACGTGACCACGGTGCAGTACAACCTGGTGCGCAATCTCGACGCGGCCGACACCGCCATCCAGTCGCAGGCGCGGCTGAACCGCGACCTGTCGCAGGCGCTGATGTCGGTGCGCATGGTGCCGTTCTCGACGCTGGAAGACCGGCTGTACCGGGTGGCTCGCCAGTCGGCCAAGGAAACCGGCAAGAAGGTCAATCTGGAATTGAACAACACGCGCATCGAACTCGACCGGGAAGTACTGGAGAAAATGACCGGCCCGATCGAGCACCTGCTGCGCAACGCGGTGGCGCACGGAATCGAGCCGCGCGAGGTGCGCGAGGCGGCGGGCAAGTCGGAAACCGGCGAGATCGTCATTTCCCTGATCCAGCAGACCAACGAAGTCATCATCGAACTGGTCGACGATGGCAGCGGTCTGGCGTTCGAACGCATCCGCGCGCGCGCCGTCGAGCGCGGTCTGCTCGGCGCCGACGAGGAGGCCGACGAACGAAGGTTGACCGGCCTCATTTTCGAACCGGGCTTCTCGACCGCCGAACAGCTGTCGGAACTGGCTGGCCGTGGCGTCGGCATGGACGTGGTGAGGAGTGCCACGACCGCACTGGGCGGCCGCATCGAAACCACATCCGAGGCCGGCCGCGGTACGCGCTTCAGGCTGTCGCTGCCGATGACGCTTGCGGTGACCCAGTCGCTGCTGGTGAGCAGCGGCGGCAAGACCTACGCCGTTCCGTCTTCGATGGTGAAGCACGCGCGCGAGTTGAGCGACGACGAAGCGGTCACGCTCCGTCTGGCGGGTGGCCAGGACTGGATGGACCACCACTACACCTATCATTACCTGCCACGGCTGCTGGGCAATGCCGACGCCCAGCCGGGCACCGGGACCTGGCTGCTGCTGCTCGGCGCCGGGAACGAACTGATGGCGCTGGAGGCAGACGGGCTGCGCGGCAACCAGGAAGTGGTCGTGAAGCCCGTCGGACCGCAGCTGTCACGGTTGGCCGGCATCGCCGGCGCCACCGTGCTGGCCGACGGCGAAGTCACGCTGATCATCAACCCGGTGTCGCTCGCTTCACGCATCGGTCGCATGGCCGACCGACCCGACATCGTGCGCGCCGTACCGGAAGTGCCGGAAGCGCTGCCGCCGCTGATCATGGTGGTGGACGATTCGCTGACCGTGCGCAAGGTGAGCAGCCGGCTGCTGGAACGTGAAGGCTATCGCGTGATAACGGCCAAGGACGGTGTCGATGCGCTGGAAAAGCTGGCCGACAAGCTGCCGGCAGTCATGCTGGTGGACATCGAAATGCCGCGCATGGACGGCTTCGAACTGACGTTGAAGGTACGCGCTGACGAACGCACGCGCGACATTCCCATCGTGATGATCACCTCGCGCATCGCCGAGAAGCATCAGGCTTATGCGCGCGAGATCGGCGTGAACGAGTATCTGGGCAAGCCCTACGACGAAGCCCACCTGCTGCAGCGGGTGGCGGACTTCACCGGTGGCAGCGGCCGCCGGTGAAGTCGGGGGCGCCTTGCGCGCCCCCCTTTCCGTAACCTCTCGATCAGCCCTTCACCGTATCCAGACGCAGCTTGGCGTAACGGCCCGGCGCATCCTCGATCACCTTCAGCTTGCCCTTGGCCGGGTCGCGCGCCGGCACCATTTCTGCGTCAAGCGCAGTGACCCACTGCTGCCAGTCGGTCCACCATGAACCGGTGTGCTGCGTGCAGCCCTCCAACCACGCGTCGGCTTCGGCTGCCAGCTTGGGCGCGGCATTGGTCCAGTAACCGTATTTGTTGGCGGCCGGCGGATTGACGATACCGGCAATATGGCCGGAACCGCCGAGCACGAAGCGGGTCGGGCCCGACAGCAGGGTGGCACCGGTATAGGTGCTCTTCCACGGCGCGATGTGGTCTTCGATGGCCGAAATGAAATACACCGGTTGCTTGATCTTGCGAATGTCGATCGCCTCACCGAGCACCGTGATGCCACCCGGTTCGCGCAGCTTGTTGTGGATGTACATCTGCCGCAGGTAATAACTGTGCATGCAGGCCGGCATGCGGGTCGAATCGGAGTTCCAGTACAGCAGGTCGAACGGGAACGGTTCGCGGCCCATCAGGTAGTTGTTCACGACGAACGACCAGATGAGATCGTTCGAGCGCAGCATGTTGAAGGTGCCGGCCATTTCCGACCCTTCGAGATAGCCGCGCGAGAACATCTTCTTTTCCAGCCCCTCGACGGCCTTTTCGTCGATGAACACGCCCAGCTCACCCGGTTCGGAGAAATCGATCAGCGTGGTGAAGAAGGTCGCGCTGGCGATCCGCTTGTCCTTCTTCGCCGACAGGTAGGCCAGCGTGGTGGCCAGCAGCGTGCCGCCGAGGCAGTAGCCGGCGGCATTCACTTCGGTTTCGCCGGTCTGCTTCGTGATCATGTCGAGCGCGGCCAGCGGGCCCTGTTGCACATAATCTTCGAAGGTCAGCTGGGCCAGCTTTTCGTCCGGATTGACCCAGGAGATGACGAACACGGTATGACCCTGATCGGTCGCCCACTTGATGTAGCTGTTCGAGTCGCGCAGGTCGAGGATGTAGTACTTGTTGATCCAGGGCGGCACGATCAGCAAGGGGCGCTTGAACTGCTGTTCGGTCGTCGGGTTGAACTGCAGCAGCTGCATCAGCGCGTTCTCGCCCACCACCTTGCCCTGCGTGGTGGCCACATTGCGGCCCAGTTCGAAGGCCGAAGTGTCGGTCATGCGCACGCGCAGCTGGCCGTCGCCGTCCTCGATGTCGCGCAGCAGGTTGTTGAAGCCCTTCAGCAGGTTCTGGCCGTGGCTGCGCACGGTTTCGCGCAGCACTTCGGGGTTGGTCAGCGCGAAATTGCTCGGGCTGAAGGCGTTGATGGTCTGGCGGGTGAAGAAATTGACCTTCTGCAGCGTGTGTTCGTCCATGCCTTCGACGTTGCTCACCACATCGTGGATGTGGCGCGCCGAAATCAGATAGCTCTGCTTGAAGAAATCAAACAGGAAATGGCTCTGCCACTCTTCGCCGCGAAAGCGGTTGTCGCCTTTGACCGGGGTGACCACCGGTGCGGCATCGACGCCCATGAATTTCAACATCGATTGCTGCCACAGCGTGTAGTAGTCCCACACCAGCCCCATCTGCGCCTGCGCCAGCTTGTACGGGTTGGACAGCAGGTGCGACGTCATGTCCATGAAAGCCTGGGCGATGCCCAGTTCGTCGGTCGGCGGCGTGATGCCGCGCTTGAGCTGACGCTGCACGTGGTCACCCAGCAGCTTGGACGCACGTTCGGCAACCTGGGCATAGGTCTTGGCGACTTCTGCCGGATCCGGCAGGGACGACGCCTCGGGCTGTGTGGTGTCTTTGGTGGCTGGTTTATTCATGGCTCTGGCTCCCCCGGAAACTGGTTAAGGCTGGGTGTAACGAAGCACGCCGCCCTGCTCAGGCAGGCGACGCAGGCGGCCCGTTTGCCACAGGTGGTTGAGGTGGGCAATCACCTCACCCATGGCAAATCGGGTCTGGAAACTGTCGAGTTCGCGTTTGAACAGCGCCGGAAGCAGCGCTGCGGCGGTCTGCGGTTCAGCACACAGACTCACGATCAGCGCGAGCCGTTCCGCATGGTGCGCCTGAAGCGCGTCCACGCGTGCGGCGATGCCGACATACGGATCGCCGTGCGCAGGCAGCACCACCGTGTTAACGGGCAGCGCGCGAAAAAGTTCGATGGAATCGAGGTACTGGCCGACCGCATCCACCTCGGGCTCGTAAGCCAGCGTCGGCGTGTTGGGCGAAATGCGCGGCAGAAGCATGTCGCCAGCGATCAGTACCGGATCGTTGGCACGATGGAAGGACAGATGCTCAGGCGAGTGGCCGTAGCCGACGATGGCGGTCCAGTCGTCACCGCCGATGCGCAGGGTTTCGCCAGGCAGGATGCGCCGCATCGCCAGCGGCAATTCACCGACGACCTGCCGGTAGCGCCCGCTTTCACCGCGCATCGCATCGGTGTGTCCCGCGCCCAGACCGTGCAGCACGAAGAAATCTGCCATCAAGCCGCGATCCGACGCCGGCACGGTACCGAACCATGCCTGCGCTGTCATGTATTCGCCGAGCGACATCCAGATGCGCGCGTCGGTTTGCTTCGCGAGCCACTCGCCCAGACCGAAGTGGTCGGGGTGGCAATGGGTGATCAGTATCCGGCGCACCGGGCGCCCGGCGAGGTCGCCGGTCAGCGCCGCAGTCCAGTTGGCGCGCGTCGCGTCGTCCGGGAAACCCGCGTCCACCAGCGTCCAGCACGGTCCGTTATTGACGTCATCCTCGTACTGATCCTCGATCGCCCAAAGATTCACATGACCGGGCGCGAAAGCGACCGGCATGCGCAACCAGTGGACGCCACGCGCAACCTTAACCATGCAGCCTGGCGGCGGGGCGATCGCGGGATGAGGTTCGAGTGCAGACACGATGGGCAGCGCAGTCCAAGGCGTTGAATTTCCTGAATGGTAACCCGAAACGACTGCGCATTGTGCAGTGCAATATCGAACCTGCTTCCGGAACGCAGCCGTGGGCTTGCTAGACTGCGAGTCAAAGAATGGAACACCGGCGGCTGACCGGCATCAGAGATCTGCGGCTCACCTGATGGCCCATGAATCCGGAGGAAACAATGCGGAAAACGATGTGTGCGCTGCTGCTCGCGCTGTGCGGCCCGGTGGTGTGGGCCGAGGACGAAGACCCGACGAAGTTCGTCACCTTCAGCCAGGATTTCGCCGGCAACTGTGTGTCGCGCAACTCGGTGCAACTGCTCGTTTCCAATAGCCATCCGACGCGCACCGTCATGGTGTGGCTCGACCGCTTTCACATGGATGTGGGCACCGGCGACCGCTCGAAAACGGAGATGAAACCGGGCGCCGAGCCAGTACCCCTCGGTTGCTCGCGTACGCTCGACGGGCCGCAGGAATGGCGCATCGCCCGGGCAAAATTTCTCGACTGAGCATCGATCCGGATCCGGAAATCTTCGCGCCCCGCCAGGCTCGCCCTGCGCAGGGCACCCGCGGCCGGGCATACTCGCCGGTGCAGGCTTTCTCCAACCCGAATTCGTACTGTCCGATGCGCGTCTGTGTGTTCTGTGGCTCCCGCGAGGGTGACCGCCCCCTCTATCGCGACACCGCCGCCGAACTGGGCTCGCTGATCGCGCGCGCCGGCCACGGCGTGGTCTACGGTGGCGGCAATATCGGTCTGATGGGCATCATCGCCGATGCGGCGCTGGCGGCCGGCGGCGAGGTGATCGGTGTCATTCCGCGTCACCTGCTCGATCGCGAAGTTGCCCACAGTGGCCTGAGCACGCTGCACGTGGTGCGCAGCATGCACGAGCGCAAGGCATTGATGGCGGAACTGGCCGACGTATTCGTCGCCGCACCCGGCGGCTTTGGCACGCTGGACGAACTGTGCGAAATTCTTACCTGGGCGCAGCTGGGACTGCATCGCAAGCCGTGCGGCCTGCTGAACACGGCGGGCTACTTTGATCCACTGCTCGCGATGTTCGATCATTCGGTGCAGGAAGGTTTTCTCAGCGTTGCGCATCGGCAGCTCATGCCATCCGAGCACGACGCGCAACGCCTGCTCGATCGCCTGCTGTCCGCTGTCGTTTCCGGGGAGAATTCGCTGCATGAAGCCTGATCTGACGCGCCTGCTGTTCGCCTGTACCTGCGTATTCCTGCCCGCAGTCGGCACCGCCCAGAGCGCACACGTGCGTCCGGTCGACCTGGTGCAAGCGGTGCCGCTGCTGACCGAAAGCGGTCGCGCCGGCTACAGCCGTTTTCTGCGCATCGGCATCCGCCCGCGCGCTTTTGCGCTGAACATGAATGGCGACTGGGCGTGGAATGCCGGCGAAGGCGCAGTGACTGACGCACTTGCACGCTGCGAAGCACACGGCCTGCCCTGCCAGTTATATGCCGTAGACGAGGAAGTCGTCATGCCCGGCTTCGAACTGGGTGCGCCGCTGCGCGCGCTCGGCGGCACGCTCGTTCAGGGAGACCCGCAGTGACGCGCCATGCCGACGCGCTCGTGCTGTCCGAAGTCGATGCCGGCATCGGCATCGTCACGCTGAATCGCCCGCATGCGCACAATCTGCTCGACGCGTCGCTCGCGGAGTCACTGATCGGTGCCATCGACGATCTGGTCGCACACCCGGGCGTGCGCACCATCGTCTTGTCGGCGCTGGGCGACAGCTTCAGCATCGGTTCCGACCCGCTCGAGCTGGAGCGCAGCGGCCTGATCGCCGTCGAGCCGGCGCTCGCCGCGCGATTGCTGCGCAGCGTGGCCGAATGCGCGCGACCCGTGGTGGCACGCGTGCAGGGCCCGGCCTACGGGCTGGGTGCCGGCCTGATTGCCGCATGCGACATCGCCATCGCCAGTTTCGATGCCGAGTTTTCGTTCGAAGCCGTGCATATCGGTCGCGTACCGGCTGTCATCGCGCCCTACGTGATCGCCGCAATCGGTCCGCAGCGCGCGCGCCGCTACTTCCTGACCGGCGAGCGCTTTTCTGCATCCGAGGCCTACCGCATCGGCCTGCTGTCGGAACTGGCCGCGTCGGCCGATCAACTCGACGATGCGATCGGCGAGGTGGTCGATGCGCTGCTGCTCGGCGGACCGCGCGCGCAACAGCAGGTCAAATCCCTGGTGCGCGCGCTCGGCCGGCCGCGGGTGGATGAGAAGACGCTCGATCAGGCGGTGGACATCGAACACCGGCTCGACGCTGGCGCCGAGGCACAGGAAGGGCTGGACGCGCTGTTCGGGCGGCGTCATCCCGGCTGGGTGCCGGTTGGCGGTGCGTGATGGCGGCGCTGCCTGCTGCCGTACGCATCGTCGAGGTCGGCCCGCGCGACGGCCTGCAGAACGAAACCGTCGCGCTCGACGTCGACCACAGGCTCGAATTGATCGGCCGGCTGGCAGATACCGGTCTGCGCGACATCGAAGCCGGTGCCTTCGTGTCGCCGAGCCGGGTGCCCAATATGGCTGGCAGTGGCGAACTGATGCGGAGGCTCGACCGCCGCCCCGGTGTCAGCTACCCCTGTCTCGTACCGAACGAAACCGGCCTTGATGCCGCGCTGGACGCCGGCTGCACCGACATCGCGATCTTTGCCGCCGTGTCGGAAACCTTTTCGCAACGCAATACGGGCTGCAGCATCGCTGAATCGATGGACCGGCTGGCGCGCGTAGCAGTGCGCGCGCAAGACGCCGGTCTGCGGGTGCGCGGCTACCTGTCGTGTGTCATGGGCTGCCCGTATGAAGGTGCGGTCAACAATGAAACGGTCGCCACACTCGCGGCCGACCTGAGCGCCATGGGCTGTCACGAAGTGAGCCTCGGCGACACGACTGGCGTCGGCAGCCCGTTCCGGGTGCGTTCGCTGATCGACGGCGTCGCGCGACGCGTACCGCCGGAGCGGCTCGCCGGTCATTTCCACGATACCTGGGGCATGGCCGCAGCGAATGTCCATGCGGCCACACTGGCTGGAGTGGCCGTGTTCGACGCCTCGGTCGGCGGATTGGGCGGTTGTCCGTTCGCGCCGGGAGCAACCGGAAACGTTGCGACCGAAGACCTGGTCTATCTTTTCGATGATGCCGGCGTGCACACCGGTGTCGATCTGCAGAAGCTGGTGGAGGTAGCGCACTGGATCAGCGCGCAGCTGGACCGCCCTGTCGCATCGCGTGTCGCCCGTGCCTTCAACTCAAGACGACTTTCATGATCGCTTCACCTTGTACCGGCGTTTGCCAGCTTGATCCCGCCACTGCACTCTGCCTGGGCTGCCTGCGCTCGCGCGATGAAATCGCCTGCTGGGGTTCAACGACCGACAGCCATCGCCTGCAGATCCTGGCAAACATCGGCCGACGCGAAGCCGCCGGGCACCTGCGGGTCACGCCGACGGACGGCATGTGAGCAAGTCAACCCGACTTCAGTTTGCGTGGGCTGACTGCCGGCTCGACGGGCGCCTGTTCGGCGGGCGCAGGGTACTCACGAGCGAGCGGATCATTCTGCACCGGTTCGTTGCGCGGCCCCGATCGATCGGCGTCCCGTTCGGAACGCCGCCTGTTGGCCTGACTGCGCTGAAGTCTGAGATATCGCATGCCGGGCTCCTTCGAATTGAAAGTGCAGCGGGCGGAAATCCGGACACGGCGTGGAAACGCGTCAGCCTTTGCAGAAAAATCGCCTGCGACGCACCCGTGTGGATCATCATGGGCGGCCTGTGGCGGACGACGGGTCAAGGTGTCCGGAGCAGGCCCGAGCTTCAAGCGTAGATTGCGGCCGGCCAGAGTCAAGCATGTTGTATGCATGAACATCCATTTGCAGGGTGAATCAAGGTGAACGAATTGCGACGCGGCGCGATGCGCCTCGTATTGATCAGCGGCATGTCCGGTTCCGGCAAGAGCGTGGCGCTCAATGTGCTGGAAGATGGCGGTTTCTTCTGCGTCGACAATCTGCCGGCGCCGCTGCTGCCGCAGCTGGTCGGGCATTTGCGCGAAGCTGGCTACAGCCGGGTCGCCATCGCGGTGGACGTGCGTTCGGGCAAGAGCATGGAAGCGTTGCCGCCGATGATGGGCGTGCTGCGCAACGGCACCCAACTGCAGACGCTGTTTCTCGACGCGCGTGACGCCACGCTGATTGCGCGCTTCTCGGAAACACGCCGCCGCCACCCGCTGGGCGACGACCAGACCTCGCTCGGCGAGGCAATCCGGCGCGAGCGCGAGTTGCTTGGGCCGATCGTCGAACTGGGTCACCGCATCGACACCAGCGATCTGCACGCCTCCGTGCTGCGCAAGTGGATACGCGACGTGGTCGAGGTCGACGAAGCTGCCGGGTTGACGCTGATGTTCGAGTCGTTCGGTTTCAAGCATGGCATTCCGCTCGACGCCGATCTCGTGTTCGACGTACGTTGCCTGCCCAATCCGTATTACGACCTCGCACTGCGACCGCAGAGCGGACAGGACAAGCCGGTGATCGATTTCCTCGAAGGCCACGCCGAGGTGATCCGCATGCGCGACGACATCGCGCGCTTCGTGCGCGACTGGCTGCCCTGCTATGTGAAGGACAGCCGCAGCTATCTCACCGTGGCCATCGGCTGTACCGGTGGCCAGCATCGCTCCGTTTATATGGCGCAGTGGCTGGCCGAACATTTCCGCAGCGCGGCGCGCGTGCTGGTGCGCCATCGCTCGCTGGCTTCGGCGCATAAATGAAGGCAGTGCGGCCAGGCGACTGGCTGGTCATTGCCGCCGGGCTGCTCGCCACCGCGGCGACGGCGGCCGCGCAATGGGGCCGCGGCGCACCGGCCATGGCACAGGTAAGGCTGGACGGGCGCATCGTGGCCGAACTGCCGCTGACCGGCACGCATCGCATCGCCCTGGACGGCGCCCTGGCCGCGCGCGGCCAGACCGTGATCGAGGTCGAACCGGGCCGGGCGCGCATCGCGGCCGATCCGGGCCCGCGCCAGTACTGCGTGCAACAGGGCTGGCTGACCCGCGCCGGCAGTGTTGCGGTGTGCGCACCCAGCCACATTTCGCTGCAACTGGTCGGGCCCGACGGTGCGCATGACACGGTGGCATTCTGATGTCGTCATCGGCCACGACGCTGCAGGTCGAGCCCAGTGCGCGCGATCGCCGGCTGGCGCGCTACGCGGCGGCGGCGATCGCCGCCTCGCTGGTCGAAGCGGCCATTCCGAGTCCGCTGCCGGGCGTCAAGCCAGGTCTGGCGAACATCGTCATCCTGATCGTGCTGGCGCGTCACGGCTGGCGCGACGCCGCCTGGGTCAGCGTGCTGCGGGTGGTTGCCGGCAGCCTGCTCGCCGGCCAGTTTCTTGCGCCCGGATTCTTTCTGGCCGGTGCCGGCGCACTGGCCAGTCTGGCGGCGCTGGGGGTGCTGCAGGCAGTGTCCTGGCAATGGCTCGGACCGATCGGCCGCTCGGTCGCCGCGGCGTTTGCCCACATCGGTGCGCAGCTCGTACTGGCGCGGCTTTGGCTGGTGCCGCATGACGGCCTTTTCAATCTGGCACCGGTTTTTTTTGGCGCCGCGCTGCTGTTCGGCATCCTCAACGGCATCGTCGCCGGCCGGCTGATGCAGGAGAAAACATGATCCGCACGTCCCCCGCTGTACCGCCGACCATCCTTGTCGCACTGACCGGCGCCTCCGGCATGCCATACGGCCTGCGCCTGATCGAATGCCTGCTCGGCGCCGGCTGCAAGGTGTGGCTGGTTTATTCGCAGGTGGCGCAGATCGTGGCCCGGCAGGAGATGGATCTGCTGCTGCCGGCCAATCCGGCACAGGCCGCACGCGAACTGTCCACGCGTTTCAATGCCCCGCCTGGCCAGCTTGAAGTATTTGGCCGCGAGGACTGGAACTGCCCGCCCGCGTCCGGTTCAAATCCGCCCGACGCGATGGTGGTGTGCCCGTGCTCGATGGGCACGCTGGCTGCGATCGCCCACGGTCTGGCATCGAGCCTGATCGAGCGCGCCGCTGACGTGGTCATGAAGGAACGCCGGCAGCTCATCCTGGTGCCGCGCGAAACGCCATTTTCCACGCTGCATCTGGAGAACATGCTGAGCCTGTCGCGCAATGGCGCGGTCATCCTGCCGCCGTCGCCCGGCTTCTATCATCAGCCTCGGGGCATCGACCACCTGGTCGATTTCGTCGTCGCCCGCGTGCTCGACCAGTTGCGCGTGCCGCACGAGCTGTTGCCGCGCTGGGGCGACACGCCGGGAGAGTGAAAGCGCTGTCACACGCCTGACATGGAAATGAAACAAGCTGCAGAGCTCGTTCGGTCGCCCCCAGTCGGCGATCGGATAACACCGGAGCAAGCAAATGAAAATGGACAGCCAGACGCTGGATGGCGACATCACCCTGATCCGGCTGGACGGCCGGCTCGACATCGAAGGCGCGCAGACACTGGACCAGCCCTTCACCTATCTGACCAGCACGCATCCGGCAAAAATTGTGGTCGACCTGTCAGACGTCAGTTTCGTCGCGTCGATCGGCATCCGGACCTTGCTGGCTGGCGCGCGTGGCCAGGCCTCGCGCGGCGGAAAACTGGTGCTGTTCGGTGCCCAGCCCATGGTACTTCGCGTGCTGCAGACCGCCGGCGTCGACCAGTTGCTGACCTTGTGCGCCGACCTCGACGCCGCGCGCGCAGCACTCGACGCCTGAGCCCGCTCGACTTGCCTCTCGGGGGCGCCGATGCATAGCGCCCACGCACGCCGCAGCCTGCGGCTGATCAACGACAGCGGCGCGATTTCCGCCGCCAGCGCCTGGCTGCGCACGCTGGGCGACAGTTTCGAGCTGGGCAGCGAACTCACGTTCAGGCTCGATCTGTGCGTGTCGGAGCTGGTTGCCAACATCGTCAGCTACGCCTTCGACGACGAAGCGCCACACACGCTGGCACTCGATCTCATACTCGAACCGCAGTCGGTCAAGCTGGTCATCGCCGACGACGGCTGCGAATTCGATCCGCTCGCACTGCCCGATCCGGTCGCCCCAGCGACGCTGGAAGAAGCGAGTGTTGGCGGCCTCGGTGTGCATCTGGTGCGCCAGTTTGCCGATCAGGTGAGCTACGAGCGGGTCGGTGCACGCAACCAGCTGACGCTCGCCTGGACCCGGCCCGGCCGCGCCGGGCCGGCACAGGGCCGCGCGCCGATCCGTCGCGGCATCGAACGCCGGCGCCGCCCGGCCACGGCCATCCCGCTGACCACCGGCGATGGCGCGCGCATCGGCGCCGAGCGGCGCAGCGGTGGCGAGCGGCGCGCGCTGGGTTTCATTTCCCGCATCGAACTGTTCCGCGACGTGCCGTATGCGTTGATCGAAGGCCTGCTCGCGCACTGCCCGCAGCGCGACTATCCCGACGAATACGTCGTGCTGGCGCCCGGCATATCGAACGAACACGTGGCGCTGGTGCTGACGGGCCGGTTGCGCGTGCACCTCGACAACCCTCAGGGCGGCGATTACAGCGTGATCGCGGCAGGCGAATGTGCCGGCGAGCTGTCAATCATCGACGGCGAACCTGCTTCGGCCTGGGTGGTGGCCGAACCGGGCACCCGCCTGCTGCTGATCGATGCCCACCAGTTCTTTTCCGAGCTGCTGCCGCTGCCGCGCGTCGCGCGCAATCTGCTCGGCATGATGGCGGCGCGCATGCGCAAGACCAATCAGCAGGTGATCGACCGGGTGCGCAACTCGATGGTGCTCGACCGGCTGCAGTCGGAAATGCGCACCGCGCAGGAAATCCAGACCGGCATGCTGCCGATGCGCTCGCCGCTGTTTCCCGAGCATTTCGAAATTGAATGCGAAGCGAGCATCCAGCAGGCACGCGAAGTGGGCGGCGATTTTTTCGACGCCTTCTTCATCGACGAGAAGCGGCTGTTCGTGGCGATCGGCGATGTGTGCGGCAAGGGCATGCCGGCCGCGTTGCTGATGATGCGCACGCTGACCACGCTGCGCTCGGAAGCCGGCCGCAAGCAGGGCCAGAAAGGCCATCTCGAACGCGTGATGGAGCGCATCAACCGCAAGCTGGCTCTGAACAACGACCGTCTGCTGTTCGCCAGCCTGTTCATCGGCCTGCTCGACACCGGCATTGGCAGCTTCCGCTTTGCCAATGCCGGTCACATGCGACCGGTCATCGCGCGACACGGCGAGCCGGCCTCGCTGCTCAAGGTACCGCGCAACCCGATCGCCGGCATTGATCCGGCGATCGATTACGCGCTCGGCGAAACCCGGCTGGCGCGCGGCGACCTGCTGCTGCTGTACACCGATGGCGTGACCGAGGCGGAAAACGCAGCCGCCGAACAGTTCGGCGAAGCACGCCTGCTCGCCGCCGTGTCCGGCGCGGCGCGCGGCAGCGCGCTGCAGACCATAGGCGCGGTGCGTGACGCCACGCGCGCATTCTGCGGCGCGCACGCCCAGGCCGACGACATCACTCTGCTGGCGCTGCGCTTTCTCGGCCAGCCCCGAGGGTCGCCGCTGTAACCGTCGTGACGCCGCTACGTCATATCGCCTGAACACTGCGCACATATCGTGAAGCGGACCCTTCACGGAGACCGCATGCATGCTTCAGGTCGATACCGCACGCGAGCGGCGTGCCCAGCGCAATCTCAGCGTCACGCTGGCGAATTGCGAATCCGAAATCCTGGCGGCGCAGAAATTGCGCTGGCGCGTATTTGTCGAGGAACTTGGCGCCCGCCTCGACACGCCTACCCACGGCGTGGACAGCGACCGCTTCGATCCGCACTGCGATCACCTCATCGTGCGCGATGACGACAACGGCCGCATCGTCGGCTGTTACCGCATCCTGGCGCCCGATGCAGCGCGGCGCACCGGCGGCTATTACTCGGAAACCGAGTTCGACCTCGGCCGGCTCGACCACCTGCGTTCGCAGATCGTCGAGATCGGCCGCTCCTGCATCGACCCGGACTACCGCAACAACGCCGCGGTGATCGCGCTGCTGTGGTCCGGTCTCGCGCGCTATCTGCTCGACGGCGGCTACCAGTACCTTATCGGCTGCGCCAGCATCAGCATGGCCGATGGTGGTCACAACGCAGCCGCGATCTTCAACAGCCTGAGCGAGCGCATGGCGCCGCCCGAGTACCGCGTGTTTCCAAAGGTGCGTCTGCCGCTGGAGCGGCTGACACCTCACCCGGCCTGCGTCGTGCCGCCACTGGTCAAGGGCTATCTGCGCGCCGGTGCAGACGTGTGCGGCGAACCGGCCTGGGACCCGGACTTCAATACGGCCGACCTGCCGCTGCTGCTTACCCTGTCACGGCTGGACGCACGCTATGCCAGGCACTTCGTGCAGCGCGCGGCCTGAGCCGGGCACCTTCGTCGAACCATCGGGCAAACCATCAGGCAGAATGCGAGGACGCGCGCCATGTCACTGATCGATATCTCAGCCGACTTTTTCGACGCATCCGCCTTGACTTTCGAAAGCCCGCCAGCCCGCCAGCCCGTTCGCAACGCCTCCGACAGAGGCCTGCGCGCGGGACTGCGCATGAGCTGGCGCATTTCGAGGCTGGCCATGCATCTGGCCGACGGCTGCGCCCGTGTGGCGCTGATCTATCCGCTGGTGTCGGCGCGCACGCAACGCAAGATAAAGGCACAGTGGTCGCGCCGCCTGCTGCGCGTGCTCGGCGTCGAACTGCAGGCCGGCGGACCGTTGCCGCGTCCTGGCCAGCTGCTGGTGAGCAATCACATTTCGTGGGTGGACGTGTTCGTCATCAATGCGATTTCGCCGCTCGGCTTCGTCTGCAAGGATGAAATCCGCAGCTGGCCGGTACTGGGCTGGCTGGTCGCGCGCAATGAAACAGTGTTCATCCGTCGCACCAGCCGCAACTCGGCGGCCGAAGTGCGCAACACGTTGGTCAGCGCGCTGAGCTGCGGCCGCAGCGTCATGGTGTTCCCGGAAGGCACGACCACCGACGGGCGCAGCGTACTGCCGTTTCGCGCCGCAATGTTCCAGGCGGCGATCGACGCCGGCCGCGCGGTCAAGCCGGTGCGCCTGCGCTATCTCGACGTGCGCGGCGAGCTCTCCGAAGCCGCCGTGTACATCGGCGACACCACCTTCTGGCAGTCGGTGTGCCGGCTCGCCCGCGCACCGCGCACCGTTGCACAGGTCGAACTGCTGCCATCGCTGCCCACGCACGGCCATAGCCGCCAGCATCTGGCCCGCACCACGCATGCCACCGTGTCCGGCCTCGAAATCCCTGCCGCCGGCCACGATCCGGCGATAAGCACTGACTGACGCACTGCCGGGCGCCGCCCGGCAGTGCGCGGTCTATACTCGGTTCGCCTGCCAGAACGGATGACCGGCCGGTCATCGGGCAGCGCCGGAGCCAGCCGTTGAAAATCTTCTTGTCCTACGCGTCGGAAATACGCGCGCGTGCCGAAGGCGTGAATGCCGCGCTGCAGGCCGCCGGACACGACGTATTCTTCGACCGCGAAGACCTGCCGGCTGGCCTGAACTACGACGACCGCATCCGCAGTGCGATCGAAAGCAGCGACCTGTTCGTTTTCCTGCTGTCGCCCGCAGCCGTCGCCGAAGGCCACTACACCCGTACCGAACTGAAGATTGCCCGCCGCCGCTGGCCGGACCCGGCAGGGCACGTGCTGCCGGTGATGGTCGACGCCACACCGTTCAGCGCCCTGCCGCCTTATCTGGGCTCGGTCACCGTACTGGTGCCGGAAGGCAATCTGGCGGCCGAAGTCGTGCTGGCGGTAGCAGATATCGAGCAGTTGCCATCTCATGCACCGGCCGAACCCGAAGCCGTCACGCCACTGCCCGACACGCCCGACGTCGCACCCACCTATGCCTCGCTGAAGGTACGCTTTTCCTACGCCGAGGCCGGCCGCTACACGGTGGATATCAACAGCCCGCCGGCCGTCGACAGCTTCAGCGGCGACTGCGTGATCGATGCACCGGCGATCGAGGACGCGATGCGCGGCGCACCGGTTGGCGACACACTGCGGCGCCCCCCCGGTGCCCTTGCCCACAACGGCCTGCCCACGGCGGCCCAGGCACGCGACGCCGGCACCCTGCTTTACAGGGCTCTGTTCGGACCGACGCTGCGGCCGGGCATCGAAGACAGCCTGCGCGCCATCGATCCGCAACAGGGCAAGGGGCTGCGCTTCGTCATCGACACCACCGACACGCCCGAACTGGGTCGCCTGCCATGGGAATTCCTGTACAGCCCGGAGAAGGACGACTTCCTGTTCTCCGACCGGATGAAGCCGGTGGTGCGCTGGCTCGACGTCGATGAACCCACGCCGACGTTGAGCATTTCGCCGCCGCTGCGCGTGCTGATCGCATTCGCCGCCCCGGGCGGTCTGGCGCCGCTGAGCATCGGCGACGAACTGGCGCGGCTCGACCAGGCGCTGCTGCCGCTGACCAGGCGCGGCCTGATCGGCATCACGCGGCTGGAGAACGCCACGCTGGAGCGGCTGGACGAAGCGCTTCTGACGGTGCGCCCGCACGTGCTGCATTTTATCGGCCACGGCGACTTCAACGGCGGCGACGGCCTGCTGCTGCTGGAGAGCGACACGCCGGACCGCGCGCCCGACCCGCTGACCGGGCGCCGGCTCGGCGTGCTGCTGCGCAATCATCTGGCGAATCTTCGGCTGGTGTTCCTGAACAGTTGCATGGGTGGCGCGGTATCGCCGGTCGACCCGTTCGGCGGCATCGCGCAGACGCTGATCCGGCGCGGCGTGCCGGCGGTGATTGCGATGCAGTTCGCGATTCCCGACAAGGCCGCGGTCGAGCTGTCGCGTCACTTCTACCGCTACCTCGCCGCCGGCCAGCCGGTCGACGCCGCACTCACGTCGGCACGCGCCTTTCTGTTCGCCCGCGGACACGAGGTCGAGTGGGGCGCACCGGCGCTGCACATGCGATCGCCTGACGGGCGGCTGTTCGCGATCGCGGCGCCAGTGATGGCCGCTGCGCCACCACCGGTGATCGCCGTTGTACCCGCACCAAAGCCGGCGGCAGTCGAACCGGAGGCCGCGCGCGCAGCGGCGGCGCCGATTCTGTCCGAGCCGCTGGCACCACCGGTCCCGCGCGACGCTGCGGCGCACGCCCCGGCTGCCGCGCCGTCCCCCTCCACACCGGCAGCACCGCCGCCGGATCCGGCCGGCGCGCTGGCGCGAGCGGGATCACGTGCTCCGCTGTACGGTGCACTCGGCGTGGTCCTGCTGCTGGTGATCGGTGCGGGCCTGCTCATGCTGAGCGCCCGTGACACGGCAGAGCCGCCGGCCGGGGTCGGTGCCCCGGCGGGCACTGACAGCAGCGGACCGGTACCTGTCGCCGCGGCCGATGGCGATGCACGCGCCGTGTTGTCGGAGGCACGACGCCTGCTGCAGACGGGACAGGATGCGGCTGCGGCGGTCGCGTTGCAGCGGGCGCTGACGCTCGACCCTGGCGTACTCAGCGAGACCAGCCTCGGCGACGAGACCTATGCGCTTGCCCTGCAGTTGCATGAGGCTGCACAGCGCCAGACCGACCCGGAGCTCGGCGCGCTGTTTGGTAGTCTCGTTGACCGACTGGCTCCCCCCGCCCTGGCAGTGGGTGGCGAACCGGCACCACCCGGGCAGATCGCCGAGTTGCCGGTACCGCGCGCAGGCAGCGATGATGGCGCGCTCGTCTATATCGTGCAGCGTGGCGACACGCTGTCCGGCATCGCCGCGCGGCTGCTCGGCCAGACGGAACAATGGCCTGCGCTGCTCGACCATCACAACGCGGTCGCCCTGCGGATTCCGACTCTGCGCCGGATCGACGATCCGGACCGCATCCTGGCCGGCGAAGGACTGGCGACTGCATGGTCGGCCAATGCAGTCGGACAGGGCGGTTGGTCCTATTTCGTGCAGCGCGGCGACTCGCTGTGGGGGATTTCGACCCGCCTTTACGGTGATGGCCAGCTCTGGCCCCAAATCGCCCGGGCCAACATTGACCGGGTGCCCGACCCCTCCCGCATCGCGCCCGGACTGGAACTGTTCATCCCCGCACCCAGGAATTGACCCCGGTCAACGGTCGCCCGGCGCAGCCGCGTACTGTGGAACTGACGCGCAACACCCATGCTGCGCGCGGCTTTCAGGGGGAAAATTGATGATTCAGTACGTAACGGGCGACATTCTGCTGAGCCAGGCTCAGGTCATTGCGCACGGCATCGCGCCGCAGGAACACTTCGACCATGGTCTCGCACTTGCGCTACGCGAACGCTGGCCGTCGATGGCGCGCGACTACCGGCATGCGCAGCGCGGCCAGCATCTGGAGGCCGGCACGGTATGGTCCTGGGCCGGCGTGGACAGCGACGGCAGCACACGCACCATTCTCAATCTGCTGACCCAGAAAATGGTGGGCGAAGGGCCGTCGGCGCGACCCGGCAAGGCAACGCTGGAATCGGTCCACCACGCGCTGAAGGCGCTGGCGCGCTACGCAAGCTCCACCGGCGTCACCAGCATCGCGCTGCCACGACTGGCTACCGGTGTCGGCGGCATGGACTGGGCCGACGTGAAGCCGCTGGTCGAACAACATCTGGCGCCGCTGGGCATTCCGGTCATCGTCTATGAAACCTATCATCAGGGCGTGGCTGCGAGCGAAGTGCTGAAGTAGCCATTGCCAGGGTCGGCAGACCCTAAAGCCGGTCGAGGTTTTCCAGCATCCCGGCCGCACGGATGCGGAGCGCGCTGCGCTCCGCATCACCGATGCGCTGCAGGTTCTTCACCATCAGCGCAGTGCGCGGATTGCCGGCAAAGGCCGCCTCGTGGCGGTCGAGAAAGTGCCAGTACAGCGTGGTGACCGGACACGCGCGCTCGCCGGTGCGTTCGGTCGGCTTGTAGCGGCAACCTTCGCAGTAATTGCTCATGCGCTGGATGTAGGCGCCGCTGGCGACATAGGGCTTGCTGGTGAAGCGGCCACCGTTGGCGTACAGCGTCATGCCGGCGACGTTGGGCAGTTCGACCCACTCGACCGCATCGACATAGACCGCCAGATACCAGTCTTCGACCTGCTGCGGTTCGACCTCCGCCAGCAGCGCGAACTGGCCGGTGACCATGAGCCGCTGGATGTGATGCGCGTAGCCGTATTGCAGCGTCTGGCCGACGGCCGCGCGCATGCATTGCATCTGCGTGTCGCCGGTCCAGTACCAGCGCGGCAGCGCACGCGCGTGGCCGAAATGGTTGGCCTGGCGAAGGCCGGGCATGTCGAGCCAGTACATGCCGCGGATGAATTCGCGCCAGCCCAGCACCTGACGCACGAAGCCCTCGACCGACTGCAGCGGCAGGCGATGACGCTGCATGGCGTCGACCGCCGCTGCGATCACTTCGCGCGGGCTGATCAGCTTCAGGTTCATCGCCGCACTGATGCGGGCGTGCCACAGCCAGGGCTGACCGGTCCACATCGCATCCTGATGGTGGCCGAACAATTCGAGACGGTGCTCGACGAAATCCAGAAGCGCGGCCAGCGCGTCGGCACGGGTGACCGGCCAGTCGAAGTCTGCGGTCGAGCCGGGATGATCGGCAAAGCGTGTGTCGACCAGATCGATCACGTCGCGCGTCACGTCGTCGGGCGGAAAAGCGAGCGGTGCGGGTACAAGGCCCGGGCCGCGCTTGCCGAAACCGGCCCGGTTGTCGGCGTCGAAATTCCAGCGCCCGCCTGCCGGCTCGCCGCCGTCCATCAGCACGGCGTGCCGTTCGCGCATGTGGCGGTAGAAGAACTCCATGCGCGGCTGCTTGTACTTGCGCGCCCAGTCGGCGAATCCCTGGCGCGACATCATGAAGTGCAGGTCGTCGCGCACATCGATCGTCATCCCGCTGTTGGAACACAGCGCGCGGATCGCCTGCTCGAGTCGCCACTCGCCCGGCTCGACCAGCACCAGTTTGCGCGGATGGTGCTGCGCGAGGCGCGCCGCGAGGATGTCGACCAGCGCCGCTTCGGCGTCGTCGCCGAGCGCGCGGTAGTCCACCGTCCAGCCGCGCGTGCGCAGGTTCTGCGCGAAATGCCGCATGGCCGACAGGAACAGCGCGCTGCGGGCCTTGTGGCTCCAGACGCGGGTCGATTCGCCGCTCGCCTCGATCATCAGCACGGCATCGCACGCCGGATCGAAACCTTCGAACGCGGCGGACTCCGCATCCAGCTGGTCACCCAGCACCAGCACCAGATGGCGCAACTCAGGCATGCGGCACCCCCTTGCGGCGGCAGGCATCGGAGCAGTACTTCACCTGTTCCCAGTTCTTCGCCCAGGATTTGCGCCACGTCATTTCACGGCCACAGGCAGCGCAAGGCCGGCTGGGCAACGACTGCTTGTTTCCTTTGAAATGAATGGTCATGACGCACCGGAATGACGGGACGTGAGAAAGACCGGCATTGCGCTGCCGGGTTTCACCACACGAAGGTATTTTTGTCGGGTGCCGTCGACAGCACGGCGTCGCGTCGGAAACACGACGCCCATCACGGCTCAAGGTCGAGCCGGAAAAGGCGTTAAATCAGCAACGATACCTGTTGAGTACCGATGAAAGCCGCTCCCATACCTGCCAACGAAATGCAGCGCCTGCACGCGTTGCACCGCCTCGATCTGCTCGATACCGACCCCGAGCCGGCATTCGACGACCTGACCATGCTCGCCGCACAGATCTGCGAAGCACCGATCGCACTCGTGTCTCTGGTGGACGCCGAGCGGCAATGGTTCAAGTCGCGCTGCGGACTGCAGGCGACCGAAACATCGCGCGATGTATCGATGTGTGCCCATGCGTTCACCGAACAGGATGGTCTGCTTGTCGTGACGGATACCTTGCTCGACGATCGCTTTGCCGATAGTCCGCTGGTGGTCGGCGAACCGCATATCCGCTTCTATGGAGGCGTAGTGCTGTGGTCGCCGGACCGGCTGCCGCTGGGCGCCCTTTGCGTGATCGACCACCGTCCGCGCGCGGTGGATGCGTCGCAACAGCAGGCGTTGAGAGCGCTGGCCCGGCAGGCGGAGGCGCAGATACATCTGCGGTTGCGCGTGCGCGAACTGCGCGAAACGTCGCTGGCGCTCGAACACCAGAAATCGCAGCTGATACGCCAACACGATGCACTGGAAGCGCGCTGCGAAAAACTCTCGGTCGAGGCGCGCGTGGATGCGCTGACCGGCGTCGGCTCCCGGCGCGACGCCGACGACCGGCTGAACGAAGAGTTTCGCGTCGCACGGACGCTGAATCTGCCGCTGTCGGTTGCACTGATCGATATCGACCACTTCAAGCAGGTGAACGACACCTTCGGCCACCCGCGGGGCGACGAAGTGCTTCGTGAAGTGGCGCGCAGGCTCGCGTCGGCGCTGCGCAGCGCCGACTATCTTGCGCGGTTCGGCGGCGAAGAGTTCGTCGTCATGCTGCCGAACACGCCGGCCGGGCTGGCGCGGCAGATCTGCGAACGTCTGCGCCGCGCAGTCGAGGCCGGTCCATGGTGCGCGCCTGACGCACTGACCGTGAGCATCGGCCTCGCCAGCATCGGTGCGCAGGTGACATCAGTCGAAAGCCTGGTCAAGGCGGCCGATGACGCGCTGTACCGGGCCAAGCGCGATGGCCGCAACCGGGTCGAGGCGGCGACCGACCGGACGTCAGCCAGCGCGGGCAAGCCAGTGGGCGCGAAATGATCGCTCAGCGCAGCCGCGCCTGCATGTCCGGCGTGGCGGCCACGCTGCCATCCCGGTCAACGCGCAGCGCGTAACTGACGCCCATGCGCGCGGCCAGCGCCTGCCAATGGTCGCGCCCGGCAATGAACAGCGGCTTG
The DNA here is from genome assembly GCF_030696805.1 of Methyloversatilis sp. Taxonomy (GTDB): domain Bacteria; phylum Pseudomonadota; class Gammaproteobacteria; order Burkholderiales; family Rhodocyclaceae; genus Methyloversatilis. The sequence continues at coordinate 122,037 of NZ_JAUYRO010000012.1, read as the reverse complement.
CTGTCGGCGTCCGAGCGCGCACCGGCCCCGGGCGCAGCAGGAATCAGCACGGTCAGCGACTGGGTGTGGCGCACCGGCTGACCATCGCGCGGATCGATCAGGTGGCACAGCCGCTCTTCGTCGAGTTCGAAGTAGCGCTGGTAGTCGCCCGAGGTGCCGATGGCCTCGCCGTCGCGCAGCTCGACACTGGCCAGCGCTTCGGACTTGCGCGGGTGCTGGATGCCGACGCGCCAGTGCTGGTTGCCCTTGCGGCCCAGCGCCATCACATTGCCGCCGATATTGATCAACGCATTGCGCACACCGCGCGCACGCAGCAGCGCGGCCGCGCGGTCGAGCGCGTAACCCTTGGCATAGCCGCCCAGGTCGAACTGCACGGCGACGTTGCGGCTGCTCAGGCGATGACCGCCAGCCGGCCCGGGGGCGATGTCGACATCGGCCATGCGCGGCCACGCCGCGATCAACGCCGCCAGCGTCGCCGCATCGGGCCGCCGCGGCAGGAACTCGTCAGCGTGGAAACCCCAGGCGGCGATCAGCGCACCGGCGGCAGGATTGAACAGGTCTTCGCCGCGCAGTGCCGTGGCCTTCACATCAGAGAGCAACTGCGCCATTTCATCATCGATGGCGGCCGGCTGGCCGGCGGCGATGGCGGCGTTGATGCGCGTCAGCTCCGACGGCTGCCAGGCGTGCAGCAGGCGGTGCAGGCGATCGAATTCACGCAGTACCTCGCCCAGCGCAGCACGCGCCTGTGCGCGGTCGACGCCGTAGACGACGACTTCGACCCGGGTACCGAACACGAAGGATTCCTGCCGCTCGACCGGATCGCGTGCGCAGCCCGCGAGCAGCACGCACAGCCACAGCAGCGCAAAGACAGCGCTAGCGCGTTGCCGCACGTTCGAGCGCGTCGACGAACATCGCGGCGACATCGAAGCCCGTCTGTTCGGTGATTTCCACGAAACAGGTTGGGCTGGTGACATTGATTTCGGTCAGCCGGTCGCCGATCACGTCCAGCCCGACCAGCAGCAGGCCGCGCGCGGCGAGCACCGGGCCGAGCGCGCGGGCGATCCGCCAGTCGGCTTCGGACAGCGGCTGCGCCACGCCGCGCCCGCCGACCGCGAGATTGCCGCGCGTCTCGCCGGCCTTCGGGATGCGCGCCAGGCAGAACGGCACCGGCTCGCCATCGATCAGCAGGATGCGCTTGTCGCCCTGCGCGATGTCCGGTATGAATCGCTGCGCCATCAGCGTGTCGCCGCCGTCGCCGGTCAGCGTTTCGATGATCACATTGCGGTTAGGGTCATCGGCGCGCACGCGGAAGATGCGCGAGCCGCCCATGCCGTCGAGCGGTTTGAGGATGCTGTCGCGATGCAGGTCGATGAAGGCATTGATCGCCGCGACATCGCGCGTGACCAGCGTCGGCGTGATCAGGTCGGGAAATTCGCAGATCGAAACCTTCTCCGAGTGATCGCGCACCGCACGCGGATGGTTGAACACGCGCGCCCCGCCTGCCACGGCGCGCTCGAGCATCCAGGTGGCGGTGATGTACTCGAAGTCGAACGGCGGGTCCTGGCGCATCAGCACGGCGTCGAAGTCGCGCAACGCGCGCATCTCGGCACCGGCCGGGCTGTACCAGGGCTGGTCGCCCTGCGCGAGGTCGATGCGCAGCGCGCTCGCCGACAGCTCGCTGCCCGACAGACTCAGCGCCCCGCGCTGCACGGTCCAGATTTCGTGACCGCGGCGTGCCGCCTCGCGCATCATGGCGATGCTGGAATCCTTGACTGGCTTGAGCGCGTCGAGCGGATCGACGATGAAGGCGAATTGCATGATCAGCCGCGCAGCCCTGTTTCGATGGCTTCATCGTGACCGTCGAGCGGCAGGCCGCGGTCAAGTTCGATGCTGGCCGCCAGCAGCGCAAGGCGCGCTACCACACCATAGGCATAGAACCGGTTCGGCGGCGCATCCGGCTCGCAGCCCGGGTCGGGCATTGTGCAACAGGCTTCGAACGCCAGCGGCTTGAAGTGCATGCCGGGCGCGTTCAGGTTTTCGTCGCGACCGCGCTCGGCATGTACGCGGTAGAAACCGCCTACGACGTAGCGGTCGATCATGTACACCACCGGTTCGGCAACGCCGCCATCGACCGTCTCGAAGGTGGGTACGCCTTCCTGGATCAGCACCGAACTGACTTCCATGCCTTCCTTGATGACAGCCATCTTGTTGCGCTGCTTGCGGTTGAGGCCGACGATTTCGGACGGGTCGCGCACCGTCATGATGCCCATGCCGTAGGTGCCGGCATCGGCCTTCACGATGACGAAGGGATCGTGGTCGATGCTGTGCTGGGCGTACTTGTCGCGGATGCGCGCGAGCAGCGCACCGACCCGCGTCGCCAGACACTCCTCGCCGCTGCGCTCATGGAAGTTGATGTCGTGGCAGACATCGAACATGGGATCGATGAGCCAGGGGTCGATGTCCATGACTGACGAAAAGCTGCGCGCCACCTCGCTGTAGGCCTCGAAGTGTTGCGACTTGCGACGGGTCGTCCAGCCGGCATGCAGCGGCGGAATGACGGTCTGTTCGCGCACGTTCTGCAGCACCTCGGGCACGCCGGCCGACAGGTCGTTGTTGAGCAGGATGGCGCACGGGTCAAAACCTTCGACACCGATGCGCCGCCCGCCGGGCAGGCGGATCAGCGGTTCGAGCAGCAGGCTCTGGCCGTCGCCCAGGTCCAGCGTGGTCGGCGCGGCAATGTCCGGCAGCACGCTGCCGATGCGCACGTGCAGCCCGGCCAGCTTCAGGATGTGCGCCAGCCTCGCCACATTGCGCAGGTAGAACAGGTTGCGCGTGTGGTTTTCGGGCACCAGCACCAGGTTGCGCGCTTCGGGACACAGCTTTTCTATCGCCGTCATCGTCGCCTGCACGCACAAGGGCAGAAAGGCAGCGTTGAGATTGTTGAAGCCGCCGGGAAACAGATTGGTATCGACCGGCGCCAGCTTGAAGCCAGCGTTGCGCAGGTCGACCGAGGCATAAAAGGGTGGCGAGTGCTCCAGCCACTGCGAACGGAACCACTGTTCGATATCGGTCTGGCGTTCCAGGAAGCAGCGCTCCAGCGCGAGCAGCGGGCCGGTGAGCGCGGTGGTCAGATGAGGCACCATGGGCGTTGGGCGGTCGCGATCCGCATTGAAATTCAGGCCGCGAATTGTACCCCTGCGTTACCCCCGCGGTCTGCGCGGCTGCCTCGGGGACGTGCCGACCCGGACAGCTTGCCGGGTGCGCTCCGGTACAATCCGGCCTCTTGCGCATCCGCGCGTTCAATTTTCCGTGAGTGCCATGCTGTCCGCTTCCAACATCACCATGCAGTTCGGTGCCAAACCGCTGTTCGACAATGTCAGCATCAAGTTCGGCGGCGGCTTTCGCTACGGCCTGATCGGCGCCAACGGCGCCGGCAAGTCGACCTTCATGAAAATCCTCGCCGGCGTGCTCGAACCGACCGCCGGCAATGTCGTGCTCGATCCGCACGAGCGCATGGCCTTCCTGCGTCAGGACCAGTTCGCCTTCGAAGACCTGCGGGTGATCGACGTGGTCATGATGGGTCACGCTGAAATGTGGACCTGCATGCAGGAGAAGGACGCTCTCTACGCGAACCCGGAGGCGACCGAAGAGGACTACATGCGCGCCGCCGAACTCGAAGGCGAGTTCGCCGAGTACGACGGCTACACGGCGGAGGCGCGCGCCGGCGAGTTGTTGCTCGGCGTCGGCATTCCGACGGAACAGCACACCGGACCGATGCGCGAGGTCGCGCCCGGCTGGAAGCTGCGCGTGCTGCTGTGCCAGGCGCTGTTCGCCAACCCGGACGTGCTGTTGCTCGACGAACCGACCAACAATCTCGACATCAACACCATCCGCTGGCTCGAACACGTGCTGAACGAACGCAACAGCACGATGATCATCATCAGCCACGACCGTCACTTCCTGAACCAGGTGTGCACCCACATGGCCGATCTGGACTACGCGACCATCCGCGTCTATCCGGGCACCTGGGACGACTACATCGAGGCATCGACGCAGGCGCGCGAGCGGGTCGCCGCGGCGAACGCCAAGGCCAAGGAACGCGTGGCCGACCTGCAGAGCTTCGTACGCCGCTTCTCGGCCAATGCGTCCAAATCCAAGCAGGCCACGTCGCGGCTGAAGATGATCGACAAGATCAAGATCGAGGAATTCAAGCCGAGCTCGCGCCAGTATCCCTGGATACGCTTCGAGTACGACCCGAAGGAAAAGCTGCACCGTCAGGCGGTCGAGCTGGAAAACGTGGTGTTCGGCTACGACGGCGGCCCGCAGATCCTGAAGGGCTTCACCGCTACCTTCGACGGCGGCGACCGCGTGGCCATCATCGGCGAGAACGGCGTCGGCAAGACCACCTTCCTCAAGCTGCTGGTGGGCGAACTGGCGCCGCAGCACGGTGCGATCAAGTGGGCGGAAAAGGCCAGGCTGGGCTATTTCGCGCAGGACCACACGACCGACTTCGACAGTGATCTGAACCTGACCGACTGGATCAGCGGCCACGTGCGCGAGGGCGGCTACGAGGGCGACGACGCGATCACGCTGATCCGCGGCACGCTCGGCCGGCTGCTGTTCGGCGGCGAAGACGTGAAGAAGAAGGTGCGCGTGCTGTCCGGCGGCGAACAGGGCCGCATGATGTTCGGCCGGCTGATGCTGCAGCGGAAGAATGTGCTGCTGCTCGACGAACCGACCAATCACATGGACATGGAATCGATCGAATCGCTGAATGCCGGTCTCGACGCGTTCGAAGGTACGCTGTTCTTCGTGTCACACGACCGCGCCTTCGTGTCGACGCTGGCCACACGCGTGCTGGAAATGCGCGCCGATGGTCAGATCACCGATTACCGCGGCGGCTACGAGGAATACCTCGCCAGCCAGGGCATCGAAGATTGAGCGCCGACGCGTCGAGCGCCGGCAACCCTGGTGCCCGTTGTCCGATCTGCGGCGATGCGCCGGGCCACCACTGGCTTTGGCGCGACGAGCGGCTGCGCATCATCGATGCACGCGATGCCGACCACCCGGCCTTCCTGCGCGTGGTCTGGAACACGCATGCGCGCGAAATGACCGATCTGGGCGACGCCGACCGCCAGCACCTGATGGAGGTGGTGTGGCAGGTCGAACGCGCCGTGCGTGAAATCGCCCAGCCGGACAAGATCAACCTGGGCAGCCTCGGAAACATGGTGCCGCACCTGCACTGGCACGTCATCGCCCGCTGGCCGGACGACGCGCATTTTCCGGGGTCGGTCTGGAGTGCGAAGCAGCGCGAAGGCGCGACCCGCCCGCGGATACCCGCCGCGCTATGGCGCGCCACGCTGCTGGCGCGGCTGGGGCTGCCGGTGGTGGCGGTTACGCCCGAGCTGGTCGCGGCCTACGAAGGCACCGCCTATGCGGCCGACCTGCCCGGCGGTCCGGCCACGCTGCGCATCGGCACGCCGGAACCGCTGCTCGAGCACTGGCTGGCCGAACACGGACAGAACCGCTGGGCGGTCATTTCCGCCGCCAATCCGTGGTCATCGCGCTGCGAAAAAGACGCCAACCATGCCGCGCACACCGCCCTGCGCGCGCTGCTGATGCAGCGCGGCCTGCCGGTATGCGAAGCCATGAACTGGCCGGACGACGGCGTCGCCGGCTGGACCGAACCGGCGCTGCTGTGCGCCGGCCTCAGCCCTGAGGAAGCGATGCGGATAGGCGCCGCCTTCGGACAGAACGCGGTGTTGTGCGGCGAAGCGGGCGACATGGCACGGCTGATGTGGTGCGTGCGCCCGAAAGACAATTGATCCCGCGGGCAGGCAGCGCCGCTCAGTAGCCTTTGGGGCTGTAATCGGGCCCGCCGTCCGGTGTCGCCGCAGGACGGGTGCGCGCGACATGCCAGGTGCCGCCCAGGCCGTCGCCGCTGGCCTGGCCCGGTTTCACATCCCCCACAAAGTAGTACAACGGCTTGCCTTGATGCGCCCATTGCAGGCGGCCATCGTCACGGCGCAACAGCGGGAAGGCCGGCTTTGCCGACGTATCGGCCTGCGCGGAAAAAGGCGGCCACTGCACGGCGCATTCATCCTTGCAGGCGCTGGCACCTGCGCCGTCGCGATCGAACGTATACAGCACCCGGCCGGCCGGGTCGGTGAGCCGTCCGTCCGCGCCTTCGACCGGCTGCGCCAGCGCAGTCGGGCAGCACGCCACAGTGACGATGCACAGCAGGCATCTCGATAACATGTCGATCTCCCGGTCTGGTGACTTGGCACAGGCAGCGCATGCCCGCAGGTTGCGATGCCGCAGCCGGTCAAAAAAAGCGCGCGATCAGGACGGGTGCGCGCACGCAAACAGCGGCAGGCACATAGAATCAGGTATCGGTATCCGCTGCAAGATCGCAATGCACCCGTTCGCCCTGCCTGCCACCGCACTGACGCACCCGCCCGAGCTCGGCTCGGCCCGGGCGGCGCGCGACTGGCTGCAGCAGCTCGACAGCACGCAGCCACTGAACGCGCAGGCCAGCCTGCTCGGCCAGATCAATCTGCTGAACCGCTTTCGCATGACGCCGGGCGAGCGATTGCGTGTGATCGAAGAGCTGCGCGCTGCCGTGCTGCACGCGCAAGCCGGCGCGTCGAGCCGCTTTGTCGGCCGGCCGCTGCCGCTATCGGCCGGCGAGCGCGCAGCCTTCGATGCCAATCAGGCGATGTGGGATGCGCTGGCAACGTCCTACCTGCACTGCCTGGCCGCGGCGCTTGATGGCGACGGCGGCGTCGCCGGACAGGTCGGGCTGATTGCACACCGCGCGCTGAGCGCGCTGTCTCAGATGCAGCTCGACGCGATGCGCGCCGCCCATCTGCCACCGGCCGGCTATTGGCGGCGCACCCATGCCTGCTATGAAGCGGCAGAAAAGCTTGGGGCGGCCGAACGCAAGATCCAGGACGACACGCTGAATGAAGAACGGCCCACCAGCGTGCGCGCCGCCTATGTGCTGTGCGTTCTGATGCACACCGCCAGCCCGTTCGGTCTGACGCACCGCCAGTTGCGCATGCTGTACCGCTGGCTCGGCAAGTGGTCGGGCAAGGTGGCGCTGCTCGACACTGCGATCCACCAGTGCGCGCTGCCGCCGCTGATGCTCGACCTGTCGAGCGACGAGGCGATCGCGCGTGCAGCGCAGCGCGAAAGCTCGCTGCGCTGGCTGGTGCTGGACGAGTTTTCACACGGCATCCGCAAGCGCCTGGGTCTGCTTGCGCAGGGTGAAACGCCGGTCGCCCTGCGTCTGGGCGACGAACTGAGCCCGGCCCAGGCGGACCGCCTGCTGCGCCACCTGCACACGCACTGCTGCCGCGGTGGCCTGACACGCGCCGAACCGAGGCGGCCGCTGCAGCAGAATGCATCGGTGGTCGTCGGCATGCTGGCGGTGCAGCAGTTTCTTGGCGGTGGCGCCGCTGCACTCGACTCCGTGCAATCGGCCAGCGCGCCCGCCACCACCGCCACTGGTTATCTGGTGGAAGACTGGCGCATCCTCGACGACAGCGCCACCGGTCTGCGGCTGGGCCGTCGCATCGGCGGCGACGGCATGCGCGTGAGCAACGGCATGCTGCTGGCGGTGCGGCCGGACAATGTAAGCCAGTTCATGCTGGCCCATATCTGCTGGGTCATGGCCAATGGCATCGAGCTTCAGATCGGCATCAGCCTGCTCGCCGGCACACCTCAGCCGGTCGGACTGGCCCGCGCGCCCGACGGCCAGGGCGAACATCAGGGGCACGGACTGCTGATGCCGGCCGTCGAGCGCATCGGCCAGCCGGAATGCGTGGCGCTACCGTCAGGCTGGTATCGCAAGTCGCGCGACATCCTGCTGTCGGGTGACGCGGGCCGGCGGCGCGTGCGACTGGTTGAATCGCTGGAACGCGGCGCCGATTTTGATCTCGCGCGCATCGAGCCGGCAGCATGACCGACATTCCGCCCCTCCCCGGCACACTGAACTACCGCGACGCCCGCCAGTGCAAGACACTGATAGCGGAATTGCCGCTGACCAATGTGCCGCGGGTGCGCGATACGCTGACCCGGCTGCTGTACGGTCTCAGGCAGACACCACCGCGCAGCCCGGATTATCTCGACGTGCTGGAAGCCATGCGGGCACCGCTGCATTTCCTGCAGGAAAGTCTGGCGGTGCGCTACAGCAGCCGGCCGGTGATTCCGGGCGGCGCAGAAGATCCGGTGCTGCGCCAGGTCGTTGCGCTGTGGCTGGGCATGGCGCAGGCCTATGCGCAGGCGGCGGAGCAGACCGGTGTGCATCCGCTGTCCGACACGCAGCTCGCGCTGGTCTGCCAGCGCTGCGTGCTGTATGCCGGCCGGGCGGTGATCGAGTATTTCCGCGCCCGGCGGACGATCCCGCGCGGCATGTGGCTGGAGCTGCACGGTTATTTCAGCACGGCCGACGAATGGGGCTTCGCCACGCAGCCGGTGGCCGACAGTCTGAAGGAGGGCGGCTATCCGCAGAGCGCAGCCGAATCCTACTGCTGCGTGCTTCTGATCGACCTGTCGAACCCTTATGGCCGCAGTCCGCGCGAATTCGAATGGGTGTGCCGCTGGGCCGACCAGTACGCCAGCCTGACCGAAATCATGCCGGTGTTCGGCGGCACCGACGCCAAGACCTATGCCATCGACCTCAACCGCGACAACGGCGCCAAGCCGCTGGAAGTGTTCGCCCGCGCGCCATCGCTGCGCCGGCTCGGTTCGGCCCGGCTGGCCAGCGAGATCGAGCGCGTCGTGGCGGGACTCAAGCAAGGTCTGTCACCGGAACATCTCGGTCTGGGCGCTGATTGCCACCCTGTTTCAGCGGGCCGCCTGCTGCTGCTTCTCTACAAGCCGTGGTGCCACGCCGCCAATCCGCGCCGCTTCCAGCGGCGCGTCGGTGCCGGCGACATCGATATCGCCCTGGGCTTCGAAGCCATGCATTTTCTGATCAGCGGCAGTGAATTCGTGCAGCCGCCGCCGGCCCGCATCTACAGCCACAGCGATTTCATCGACATCGCCACTTTCGGCGAACGCGCCCACGACGGCGCCGGTCTGGCGGTAAGGCAAGCCAGCGCGCGGGCACACTACCCCACCCGGCGTTGGGCGATGCTCGACCACAGCGTGATGGGCTATCGCCTGCGCGCGCCACCGGACACCGGCCCGGTCGAGCACGCGCAGATCGTCGCCGTGTTCGGCCCTGATGCCGAGCACTGGCGAGTGGCGCGTGTGTCCTGGTTGATGGTCGAAGCCGACGCCCGCCTGCTGGTCGGGCTGCATGTGCTGCCGGGCACGCCGCGCGCCATTGCGATACGGCCCAAGGTTGAAGACGGCGCACCGGCGGAGCGATTCATCCGTGCCTTCCTGCTGCCGTCCGTGCAGGTGATGGGCGAGGAAGCCACACTGGTCGTTCCGCGCGGCTGGTTCCAGCAGGACCGCACGCTCGAAATCTATGTGAACGACACCGTGCTCGGCGTGACCCTGACGCGGCTGAATACCTTTGGCATCAATTACGAACGGGTGGCATTCAGCGAGCTGGCCAAGTAACCGGCGGTGCGGTCCCTGCGAAAACCTAGGCAGCCACCGCCTGCATGGGCTTCAATGTGAGCCGGGCCGGAAAGCGAACGGTGAAGCAGCTGCCCTTGCCCGGTTCGCTGACGACATTGAGCGTCGCCTGGTGGCGTTCGAGCACATGCTTGACGATGGCGAGACCCAGACCGGTACCGCCGGTTTCGCGCGACCGGCCACGATCGACCCGGTAAAAGCGTTCGGTCAGGCGCGGAATGTGCTGCGCATCGATGCCGATCCCGTTGTCTTCGACCGAGAAAACACCGCAGCCGTCGACCACCGTCCAGCCCAGTCGCACCCGACCGCCATCGGGTGTGTAGCGCACCGCGTTGCTGGCCAGATTGCCGAGCGCGCTGCGCAGATCGCGCGCGCAGCCGGTGACCGCGCCGGGCGGGCTGTCCAGTTCGAGCAGCACCTCGTGCCGCCCGCCGGACAGCGCACGTGTTTCGATCATCACGATATCGAGCAGATTGCGCATGTCGACCGCTTCTTCCGGCATCGGTGCGTCGGTTTCCAGCGCTGACAGCGTCAACAGATCATCAACCAGACGCTGCATGCGCACCGACTGCTGCTGCGCCATCGCGATGAAGGACAGCGCCTGTTCGTGCGGCAGTTCGGGCAGCGCGTCCTCAAGTGTTTCGAGGAAGCCGTGAATCACCGTCAGCGGGGTCTTCATTTCGTGTGACACGTTGGCAACGAAGTCGCGCCGCATCGTTTCGAGCTTTTCAAGCTGCGTGATGTCGCGCGACAGCAGCAGCTTCTGCTCGTCGCCAAAGGCCACCACGCGGATCTGCAGCGTGCGGCCAGGCTGGCGCGGCGAAGGCATCAACAGGGGCTCGGTGTAGTCGCCCGATTGAAGGTAGCCGGCGAACTCCGGCTGACGCAGCAGGTTCAGCAGCGAGCTGCCGATGTCGCGTTGCCCGTCGAGACCGAGGTGCTGCTCGGCCATCGGATTCAGCCACTCGATCACCTCGTCGCGCGACATGATGAGCGTGCCGTCGGGCATCGCTCGGCTGGCTTCGCGCATGCGTTCGAGCCGGCTGCGCAGGTCTTCCCGCAGATGGCGCGCGTTGCGCTCGCGCCGCGCCAGCTTGGCGAACAGGAATTCCCACTGACCGGCGCCATCGGGCAGCGCCGTATCGACGGTCGAATTGAGCCAGTGATCGAAGCGGCCTATTTCGTACTGGTCGCGCAGGCTCCCCGCCAGCAGTACACCCACCGCCAGCGCCAATCCGAATACGACCGACCCAGCGATCAGCCCGGTCAGCACGCAGGCGCCAACCAGTGCCGCGCGCAGCAGGACGCGAAACCAGAATTCACGCATGGCGGAACGATCCGTTCATTCGCGGATTATCGCGCGCTATTCCTTCTGGCAGGACAGTCTGTAGCCACTGCCGCGCACGGTCTGGATCAGTGTGTCGTGGCCGCTCGCTTCGAGCACGCTGCGCAGGCGACGGATATGCACATCCACGGTCCGCTCCTCGACGAATACGTGATCGCCCCACACGCTGTCGAGCAGCTGGGCGCGCGAATGCACCCGCTCGGCGTGCGTCATGAAAAAATGCAGCAGGCGGAATTCGGTCGGGCCCAGCATGACGGCTGCGCCGCGGGCGGTGACGCGATGAGTCGCCGGGTCGAGGCGCAGGCCTTCGATCTCTACCGGATCTTCGGTGGCCTGCGGCTTCTGTCGGCGCAGCACCGCCTTGATTCGCGCCGCCAGCTCGCGTGGCGAAAAAGGCTTGGTGACATAGTCGTCGGCGCCGGTTTCCAGCCCGGTCACCTTGGACTGTTCGTCGCCGCGCGCGGTCAGCATGATGATGGGCACGCCGCGCGTACGTTCATCGCTGCGCAACCTGCGCGCAAGATCAATGCCGCTTTGCCCGGGCAACATCCAGTCGAGCAGCACCAGATCGGGCAATTCGGCCTGCATCAGGCGCAGCGCGGTTTCGGCGTCGAGCGCGCGCAGCGGATCGTGGCCGGTGCGCGTGAGGGTCACGCTGATCAGTTCCTGAATGGACGGTTCGTCCTCGACAACGAGTATGCGGGCCATGACGATGAGGGTCGTTCCGGTGATGGATCGTTGCGGAGTCTATTTCAGTACGATGACGATTTAGTGACAGCATCCGACTGCTGTATGCGCGTCCACGACGGCAGTGCGCGCGGCGCGCGGTATCATCGACATTCTTCGTATCCAATGCAGAAAATCATGGCCGGTCTCGACAAGGACACCCCGATTCCCACCGAAATCAAGGTGCAGCAGAAATCGAAGTTGATGGACGTCAGTTTCGACAACGGGCAGCACTTCAGCTTCAGTTTCGAATTCCTCCGCGTGTGCTCGCCTTCGGCCGAGGTACGCGGCCACGGACCGGGCCAGGAAACGCTGCAGGTCGGCAAACGCGACATCGACATCGCGCGCGTCGAGCCGGTCGGCTCGTATGCGGTGAAGCCGGTTTTTTCCGACGGACACGACAGCGGTATCTACTCCTGGGACTATCTGTACTTGCTGGGCGAGAACCAGCAAGCGCTGTGGTCCGATTATCTGGCCCGCCTTGATGCCGCCGGCGCCAGCCGCGATCCTGCACTGACGCCGCCGCCTGCAGCCAAGGGTGGCTGCGGCCACTCCCATTGAGCAAAGCATGAGCGAACCCTCCACCGATTTCGGATTCGAGCGCGTCGCCGAGGCGGCGAAGGCGAAGCGTGTGTCGAGCGTGTTTTCGTCGGTCGCCCGGCGTTACGACATCATGAACGACCTGATGTCCGGCGGCCTGCACCGCGGCTGGAAAGCTTTCGCGATCCAGATGGCCGGCGTGCGTCAGGGGCAGCGCGTGCTTGACGTGGCAGCCGGCACCGGCGACCTGACCATTGCGCATGCCAAGCGTGCCGGCGAAACCGGCGAGGTGTGGCACACCGACATCAATCCGGACATGCTGCGCGAAGGCCGTGACCGGCTGACCAATGCCGGACTATTGCTGCCCAGCCTGCTGTGCGACGCCGAAAAGCTGCCCTTCCCGGACAATTACTTCGATTGCGTCACGGTCGCTTTCGGTCTGCGCAACATGACGCACAAGGACCGCGCGCTGGCCGAGTTCCGGCGCGTACTCAAGCCGGGCGGCCGCTCGCTGGTGCTGGAATTTTCGCGCATCGCCAAACCGCTGGAGAAGGCCTACGACCTGTACTCATTCAAGGTGCTGCCCTGGCTGGGCCGTCAAGTGGCGAAGGACGAAGCCAGCTATCGCTATCTGGCCGAGTCGATCCGCATGCACCCCGACCAGGACACGCTGGCCGGAATGATGCGCGACGCCGGCCTCGGTCGGGTTGAGTACTTCAACCTGAGTGCCGGTGTGGTCGCACTGCACCGCGGCTTCAAGCTCTGAACGCCTGCAGCCCTGGCAATCCGACGAGAAAGAAGCGAACCTTCCGCGTAGCTCGCGGTCCATTAGTGTGCTAATTTTTCAGGCGGTGAATCAGGCAGTGAATCCGAAGCCGGACTGGCTTCGTCACTGACCTCGTTTTTCCGCCTTACCCGAGGAGACAACAGAATGAAGAAGTTCCTGCTGATGCTTTTTGCCACCGTCGTCAGTTTCGGCGGCATGACCTACGAAGCCGAAGCCAAGCGGCTCGGTGGCAGCAAGTCGTTCGGATCGCAGCGCGATTCGTCTGTGATGAAGCGCGACGCCACGCCGGCGCCGGCACAGAACACGTCGTCGGCTACGCAACAGTCGGGCGCAGCAGCAGCCGGCGCAGCCGCGCAACCGGCGAAGCGTTCGTGGATGGGTCCGCTGGCCGGTCTGGCCGCCGGCATCGGCCTGGCCGCGTTGGCTTCGCACCTCGGATTCGGTGAAGAACTCGCATCCTTCATGATGATCGCGCTGTTGGTCGTCGGCGCGCTGGTGCTGTGGCGCGTGTTTGCACGCCGCAAGTCGCCGGCTCCGCAGGCGGGCATGCAGTACGCGGCTGCCGCCGCCGGTCGTCCGGCTTACGCGCCGCCCCAGGTTCAGCCCTTTGACGCGCCCGCTGCCGGTGGCTCCGCCGCAGCGACAACCGCGCCAGCGCACATCCCGGCTGATTTCGACGTGGCTGGCTTTCTGCGTCAGGCCAAGCTGAACTTCGTGCGCCTTCAGGCGGCGAACGATGCCGGTGACGTGGAGGACATCCGCAGCTTCACGACGCCGGAAGTATTCGCTGAAATCCGCATGCAGATCCAGGAGCGCGGCAACGAGCCACAATCCACCGATGTGGTCCAGGTTGAAGCCGTGCTGCTCGATGTCACCACCGAAGACACACAGTACGTCGCCAGCGTGCGCTTCTACGGTCTGATCCGCGAACAGGCTGATGCGTCGCCGGAGTCGTTCGATGAGGTGTGGCACCTGTCGAAGCCCGTGTCGGGCGACCGTGGCTGGCTCATTGCCGGCATCCAGCAGATGGAATAAGCGGGGATGAGCGCCTTGCTCGCTGCGACCGCACTGAAGGTGCTCAATCACCTGCTTGCCCAGACGCCGGGCGCGCAGGAAAGGCTTTCCGCGCATGCCGGTCGCCATGCACGGCTTGCGATCGGTGAAGTCAGTGTGGCGTTTGCGATCGAAGCGGACGGCAGGCTGGCCGAATCTGCTCAGATCCACCCTTCCGTCACGCTGCGTCTGCCGGCCGATGCGCTGCTGCGCCTGCCGCACCAGGGTGAAGGCGTGCTGCGCGAAGCGCGCATCGACGGAGACGCTGCGTTGGCCGAAACCCTCGGACAGGTGCTGCGTTCGCTCCGCTGGGACACCGCCGAAGATCTCAGCCGCGTGGTCGGCGATGTGGCGGCCGAGCGCATGGTGGGCAGTGCGCGCGCGCTGTTGTCCTCCGGCAGTGATCTGGCGAAGCGATTTGCGAGTGCCGGTTCGGAATACGTCGCTGACGAGGCGCAGATGCTGATCCGGCCCGCGGCGTCCGCTGCGTTCGCGTCGGGTGTGGATACCTTGCGGGACGATTACTCCCGTCTGCAGAAGCGGATCGAGCTGCTCGAACGCCGGGCTCAGCCAAAAGGCTGAGCGCTCCACCACCCGGTGAATGCAGCCCGCTGTGCGGGCGTCATCCGCACGCCGCATCGCGTGCGACGCCACATCACGTCATCAGCCTCCGTCGCCCATTCATTTTCGGCGCACCAGCGCGCCTCCGCCTCGAACAGGCCACCACCGAAATCACGGCCGGCGCCGTCTGCCCCACTGGCGTGATCGTCGATCAACTGCCCAGTCAGGGTGCCGTGGCGATGCCACAGCGCGTCAATCCATCCCTTCGGGACGACGCCAGCCTTCCCGTGCAGGCTGGCGAGCGCTGCGGAACCCGCGGGGCCTGAACCGGGCAGGAATTGGTCCGCGGTCGATGAACGGGTAGTACCGCTGAGCGGGCCGATCAGCAGATCGACTGCACTCTCGGCAAGTCGCCTGTAGGTCGTGAGCTTTCCGCCCTGTACGGTGAGCCAGGCCCGCCGACGGTCCGTTGCCTCAAGCGACAGTCGATATTCGCGGCTTGCCGTGCGCGCATCCTTCCCATCACCACCGATCAACGGTCTCATGCCGCTGAACGCCCACTCGATGTCTTCGGTGTGCAGACGACGGCCAAAAGCGCGCTGCACTGCCGACAGCAAGTACTCGAATTCAACGTCGGTAGCACCCGATCCGGACGGCGAAGCCAGTTCCGTTTCGGTCGTGCCGACCAGATGCGAATGCGCGTCCCACGGGATGACGAACACGACGCGCCGATCGGGCTGCTGTAGCAACCACGCGTCGTCTCCGGCATGCAGCCGGGGCAGCAGAATGTGGGTGCCCTGCACCAGTCTCAATGGCGGTGATGGCACACCCCGCAACTGCTCTACTTCGCCTACCCATGGTCCGGCGACATTGGCCACGCAACGCGCGTGAATTGCGCGCCTCCCGGCGCGCCCGGACAGCTCACAGCGCCAGCCCGATGTCGGGTCGGCGCTGACGGCGACCAACTCATGCCGGGGCAGCACCTCCGCGCCATGCGCGTGCGCATCCATCAGATTGGTCAGCGTCAGGCGGGCGTCGTCCACCCATAGGTCGAAGTAAGCGTGGGCGCCGGTGACCGGCGGATCAAGCTCACGCAGCAACGGAAAGTCCGGCGGCAAACGTTGCGATGCCGGCAGACTGTGACGGCCGGCAAGCAGGTCATACAAGCTCAGACCGAGCGCCAGCATCCAGGCCGGCCGCTCACCGGTGTGCGGCACGACGAAACGCTGCGGCCGCACGAGGTGGGCAGCGATGCGCCCGAGAACCTCGCGCTCGCGCAGGGATTCGCGCACCAGCCCGAACGCAGCGTGTTCCAGATAGCGGATGCCTCCGTGGATCAGCTTCGTCGACGCCGAAGAGGTCGCACCGGCGATGTCGCCGCGGTCGCAGACAACGACAGACAAGCCCCGCAACGCGGCGTCGCGCGCAATCCCGGCTCCATTGATGCCGGCACCGACGATCAGCAGATCATGCGAAGGCGAAGCCATGGTCAGCATTCTGCGCTGGAACGCATGTTTGCTTGACACGAATGGCTGCCTGAAACGAAAAAGGCAGACCGAAGTCTGCCCTTTCCCTTGTCTTGCGCTGCAAAACGCTCAGTGGCGTTTGCGCAGCTTCTGGATCGCCGCCAACTGGGCCACGGCGGATGCGAGTTCCGCCTGGGCGGCTGCGTAATCCATCGAGGCGTTGCGGTTCGACAGCGCCTCTTCGGCTTGGCGCTTCGCGTCAAGCGCCTTCGCTTCATCGAGATCAGCGCCGCGGATCGCGGTGTCCGCCAGCACGGTCACCAGACCCGGCTGTACTTCGAGCATGCCACCGGCCACGAACACGAA
The DNA here is from genome assembly GCF_030696805.1 of Methyloversatilis sp. Lineage (GTDB taxonomy): Bacteria > Pseudomonadota > Gammaproteobacteria > Burkholderiales > Rhodocyclaceae > Methyloversatilis. The sequence continues at coordinate 105,599 of NZ_JAUYRO010000012.1, read as the reverse complement.
TTCTTCGGCGTCCTGGTTCGGCAACTTGATGCGCACTTCGCCCGGGCGGATGCGCGTGATCAGCGGCGTGTGGCCGGGCAGGATACCCAGTTCGCCGCTTTCGCCCGGCAACACGACGAATTCCGCCAGCCCGGAGAAAATCTTCTCTTCCGCGCTGACCACGTCGACATGTACGGTCTTGGACATAAGTACTCCGTGAATGCTGCCCGTGTGCGGCAGCGGGCTAACCCGTCACCGCACACGCCGGTGCATTACTGCAGGGTTTTCGCCTTTTCGAACGCTTCCTCGATGCCGCCGACCATGTAGAAGGCCTGTTCCGGCAGGTGGTCGCATTCGCCATTGACGATCATGTTGAAGCCCTTGATCGTGTCGGCCAGCGGAACGATCTTGCCCGGCGAACCGGTGAAGACTTCGGCCACGTTGAACGGCTGCGACAGGAAACGCTGGATCTTGCGCGCACGGGACACGGCCAGCTTGTCTTCCGGCGACAGTTCATCCATGCCCAGAATGGCGATGATGTCGCGCAGTTCCTTGTAGCGCTGCAGCGTCATCTGCACCTTGCGGGCGCAGTTGTAATGCTCTTCGCCGACGACCAGCGGGTCGAGCTGGCGCGAGGTCGAGTCGAGCGGATCGACCGCCGGGTAGATACCCAGCGAAGCGATGTCACGCGACAGCACGACGGTTGCGTCCAGATGCTGGAAGGTGGTCGCAGGCGACGGATCGGTCAAGTCATCCGCAGGCACATACACGGCCTGGATCGACGTGATCGAGCCCACCTTGGTCGAAGTGATGCGTTCCTGCAGGCGGCCCATTTCGTCGGCCAGCGTCGGCTGGTAGCCCACGGCGGACGGCATGCGACCCAGCAGCGCGGACACTTCGGTACCGGCCAGTGTGTAGCGGTAGATGTTGTCCACGAAGAACAGGATGTCGCGGCCTTCGTCGCGGAACTTCTCGGCCATGGTCAGGCCGGTCAGCGCCACACGAAGACGGTTGCCCGGCGGCTCGTTCATCTGGCCGAACACCATCGCGACCTTGTCCAGAACCTTCGACTCTTCCATCTCGTGGTAGAAGTCGTTGCCTTCGCGGGTCCGCTCGCCCACACCGGCAAACACCGAGAAGCCGCCGTACGACTTCGCGATGTTGTTGATCAGTTCCATCATGTTCACGGTCTTGCCGACGCCAGCGCCACCGAACAGCCCCACCTTGCCGCCCTTGGCAAACGGGCAGATCAGGTCGATCACCTTGATGCCCGTGGGCAGCAGGTCAACCGACGGGCTCAACTCGTCGAACTTCGGCGCTTTCTGGTGGATCGAGCGGCGCTCGTCCGTCGGAATCGGGCCGGCTTCGTCGATCGGGCGACCCAGCACGTCCATGATGCGGCCCAGCGTAGCGCTGCCAACCGGCACGCTGATCGGCGCGCCCGTATTTGCCACCTTCATGCCGCGGCGCAGACCGTCGCTGGAACCCAGCGCAATCGTGCGAACCACGCCGTCGCCCAACTGCTGCTGGACTTCGAACGTCAAACCCGCTTCAGCGGTGTGCGTGCCATCTGCTTCGTCGAGTGTCAGAGCTTCAAACACTTTCGGTATCGAATCGCGCGGGAACTGGATGTCCACGACTGCGCCAATACACTGAACGATGTTTCCGGTATTCATCGTCTATCCCCAATACAAAAAATCATTGTGCGCGATCAGACTGCAGCGGCGCCGCCGACGATTTCGGACAGCTCCTTCGTGATCGCCGCCTGGCGGGTCTTGTTATAGACCAGCTGCAATTCGCCGATGACATTGCCCGCATTGTCGGAGGCCGCCTTCATGGCCACCATGCGCGCGCTTTGTTCGGACGCCATGTTCTCGGCGACTGACTGATACACCAGCGCTTCGACGTAACGGACGAGCAACTCATCGATCACCACCTGCGGGTCCGGCTCGTACAGGTAATCCCACGTGCCCTGCGGCGTACCGAGGCGATCACCGGTCAGCGGCAGCAGCTGCTCCATCACGGGCTCCTGCTTCATCGTGTTGATGAAGCGGGTGAAGGACATATACACCGCGTCGAGCTCGCCGGCCTGGAAGGCATCGATCATCACCTTGACGGTGCCGATCAGCTTTTCCAGGTGCGGCGTGTCGCCCAGCTGCGTTGCCTGCGACACCACCTTGGCGCCCATGCGCTGCATGAAACCCAGACCCTTGTTGCCGATGGCGGCAACGCGGATTTCGGTCGCGCCCTTCGCTTCCCATTCCTTCATCGAATTCAGGGCGAGGCGCAGCACATTGGTGTTCATGCCGCCGCACAGACCCTTGTCGGTCGTGACGACGATGACGCCGACGCGCTTGATCTGACCGACGGTCGCAAGGAACGGGTGCTTGTACTCGCTGGCGGTGGCGGCGGACAGATTGGCGGCAAGACGACGGATCGTGTCGGCGTAGGGGCGGGCAGCCCGCATCCTGTCCTGCGCCTTGCGCATCTTGGATGCAGCCACCATCTCCATCGCCTTGGTGATCTTCTTCGTGTTTTGCACGCTCTTGATCTTGGTACGGATTTCTTTTCCGCTGGCCATGGTTATCTCCGGTCCGCGCGCTTACGCCCAGCTCTTCTTGAACTCGGCCACCGCGGCAGCGAGCGCCTTTTCCGATTCACCGTCGAGGTCCTTGGTGGACTCGATCTTGTTCATCAGATCCGGGGTCTTCTGCTGCAGGTATTGATGCAGGGCCGATTCAAAAGCGAGCACACGCGGCACATCGACGTCGTCGAAGTAGCCGTTGTTGGCGGCGTACAGCGATACACCCATCTGCGCGACGGACAGCGGCGAGTATTGCGGCTGCTTCATCAGTTCCATCACACGGCGACCACGCTCGAGCTGCTTGCGGGTCGCTTCGTCGAGGTCGGATGCAAACTGCGCGAAGGCAGCCAGTTCGCGGTACTGGGCGAGTGCCAGACGCACACCGCCACCCAGCTTCTTGATGATCTTGGTCTGCGCTGCACCACCGACTCGCGACACCGACACGCCCGCGTTGATGGCGGGGCGGATACCGGCGTTGAACAGGTCGGTTTCCAGGAAGATCTGGCCGTCGGTAATCGAAATCACGTTGGTCGGAACGAAGGCGGACACGTCGCCGGCCTGCGTTTCGATGATCGGCAGCGCGGTCAGCGAACCGGTCTTGCCCTTCACTTCGCCGTTGGTGAACTTTTCGACGAATTCCGGATTCACGCGTGCGGCGCGCTCCAGCAGACGGCTGTGCAGGTAGAACACGTCGCCCGGGTAAGCTTCGCGGCCCGGCGGACGGCGCAGCAGCAGCGAGATCTGACGGTAGGCGACAGCTTGCTTCGACAAGTCGTCATAGACGATCAGCGCATCTTCGCCGCGATCGCGGAAGTATTCGCCCATCGTGCAACCGGCATACGGTGCGAGGAACTGCATCGCAGCGGAGTCGGATGCTGTTGCCGCGACGACGATGGTGTAGGCCATCGCGCCGTACTCTTCCAGCTTGCGCACCACGTTGGCGATGGTCGAGGCCTTCTGGCCGACCGCCACGTAGATGCAGGTCATGTTCTGACCCTTCTGGTTGATGATGGCGTCGATCGCAACCGCGGTCTTGCCGGTCTGGCGGTCGCCGATGATCAGCTCGCGCTGGCCGCGGCCGACCGGCACCATCGAGTCGATCGACTTCAGGCCGGTCTGCACCGGCTGCGACACCGATTGACGAGCGATGACGCCCGGGGCGACCTTTTCGACCTTGTCGGTCATCTTGGCGTCGATTGCGCCCTTGCCGTCGATCGGCTGACCGAGCGAATTGACCACGCGGCCGATCAGCTCCGGACCGACCGGCACTTCCAGAATGCGACCCGTGCACTTGACGGTCTGGCCTTCGGAAATATGTTCGTAGTCACCGAGCACCACGGCGCCGACGGAGTCGCGCTCGAGGTTCAGTGCGAGACCGAACGTGTTGCCTTCGAATTCCAGCATTTCACCCTGCTGCACATCATCCAGGCCATGCACGCGCACGATGCCATCGGTCACCGAAACCACGGTGCCTTCGGTACGCGCCTGCGCGGTCAGGTGCAGGTTCTGGATCCGGCTCTTGATCAGGTCGCTGATTTCAGACGGATTGAGGTTCATCAAAAAACTCCTAGTTCTGTAGCGCAGTGGCCATGGCGGCAAGCTTGCCGCGGACCGAGGCGTCGATCACTTCGTCACCGACCGCAACCTTCACACCGCCGATCAATTCCGGATCGATGCTCACCCGCGCCTCGAGGCGACGGCCGAAACGCGGTTCCAGGTCGGCCAGCAGACGCGCCACGGTGGCGTCGTCCATCGGAAAGGCCGAACTGACGTAGGCCACGGCATTGAGCTCGTGATCGTTCTTCAGGCTGACAAACTGCTCGCACACCTCGGGCAGCAGCGACAGCCTGTTGTTCTGGGCCAGTACGCGCACGAAGCTGCGGTGCTCGTCGGTCAGCTCGCCCGGAACTGCGGCGAGAAACAGGAAGCCGCGATCCACGGACGTGCGTGTGGGATCGGACAACAGCTGGCGAACGGCCGGGTCGGACGCTGCGGCCGCCATGCAGCCCAGCGCATCGGCCCAGGCAGACAGCGCACCGGCTTCCCTGGCGAGCTGGAAAGCGGCTTCAGCGTACGGTCGCGCGATGGTGACGTTCTCTGCCATGGTGTCAGCTCAATTCCTGTTTCAGGTTGGAGAGCAGATCGGCGTGGGTTTGAGCGTTGATTTCGCGACGCAGGATGCGTTCGGCACCCGCGACGGCAAGCGCTGCCACCTGATCGCGCAATGCGTCCTTGGCCTTCTGGGCAGCGGCACCGGCTTCGGTGGTCGCGGCTTCGCGGGCGGCGGCGATGATGCGATTGGCTTCCGCGCGGGCATCCTCGACCAGCTTGCCGGCCTGCTTTTCAGCGCCTGCGCGGAGCTCGGCGGCGGATTCGCGCGCGGAGCGCAGCTCTTCCATCGAGCGCTTCTCGGCATTGGCCAGATCGGCCTTCGCCTTGTCCGCAGCAGCCAGTCCGTCAGCGACCTTCTTCGCACGCTCGTCGAGTGCCTTGACGATGGGCGGCCATACGAAATTCTTCGTAAACCACACGAACGACAGGAACACCACGAGCTGGATGATGAGCGTTGCGTTCAGATTCACGGCAACTTTCCCTTCAATGAGTCGGTGTTGGGGCGGTTGCCTGTCTTACTTCAGGAAGGTCGACGTGGCGAACCAGAGCGCAATACCGAGACCGATAATGAACGCAGCGTCGATCAGGCCGGCCAGCAGGAACATCTTGACCTGCAGCGCGTTCATCAGCTCGGGCTGGCGTGCCGATGCTTCGAGGTACTTGCCACCCATCAGTGCGATACCGATACAAGCACCCAGAGCGCCGAGGCCGATGATCAGACCGCAGGCGATAGCAACGAATCCCAGTTCCATAACAACTCCTTAATGATAAAAATTAAAAAACTACGACAACCTGATGAACTGCAAATCAGTGACCGTCATGCGCCTGGCCGATGTACACCAGCGTCAGCATCATGAAAATGAATGCCTGCAGCGTGATCACCAGGATGTGAAAGATCGCCCAGGACAGGCCGGCAACGAAATGGCCGGCTGCGAGCAGGATGCTCGGTGCGTTCATGCCGGTCCATGCGCCACCCATCAGCGCGATCAGCATGAAAATGAGTTCGCCTGCAAACATGTTGCCGAACAGCCGCATGCCGTGCGAGACGGTCTTTGCGAGGAATTCGATGACGTTCATCGCGAAGTTGAACGGCGCCAGCAGGATGTGGTTGCCGAACGGTGCCGAAATCAGTTCGTGGAACCAACCACCGGCACCCTTGATCTTTACGTTGTAGTACAGGCACAGAAGCAACACGGCAATCGACATGCCCATCGTTGCATTGATGTCGGCGGTCGGCACGACGCGCATGTAGGCATGGTGCGGATCGTGGCCCGCAGCGGCATAGACGCCTTCCCAGATGCGCGGCAGCAGATCGACCGGCAGCAGGTCCATCGCGTTCATGAAGAATATCCAGATGAACACGGTCAGCGCGAGCGGCGCCACGAAGCGGCGCGACTCTTCACTGTGGATCATGCCCTTGGCCTGATCGGCAACCATTTCAACAAGGATTTCGACAGCGGCCTGGAAGCGGCCCGGAACACCTGACGTGGCCTTGGCTGCGGCGCGGTGCAACAGGAACACCGTCAGCAGACCGAGCACGATCGAATAGAACAGCGTATCGACGTTATACAACCCGAAATCAATCAGGTTGGCCTGCATTTCGCCGGAGTTGTTCAGAAACGTAAGGTGGTGGGCGATGTATTCGCCCGCGGTGGGAGCGGCGTGCGTCAGTTCGGTTCCGGATGCCATGTCAGTGTTTGAGCAAGAAAGCAAAAAAACCAGCCTGCAGTGCGACAGCCAGACCTCCGACAAACCAGCCCCACATGAGGTCCGGCACGAGGTAAAGGCTCAACGCCAGCAGTCCAATCGTCGAGAGGATCTTGATCGCCTCGCCGAAGAAGAATTCGAGCGGATATGCGTTGCCGGACGCTGAAGCAACTTTTGTCAGCCGGTTCAACCTGAGGGCGAACAGCAGTGACGGGATCGCGTAGCTCAATCCGCCCAGCAGCACCGACAACCCCGCAAGCGCCCCGCCGAACAACAGCGCACAACCAGTAGTGACCAGGATCAGCGAAAGCTGCAGCATGACGGCCTTCAGCATGCCTGCTCTTTCCATTCCACAGCGACTTTCCGGCCCACTGCGCGAACCTGTCCGATTTACTACGTCAGCGTCGCTTGCGCGACATCCCCAACTGCATTGCAGCGGCACACATGGAACTTATGCGCCACACACAAAGTCCGCGATGATACATGAGCTTACAAGACGGGTCAATTCAAGCGAAGCGCAGATTGAAGGTGGCCGTACGGCATCCCGGTTGCGCTGCAACACGTACAGGGGTTGACGAGGGGCGTCAATTAGTCGATATTTTTCGACATGAAAAGCACGTACCGATCGGACATCCCGCCGGAGTGGCTGCACCTGTCGCAGGTCTTTGCGGCGCTGGGCGATGAAGAACGCCAGCGCATCCTGCTGCTGTTCGAGCCGGGCGCTCAGCTGAACGCCAGCGACATCGCCCGGGCGTCGACGTTGAGCCGGACGACCGTGTCGCATCATCTTAAGCTGCTGTGCGACGCCGGCATACTTGAGCGGTCGCGACACGGTCGCGAAATTCATTTCCGGCTCTGTGCGACAACATTGATCGGCCACCTGCAGAGCGTGATCGACTATCTGGAAGATCACCGATGAACACCGCCAGTACGTTCTGCCATCCAAAATCGACCGCCCCGGCGTTCGCCGTGCTCGATGTTTCCGCGCTCGCCGGTCGCATCGGCTGCACACCGTTCTTCGCCTATGACGCGGCGGCGATCGAATGGCGCATCGACGCGCTGCGCGCGCAACTGCCCGCCGACACATTGCTCTGTTATGCGGTGAAAGCCAATCCGCTGCCGGCGTTGCTGCACCGACTCGAGCCACGGCTGGATGGCGCCGACGTCAGCTCCGGCGAAGAAATCCGGCGCGCGCTGGCGGCCGGGTTCGACGGTGCGCGGCTGGGATTCACCGGACCGGGCAAAAGCGCTGCGGACCTCACGCTTGCGGTGCGCCATGGTGTGCGCCTGTGCGCAGAATCGATCGGCGAGATCGGTCGCATAGCGCGCATCGCGGCACACGAAGGCCTGCCGGCGCGGGTTGCACTGCGCGTCAATCCGGATGTTGCGGTGACAGGCACGCATGTACGCATGAATGAAGCGGGTGTGTTCGGTATCGACAGCGACCAGCTTCCGGCGGCACTGCGCGCGTTGCGCGACCACCGACTCACATTCGCCGGCTTCCACTATTACTGCGCGTCGCGCATGCTCGACGCCGACGCAGTGATGGCGCTGCATGCGTTCTGCACGGCCGACGCACTGCGCGCATCCGATGACGCCGGGCTGGAGCTGGAGTGGCTCAATCTGGGTGGCGGCTTCGGCATCCCGGCCAGTGCGGAAGAGGCGCCGCTCGACATGGCTTCGGTCACCGCACACCTGCATCTCATCGACGCACAGCTGAAGGCGGCGAATCCGGGTGCGCGCATCGCGCTCGAACCGGGTCGCTACCTGGTCGGCGAAGCCGGCATCTATGTTTGTCGCATCCTTGACCGCAAGACGGTGCGCGGGCGCACCTGGCTGGTGGCTGACGGTGGCGCCCACCATCACCTGCACGCGACCCTGCAGCCGGATCGTGCGCAATCCGCCAATCTTCCGATGACGCTGCTGCAGGCCGTACCGTGCGCCGGGACCGAATGCGTCAGCATCGCCGGGCCGCTGTGCGCGCCCTTCGACGTGCTGGCACGCGACATCACGCTGCCAGTCGCCCAGCCGGGCGATCTGCTCGTGGTGTTCCAGTCCGGCGCCTACGGCGCCAGCGCCAGCCCGGTGAATTTCCTCGGTCATCCGCCGGCGGCGGAGATCGTGCTGTGATGCCCGCCGCGCGCCACCTGCTTACACTGGGTCTGATGATGACTTTCGCGCACCCTGCTCTGGCCGCGTCCGACGCCTTGTCCGACGCCTTGTCCGGCGGACGACTCGGTCTGCATGACGCGACCGGTTTTCGCGCCGTCAAGGGAGTTTGCGACGGATGCGCGGCAGCGCCGCAGGCACTGTGGTATTTCCAGGACGAATGGATCGCCGTTCCGTTGGCACCGGCGAGCGGTGTCGATCCTGCACTGACTGCGCAGGACGATGTGCGCGCATGGGCACAGGGTGCAGGCGCCGAAGCGACGCACCCGCCGCTGATCTGGATCGGCGCGCCGCATATCCTGACCGGCGCGCGCCTGACTGCCGACGGTACCCGGCTCGAGGTCGGCGACGGCGAGAGCCTTGCGTTTTCGCTGGTGCCACAACTGGCATCGAACGTGTCCTGGTTCAACGCCGACAGCGTGGCCTGGCTGCAGGGTCAGCCGCTGACGATGCGTGGCGAGACGACCACCGGCGGCTTCACGGCGCGCACCATCTGGCCGCACGGCTTCGACATGGATCTCGTGGCGCTGAGCGTCGAACCGCTGCGCGACGGCGAAACGCTGGCCGTGCTGGTGCGCGCCAACGAAGGCGGGGCACGCCAGCCGCCATCGACACGCCTGCTGTGGGAACGCACGCCGGGCGCGGGGCGCGCGGCCGGCGGCAAGCCGGTGCTTGCACTGGTGCTCAATGGCGCCCAGGGTGACGACGACGAAGCACATGGGGGCCATTTCGCCCTTGCCACCGGCATGCTCGGCGAGGGCGGCCAGTGGAGCGACTGGCTGGTGAACAATTTCTACAACCTCGACGCGTGGAGCGAGAAGGGCATTGTGGCGGCCACGCTGCCGATGGACGCCTACCTGACCGACCTCAACGCCGGTCAGGCCTGGTACCGGCCCTCCGCGGTGCTGGTCGCCGTGCTGCGCGACCCGCGCGCCGCCGCGCGAGTGCAGGAAGGCCTGGACCGCGTGTTCAGCCACTTCTACCGGCACGATTTCAGCTACCGCCACGCCACCGCCAACTGCGCTGCCATCAGTCTCGACACGCTGCGTTCGCTCGGCTGGGCGGTGCCGCAGCTGGGCCCAACGTCGAAGCTGGAAGCCTGGTTCGGCCTGCCCTACATGACGGTCAAGGAGCTGAGCCTGGCCAGTGGCCTGCAGACCTTCGAGTACATGAGCGCGGAACGCAGCGGCCTGTTTCCGTTCGTCGCCTTCAACGTCGCCGGGAGCGACCTGCTCGGCAGGCTGACTGCCGGCAAGGCGGCGGATCACGGTCTTGAGCGCCTGCTGGCCGACGACGTCGAAGCGCTGCTGTACATCCACGTACCGCAGATTCCGTCGTCGCGGGCCTTCGGCCGCGCGCCGGTCACGTCCTACGCTGAATATGCTGCGCGCGTGCCGGCCGATCGATCCCAGTGGATCGTCCGGCCGGCGCCGCCGCGGCCCTTCCCCGACGAACTGCGCGACGCCTCGGCACCGAAGGAGCCGCTGCCCGCGTCGCGCCGTGCCCTCATCGTCTGGCTGGTGGCACTGGGCGCGATCGCACTGTGGCTGCTGAGCCGGCTGTTCCGCCGCTGACCGGGGCCCGCATGAGTTCTCAATTCCACCTGCTGAAGGAAGGCCGCTTCCGGCCCTTCTTCCTGACCCAGCTGCTCGGCGCGCTGAACGACAATGTGTTCAAGACCGCGTTGATCACGCTGCTCACCTTCCGTGCCGGCAGCATCACCGACCTGTCGCCCGCGCTGCTCGCCACTGTGCTGCCGGGCGTGTTCATCCTCCCCTTCTTCCTGTTCTCGGCTACCTGCGGCCAGCTCGCAGACAAGTACGACCGCGCCATGCTGGCCCGCCTGAGCAAGCTGCTGGAAATCGTCGTCATGGCACTCGGTGCCTGGGGCTTCATCGCCGGCAATCTGCCGGCGCTTGTGCTGGCTCTGTTCCTGATGGGCACGCAGTCGACGCTGTTCGGGCCGGTCAAATACGCCTACCTGCCGCAGCATCTGCACGACGGCGAACTGGTCGGCGGCAACGGGCTGGTCGAATCGGGCACTTTCGTCGCCATTCTCGGCGGACAGATCCTCGGCGCCTGGCTGGTCGGCAACACCTCGGCCGGCGCTATTGCACTCGTCGTGCTTGCGCTCGCCGTGCTCGGCTGGTGGACCAGTCGCGGCATCCCGCTGTCACCGCCGCCGGAACCCGCGATGCGGCTTGACTGGAACCCGCTCAGTGCCACGCGCGAGACGCTGCGCTTTGCCACCGGCAACCGCACGGTGTGGCTGTCGCTGCTCGGCGTGTCGTGGTTCTGGTTCTACGGCGCGACGCTGCTGGCGCAGTTTCCGGTCTATGCCGCCGAGGTGCTGGGCGGCGGCGAGGGCGTATTCATCCTGCTGCTGGCGGTGTTTTCAGTCGGTGTCGGTGCAGGGTCGCTGGCCTGCGAGAAACTGTCCGGCGGCAAGGTGGAAATCGGTCTGGTGCCATTCGGCGCGATCGGCCTGACTTTGTTCGGCATCGATCTGTTCTTCGCCACGCCGTCGGCACCGGCCGCGTACGACGGCAGCGCGGCCGGCTTCCTGCGACAGGGCGCGCACTGGCGACTGCTGATCGACATCGCGCTGCTCGGCACCGCCGGCGGCATCTACATCGTGCCGCTGTATGCGTTGATCCAGAGCCGGTGCGAAAAGCATCACGTCGCTCGCATCATCGCTGCCAACAACATTCTCAATGCGGGTTTCATGGTGGTGTCGGCGCTGGTCAGCCTGCTGCTGTTCCGCGCAGGACTGGATATTCCGCAGCTGTTCCTGGTAACCGCACTGTTCAACGCCGTGGTCGCGATCTACATCTACACGCTGGTGCCGGAGTTCCTGATGCGCTTCATCGTGTGGATACTGATCCACACGGTGTACCGGCTCGACACGCGTGATCTGGAACGCATTCCGGACGACGGCCCGGCGGTCGTCGTGTGCAACCATGTGAGCTTCGTCGACGCACTGGTCATCACGGCGGCATGCCGGCGGCCGATCCGTTTCGTCATGGACCACCGTATCTTCCGCACGCCCATCCTGAGTTTCGTGTTCCGCACCAACCGCTGCATCCCGATCGCGCCGGCGAAGGAAGATCCGGTGCTGCTCGAACGCGCGTACGAAGAGATCGCCGCGGCGCTCGAAGCGGGCGATCTGGTGGGCCTGTTCCCGGAAGGACGCATCACCGATACCGGCGAGCTGTACCCGTTCAAGCCGGGCATCACGCGCATCGTCGGGCGCACGCCGGTGCCGGTGATTCCACTCGCGCTGCGTGGCCTGTGGGGCAGCTTCTTCTCGCGCAAGGACGGACCGGCGATGTGCCGGGTTCCGCGGCGCGGTCCGTTCAGCCGCATCGAACTGGTGGCCGGCGACGCCGTCGCGCCCGACGCCGCGACACCAGCCGCACTGCAGGCTCTCGTCGCCCGGCTGCGCGGTGACCGGCGATGAGGCGCCTGCCATGCTGACTGCCATCCTTTGTCTGCTCGGCCTCATCGCGGGGGCTGCGCACGGCGGAATCGAAGGCACCCTCGGCGCCGCCATCGGCCTTGCCGCCGGACTGTGGATCAGCGCCCGCAGCGCGCAGCGGGAACGCGACCTGACGCAGAAACTTCGCGAGCTCGATGACAAGTCACGCTGGCTGTACGACGCGCTGACCGCGCTGCAGCGCGAGCGCAGCGCTGCGCCGCCGGTCGAGGCAGCATCACCGGACGTCGTGGTCACAGTCGCGCCCGCCCTAGATCCTGCGGCTGCGCCGATCGTTTCGCCGACGCCGCCGGCCGTCAGCGCGCAGGCCGCCCCGCTCGATGCGCTGCATGCACCCGGGGTGCGGGTCGCTGCAGTCGCCGGGAGCACAGACCCGGCCGCGCCCGAATCCCGCAGCTCCTCCGCCAGCCCATCGTGGTCGGCCCTGTGGGCTCGCCTGATGGGCGGCAATCCGCTGGCGCGCATCGGCGTCGTCATGCTGTTCTTCGGCGTCGCGTCGGCGCTGCGGCTGGCCGTGCAGGCCGGCATGCTGCCGCCACAGCTGCGACTGGCCGGCGCACTGGCAGTCGGGCTGGTCATGATCGTCGCCGGCTGGCGCATGACCGGCGACGGGCCGCGCCGCATGTTTGCGCTGGCGGTGCAGGGCGGCGGCTTTGCGCTGCTCTATCTGTCGGTCTATTTTGCGCTGGCGACCTACGGCTTCATCGGTCCGGCGCCCGCCTTCGGCCTGTTCGCCGCGCTGGGCGCCGCCTGCGCGCTGATGGCCGCGCGCCAGTCAGCGCAAAGCCTCGCGCTGCTCGGCCTGTCCGGCGCCTTCGTGGCACCGGTGCTCGCCGCCACCGGGCGGGGTGATCACATCGTGCTGCTGTCCTACACGCTGCTGCTCGACATCTTCATCATCGCGTTGTCCTGGCGCCACGCCTGGCGCGCGCTGATACTCGCCGGCTTCCTGTTCACCTTCGCGATCGGTACCGGCTGGGGGCTGCGCAGCTACACGCCGGACGACTACCTCGCGGTGCAAGGCTTCCTGATCGCCTTTTTCCTGCTTTTCAGCGCCACCCCTGTCGCGCTGACCGTTGCACGTGCGCCAGGGGAAGCGGACAGGAAATCGGGCTGGAACTCAGGCAGCCTGCTGTTCGGCCCGCCGCTGGCGGCCGGCGTGCTGCAGGCCGCGCTGATGCAGCCTTTCGAGTACGGCGACGCGCTCAGTGCGGTGGCCGCTGGCCTGTACTACCTCGCGCTGGCCTGGCTTCTGCGTACGCGCGTGCCAGACGCTTCACTGGCCTTTCGCGCGCATGCCGGCATCGGCGGGGCACTGCTGACGCTGGCCGTGCCGCTGGCGCTCGACCTGCAGATGACGGCTGCGGTCTATGCCGTCGAGGGGGCAGCCGCGCTGTGGTACGGCTGCGTGCGCGGATCGAAGCTCACGCTGTGGGCCGGCGCTGCACTGCAGGGGCTGGCCGGCCTGTGGCTCGTGGCCGCGCTGCCCGAGCTGACGCTGGATTGGCCGCTGGTCAATGGCCGCACGCTGGGCTGCCTGCTGATGGCCGGCGCAGCGCTCGCATCGGTGCGCGTGCTGCGCGTCACGGCGGCGACCGGTGACGGGCTGCCGCAGGCACTGACCCTGTGGCTGGCCGGCTGGTGGCTGTTCGGCGGCCTGGCCGACATCGACGATTTCGCGCCGTCCGCGCTGCAGCCGGCGCTGGCACTGCTGTTCGCGATGGCCAGCGCCGCATTCGCCGAACAGCAGGGGCGCCGCCGCAACTTCATCACCGCACGCGCACTTGCAAGCTTGTCGCTGCCGGTGCTGTGGGCAGGCAGCCTGGTCGGCTGGGACATGCAGCACCACCTGCTGTTTGGCGCGATGGCACTGGCGCTGCCGCTCGCCTGGGCCACCCATCTGTGGATCCTGCGCCGGCAGGACGAAGACGGTGCCGGCCTGTTCAGCCGCTTCCGCCATGTTGCGACGGCGTGGACGCTGCTGCTGTCGGTTGGCGTCGAAGCCAGCGGCTGGCTGGATGTGTGGCTGCCGGGGCAGGACCTGTGGCGCTGGCTCGCCTGGATCTTGGTCTGGCTGGTGGCCGGCGTCACGCTGCAGCGCGCACTGGCGGTCGACCGCGACGAATGGCCCTGGGCCGCGCAGCGCGACCGCTACGAATGCTACGTGCTGCGACCGGTCGCCGCGCTGCTCCTGCTGTCGGTCGCGGCGCTGCAGCTGGCGCACGATGGCGGCTCGGCGCTGCGCTACCTGCCGCTCGCCTCGGCCCTCGATGTGGTCAGCCTCGCCGCGCTGCTGTGGCTGGCACGCGGTCAGTCACAGCGCCCGCTTCTGCTGCCGCTCCAGCTGCCGCTGACCGGCGCCGTCGGTCTGCTGTGGGTGTCGGCGCTGGCCGCGCGCAGCGTGCATCATCTGGCCGGGGTGGCCTGGTCGACACAAGCCATGTTCCAGTCCACGCTATTGCAGGCCACGCTGTCGCTGACCTGGACGCTGAGCGCACTCGGACTGATGATCCACGCCACCCGCAATGGCGCGCGTACCCTGTGGTTTGCCGGTTTCGCGCTGCTTGCCGCGGTCGGTGCCAAGTTGCTGCTGGTCGATCTGGCGAGCGCGGGCACTGTCGAATGGACCGCCTCCCTGCTCGGGATCGGCGCGCTCATCCTGATTGCCAGCTATGTCGCGCCGGTGCCGCCTGCCACCGATCCCGAAGGAGTCACATCTTGAAAACACGACTGACCGCCGCCCTCATCCTTTCCCTGTGCGCCTTCGGCAGCGCACACGCTGCCGACATCAAGCCGGGCCTGTGGGAATTCAAATCGAAGCTGGCGATGCCGGGCATGCCCGACATGTCGGCACAGATGGAAATGATGCAGCAGCAGATGAAGAACCTGCCGCCCGAGGCGCGCGCCATGATGGAGAAGCAGATGGCCGCCCAGGGCGTCGCGATGGGCAGTGGCGGCGCACTGCAGGTATGCATCACGCCGGAGGATGCCAAGGGCGCGAACGTCTACACCGGCAAGACCGACGGCGACTGCCGCTACACCAACGTCACCAACAGCGCGACCCGGGTCAAGGGCACCATCACCTGCACGAAGCCCAAGGCAAGCGGCGATTTCGAGGCCATCATCGACAGCCCGACCCATTTCACGTCAAAGGTGAACATGCAGTCTGCCGAAGGCACGATGAATGCCGACACGGACGCTCGCTGGCTGGCCGACGACTGCGGCAAGATCAAGCCGACGGCGCGCTGAGCGCCGGTGGGCGACCTGCCCATGTCTGCGCGACGCCGTCCGGGGAACCGGGGCGCCCCTGATGGCCTCGAAGCTGACGCAGACCCTTGATTTCACGTATCGTCCGCGCTTCGACTTCCGGTGCCGGCGCTGACCGCACCGACTTGTGCACCTTCCCCCTCCGCATGCTGCCGGCGCGCGGCCCGACCTGAAGATGGCTTTACACCGCCGACGACATCCTTCCACGCTCGGCTTCGACGCGTTCGACATGGCCTGGGAAACGAGCCCGCCCGGGGTCGTGTATCTGTCGTTGCGCGTGCGCCGCAGCGTGCTGTTCGCGCTGGCGGTGGCGATATGCCTTCACCTGGCGCTGCTGGGCTGGATACTGCACAAGGATCGCGTGCCCGAGCTGCCGCTGACCGGCTCGCCGAGCGAAAACATCAGCGCCCGCCTGATCCTGCCGGAAGCGCCGCGTCCGCGCGCGGAACCGCAGCCGCCTGCAGTGCAACCGGCCCCCGTTCCCCCGCCGCCGACCCGCCAGACCGAGCGACCGAAGCGCGACCGCAAGCCCGTGCCGGTCAAACCGCAACCCGAAGTGCTGCGCGCACCGGTGCCCGACCCCGCTCCGGCACCCCCGCTGGCGCCGAGCCGGCCCAAGCTCGACGACGAACCGACCGACATGTCTTCGTACGTCAATCGGCAACGGGAACGACGACAGGCAGCCGAAGCTTCGGAAGGGCGCGAAACCGCTGCGGGTATTGCGCGCGAGCGGGTACCCAGCGCGGACGAGATCGCGATGGCGAACATCAAGCGCAACCTGCAGTCGGGTACCAGCGGCGTGTTCCAGATCACGCGCAAGAGCGTGCGCACGGCGTCTTTCGTGTTCCGCGGCTGGACCACCGACGCGGTCAATGCGAGACGTGAGTTCATCGAGGTCGATGCCGGTGTCGGCGGCGACATCGAGCGTGCGCTGGTCAAACGCATGATCGAACTGATCCGTCGCTACTACCAGGGCAACTTCAACTGGGAATCTCGCGTGCTCGGCCGCACCGTCGTGCTGTCGGCCGCACCCGAAAACAACGCCGAGCTGGAAGACTTCCTGATCCGCGAATTTTTCCGCAGCGGCTACAGCTATCCACCCTGACGCGCCGCAGGTGAGCGAAGGGGAATGATCGATCGAGGGCGATCGGTTCGCTGTCGCACGGAAACGTGCGTGAGGGACGCCTATGTTGGGCCATCCGGCCGCGCCAACCCGGCCTGCCGGCCCACCCACTTGAGGCACATCCCATGAAAACATCGAACATGCTGGTTGCAGGTTTCACCGCGCTTGCGCTGTCGGGCTACGCGCTCGCCCAATCCACAACGTCCGACCCGGCCCGGGCAGCGGGATCAAGCGGTGCAGTCAGCAGCCCGCTGATCGCAGATCCGGCGTCAACACAGCCTTCGTCGCCGTCACAGCCCGGGAACGACCGCTCGCAGGGCACGCGCTCCGACACTGACCGGAGCAACATGGCACAGCCGTCGTCCACCGCGCAGGAGCGGATGAACAACACCAGCGCCGACGAACGGCTGCGCAGGAATTCGTCGAGCGGATCGTCGTCGGACTCCGCAAGCGAAGCCCGCAGGTTGTCGGATGAAGGCGCAACCGGGGCCGGTGACAGCTCGAGCTCGAATGCCACACGTACCGCGCGTGCCGACCGCAACTGAAATTGCATGACATGAGCTGTACCCATGCCGCCGCCGAGGCGGCATGGCGACGACTTCAAGCTCGCATCCGTAACAGCTCCATGCAGCTGGGCGCACTCGCAGTCCTGTGCGCACTGCCGTTGTCGGGTTACGCAGCTGAGCCCGACACCGACAGGGCACTCGAGACCGCTTCGTCCGAGGTGCGCCGCACCGTTATCTGGATCGCCGCATCGCGGGACAATGCCGGCGCGCCCTTTCATGTCATCGACAAGAAACAGGCACGCCTGTTCGCGTTCGACGCTGACGCACGCCTGCTCGGCACGAGTGCGGTGCTGTTGGGCGCAGCCATCGGCGACCACTCGGTTCCCGGTATCGGCGAGCGGCCGATGGGCCAGATAAGGCCTGAGGAGCGCACCACGCCCGCCGGGCGGTTTGTGTCGGAACAAGGCACCAACCTGAAAGGCGAGGACGTCACCTGGGTGGACTACGACAGTGCCGTATCGCTGCACCGCGTGCGCTTGAGCAAGCCGTCGGAACGACGTCTGGAACGCCTCGCGACGCCCACCCCGGACGACAACCGCATCTCCTACGGCTGCATCAATGTGCCGGTGGCATTCTACGAGCGCCACATCAGGCCCGGTCCACAGTCAAGGCGACCGGCGGTGATCTACGTCCTGCCCGAGACTGGGCCGGCGGCGGACGCATTCGCGCCCGGAGAATGACCTCACCTGCCCGCGCACAGGGAGTTTTGTGCGCTGGCATACGGACAGCCAGATCTCAAGGCGATAGGTTCACGATCCGCACGCCAGAGTTCTGTCGGCGTGCGCTGTCAATCCGACCTCAACTGCATCCGGACACACCTCCATGAACAGCATTGTCTATATCGTCGGCGCCGTCGTCATCGTTCTCGCCGTACTGTCCTTTTTCGGCTTCCGCTGATCCACCCGGGCGCCTGAAACAGTCAGGCGCCCGGCGTGCTCACCTGCGCCAGGAAGAATCGCAGCATTTCGCGTGTGGCATCCGGGCCGCCGGCATCGGTGTAGGAGCCGGCCGCCTGCCCGCCTGACCATGCGTGTCCGGCACCGTGCACCACCCAGTGCTCGGCAAGCGCTGCCCCGTCGTGATCGTCATGCACGATGCGAGTGTAGTGCCGCCCCTTTTCCGACTTACCCTGCTGTGTGTGCGTGCGGCGTTTCTCGGGCTGACCGGCGACACGGCCAAGCGCGGCTGCAATCACCTGTTCGCCGTTGCGCGGATGCACGGTGTGGTCACGATCGCCGTGAAACACGATGGTCGGCACCGCGCGCACTGCTTGCTGCGCCGCGCCGCGACGCTTCTTCATCACACCGGTCAGCGGTGAGGTGTCCGGCGAACCACCCGACATGACCGCGAACGCCTCGGCAACGCTGCCCGCCGCGCCGCACGGCAGACCGGAATGCACGCCCGCCGCCGCGAAAATGTCCGGGTAGGCGTTGGCAACGATGTCGGCCATAGCGCCCCCTGCCGACAGCCCGGCAACGAACACGCGCCGGGCGTCGATGCCGTACGCCTGAATCACCGACAGCGTCAGCGCGGCCAAGGCCGCAGGCTCACCGCTGCCGCGCTTCTGATGGGCATGCTCGAACCAGTTCCAGCAGCCTTGCGGATTGGCAGCCTGCGACTGCGCAGGGTAGACCACGACGAAACCCAGCTCGTCGGCCAGTGCATTCATGCCGGTGCCGGCAGCGAAATCGTCCGGGTTCTGCGTGCAGCCGTGCAGCATCACCACCAGAGGCAGCGCCTCGCCGGTGCGTCCGGCCGGCTGATACAGCTTGTATTGGCGTGTCACTCCGCCGTGCATGAAGCGCTCGTCGGTGAAACGGCCCTTCTGCACTGTCGGCGCATCCGGCCGCACCGCCGGCCGATCGGTACCTGGCAGGCCGGCCGGCATCTCCTTCACTTCGAACGACTCACCTTCGAAAACATGGGAAGGCATGCCGGCTGCCGTCGCCACGCCTTCGAGCGCGCGCTGGATGGCTTCGGTGGCTTCGCTCAGCCGCCCGGCCTGCGTCAGGCGGGTGGCGTCGCGCATCAGAAGCTGGAACTGTGTGTTCATGGGAACCTCATTCATGGAAGCGGGTGTCGTCGGGGCTCAGAGCACGCGATCGGCCAGTGCGGCCTTCACCGCGGGGCTCGCATGCAGCGCACCCAGCACATCGATCGAGGCGATGGCTGCGCGGGCCAGTTCGGGTGTGACGTCGTCGGCCAGCGTGACCAGCCCGAGTACGCGTATCTGCAGCGTCTCGCCGCCGTCGCATACGGCTTGCAGGTCGGCCGCGCTGAAATTCTGCAGACCGAGCACGAACATGCGGCGCGTGACGACATGCTTCACCGCGTCGGCATGGCTGGCCAGGTGGGTGCGGATGGCGGTACGGATGAAGTCGCTGCGGTTGCCGTAGAACCCCTCGGCGACCAGCAGATCGATCTGGCCGAGATCGACAAAACCGAGATTGATGGTGATCTTCTCGGACTCGGCAGGCTTCACCTTGACGGCGGAAAGCGAACGGGCTGTATTCATGCAAACCATCCTAACACCATCCATACGGATGGCCTATGGATGTTTTCCAAATTTTTTCTATTTCGTCGGTGCCGCCTTCGCGGCACCTCGCCGGGCCAGCGCCGCGCAGCCGGCGGCGAGGCGGTCCGCTTCGTCGCTGCTGCCGGTGTCGACCAGCGGCAGCAGGGCCGCCAGCGGATTGAGCAGCGCCAGCAGCGCGGCACCCGCCACCTTCATGCCGATCGGTGCCTTCTCGAGCGACACCTGAGGATCGGCGAAACTACCCTGCACACGCAGCGGCGATCGCAAGGTGAGCGGACTGAAATCCTTCGGCAGCGCGATCGCGGTCAGATCCAGCGTTTCGGCCGCTAGCGACAGCGAGCCGCTGACCGACACGGTCGAATCTTCTGTATCGAGCACCATCACCTGCGGGCGCAGCACGCCCGCCTCAGCCTGAATGTCGGCCACCGCGCAGTCCAGCGGCAACGTTGTGTCGCCACTGACCAGCAGGCCAAGCGCTTCGGCCAGATCGAGCCCGGCTGCTTCGACCACCAGATGCGACATCCGGCCCTCGCGCAGTTGCACCTGCACACGGCCCTTGAGACTGGCAAGGATCTCCGCCGTGGACCGCCCCTGACCGGTCACCGTGGCGCGGCCGCCGAGGCGACCGGCGACGTAGGGCGGCGCGTCGGTACGCGCCTGGCGCAGCCACTGTTCGAGCCGCACGTCGCCCCAGCGCAGATCGGCCGACCACAGCGCGAGGTCACCCCGGCCATCCAGTTCTACATCGCCCTTGAGCCAGCCTTCGGCGGTGCGCGCGTCCAGTCCGCTGATCGACAGCACGCCGGCGGCCAGCCTGAGCTGCGCGCGCAGCGGCTGCAGGGCACCCAGCAGCGGGGTACCCAGATCGACTTCGGCGACGTCGATGGCAATGTCGGCGTCCATGGCGCGCAGTGCGGCGAGATCGAAGGCGCCGCCGGGCAGCACCTTGCCGTCGCGACGGG
The DNA here is from genome assembly GCF_030696805.1 of Methyloversatilis sp. Classification (GTDB taxonomy): domain Bacteria; phylum Pseudomonadota; class Gammaproteobacteria; order Burkholderiales; family Rhodocyclaceae; genus Methyloversatilis. The sequence goes on along the minus strand of NZ_JAUYRO010000012.1, from coordinate 85,098 downwards.
CGGGTCTGGCGCCGCCGAGCGCCGGGCCCAGATCGGCCAGCACCAGCCGGGCACCGCCCAGTCGTCCGCTCAACAATGGCCGGCCGGTGCTTGTCCCGTAACGGAAATCACCCTGCAGCTGGCTCGACCCTACGCGGGCTTCCTCCACCCCGACCTGCCAGTCGCCGCCGGACTTGTCCAGCGTGCCGGAGGCCCGAAACGGCGGCGTGCCGGGCAGCGTGACGCCGATCGGGTCGCCGATCGCTGCCAGCGACGGGCCGGCAAGCTTGAAGCGGCCGGATAGCTGACCGAAGTCCTGCACGCCGCTGGCGCTGCCGGCGAAATCCAGTGTGGCGCGGCCGACCGATCCGCTTGCCGTCAGTGCGACCGCCGTGGTCTGCGCGGCCGCTGCGCTCTCCGGTCGGGTGCCGCTGGCGCGCAGCGTGATCTTTACCGGCTGGTCGCGATAGGCGCCGGTCAGGCCGACGTTCATGACGCTGTCCGCCTGCTCGCCGGTGACCGAAATGCGCGCCTCGACCGTGACGTCGTGCCGCAGGTCGCTGAAGCGGAGCAGACCGTCATGGATCCGGAACTCGCCGAAGCGCGGCCATTCGGTCGCTTCATCGGGTGAGCTGTCGGCGGCGAACTGCCAGGACGCGCGTCCGTCAGCGAGTCGTTCGAGGTGGGCGTCGAGCGTGCCCGCCTGCAGGCTTTCGATGCGCAGCGGCTGCCCGCGCCAGGCGTGCCACAGGTCGATGTAGCGCAGCCGCAGACTGACGTCTCGACCGTCCAACAGATGCGGCGCGGTGCTCCAGGGTGCGCTCGCGATGTCGAGCCGGGCGCTGTGCAGGCGCACGCCGCCGATGAAACGCACGGTGAACGTACCCGGCGCGTCGTCGATGAACTGCACGCGCCGCTCCAGCTGGCCGGACAGCAGGTTCTGCAGCGGCGAGGCGAGGAAGGGCCAGCCGCGCCACTCGGCTATCGCGATGCCGGTCAGCAGCAGGAGCAGCAAGGTGAGCGCAATGACGCGCGGTCGGCGCCAGGGACTGCGGGACGAATCAAACATGAAGGGTACGGGTGAGGAAGCCCACGATGCGGCCGGCACAAGAGCCTACCGCATCGCTGAGGTCATGACCGGCGGCCACTGGCAGCAGCTCCGCCCGGCCGCCGCTGGCCGCCTGCAGCCTCAGCGCATCGGCATAGGGCACGATCTCGTCGTCCACGCCGTGCACCAGAAGTACCGGACAGCTCAGGGCCGGCAGGGTCGTGACCGGTGCGATGTCATCGAGACGGGCGCCGATGACGTGCTGCACATAGCGCGTCAGCGCCCAGCCCAGCGGCAGCCACGGCACGCTCCGGCCTGTCAGCATTCGGCGCAACAGCGCAGCCGGGTGAGCGAACGCGGACAGGCTGACGACGGCGGCCACATCGCGGCGCCGGGTGGCGCACAGCAGCGCGGCCGCCGCACCGACCGAATGGCCGAGCACCGCCAGCCGCGTGGCATCGACCTCGGGTTGCTGATGCAGCCAGTCGAGACCGCTGGCAATGTCTTCGGCAAAGCGCGGCATCGACATGAAATCCTCTTCGTCGCTGGCGCCATGGCAGCGTGCGTCGATCAGCAAAACAGCCATGCCGGCCGCGTGCAGCGGCAACATGGCGGGCAGCATCATGGCCGCATTGACCCCCCAGCCGTGGATCACCAGCACTGCAGCCGATGGCAGGGCGGCGCGCGTGGCTGTCGGTATCCACCAGGCAAACAGTGTCTTGCCTCCAGTGGCCGGAATGCGCAACGGATGGGCTGCCAGGCCGAAGTCTCCGGGCGTCTGGTGATGCGGGCGTCGCGTTGCGGCGAACCCGCGCAACAGTCGCGACCGTGCCGCGCTGCTCAACGCCCACCGCGCGGCGGCGACCGCACCGGCGCCGCGCTGCATGACCGAGTCGGTGCGTGCAGGGCTGACCGTCGAATGATGGGCCGCACTCGCGGGGTGGTGGATCCGTGTGTCGCCCGGCCGCATCAATCCGGCTTGACGCTGAGCTCGTCGCGCACCGCCAGCACGCCGTCGACCGCACCGGCGAGCTTGAGCGCCCGAGCGGCCTGATGCCGGTGATCGACCACACCGACCAGGCTGGCGCGGCCTTTCAGCGTGATGACTTCGATGTCGAAGCGGCTGACAGCGGCGTCCTGAAGCAGCGCAATCCTGACCTGTCTCGTCACCTCCGCATCCTTGCGCAAGATGGAACGGACGCTGGTCACCAGCGGGTCGTCGATGACTTCAGCAGAGGCCCGCAGCGACGCTGCCGGGGTGGCTGGCGTGGCCGCTTCGCCGCGCCCGCCGCAACCGGCGGCCGGCACGACGCCCAGACCTGCAAGCGCGGCAGCAAGCACCACGACTCCGGACCGCCAGCAGGAATATGCGTGCATTTCAGCCATACCGCGCAGGTCAGCCAATCGTGACGACCGGACTGTCTGCCGATCCGGCCAAATTCACTGTGCGCTGGCGTACCGATTTCAGGCCGAACGCGCTCCGCGCCTCCCCGGGGCTTGGGCGAAACCGCCGACGATGGGCACATAATCCGCAGAGAACCAGCGAGGAGCTTGCGATGCTGCACAAAACGACCGCAGAAGGGACAGAACCGGATGCGCCCGTGGAGACGACGGCGCATTTCAGCGGCCTGATCCGCTACGAGCGGCAAATGCCGATCCACCAGATTTCCTATTACCTGTGCGGTGACATCGGAGAACCTCAGCACTACACCGAACTGTTCTACACCTTGCGCACCGCAAGCGAGACCGACCTGATCTATCTGCACCTGAACTCGCCCGGCGGAGAATTCGATACCGGCCTGCAGATCATCAACAACATCCTCGCCTCCGAAGCGCACGTGATCACCGTGCTGGAAGCGCGCGCCTACTCGATGGCGGCGCTGATCTTCCTGAGTGGCGACGAACTGGTCATCCACGACAACTGCCAGCTCATGTTCCACATCTACTCCGGCAGCTTCGCGGGACGCGGCAATGAACAGCAGGCCGAGGTGATTGCGGTCGGAAAGTGGTTCGAAAAGGCGATGGGCCGTATCTGCACCCCTTTCCTGTCCGACAGCGAAATCGGGAAAATCCTGAAGGGTAGCGACCTGTGGATGGATTCCGACGAAATCCAGCGCCGCCTGATGCGCCTGCAACGCGCCCGGGCGAAATCAGCGACGACGGCACGGAAGAAGCCGGGAACCGTGCCGGACGGCGCAGCCTGAAAGATTCCGGCGCTCGGGGCAGCAGCGCCGGCGACCTGCTGCCGATCACCTGCTGTCGATCATCCTTTACCGACCTGATCGCGGGAGCGATGTCCCGTCCAAAGCCGTCAGCTCGCAGCGCCGCTGCACCGGATGTTTGCCGCAGCCGGGTTGGTACCCGCCTGCCCCGGGAGAAAGTTCAGCGTCCTGACGGGTCCGGGCCGAATACGTGTTGCGGGACCGGTTGCAGCATCGCACCGTCGTCGCCCAGCCAGATCTGGCCTTCGTTCACGATGCACTGCAGGTTCAGCGCGCGCTGCGCCAGACCGGCCAGCGCGAGCGTATCGGCCGTGGTCAGGCGCAACACGGTGAGATTGTTCAGTCGCGCCAGCGTGGCCTTCGACTGCTCCCACCACTGCACCGCGGTGCGGCCATAGGTCACGACAACCACCCTCCCGGCACGCGAAGCGGCGCGGCGCACCAGTTTTTCGTCCGGCAGGCCGACGTCGAGCCACAACCGGATGGCTCCGGTCAGGTCGGCTTCATAAAGATCCGCCTCGTCTTCGGCGCTCAGGCCGCGCCCGAAGCGAAGATCTTCGGACGCGTACAGCGCAAACGCCAGCACGCGCACCATCAGGCGCTCGTCGTTCTCCGACGGATGGCGCGCGACGGTCAGCGCATGTTCGGCGTAGTAGCCGCGGTCCATGTCCGATACGTTCAGATTGATCTTGTAGATGGTGGATTTCAGAGCCATGGCCGACAATGCTGTCCCGTGAGTGTTCCGGTGCTTCCAACGTGCGCCGGAACCGTGAAACAAGACCTGACAGGATACCGACTTGAAGAAGACCGATCTGTACAAGAATGACCGCCTGAAAGTCGTGGCGCAGATGAAGCATGCGGCCGGACAGCGCACCACGCTGGGCGAGGGAACCGCACCGGACCGCAAGGAGCAGCGCAAGCTCGATCAGGCGCGCGGCCTGGTGCCCTTCGCGGTGAAAATCGATTCGGCCCTGGCGGCGAGGCTGCGCGATCTGGCGACCGAGCGGCAGATGTCGCTGAACGACCTGACCGACGAACTGCTGCGCAAGGCGCTGGAGTAGTGTTTGCTGGCTGTTCGATGGCGCCTGATCGTCAGTGGCGATGGATGTCGCTCCGGTGAGCGGCGAAATGTCGATCTGGGTTGACGCCGACGCCTGCCCTGCGCCGGTGAAGGACATCCTGTTCCGCGCCGCCACGCGCACCGGTCTGCGGCTGACGCTGGTGGCGAACCGGCTGCTGCGCGTGCCGCCGTCACCGCTGATCCGCGCCGTGCAGGTGGCACACGGTTTCGACGCCGCCGACCGCCACATCGAACAGGCGGTGGCCGTCGGTGACCTGGTGATCACGTCCGACATTCCGCTGGCGGCTGCCGTGCTGGCGCGCGGTGCGCATGCACTGGAGCCACGCGGCGAGTGGTATTCACCCGGCACCATCCACGAGCGGCTGCAGATGCGCGCACTGATGAACGACCTGCGCGACAGTGGCGTCATGAGCGGCGGGCCGTCGGCATTCTCGGTCAGCGACGGCCGCGCCTTTGCCGCGGCGCTGGACCGCTTTCTGGCGCAGGCGCGCTGACCGGTCAGGGACGGCGCGCTGCGCCGTACGTCAGCCGAGCCGGTACAGCGCGAAGCTGCCGAGGAAGTTGTGTTCTTCGGTCACCGGCTTGCCGGCATCATCGAGCACCAGTCGCTCGCGCACCGAAATGCCCAGCTTGTCGCACAGCGCCTCGAAGTCGGCGACGGTGAAGAAGCGCACGTTCGGCGTGTCGTACCACTGGAAGGGCAGCCGGTCGGACACCGGCATGTGGCCGTCCATGATGGCCACGCGGTGCTTCCAGTAGGCGAAGTTCGGGAAGCTCACCACCGCTTCGCGGCCGACGCGCAACATTTCACACAGCAGCTTTTCGGTGCGGTGCAGCGTCTGCAGCGCATTCGAAATGATGACCAGGTCGAAGCTCTGGTCCTCGAAGTCGTACAGCCCTTCTTCAAGGTCGATCTGCAGCACGTTGACGCCGTTCTTCATGCCGGCGATCACGCGCTCGACGTCGATTTCAACGCCGTAGCCGCTCGCCCCCCGCTTGTCCTTCAGATAGCGCAGCAATTCGCCGTCGCCGCAGCCCAGGTCGAGCACGCGCGCCCCTTCTGCAACCCAGGAAGCGATGACGTCGTGGTCGATGCGGATGTCCAGTGTGCTCATGTCGGCCTCACACCGTGATGTTGTCGAAATAGGCGCGCAGCACCGCGTGATAGTGCGGGTCGTCGAGCAGGAAGGAGTCGTGGCCGGCGCTCGATTCGATTTCGGCGTAGCTCACATTGCGCCGGTTGCGCATCAGCGCATCGACGATTTCACGCGAGCGCGCTGGCGCGAACCGCCAGTCGGTCGAGAACGACACCAGCAGGAAATCGGCCGTGACCGGCGCGAAGGCCGCTGCCAGATCGCCCCCTGCATCGCCCGCCGGATCGAAGTAGTCGAGCGCGCGCGTGGCCAGCAGATAGGTGTTCGCGTCGAAGCTGGCGGCGAACTTGTCGCCCTGATAGCGCAGGTAGGACTCGACCTCGAATTCGACCTCGAAACTGAACTTGCGTCCGCCCTCGCGCAGCCGGCGGCCGAATTTCTCCGCCATCAGGTCGTCCGACTGATAGGTGATGTGACCCAGCATGCGGGCCAGCCGCAGGCCGCGGCGGGGCAGCGTGCCGTGTTCGTAGAAGTGGCCGCCGTGGAAATCCGGGTCGGTGATGATGGCCTGTCGTGCCACCTCGTTGAACGCGATGTTCTGCGCCGTCAACTTGGGCGCCGAGGCGACCACGATGGCGTGGCGCACGCGCGCCGGCAGATGGATCGCCCAGGCCATGGCCTGCATGCCGCCCAGGCTGCCGCCGATAATGGCGGCCCAGCTGTCCACACCCAGCCGGTCGGCCAGCAGCGCCTGCGCCGCCATCCAGTCCTCAACCGTCACAACCGGGAAATCGGCGCCCCAGGGCCGGCCGGTGTCCGGATTGGCGCTGACCGGGCCGGTCGAGCCGTGACAGCCGCCGAGATTGTTGATGCTGACGACGAAGAATTTCGATGTATCGAGCGGCTTGCCCGGACCGATCAGGTTGTCCCACCAGCCGGTGTTGTCCGGCGCATCGGCATGCACACCGGCTGCATGGTGGTGGCCGGACAGCGCCGGGCACACGAGCACGGCGTTCGAGCGCGCGCCATTGAGCGTGCCGTAGGTTTCGTACATCAGTTCGAAACCGGGCAGCACGGCACCGCTCTTGAGCGTCAACGGCGTGTCGAAACGGGCCGACAGCGGTGCGACGACGCCTACGCTGCCGGTGGAACGAGGGAAATCATTGGCCATGAAAAAACCCGGTAGGCCAAAGCCAGGACCGGGTCGCCCTCGCTTTAGCCGTATTTATTATGCGCCCGCAAGCTGAGACAAATCGGCGCACCACACTGAGCCCGCATTCTGGCGAAACGGGCGGGTTTGTCAATCTCGTGCCGTCTGGGTCAGATGCTGACCGCGGTACCGCTGACGCACACCATCAGCATGCCGTTGTCGGCACCCAGCACTTCATAGTCGATGTCGATGCCGACAATGGCGTTGGCGCCGAGCTTTGCGGCGACCTCGCCCATTTCTTCCATTGCGGCTTCGCGCGCATCGGCCAGTGTGCTTTCGTAGGCGCCGGCGCGGCCGCCGACCACGTTGCGGATGCTGGCGAACATGTCCTTGAAAATGTTGGCGCCAATTATGGCTTCACCGGTGACGACGCCGTAGTACTGGCGTATCGGACGGCCTTCGAGCGTCTGCGTGGTGGTCATCAGCATGTGTCGATTCCCAGGTTGGTCAGTCTTCGTCCATCACGGCGGTGGTGTAGACGTCCTGCACATCATCGAGACTGTCCAGTGCGTCCAGAAGTTTCTGCATCCGGGCCGTGTCGTCGCCGGTCAGCACGTTCTCGTTCAGCGGCTTCATCGTCACTTCTGCGAATTCGGGCTTGAAGCCGGCCTTTTCGAGCGCGTCCTTCACGGCGACGAAATCGTTCGGCGGGCTGAGCACTTCGATCGAACCGTCATCGTTGCTGACGACGTCTTCGGCGCCGGCTTCGAGCGCCGCTTCCATCAACGCGTCTTCCGGCGTGCCGGGCGCGAAGATGAACTGGCCGCAGTGCTTGAACATGAAGGCGACCGAGCCGTCGGTACCCAGATTGCCGCCGTACTTAGAAAACGCGTGACGCACGTCGGCCACGGTGCGTATGCGGTTGTCGGTCAGGCAATCGACCATGACCGCCGTACCGCCGATGCCGTAGCCCTCATAGCGGATTTCCTCGTAACTCACGCCTTCGAGCTCACCGGTACCGCGCTTGATGGCGCGCTCTATGTTTTCGCCCGGCATGTTCTCCGCCTTGGCCTTGTCGACCGCCATGCGCAGGCGCGGGTTGAAGTTCGGGTCGCCGCCACCCATGCGGGCAGCCACGGTGACTTCCTTGATCAGCTTGGTGAATACCTTGCCCCGCTTGGCGTCCTGTCGCCCCTTGCGGTGCTGGATATTGGCCCATTTCGAATGACCTGCCATGAATGACTTCCGTCCGTGTTGTGCGAGGCGTGATTTTAGTCGAGAGCGTCACTCGCGCACGCTCAAGTGGGACGCAGGGTACCCGTTAACGATGTTCGGGTAAGGCTTGCCACGCCCGGACCTAATGGACTTTTGCCTCGACGCATGAAAACTCGACTTTCGACACCCGTTTGCCTGCTGTTCATCCTGCTGTCGCTGTCGGCCGGCGCCGCCCGCGCCGATACCGGCACGCCGGAACCGGTCTGGCGCTTCGGCGGCTTCGGCACGTTCGGCGCCGGCTACCACGGCAGCGACGGACTTACCTACAGGCGCGATCTCGAACAGGCCGGCGGCCATGACGGAGGCCGCGTCGGCTTTCGCGGCGACAGCCGCATCGGCGTGCAGGCCAGCGCGACCTTCGATGGCCACTGGTCGGCGCAGATCCAGAGCGTGAGCCGGCTCGACAGTGAAGGCAAATGGACGCCACAACTGTCCTGGACCTTCCTCCGCTACTCACCCTCGGACACGCTGGATGTGCGCGTCGGCAGGCTGGGCGTCGATCTCTACCTCGATGGCGACTCGCGCCATGTCGGCTACGCCTTCACCACCGTGCGACCATCGCCCGAAGTGCTCGGGATCGTCACACAGGACCTGTTCGACGGTCTCGATCTGACGCTGCGCCGGTCGGCCGGCGACGGCCTGCTCAGCCTGCGCCTGTACGGCGGCCACTCGCGCGGCGACCTGTCGCTGTACGGCAGCCGCTTCCGACCGTCCGATGCGCGCCGGCTCGGCGCCACGCTGGACTGGGTGCGCGAGGGGCTGACGCTGCGTGCCGCCTGGGGCGATACCTATACTTCAAGCGATCGCGCGCTGGCTCCGCTGGCCGCCGCGCTGGCTGCGGCACCCAATGCCCTCGCGCAGCAGCGGGCGGCACAGATCGACGCATCGCATCATCTGACCTTCGCCGGCCTGGGCGCGCTGTACGAGCGTGGCCCGTTCTCGGCCCAGGCACTGTTCAGCTGGTCTCGCTTTTCGCAATTTCCGACCTACCACGGCAACGGCGCCAACGTCCTGCTGGCCTACCGGGTTGGCGCGTGGAAGCCTTATGTGACGTACTCGCGGCTGTCTTTCAACCCGCAGGAACAGCGCGACCTGTCGCTGCCGGCACCGCTGGCCGGTCTGCAGGCGAACTACGATTTTGCCGTCGACCGGCTGACGATGAACCAGCGCTCGATCGGGGCGGGCGTGCGCTATGATTTTGCGCGCAATTACGCATTAAAATTTCAGGTCGATCATGTCGACGCGGCCGAATCGGTGCTCATCATCGATTCGCGAGGCATGCCGGCGCGCAGTGTCGGCATGACGCTCTATTCGATCACGCTGGATTTCGTGTTTTGAAGCCAGCTACACTCATGCCGCTCCGTCTGCTGCTGGCGCTCTGGCTCGCGCTTTACGGCGCTGCAGTCGCAGCCCATGGCATCGCGGTGATCGTCAATCCCGACAGCGGTATCGACAGCATCAGCCGTGAAGAGGTGAGCCATCTGTTTCTTGGTCGCATCAAGCACCTGCAGCCGGGTATGCCGGCCCTGGTCATCGACACCCTGCCGCTGCGCCAGGCTTTCTATCAGGCGCTGGTGCGGCGCGGCATTCCGGAGATCGACGCTTACTGGGCACGCCTGCGCTTCTCCGGCCGCACCCAGCCGCCCCTGCAGATCGAGGACGCGGCCGTGGTGATCGAACGGGTGGCGCGCGACCGCAACGCCATCGGCTACATCAATGCCGCCGTGGTCGATCCGCGCGTCAGGACGGTGCTGCGCCTTGAAGACTGATCCGCTGACGCGTGCCCCGGATTCCGGTGCCGGCACGGCGCAGTCGCGCCGGCTCGGCGCCAGCGTGGTCTGGCGCACCACGCTGCTCATCCTGTTCTTTGCCGGACTGGTCGGCATCCTGGTCGCGCTCGCCAGCACGGTGATGGTGGCGCGCGAAGAACGCGAGCGCATGAAGCAGAGCCTGGTCGAGCTGATGGAAACGGTGGAGCGCACCGCAAGCGTCGCGGCCTTCGCCCGCGACGAGCAGCTCGCCAACGAAGTCGCGCGTGGCCTGCTGCGCAATGGCACCGTGTCGCGGGTGGTCATCCGCGAAGGCGAAAACGAACTGGCGGCCGTCGGCGAAGCCTCGGTCGATACCCAGACGGTCACACTGCCGGTGCTCACGCTGCGACTTGCTTCCCCGTTCGATCCGGCGGAGCGAGTCGGCGAGCTGCAGCTGTGGCCGGCCGCCGAACGCATCAAGCACGACGCTGGCGCCTATTCCCGCTATATCGCCATCATTCTGCTGGTGCAGCTGGTCGTCGTCGTGCTGGCAGTCGCCTGGGTGGTTCTCAATATGGTGACGCGTCCGGTCAAGAAGCTGTCCGACGACCTGCACCAGCTCACGGTGGGCAGCGGCGAGCAGATCGTGCTGCCGCCCGGTCACCGCAACGACGAGATCGGCCGGCTGACCGAGGACATCAACAGCCTGATCGGCCGCACCGGCGATCTGCTGGCGGCAGAGCGCGACATGCGCGCTCAGCGCGAGGAATCGGAACGCAAGTTCAGGCTGCTGTTCGAAAGTGCGCAGACCGGCATCTTCACGCTCGACGGCGAAGGCGTGTTGCAGGACTGGAATCCGTGGTTTTCGCGCATGCTGGGCCTGCCGGCGCACGGCGACGCTGCCCGCCGCTATGCGCTGGGCGCGCTGCTGGGCGACGACACGTCGCGACTCGATGCATTGATGGTGCGCACGCTGAGCGACCAGCGACCGGCCGCAGCGGATTTCGAAATGCCGCACGGCACGGCGGGTTCGCTCTGGCTGCATCTGGTGCTCAACCCGATGCCCGGCAACCTGATGCAGGGCATCGTCAACGACGTGACCGAACAGAAGCGCGCCGAAGCCAGCGCAATCGCCATGGCCGAGCGCGACCCGCTGACCGGTCTGCTGAACAGGCGCGGCATCGAACACCGGCTCGGCGACGCACTGGCCTCGCTGCGGCCCGACTCAGGCCTGGCGCTGATGGTGGTCGATCTCGATGGCTTCAAGCAGGTCAATGACACGATGGGCCATGACGCCGGTGACCGCGTGCTGGTCGCCGCCGCCCGCCATCTGGAGGCCGTGGTGCGGCGCACTGATCTGGTTGCGCGCATCGGTGGCGACGAATTCGTGGTCGTGCTGTGCGCGCTCGAAAGCGCCGACACCGCCCGCTTCATCGCATCGAAGATCGTGAGCACGCTGGCGCGCCCGGTCGACTGCGGCGACGGCCAGTCGGCGACCATCGGTGCCAGCGTCGGTGTGGCCTACACGGCGACGCCAGCGGACGCAGCCGACAAACTGATGCGCCGCGCTGACGATGCGATGTACGAAGCCAAACGCGCCGGCAAATCGCAGTTCCGGTTCGCGACCGGGAGTTGACGACCCCCTGGGCCGGGCTGCGCCCGCCCCGCCCCCCGAGGGGGGCAAGTCGCCTTGGGGCGGCCCGGCGCCGACTCGACGACCCACTGCTCCGGTCAATGCCCGCCACGCCAAGTCGGTCCTGCCAGTCGGGCCGCGTCCGCTGGTAGCATCGCGGACATCCCTTCCGAAGGACTGAAAGCCATGGCCGAACCGCTTTACGTCGCCCGCGCGGGCGACCTCTCGCTCGCCCTGCTGCCCAATATGGCGAATCGCCATGGCCTGATCACCGGCGCCACCGGCACCGGCAAGACGGTGACGCTGCAATCGCTGGCCGAGCGCTTCTCTTATATAGGCACACCGGTGTTCATGGCGGACGTGAAGGGCGACCTGTCCGGCATGGGAGCGGCCGGCAGCGTGAGCCCGAAACTTCAGCAGCGCCTGGACCTGCTCGGCATCACCGATTTCACGCCCTATCCGAGCCCGGTCTGCTTCTGGGACGTGTTCGGCCAGTCCGGCCATCCAATCCGCGCCACCATCAGCGACATGGGCCCGCTGTTGCTGGCCCGCCTGCTCGGCCTGAACGACACCCAGACCGGCGTGCTGACCATCGTGTTCAAGGTGGCCGACGATCACGGCCTGCTGCTGCTCGACATGAAGGATCTGCGGGCGCTGGTGCAGCACGTCGGCGACAACGCGGCGCAGTTCAAGACGCAGTACGGCAATGTGTCGACAGCGTCGATCGGCGCCATCCAGCGCGGCCTGCTGACGCTGGAAGAACAGGGCGCCGACCGCTTCTTCGGCGAACCCATGCTCGACATTGCCGACCTGATGACGCACGACGAGCACGGCCGCGGCACCATCAATGTGCTGGCCGCCGACCAGCTGTACAACTCGCCCAAGTTGTATTCCACCTTTCTGCTGTGGCTGCTGGCCGAGCTGTTCGAACAGCTGCCGGAAGTCGGCGACATGGACAAGCCCAAGCTCGTGTTCTTCTTCGACGAGGCGCACCTGCTGTTCAGCGACGCACCGCCCGCGCTGCTGGAGAAGGTCGAGCAAGTGGTGCGCCTGATCCGCTCCAAGGGCGTCGGCGTGTATTTCGTGACTCAGAACCCGCTCGACGTGCCGGACACCGTGCTCGGCCAGCTCGGCAATCGCGTGCAGCACGCGCTGCGCGCGTTCACGCCGCGCGACCAGAAGGCAGTCAAGACGGCCGCCCAGACAATGCGCGCCAATCCGGAATTCGATGCCGAACAGGCCATCATGGAACTGGGTACCGGCGAGGCACTGGTGTCCTTCCTGGACGAAAAGGGTCGTCCATCGGTCGTGGAGCGCGCTTTCGTGCTGCCGCCGGCGTCGCGCCTCGGCCCGCTGACCGAGGCCGAGCGCGCCGCCATCATCCAGCATTCACCGATGCGCGGCCGCTACGAACAGACGCTGGACCGCGAGTCCGCCTACGAAAAGCTGACCGCCTCGGTGGCCGCCGGCACATCGGCGACACCGTCGCCGACCGCCCCCACCCCGACAGCAGGAGGGCCGGCGGCTGGCGACGGCGGTCTGCTCGGCGGACTGAACGATCTGGTGTTCGGTTCGACCGGGCCGCGCGGCGGCCAGCGCGACGGCATTGCACAGATGGCGGCCAAGACGGTCGCGCGCACCATCGCCAGTTCGGTCGGCCGCGAAATCATGCGCGGCGTGCTCGGCTCCATCCTTGGCGGGCGACGAAAATAGCCGCACTGCCTGCCGCCGCAGACGCCCGGCTGGGCATCTGGCTCGCCGTCATCGCGTCGGCCGGTTTTTCGCTGAAGGCCATCCTGGCCAAGCTGGCGTATCCATATGGCGTCGACCCGGTGACGCTGGTGGCACTGCGCATGCTGCTGTCGGCACCGGTGTTCATCGTCGTCGCGTGGCGCGAAGCGGCGCGCGGTGAGCCGCTGACGGCCCGTGACTGGAGCACGGTCGTCGTGCTTGGCCTGTTTGGGTATTACGGCGCCAGCATGCTGGATTTCTACGGCCTGCTCTATATATCCGCCGGGCTGGAACGGCTGGTGCTGTTCACCTACCCGACACTGACCCTGCTGATCGGCTGGCTGGCGCAGGGCCGGCGCATCACCCCGCGCGAAATCGTCGCCAGCCTGCTGTGCTATGGCGGCATCGCACTGGCCGTGGTGCACGACATCGAAGTCAGCGGCGAAGCAGCGACCATCGCGCTGGGCTGTGTGCTGGTGTTCGGCTCGGCGCTGAGTTTTGCGATCTATCTGACCGGCGCGGCCGCACCGATCCGCAAGCTCGGCGCGACGCGCTTTTCCGCGCTGGCGACGCTGGTGTCCACGGTGGCGGTCGGCCTGCACTTCGCCGCCGTGCGCCCGCTCGACGCGCTGGCCCAGCCGGCACCGGTGTGGTGGCTGGCGTTGGCGATGGCGCTGTTCGCCACCGTGCTGCCGGTATTCCTGCAGTCGGCGGCGATCCGCCGCATGGGTGCCCAGACCGCTGCGCTGGTCGGCAGCACCGGTCCGGTCATCACGGTATTCCTCGCCTGGTGGCTGCTCGCCGAGCCGGTGTCAGGCATGCAGATGGCCGGTACCGTGCTGGTGATCGCCGGCGTATTGTGGGTGGGCAGGCGCTGACCGGAGGCGGCCGTCTTCAGCGGAGCGGCTCCAGCGGGGTGCCCCGCATCTGTTGCCACAAATCGGGCCAGTGCTCTACCCAACAGCAGCGGTGATCGAATTCCGGCATCACCTGCATCCTGCGGGCGGTGCCGCCACCCGGGCGCGCGAGGAAGGCACGAACCACCTGCTCCGGCAGCACGTCATCGCGATCGCCCACCCAATGCCACTGAGGCACCGGCGCCAACGCAGCGGCAACATCGGCCGCGTTCAGCGATGCGGACAGCGGTGTGACCCGGTGCAGCCGGGTCCAGATCACATGGTCCAGATTTCCGGCGACCGTGACCAGGCGCTCGACGTCATCGCGGCCGGCCGCCACCAGAGCGGCGATCGCGCCGCCACCGGAATAGCCGACCAGCACGATGCGCTCCGCGCCGGCTCGCGCCTTGAGCTGATCGACCGCACGCGAGCTGGCGGCCACCACCTTGGCCGAGAAGCGGCCGTCGGTCCAGTCGCGCACCGAACAAGCGGGCGAATGCACGTACTGGCACGGCCGCGCCAGATAGGCTGCAGCACCGGCCGGCTGGGCCAGCGCCAGGCGCAGCGCAAGCGGGTCGCCCGGCGTCGGGTCATCCGACGGCCGGCTGGCGGTCACCCAGGCCAGCCCGTCACCTTCGATGTAGATCGTGAGCGTACCGACTGCACGCTCCGACGATGCATAGGCGCGCAGCAGGAAAGGGCCGGCCGGCAGATCGAGTGGCTGCCAGCCTCGACCGGCAGCGAGCGAATCGGCATTCAGCCGCCGCGCGGCCGGGTCGGGCAGTGCCACACAGGCCGCCAGCAGCACGCACAGAAGCAGCGCGACGGCGGCGCGGCCAGTCAGCTGCAGCGCATTGCGCACAGACTCAGAACATCCAGTTCAACTTGACCGAGGCTGACTGGATCACGAAGGTGTCGCGCAGCTCGACATCATAGCGACCGGTAACTTCCAGGCCACTGCGGGCCATGTGGGCCACGCCCAGCCCGCCACGCAGCAGCCAGGGGCTGGCGTCGATGCCGCGCGTCACGAACAGCGCCCCCGGCGCGCCAGCAAAGGAACTGGTCAGCGCAGCACGTTCGTTGAACACGTCATAGCCCAGGCCCAGATTGGCCAGCAGGGTGGCCTGGTCATTCACCGCATGCGACAGCTTGCTCTCCACGGCGAATACCAGAAGTTCCGTGGTGCGGCTGTTCACGTTCAGGTCGAGCAGGCCGGCGCCGCTCTCGGAATAGCTCTGGTCACGTATCCAGGTGTAGTCCATGCGCACCGACGGCGTGATCGCGGTCTTCTCGCTCAGGGAAAGCACACGGCCGATGCCGCCGCCGATATGGGCGGTGTGCGTGTCGTAATCGGCCCGGGCCGTCGTGTTGGTGAGAGCGATCGTGCGACGGCCGTCGTTGCGGTTCAAGCCGACGTCCGCCTGCAGATTGACCTCGGTGCGATCATCGAGACTGTAGCTGCCGTAGGCGATCAGCGTATAGGTGTCGATGTTCGCCCCTTGCGGAGCGATCCGGGTGCCGCCGTCGATGTCGGTGCGGGCGTATGCAAAGGCCGCGCCGATACGAAGCGCCTGCGACAGCGTGCCGTCGATGCCCGCCAGCACACCATAGGTATCGGCCTTGTAGCCGGCTACGCCGTTGCGACTGTTCTGGTCGGCCCAGGCCCCGAACGGCTTCATCCAGATATTGCGGTCACCGGCGAAGGATTCACCGGAAGAGAGGCCGCGGTTGGCCGACATGCGCGCCTGGATCAGCCGGTTCACACCGTTGAGCGTGCCCTGGATGGCGGTCGTGGTGCCACCTACCATCAGCGGCAAGGTCTGAGTCGCCGCCTCGGATACCTGGGCATCGCCGCTGACCCCGGAAAACAGCGTCTGCAGGGCCGGCGTGTCGTCGATCACCTGGGCCGCGCCATAGGCGGGCGAATTGGTCATCGCACGAGTCGAGGCCAGGACACCGGCAGCCGCAGGCGGCGGCGCAGCAAAGAAGTTGCCGGCGCCGTCGGAATAGAACTCCAGAGGCAGGTTCAGAACGCTGCCGCTGGAGAAAGTGGACACCAGCAGGGTGTAGCGATTGCCGGCAGTCACCGCGCTGCTGACCTGCGGGCACAGGCCGGGGTTGCCACCGCAGGACACCACCTGCCCCGGATCGCCGACTGCCGTGCGGTGACCCGCTTGCGACGTGTCGTCATTGCCCGCCACAGCGCCGGTCCCTGGCGTGGAGACATCGAACACGCCGTCATAGAGGATCATGACAGTATCGACCGGTGCCGAGGTCTGGCCGAAGGTGTAGGTGCGCGTGAGCGTTGGCACGAAATAAACAGTCGCGTAGTTGAACGCATTCGCGCCGGTGGTCAGTGCCGACGGGTTGTTCAACTGAGCATTGCCCAGAAGTCCCGACGACAGTGACATCGAGCCGGTCGTCGCATTGCTGTTGTCGATGGTGAAGAACACCGCCTGGCCGGCGGCCGGCAGAGCCGCGAAGGCCAGCGCGAGCGCACTGGCCAGATGAGTGAACGAACGGCGGGCAGACTGCGTGCGCATGAAACAGGTACTCCGGATGATTTGTGTGCTGGAGGTAACGGCACCTGGCAACAAAAGTTTCATCCCGACGAAAAACGATTTCATCTTGATACCCTGCTGCATGACTACCCAAGGGAGCGAGCGGCGACCGCGGCGCCTCAGGCGGCAAGCGATGGCAGGCTGGCTTCGGTGTCGCCGAGCGTGAAGCAGAAGGTGGCGCCGCCACCCGGCTCGGAGCGCGCCCAGACGCGACCGTTGTGGCGGCGAATGATGCGCTGGACCAGCGCCAGACCGATGCCGGTGCCGTCGAACTCGCCGTCGCGATGCAACCGGTTGAACGGGTGGAACAGCTTGTCGGCATGTGCCATGTCGAAGCCGACGCCGTTGTCCCGCACGTAGATCACGGCCTGCTGGCCGGTGCCTTCGCTGCCGACTTCGATCTGCGAATGCGCGGTCGGGGCGGAGAACTTCCATGCATTGCGCAGCAGATTGTCGAGCACGATGCGCAGCAGGCCGACATCACCGGCGACCAGCAGGCCGGACTGTATGCGGATGTCGCACTGGCGCGACGGCTCGGCGTTGCGCAGCACGTCGGTGATGTCCTGTGCCAGCGCGCTCAGGTCGACCGGCTGCCGCTGCAGCGGCAGGCGCGTGACACGCGCCAGTTCAAGCAGATCGTCGACCAGGTGTTCCATGCGCAGCGCAGCGCGCAGGATGCGCTGCAGCGAATCGCGGGCGCTGTCCGGCAAGCCTGTCACGCCGGGGCTGTTCAGATCGGTGTCAAGCACGCTGGCAAAGCCGTGGATCGCACGCAGCGGCCCGCGCAGGTCGTGCGACACCGAGTAGCTGAAGCTTTCCAGTTCCTCGAACGCGGCCTTCAGGCTGGCGGTGCGGCTGCGTACCCGCTCGTCCAGCTCCTGATTGAGCGCGCGCAGTTCCTCTTCGGCGCGCACCTGCCGGCTGACGTCGCGCGCGCTGCCGCGGTAGCCGGCGATGTGACCGCCGGCATCGCGCCAGGGGCGGGCGGACAGCGCCATGATGCGCACGCTGCCGTCCTGCTGCCGCCAGTCGATCACGACGTCGCGGAAGCTGCGCACATCGCGCGCCAGCTGCGCCGGATCGTCAGGCCGCAGCAGACCGGGCCGGCGCATCGCGAACAGGCCGGTCAGCGTAAGTCCGCGCAGCGGCCAGGCGCCGTCCGAGGTATGCACGATGACGCCATCGATATCGGTTTCCCAGAACCAGTCGGCCGCCGCTTCGGCAAAGTCGCGCAGCCGGGTGCGTTCGGCTTCCAGTTCGCTGATTTTCTTGTCCAGCTTGTCGCGCAGGCGCTCGGCGTACATCGCGTCCGAGTCGGTCGGGACCGGCCGGATCGCATTGCGGATCGCAGCCGATTCCAGTTCGAGGATGAGCTTGTCGATTTCGCACGGCTTCACCAGGAACAGGTCGGCACCCAGCTGGTAGGCCAGTTCCTCGTCGCGCCGGTCGGTGAAGGTGGCGGTGTAGAACACGAATGGAACGCCCGACAGCTGCGGATGGGCGCGCACTGTGCGGCACAGGCCGTAGCCGTCGAGCTCCGGCATCAGGATGTCGGACACGATGAGGTCAGGGGTGCGGGCCAGCGCCAGTTCAAGCGCCTGCCGGCCGTCCGGCGCGGCCTGCACCTGGTGGCCACGCGCTTCCAGCGCCGTGCTCAGCATCAGGCGGGAGTTCTCGTCGTCTTCGGCAATCAGGATGTGCATCAGCAGGCCTGCAACAGTACGTCTTCGATCTGCGCCATCACGCGCAGCGGGTCGACCGGCTTTTCGATGTAGCCGTTGCAGCCAGCCGCCAGCACACGCTCGCGGTCGCCTGCCATGGCGAAGGAGGTGATGGCGATCATCGGGATCGGTGCCCCGGTCTCGCCAGCCCGGATGCGGCGCGCCACTTCGAGGCCGTCGATGTCGGGCAGCTGGATGTCGAGCAGGATGAAGTCCGGGCGTTCGCGCAACGCCTCGGCCACGCCGTCCAGCCCGGTGATGGCGCCGCGCGTGGCATAGCCGCCGGCATGCAGGATGAAAGTGATCAGTTCGAGATTGTTCTCGTTGTCTTCGACCACCAGCGCCGTCTTCATGGCTTGACCCCGTTGCTGGCACGTCCCGAGCCCTCGCGCGGCACGTGCAGCGTGAAACGGCTGCCGAGCCCCGGCGTGCTGCTGACCTCGACCGAACCGGCCAGCAGTTCGGTGGCGATCTTGCGCGTCAGGTAGAGGCCGAGGCCGGTGCCGGGGGTTTTCACGCGCAGCTTGGAATCGATCCGTTCGAATGGCTGGAACAAGCGGGTCAGTCCGGCTTCGTCCACGCCGATGCCCGTGTCTTCAACGCTGATGTCGAGCCAGTTTCCACGCACGCAAGCCTCCACGGTGATATTCCCTTCGACGGTGTACTTTACCGCGTTGCTCATGAAATTCAGCAGGCATTGCAGCAGCCTGCGACGGTCTGCCTGAACCATGATCCCGGGCGGCACCGACACCCTGATTTCCAGCTTCTTCTCGCGCGCGGCCGGCTGCACGGTGTGCACGGCTTCATCGACCAGCGCCGTCACCTCGATGCGTTCCTCGAATACGTCGATGAAGCCGGCTTCGATCTTCGATATGTCGATCACGTCGGTGATCAGCGCGAGCAGGTGCTTTGCGGAGCCATAAACACGCTGCAGCTGATCCTGCTGACGCGCCGTCAGTTCGCCCGCCATGCCGGCCAGCACGACACCGGTGAAGCCGATGATGGAATTGAGCGGTGTGCGCAGTTCATGCGACATCGAGGCGATGAACATCGATTTGAGCCGGTCGAGATCCTTCAGTTGCTCGTTCGCCTGCGCCAGTTCGGCGGTGCGTTCGATGACGCGCTGTTCCAGCGTTTCGTTGGCCACACGCAGCGCGACCTCGTTGCGCTTGATGCCGCCGATGTCTCGCAGCACACTGGAAATGAATTGCACCTTGCCGGCGCCATCGAGGTGCGCCAGCCGCACCGCCGACATCGGCACCAGCGTGCCGTCGCCTGCACGCAACGTTGTCTCGCCGATCCAGATGCCATCGCGCAGCACGGTCGGCAGCTGCACATCAATGTAGTGGCGGTAGCTGTCGGCCGGATAGAAGTCGCGTACTTTCAGCCGTTCAGGCAGTCCGTCCAGAGGCAGCCCGAGCATGCGACGCGCCGCCACATTGAGATAGGACACGTTGAGGTCGGTGTCCACGGTGGACACATAGTCGGGTGTCGCGTCGAGGATGGCCGACAGGCGCGCCTGTTCGTCCTGGGCAAGACGCCTTTCGCGCGCCACCAGGAAGCGCCCCAGCTGCGACGCCAGTTCGGCGGCAAAGCGGGCTTCGTCATGCGCCCAATCACGTATCCGGCCACGCTGTTCAAGACAGACCACGCCGGCCAGCCGGCCATCGAGAAAGGCCGGGGCATCGAGCATGGCGGCGAGGCCTTCCCGGTCGAGGTAGATGTCGGCGAGCTGTGCGGTGGCAGGGTGTGCGCGGGCATCACCGGCAGTGATGGTGCGGCCGCTGCGCAGCGCGGAGAAGTATTCGGGGAATGCCGCGGCATCAAGAACCTGGCCCTGCGTGTGGCCGCGCGCGATGGCCAGCTGGTCGAGGTCGAACAGATCGAGGCAGACCAGTTGCCGCGTGTCGTCGTCGAGTCGCCACACACTGGCGCGGCTGACCGTCAGCGCGGCTGCGGCGACTTCGGTCAGCGTGACCAGCGCATCGTCGTCACCGGCGGACAGCGCGGCGTCGGTGCTCAGGCGCACGATCGCGGCCAGCTGCCTGTCCTGCCGCTCGAGCCGTCCGCGTTGTTCTCGCCGCGCGCGCAGATCGTCTGTCACATCGATGAAGGTGGCCTGAATGGCTGGCTCGCCCCGCCACATGACCTGCCGGATGTAGGCGTCCAGCGTGCGTCGCTCGCCGTCGGCGCGTGTCACGCCGGCCTGCATCGGCAGGATGCGGCCGGACGACAGCTGGCTGCGGTTGCTGTCGCTGTCGACCACCGGCAGATCGTCGGCGGCAATCATGTCGGCCAGCGAACTTCGCGCCATCAGATCAGCCACCGACTGGAAGCCCAGCAGCTCGGCCGCACGCCGGTTGGCGAACAGCGGCTGGAAGCGCCGGTGGATCAGGATGCCCTGGATCGAGCCGTCGAACAGATCGAGCAGCTGTGCCTCGCGCGTGCGCGCCCGGCGCGAGGCGTTCGCGCGCTCGCTCAGCGTGATCGACAGGGCATAGGACGCGATCGACAGCGTGATGATGAAGGTCTGCAGCAGCAGCAGCGAGCGCAATGGCGTGTCGTTGCCGAACGGCCCGATGCCCTGGTTCGTGCCCCAGAGAGCGAGACCTTGCATGAACACCAGCAGCAGGCTCATCCATCGTACGTTGAGGCGGATGGCGGACAGCAACAGCACGGCCGGCAGCAGGAACATGAACGGCTCCGGACCGTCGAGCACGCGCAGGAAGATCGCTGCCGTGGTCAGCAGGGTCAGCGCGAACCAGGGCAGCACCTTCGGCAGATCGGCAGCTGCACGCCGCCAGTCCTGACTGTTCAGCCAACCGGCCACCAGCTGCACCGTCAGCACCGTACCGGCGAAGCTGGCGGCCGCGTGGAGCGTCCAGTCAGACACGTATAGCGGCACACCCGGATGCCAGGCGCGCCCGGCGCCGTGGAGGACCGACAGCAGCAGCGCGACCGCGAGGAACCACATGTAGTGATCGGCGCGCATGCGCGGAAAGGGCTGCACCGGAAAACGGCGCAGGATCAGCGTGCCGGCGCCAATCAGCAGCCCGATGACGCAGGCCGATCCGAGCGCCGACAGTGGCGTCTGGCCGCTGTACAGCGCCAAGGCGAGGTCGGTCAGCATGATCGCGGGCAGGTGACGCAGGCCGAACAGCAGCACGATGGCGAACGCTGCGCCGAGCTCCAGCTGGATGACCGGCGGCTGGCCGTCCGACAGGCCGAGCAGCGGATCGACCAGCACGGCTGCGGCGTAGGCAGTGACGGCGGCGATCAGCGGAAGGATCTTCACGGAATGGAGCACGTTCACGTGTCGGCGATAAACTGATCTGCATGTTAACGTCCTTCCGCCCCGGGATAGTGTGCGGAACGAACGCCCGGCCGATGCGTCCACATTCGCGATGAGGCTGCCCCCGGCACCGGGATGTGCGCGCGGTTGCTCACCCCGGCGCTTTTCCAATGCCTGTTCACCCCAACTGCTGACCCTGCAATGCGATCAATGATGCGGACGGCCGCCCTGTGCGGAGGACTTCTCATGGCACCTGCGCTCCCGGCTGCCTCCTGCGTGACGCCGGGCAGCTGGCTGGAACCCGGGCAGGGCGAGACCGAAGGTGGCGCGCTGATGCGGCGCATGAGCCGGCAATCCGTCGTGCTGCTGGGCGAAACGCACGACAGCGCCGCTCACCACGACTGGCAACTCGACACGCTGCGCGCGCTGCATGCGCTGCGTCCGCGCATGGTGATCGGGCTCGAAATGCTGCCGCGCAGCGCCCAACCGGTGCTCGATGCCTGGGTGCGCGGCGAACTGAGCGAAGCGGCGCTGTTCGAGCGCACCGACTGGAAGCGCGTCTGGGGCATGCCGCCCGAGTTGTACGCCGGCATCTTTCGCTTCGCCCGCGACAAGGCAGTGCCGCTGCGCGCACTCAATATCGACCGCAAGGTGGTGCGTGAGGTGTCGCGCCTGGGACTGGCTGGTGTGCCGGTGGCGAGCCGCGAAGGGGTCGGCACGCCCGCCGGCGCAAAGCCGCCCTATCGTGATTGGCTCAGACAGATCTGGAGCGACCACATGCCGGCCGGCAAGGCGATGCCGGACGACGCTTTTGGCCGCTTTCTCGAAGGCCAGCTGCTGTGGGACCGCGCCATGGCGGAGGCGCTGGCCGGCGCAGTACGCGAACAGCCGGACGCGCTCGTCGTCGGCCTGATGGGGAGCGGCCACGTCATTCATGGCTACGGCGTGGAACACCAGCTGCGCGACCTCGGCGTGCCCGATGTCGGCAGCCTGCTTCCGTGGGACGCCGATGGTGACTGCGCCGATCTGGTCGCCGGGGTGGCTGATGCGGTATTCGGCATCGTACCGCCGGCGCTGAGGGCGCAGCCTTGAGGCGGCTGCCCGGCTGGCGTGCGCTTGCCGGGCAGCTCGCCGTGGGGTTGTGCGCGGCGCTGCCCGGTCTGCCGGCGCTTGCTGCGCCGCAGCTTGACCTCACCGTCAGGCTGGAACCCGCGCAGGGCAACCTGAGCGCACAGGCGCTGATCGCGCTGCCGGCGCACGAGGCGATCGACCTGCGCATCGATGCCCGGCATCGCATCACGTCGATGCAGCTCGACGGCGGCGCGCTGCGCGCTTCGACCGAAGGCGGACTGCAGCGTATCCGCATCGCGGCGTCCAGCCAGCCGCGCCGGCTCGAACTGCGCTGGGCCATCCGGGCCGATGCGCCGGATGCCGCCGCATCGCACCGCGACACGCTGACCGCCTTTGCGCCGCAGATCGGCGAAGCCGGCAGCTTCCTGCCGGCTGGAGGTGCGTGGTATCCGCTGCCCTTCGACGGCGCCGGCCCGCTGCTGCACCGTTACCGCCTGACCGTCGACCTGCCGGCAGCGCAGCACGCACTGGCGCCCGGTGACCGCCTGTCCGACACGGTGCGCGACGGCCGGCGCACGGTGCGCTTCGACATGACACACGACAGCGAGGGGGCCGACCTGATGGCCGGGCCGTGGGTCGAAGCCGAGCGCAGCGTGCGCTCAATCGATGGCCGCAGGCTGACGCTGGCGACGCTGTTCCACCCTGACATCGCCGACCAGGCCGCGGGCTACCTCGATGTCGCCGCCAGCCACCTCGCGCGCATCGAACAGACCCTCGGCGCCTATCCGTACAGTCGCTTCACCATTGCGTCGTCACCCACGCCGACCGGATTCGGCATGGCCAGCCTGACCTATCTGGGCATCGACGTGCTGCGTCTGCCCTTCATCCGCCACACCTCTCTGCCGCATGAAATCCTGCACAACTGGTGGGGTAACGGCGTCTATCTGGCGCTGGCGGGCGGCAACTGGTCAGAAGGGCTGACCACTTTCATGGCCGACTACGCGCTGCGCGAGGCCAAGGAGGGCGACGATGGCGCGCGCGCCATGCGGCTCGACTGGCTGCGCGGCCTGTCTGCGCTGTCGCCAGCCGCTCAGGGCAGTCTGTCCAGCTTCGGCGGACGCACGCATGACGCGTCGCAATCCATCGGATATCACAAGGCCGCGCTGGTATTCGTGATGCTGCGCGACACGTTGGGTGCAACGGCTTTCGACAGCGCATTGCGCGACTTCTGGCAGATGCACCGCCACCGCCGCGCCGGCTGGCAGGACATTCGCGCTGCGTTCGAACGCGCTTCCGGCCGCGATCTGGGCCGCCATTTCGCATTGTGGGTGGACGGCAGCGGGCTGGCCGCGCCGGTGATCTCCGAGGCCGTGGCCGGGCCGGGTGGTCTGACCGTCACGCTGCAGCAACCGGCACCACCCTACCCGCTGGAGGTGCCACTGCACGTGCGGGTCGCCGGCGCGACGCGCGTCGAACAGGTGGCATTGCATGCGGCGCAGGCGCGGGTCACCCTGCCGCTGACGGCAGACTGTGCCGAGCTGGCGCTCGACCCGGATTTCCGTCTGGCCCGCCGTCTGGCCCCGGGCGAAGCACCGCCGGTGCTGCGTGAAGCCACACTGGATGACGCGCTCGGCCTGACCGTCCTGCCCGGGGACGAACGCCTCTCCGCGGCGGCGCGCACGCTGACGAAAAAGTGGCTTGACCGCGCACCGACCGTCATCGACGCCGCGCAGCCGCCGGGCCGCGCGTCGCGCATGGTCATCGGAAGTTTCGCGGGCATCGACGGCTGGCTGGCCCGGCACCACCTGCCGGCGCGCGACCGCGACGGCGAGGTTGTCGCCTGGGCGCTGCGCGCGCCAGCCGGCGGCACGCTGGCGCTGGTGGCCGCGCGCGACGCGGTGGCGCTGGAGAAGGCGACGCGCGCCCTGCCGCACTACGGCCAACAGGGCTGGGTCACGCTGACCGGCGGCCGTGCCGCCTCTCGCGGTCAGTGGCCAGCGGCGACCGCCTGGACCACGGTCTGCGTGCGCTGAGCATCTCTATATATGAGGGGCGTGTTCCGGATGGCGGATCAGCCACGCGGCGTAGCGGCGCTCGTAGTCGAGCTTTTCTTCCTGATAGACGGTCCACACGCAGCGCTCACAGGCGGATTCGCAGCATTCGGAATCCATCGGCATGCCGGGCGGCACCGGAGCCGGGTCGGTCTGGATGGAAGGGCGGGCGATGGTCAGTTCGGTCATGTTCGGATCAGGTTTCGGATGTGACAGGCGGCGCGCTCGTAACAGGTATCCAGTTGCGCCAGTTCGGCATCCAGGTCGAGCGCCGGACCGGATCGCTTCAAGCGCTGTTCCAGGATGCTTGCCGTATCGGACAGCTCAATCGCGCCAACGTTTCCGGCGCTGCCCTTCAGGCCGTGGATCACCTTGATCAGCGCGTCCGGTTCGCCGGCCTGCCACGCCGAGCGCGCGGCGGCCAGACCGGCCGGCGCGTCATTCAGCCAGATACGCAGGATGTCGTCCAGCGCGTCGCCAAGAAGCGCGCGCAGGTCATCAAGTCGGGCAACATCGATTACCCGGCTCGCAACAGTGTCAAGGTCGGGCGGCATGCACGTTTCCGACGGAGGATGCTGCGTTATCGGCCGCAGGCGCCCCGGCTGAATGCCGCTCAGCTTTCCCAGATCACTGGCTCGCCGGCACGCAGTGACCGCTCCAGCTGTTCGATCAGCGGTACGGCGCGCTGTGCCAGCGACACCGGTACCGGTGCGCGTGCCGGATCGGCATCGTCCGGATCGGGCTGGCCGCGCTGTGCCGCGCGGCTGCTTTCGGCCGCCGCGCGGAGCCGGGCAATGGCGTCAGGCAGTTGCTCGAGTGTGATAATTCCGCGTGGCTCGAACGCCTTGCCCATCAGCGACAGCAGGTCCTTCGCGACATCGCCGAACATGATGGTGTCTGCCGTGGCCCGGGATTTGAAGGTGATGATCATGGTGGCTCCGCCGTCGGGTGAAGAAAATTCGATTGTCGCATCGTGCGGGAGGCAGCATGCGCATCGGCATTGATCTGGGTGGAACAAAGACCGAATTGATTGCGCTCGACGGCAATGGCACCGAATGCCTGCGCAAGCGCGCGCCGACACCCACCGGCGACTACGCCGCGACGGTCGCGCTGATCGCCCGGCTGGTGCATGACGCCGAACACCTGATGGGCGCGCGCGCCACGGTGGGCATCGGCACCCCGGGTTCGCGGTCGCCGCTGACCGGGCGCATGCGCAATGCCAATTCCACCTGCCTGAACGGCCAACCGCTGCAGCAGGACGTCGAAACCGCACTCGGTCGAGAGGTGCGCATGGCCAATGACGCCAATTGCTTTGCACTTTCCGAGGCGGTCGATGGCGCCGGACGCGGCGCGCCGGTGGTGTTCGGCGTCATCCTCGGCACCGGCGTCGGCGGCGGCATCGTCGTCGATGGCCGGGTGCTGAATGGCGCCAATGGCGTGGCCGGAGAGTGGGGTCACAATCCGATGCCATCCGGCCCTGACACCGAAGGCATTGCGCCGCCGCCGTGCTACTGCGGTCGCGCCGGCTGCATTGAAACCTGGCTGTCCGGTCCGGCACTGGCAGCGGATCACCGACGGGTGAATGAAGAGCCGCTTGCGCCGGAGGCCATCGTCGCACGTGCAGCGGCAGGTGATGCAGCCGCCGCGGCCACGCTTGCGCGCTACGAAATCCGGCTCGCGCGAGCGCTCGCGGCCGTCATCAACCTGCTCGACCCGCAGGTCATCGTACTCGGCGGGGGGCTGTCCGCATTGCCCGGGCTGTACGAACGGGTGCCGCAACACTGGTCCCCCCATGTCTTTTCCGATCTGATCACGACCCGGCTGTGCCCGCCGGTACATGGAGATTCATCCGGCGTGCGCGGTGCCGCCTGGCTGTGGTAGCCAATGCAGATTTTTTGCCATGGTGCGGTAAGGTTCGGCGCACCGCAGGGTCTACTGCGGTGCAAACCACATGACCGGTTTGATTTTTTCACCCTCAGGAGATCACACATGAACAAGTCCGCCGCCCTCTCTGCCGCCCTCGCATCCGTATTCGCCCTCGGCATCGTGGCAAGCCCTGTTGTCGCGGCTGCAGAAGGCAAGGAGAAGTGCTACGGCGTGGCCAAGAAGGGCGCCAATGACTGTGCGTCCGCCAATGGCTCGCACAGCTGCGCCGGTCAGGCCAAGGCCGACAACGACCCGAACGAATGGGTGTTCGTCGCCAGCGGTACGTGCGAAAAGATGGGTGGCAAGACGGCCGCGCCGAAGAAGGGCTGATGCCGCGGGGATGCGGCCCGACTGCCGCATCCCGGTCACGACACGACAATGAAATCGCATCCCGCTTCGCCGACCGGCATCGGTCTGCGCCAGCCGCACTACGCCCGCGTACTCGAAGAACGACCGCACATCGGCTTCGTCGAGGTGCATAGCGAAAACTTCTTTCACGATGGCGGCGCGGCGCTTCGCACGCTGGAGCGCGCCCGCGGCTGCTATCCGGTCAGCCTGCACGGCGTCGGTCTGGCGCTGGCGTCGGTCGATGCACGCAGCGAAGCGCATGTCGAACGGCTGGCAAAGCTGGTTGAACGCGTTGAACCCGAATTTGTGTCAGAGCATCTGTGCTGGGGCGCGGTCGATGGCGTCCACTTCAACGATCTGCTCCCTTTCCCCTACACCGGCGAGGCACTCGCGCTGGTCGCGGCGCGCGTGAATGCGCTGCAGGACCGCTTGCGCCGCCCGGTCCTGATCGAAAACCTGTCGGCCTACGTGCAGTTTCGCGACGCGCAGATGAGTGAAGCACAGTTTCTGGCCGATCTGGTCTGCCTGACCGGCTGCGGCCTGCTGCTCGACCTGAACAACCTGTATGTAAACGCCCGCAATTTCGGCAGCGACCCGATGGACGCGCTCGAACAACTGCCGATGCACGCGGTGCGGGAGATCCATCTGGCTGGTCACGCGGTGACCGAGTACGGCCTGATCGACACCCATGGCAGCGCGGTGTGCGACGACGTGTGGTCGCTGCTCGCGGCCGTGCGTCGGCGTGGCGTCTGCGCACCGGCGCTGATCGAGTGGGACACCGATCTGCCGGAACTCGACGTATTGCTGGCTGAGGCGGCCCGCGCCGACCGCATCGGCGCCGTCGCGGATGAATCGAACGGAGACCGCCATGTCTGCGCTGCTTGACGCACAGCGGCGCTTCGCGGGCGCCTTGCGCAGCGCGCAGGGCGAACCGGCCATGCTGCCGCTGCTCGCCGGGGACACCGAACGCAACCGCGGCCTGCTTGGCGTCTATCGCGGCACTGCGGTGGCGAATGCCAATGCCGCGCTGACGCTCGCCTATCCGGTGTGCCGGCAGATCACCGGCGACGACTACTTCGACGCGCTGGCGCGCCGCTACTGGGCGCTGGCGCCATCGACCGACGGCGACCTCAATCGCTACGGCCACAGCTTTGCCGACTTTCTCGACCGCTTCGAGCCGGTGCGCGCACTACCGTATCTGCCCGACGTGGCGCGACTCGAATGGTCGGTGCATGTCGCGACGACGGCAGCCGACGCCGCACCGCTGGGCGGCGAGGCCTTCGCTGCACTCGACCCTGATGCGCTGGCTGCGGCCCGGCTGCACATGACGCCCGGCTTCGCACTGCTTGGCAGTGCATGGCCGATTGCCGACATCTGGCTGCAGCATCAGCCGAACGCGGCAGGCGGCTTGGGCGATGCGCTCGACATTGATCTCGGACAAGCACAATACGCAGTCGTATGGCGCGACGGGCTGCGTGTGCGGGTGGCGGCGCTGTCCGCCGGTGCCCATGCGTTCTGGGCCGCCATCGCGCTGGTGGGCGCCAGCTTCGGCGACGCCTGGGCCGGCGCCGCGGGCACCGAACAGGATTTCAATCTCGCAGCCGCCATCGAACAGGCCATCACTTGCGGCTGGCTGCACCACATCAAAACCAGGGGACAAGAACAATGAATGCCGTAACCCGTGCCTATGACCTCGGTACGCCGATCGCCCGGCTCGCCGACCAGCTGCAGCCGCTGCTGCTGCTCACCTTGCGTGTGTACATTGCATGGGTCTTCATCAAGGCGGGGCTGACCAAGATCGAAGACTGGGACACCACGCTCTTCCTGTTCGCCGAAGAGTACAAGGTGCCACTGCTGCCGCCTGCCATCGCAGCCTTCATGGGTACGGCCGGCGAAATCGTGCTGCCGCCGCTGCTCGCCATCGGTCTGGCCGGACGCTTTGCCGCGCTGGGCCTGTTCATCGTGAATTTGATGGCCGTCGTGTCCTACCCTGCGCTGTGGGAATTCGAGTGCCCGGCGGCCGTCGAGGCGCATCTGTGGTGGGGCGTCGGGTTGCTGGGGCTGGTTGCGTTCGGGCCTGGCACGTTGTCGGTCGATCGGCTGCTGGGCCGGCGCCGCGACTGAGTCGACGCGGATGCCGGACGGGCAATCCGCGTCGGCGCTGTAACATGGTGCAACACAGCAAAGGGGCCGCCCGGGAACGCCAGGCAGTTTGTGTTGCCCAATCGGCATTCGCTATCGGGCTTTTGTCTTGACACCTCCCTCCCGTTGCATCCTGCTGTGCGTGGCCTGTCTTGCCAGTGGCGTCGCCTCGGCCGATGCCAATGCACCGTCACACCGCATCGGCCTGCAGTTCGGACCCTATATTCACCACTGGGACCGTGAACCTGACCACAACACGGCCCCGGCCCTGTTCGGTTTCGAGTACGAGTCTCCGACGCGCTGGAATGTCGGCGCCGCCTGGTTCCGCAACTCGTTCGACCAGGCCAGCGAGTACTACTACGCGGGCCGGAGCTGGCCGATCGAGTCGGTCAGCCGGAACCTGTACGTGAAGGTGACTGCCGGCGCGTTGCTCGGATACACCGGCGAATACGAAGACAAGATCCCTCTCAATCGCAAGGGCGTGGCGCTTGCAGTCATTCCGGCGCTCGGCTACCAGTACGACCGCTACAACGCCCAGGTCGCGCTGCTCGGCACGGCTGGCTTCATGGTGACCTTCGGCATCGATCTGGGGCGCTGGTAAGTCTTTGGCTGACGACGACAGACCGAAGGTTCGACCGGCAGCGGTCCATCACACCGGCAATGTCGGCTCACTGTCGCCGCGTTGCACGATGACGCCGCAGCCGCGGGTTTCATACAGGTCGAGCCGGTCGAGTGACGGGATCAGCGGTGTCGCCAGCGTCATGATGCGGCGCGCCAGGCTGGCGCTGTCGGCGTCGCTGCCTGCCTCCTCCATCAATTCATGCAGCGGCGCGTGGTCGAGCCGGTCGAACAGCGGCGCGAACTGCGCCTTCACGTCGCCGAAATCGACCGTCCAGCCCATGACCGGGTCGAGCGGCGCAGCCAGGTGCAGGCGCAGCGTGAAGGTGTGGCCGTGAATGCGCCGGCGCGGATCGCCGTCGGGGGCACGCTTCAGCCGCACGGCGCTGTCCAGCGTGAATTCCTTCCACACGCGGTGCTGCTGGCCATCGAACTGCGCGCCGCAGCTGGCGGTTTCGTACACGGTGACCCAGCACAGGCCTGGCAGCGCCGGCTTCAGTTGCTGCCAGATCCAGGCCGCAATGTTTTCGCTGGTCGGATTGTCGAGCCCGGCAATGTCGTTCAGACAGGCCAGATGCAGTTGCTCGTTCAGCGGGGCCCACAGGGCGTCGATCCGGTCAGGGTCGACCGGCGCATCGGGCGCCGGCTTCGCGTGCAGCAATACTTCGAAGCCGTGGCCGTGCATGCGGCCGCACTTGTGGCCGGGTGCCACGCGCGGCAGCTGGTGCGCCGACTGGAACACGTAGCGGCGCCAGACATGAGCGTCGCCGTGCCGGTCCAGCTGCACGCCGGCATGGCGGGTGCTGCGCACGCCGACCGCCTGCACGCCGGGCAGGTCGAGCTGCCCGCGCAACCAGCGCGCGAGATCTTCGTCGCCGGGCCGGGTGACGGTGTCGTTCAGCAGCCGGTAGTCGAGCGGCGCGAGCACCGTGCGCAGCCGAGCCGCCAGCGCATCGACCTCACCGCCGGCAACACCGCCCCAGCCCTCGGGCAGCGCGGCCCGCACGCTGCCGTTGAAGCTGTGGCCGTGCAGCGCGCGCGCGCGGTGCGAGACCGGCAGGTGTTCGAGGCGGCGCGCAGCTTCGAAGTCCGCGGCGGCAACGTAAAGCAAGGCGTCGTTCATGGTCGGGGTGGGGTCACACAGTTCCGGCAGCGCCGCAGTGTGCCTGAGTGCGCAGTACTATCAGTATCGATCGATTTCGGGAAGGAGCACAGCTCATGTCCATCAGTCTGCTGGGCGCGGTAAAAGCCGTCCCTTGGGGCGACGTCATCGCGGCGGCCCCGAGCGTGGTGCAGGGCGCCAATGCGCTGTGGGATCGCGTCGCAAAAAAGCGGCCGAAAGGCGAGCCGGCGGACGCACCGGCGACTGCACCGGCCGGCGCGCCGGCCGAGGTGCGGCTGGCCGCCCTCGAACAGGTGGTGACCGAACTGCAGAAGGAGGCGCTCGCTTCGTCGCAACTGATCCGCTCGCTGGCCGAACAGAATGTGCAGCTGGTACGCGAGATCGAGGTGCTGCGCCTGCGCTCGCGCGTCATGCTCGTTGCCGCCGTGGTGTTCAGCGTGGCGCTGGCGGCCAGCCTCTATTTCGGGCTGGCGGCTCGCTGAAACCGGCGCGGCCGGTCGGGCCTCGCTACCCGTCACTGTACGGCAGACCATGACGCCCCCCGACATCCTGACGCCCCGGCTGCGGCTGCGCGCCATGGATGCCGAGTTCCTGGGTGCGTCGGCCGATGGGCGCGACATCGACGAACTGTCCGCGCTGATCGGTCTGAAGGTGGCCAGCGCCTGGCTGCGCGAAGCCGATCTGGCCGCCCTGCGCCTGCACGACGTCACGACCGAGCCGACCAGCCTGCCCTGGTCGGTACGCGCGCTGGCACGGCGCGACAGCGGTGAAATGATCGGCCACGCCGGCTTTCATTCCCGCCCGGCGCCCGACTATCTTGCGCCGTACGCCGCCGATGCGGTTGAAGTCGGCTACACGATCTACCCGCGCTACCGCCGCCAGGGCCTCGCACGCGAGACGCTGGTTGCGCTGATCCGATGGGCCCACGTCGAGCACGGTGTGCCGCGCTTCGTCGCGTCGGTCAGCCCGGACAATCTCGCCTCGTGCGCGCTGCTCGCCAGCGCGGGTTTCCGGCGCATCGCATCGTTCATCGACGAGATCGACGGTCTCGAGTACGTGCTGCTGCTCGATGCGCCGGACGTGCCGCGTTTGCTCTGCATGTAAGAAAAACCGGCCCGCCGGGGCCGGTGCGATGCCGTTCGTGTGCCTACAGCTTGAAGCGCCCCACCAGTTCGCCGAGATGATCGGATGCACGCCCGATCTGCGACAGCGTGGCCGATGTGCGCTGTATTGCCTGGTCGGTGTTCTGCACCACCTCGGAGGCCTGCTCCGCCGACTGCGCCAGCGCTGTGGTTGCAGCCGACTGTTCCTGCGTCGCTTCGGCGATCTCGCGTACCCGTTCGGCGGCACGCTGCATGCCGGCCTCGATGCCGCCGATTTCCGCGGCTACGCGCGCCGCGCGTTCGACGCCCGATTCGACCGCTTCGCGAGTGCTGTTCATGCTGTGCACCGCGCGGTCGGTTTCGCCGTGCATGGCGGCAATCATGTCGCGGATTTCGGTGGTGGCGTTGCTGGTGCGTTCGGCCAGCTTGCGCACCTCGTCGGCCACCACCGCAAAACCACGGCCCTGTTCGCCGGCGCGGGCGGCTTCGATGGCGGCATTGAGGGCCAGCAGATTGGTCTGGTCGGCGATCTCGCGGATCACCTGCACGATGCCGTTGATCTGCACCGAACGTTCGGCCAGACCGGTCAGCGAGCCGGCCAGCGTTTCCATGCTGCCGGCGATGTCGCTCATATGCGTCTGCATGCCGCGTACCGCCTCGCCGCTGCGCTGCGACGCGGTGTGCGTGTCGAGCATGACGCCGCTGGCATCAGTCGCGTGGCTGGCGATATGGCCGATCGACACGGTGATTTCCTCTATCGTTGCCGCGTTGTCGCCGGTGGTGCCGGCCAGCGAGCGCGAGCTGCCAGCGATGTGGCGGGTGTCGTCCGACACTTCGCGGATGCCGCGCACCAGTGTGTGGCTCTGGTCGCGCACCTCGATGAACATGCGCTGCAGGCTGCCGAGGAAGACATTGACCGAGGTGGCAACGCGGCCCAGCTCGTCGCGGCTGCCGGTTTCCGGCAGGCGGCGCGTCAGGTCGCCTTCGCCGCCGGCCAGCGCCTGCATCGCGTCGGCCAGGGCTTCCAGCGGTCGGGTCATCGCGCCGAGCAGCGCGAACAGCACGCCGGCGGTCAGCAGCACGCTGATGACGCCCATCGCGATGGCGGTGTTGCGCAGCGAATCCGCCGAGGCGGTGATCACGCCTTCCGGCACCGACACCACGCTGCCCCACCAGGCGTCGCCGTCGCTCAGCGACACGCGCTGCAGGAAGTGACGCACGCCGGCGGCGTCGCGCCATTGCAGGCTGCGACCATCGCGCAGCGCAGCCAGCGCATCGGCCGGCAGATCGGCGGCCGGCTTGCCGATGCGAGCGGTGTCGGCATGCGCGACCACGAGCCCGGACGGTGCGTACAGCGCAACCGTGCCGATGTCGAAAGGCTTGATGCGGCCAAGATCGTCGGCCAGCTGGTCGAGCGCCATGTCGACACCGGCGATGCCGGCAAAGCGGCCATTGACGGCCAGCGGCTTGACCAGCGAGGTGATGAGCATCTTCCTGCCGCCGACGACATACTCGTACGGTTCGGCGAGATAGGCGCGGCCGGTCTGCTTCGGCTGCTGGTAATAATCGCCGACGCCCGGCTTGTCGTAATCAATGAGCGCCTCGACCGACAGTTTGTCGCCGCTGCGGCTCCAGTAGGGCACGAAGCGGCCGCTGGCGTCATGACCGACGGCACCGGCAAAATCGGCGTCGCGCGCATCGAAGGCATTGGCCTCCCAGCCGGTATAGACGCCCAGCAGCGCGGGCCGGCCTTCCAGCGTGCGACGCAGCGCACGGCTGATGGCATCGCGATCCGGCGTGCCCTTTGCGTGCAGGCCTTCAAGCGACAGCGCCAGCGTGGACGACACCGCCATCGCTTCGTCCAGATTGGCGCCAACGTCATGCGCGACCGAGGCGGCCACGCTTTCGGCGCGCGCCAGCCCCTGCTCCAGCACGGCCTGATGGCTGCGCCAGGCAAGTACCCCCAGCGTGACCGAGAAGCAGAGCAGGACGGTAATGACGGTGGATGCCAGCAGCTTGGTGCGCAGATTAAGAGCGTGCAGATCCATGATTGATCTCGGTTTGGGTGACAAGGCGTTGACGACGATCAACAAAGTTTCTTTAGGAGAACTATTTATGAACGCAGTGCAATAACCCCGCCCAAGCATGGAGGGCCGCGCGAGCCCGGCTGTTTATTGCCTCGCATCGTCCGGCGCGGCAAGTGCCGCGTTTGCTCCGCACGTAAAAAAGCCGGCCCGTGAGGGCCGGCTTCGTCTACCGGGCGGTCAGCAGACCGCCGTCCTCATGCAACCGGATCAGGCGGCCGCGCGGTACTCGTCACGCAGCGCACGAATCTGGTCATGGTTGCGCTGCGCACCGATCAGCTGGCGCTGCACCAGATTGCGCAGCTCGGGCGGCAGCGGCGCTTCGAGCGCCTTGCGGTAGCGGGCCAGCGCGCGGTCCTCGCCGCGTTCGGCTTCTTCCAGCATCGCCACATCGTCCTTGCCCGGCAGCGCACCGCGCACGCTCACCCAACCGCGATGCAGTGCGCCGACCACGGTGCCCGACGTATCCGCCTCGCCGCCAGCGCGCACCACTTCGGTCTGCAATTCCTGTGCGGCGCTACGGCATTCGTCGGCGCGCTGCCTGAACATCGACTGCAACTTCACGGAGTCCGCCTGATCGGCGCAGGTGTTGAATCCGTACTCGCCATCCTTGCAGGTTTCGATCAGGCCGTTCAGCACTTCAATCGTTTCGCTCTGGTTCATGATGTCTCCTTGGATGAATGACAGGCATGTGCGCTGTCGAGACTTCATCCTAGGGAAGCGCGGCCCGCCCGGCTGCGGGCGATCACGAAGCCCGTTGTAGGGGATGACCGACCCGCCGGTTGCATCCTGTTGCAGTCATCCTCGTGCGCGGCGCGCCGCAGCACCGACCAGTGCGAGGCCCGGGCCCAGCATCGCCCAGGTGGTCGGCTCGGGTACCGGCGTGATGTTCACGACGTCGAAGGCGCTGCCGCGGATGATGCTGCTCTTCGGAATGATGTTCACGTCCGGATCGGCGTTGCTGAAGTTCAGCACCCGACTCAGGAAGTTGAAGTCTTCGAT
This sequence comes from Methyloversatilis sp., assembly GCF_030696805.1. Lineage (GTDB taxonomy): Bacteria > Pseudomonadota > Gammaproteobacteria > Burkholderiales > Rhodocyclaceae > Methyloversatilis. The sequence continues at coordinate 50,196 of NZ_JAUYRO010000012.1, read as the reverse complement.
GTCGAGCGCACCGGGCAGGATCTGCTCGTCGGCCAGCAAGGCTGCTCCACGACGCCCGAAGGCGGTCAGTCCGGCAGTCCGAACACGATGACCGCGTCACCCTGACGGTAGCCCCAGATCGCGCTGCCGCCGGCGGCAACTGCGATGTAGGGCTTGCCGTCGAGCGTGAAGGCGATCGGCGGTGCATTCACGCCAGCGCCGGTCTGGAAGCGCCACAGCCGCTTGCCGCTGACGCTGTCGAACGCGGACAGGTGGCCGTTGCCTTCGCCGGTGAACACCACGCCGGATTTCAGCGCAAGCACGCCGCCCACCAGCGGCTCATCGGTTTTCGCCGTCCATTTGATCTTGCCGCGCTGCCTGAGGTCGAGCGCGGCGAGCACGCCCCAGTTCGCCTCGTCCGACGGTTCCATGCTGTCGTAGCGCTGCGCCGGCTTGCCCGCCGTGGCGGCTGTTTCCTTGATCCAGTAGCGCATCGGCATGTGCATCGCGGCGACGAAAGCCAGACCGCGACCGGCATCGACGGCAGCCGGCGACCAGTTCACGCCGCCGGCGACGCCCGGCGTGATGCGCGTGCCTTCCTTGCTGGCACCGGCGAACAGGTTGTCCTGTTGCACAAACGGCTCCGACTTGTAGAGCAGCGCGCCGCTGGCGCGGTCATGCACATAGAACCAGCCCAGCTTCGACGCCTGGCCGACCGCTGGCACCACGCGTCCGCCCGGCTCGCGGTGGTCGAACAGCACCGCCGGGCTGGCCACGTCGTAGCCCCACTTGTCGTGCGGAATCTGCTGGAAGTGCCAGGCGTAGGCGCCGGTCTTCGCCTGGATGGCAACCAGCGACGCGGTATACAGATTGTCGCCCGGGCGTGTCGTGTCGTTGATCTGCGGGCTGGGGTTGCCGGTGCCGAAATACAGCAGGCCGCTTTTCGCGTCATAGGCCGGCGCGTTCCACACCGAACCGCCGCCGTACTCCCACGCGTCCTTGTGCTGCGCCGCGCTCGCTCGCTCGCCGGCGATGTCGCGGTTCAGCGGCAGGCCGTCGGCGGTTTTCTCGACGAAATCGCCTTCCCAGCCGCCATCCTGCGGCTTGCGCACGGTGTCGAACTGCCACACGCGCCGGCCGGTCTTCGCGTCGAACGCAGCCAGGAAACCGATGCCGCCATATTTGCCTGCCATGCCGACGACCGACGCCAGCTGGCCGGCCGAGCCGGGCACGTCCAGATGCAGGCCGTAGCCGACACCGTTGATGCCGACGATCACCTTGCCATCGATCACCAGTGGCGCGGCCGCCGCGCCGACGCCCGAACCGCCGCCGACTTCGCCCTTGATGCCTTCGCTGCTTTCGGTCGTGGCGTTGTCCTGCCGCGCCAGTTCGATGTCCCAGTGCGGCTTGCCGCTGGCGGCGTCGAGCGCCACCAGGCGCGCATCCACCGTGGCGACGAACACGCGGCCGTCGTCGAACGCCACGCCCCGGTTGGCCGGGCCGCAGCACACCTTGTCGGTCCGCTTCCTGTGCATGTAGCGCCACAGTTCGGCACCGCTGCGCGCGTCAAGCGCCACGACGTGCGAGCCGGGCAGCGACACATACATCTTCCCGCCGACCACCAGCGGCGTGGCCTGGAAAGTCTGCGCGATGCCGCTCTGGTAGATCCACTTCGGTACCAGCTTCGGTACGGTCTTCGGCGTCAGGCCCGGTATGTCGGCAAGACGCGTATTCGCGTGATCGAGGCCGAAGGTGGGCCAGTCGCGATCCGGTGCAGCGACCGCCGGTGCGATGGCGAGAGCGGTGAGCAGGCAGAGCGCATTCGGAATCAGACGGTGCATGGCAGCGGTCGAAAATGGAAAGCCGTGATGATAGGCCGTCAAGCGCATCGCGTCGGCCATGGCTGTGCGCGGCTGCCGAAACGCAAGTTTGCAATCCGCTGATCCGTTCGGACTACGCGCGCTGGGTTCGGGCCGTGTGCGCTGTAATGCTCGCCGGTCAAAGTCGCAACTGAGCGGCCGGATATGTCGGCCGTCGTCCCTATCCCGTTATTTTCAATCGCATTTCCGGAGATCCGACATGTTCCGCAAGACCGCAATCGCACTGCTGCTGGCAGCTGCCGGCAGCCACGCCCACGCTGATATCGTGGCCCAGTGGAATTTCAATTCCGTCCCTGCTGACGGGAATACCGCCACCGGCACCCTCATCCCGTTCGTGGGCGTTGGCACGGCGTCGCGGATCGGCGGCATCGCGGGCTCGTTCGCCTCCGGCGACGCGACGGGCGGCTCTTCCGACCCGGCCACGGGCGACGATTCCGGCTGGCAAACCACGACCTACGCTGCTCAAGGCACGGGCGACAAGACGCGCGGCGTTCAGTTCGCCGTCAGCACCGTCGGTTTTTCAGATGTGGTCATCAACTACGATCTGCGCCACAGCAACACGAGTTCGCGGTACGAACTGGTTCAGTACAGCCTCGACGGCGCCAACTTCATCGATTTCCTGACTTTCGACGGCAATGCCGGTGACAACTGGTTCAACGCGCGCACGGTTGATCTGTCGTCCATCGCAGGCGCAGACAACAATGCCGATTTCGCCTTCCGCGTCGTTGCCACGTTCGCGCCGGGCACCAGCGCCTATGCCGCTTCCAGTGCGACCGGAACTTACGGTACCGCCGGCACCTGGCGTTTCGACATGGTCACTGTCAGCGCCGCGCCCGTGCCGGAACCCGAAACCTACGCGCTGATGCTGGCTGGCCTCGGCCTGATCGGCGTCGCAGCCCGCCGTCGCAAGTAAGTTTCGTGAGCCCGGGCGTTCCGCAGCGGGACGCCCGACACCGGTGGGTACCCATGCGGTGCCCGCCGGGCAGGAGGGAGCGGTACACTTGCCGCATGTCTGCACCCGCCTTCGTCCACCTCCGTCTCCATTCCGAATTTTCCATCGTCGACGGCATCGTCACGCTCGACGCGGCCGTCAGGGCTGCGGCACAGGACGGCATGCCGGCGCTCGCCGTATCCGATCTGACCAATGTGTTCGGCCTGGTGAAGTTCTACAAGGCTGCCCGCAGCAAGGGCGTGAAGCCGATCGCCGCCGTCGATGTCTTCATCACCAACGAGGCCGAACGCGACAAGCCCTACCGCCTGCTGCTGCTGGCGCGCAACCGCGAGGGCTATGGCACGCTGTGCCGCCTGCTGACCCGCGCCTATCTGGAAAACAAGCACCGTGGCCGAGCCGAGATCCGGCGCGAATGGTTCGAGGCCAACGACACCGGCGCAACCGGCCTGATCGCGCTGTCCGGCGCAATGCAGGGCGACGTCGGGCTGGCGTTGCTAGCCGGCAACATGGAATCGGCGCGTCGGCTGGCGGCCGACTGGTCGCGCCTGTTCAATGGCGATTACTGCATCGAACTGCAGCGCGCCGGCCATCCGAATACCGAGGTGTATGTGGCCGATGCGTGCGCGCTGGCCATCGAAACCGGCATTCCGGTGGTGGCCACACACCCGGTGCAGTTCATGGCGCCGGACGACTACAAGGCGCACGAGGCGCGCGTGTGCATTGCCCAGGGCTATGTGCTGACCGACAAGCGGCGGCCGCGCGATTTCACCGAACAGCAGTACTTCAAGACCTCGGCCGAAATGGCCGAACTGTTCGCCGATATCCCGGAAGCGCTGGACAACACGGTCGAGATCGCGCGCCGCTGCAACCTCACGCTGACGCTGGGCAAGAACTACCTGCCGCAGTTCCCGACGCCGCCGGGCATGACGATCGACGACTTCATGATCGCCGAGGCGAAAGCCGGTCTGGAAACACGGCTGGCGCTGCTGTTTCCGGACGAAGCGGTGCGCGCGTCGCGGCGCGACGAATACGAGGCCCGGCTCAGGTTCGAGTGCGACACCATCATCCAGATGGGCTTCCCCGGCTACTTCCTGATCGTGGCCGACTTCATCAACTGGGCCAAGAAGAACGGCGTGCCGGTCGGCCCGGGCCGCGGCTCGGGCGCCGGATCGCTGGTCGCCTACTCGCTGGGCATCACCGACCTCGATCCGCTGGCCTATGCGCTGCTGTTCGAGCGTTTCCTGAATCCGGAGCGGGTGTCGATGCCCGACTTCGACGTCGACTTCTGTCAGGACAAGCGCTGGATGGTGATCGAGTACGTGCGCCAGAAGTACGGCGCCGACGCGGTGAGCCAGATCGCCACCTACGGCACGATGGCGTCGCGCGCGGTGATCCGCGACGTCGGCCGCGTGCTGGACATGGGCTACAACTTCTGCGACCAGCTGTCGAAGCTGATTCCGGTGGTCCAGAACAAGCCGCTGTCGCTGGCCGAGGCGCGCGAACAGGCGCCGCAACTGGCCGAGCGGGAACAGAACGAAGAAGAGGTACGCGAACTGCTGCGCCTGGCCGAGCCGCTCGAGGGGCTGGCGCGCAATGTCGGCATGCATGCCGGCGGCGTGCTGATCGCGCCCGGCAAGCTCACCGACTTCTGCCCGCTGTACCAGCAGGACGGCGACGACGCGGCGCCGGTCAGCCAGTTCGACAAGGACGACGTCGAAGCGATCGGCCTCGTGAAGTTCGACTTTCTGGGCTTGCGCAACCTCACCATCATCGAACTGGCGGTCGACTACATCGAGCGCATGACCGGTGAGCGGCCCGATCTTCTGAGCCTGCCCTTCACCGATCCGGCCGCCTACCAGGTGCTGAAGGAAGCCAACACCACGGCGATCTTCCAGCTCGAATCGGAAGGCATGAAGAAGCTGCTGTCCAAGCTCGCCCCGGACCGCTTCGAAGACATCATCGCCGTGCTGGCGCTTTACCGCCCGGGGCCGCTCGGCTCCGGCATGGTTGATGACTTCATCCTGCGCAAGAAGGGTCAGCAGGCCATCGACTACTTCCATCCCGATCTCGAAGGCTGCCTGTCACCGACCTACGGCGTCATCGTGTATCAGGAACAAGTGATGCAGATTTCGCAGATCATCGGCGGCTATACGCTCGGCGGTGCGGACATGCTGCGCCGCGCCATGGGCAAGAAGAAGCCGGAGGAAATGGCCAAGCACCGCGAAACCATCGCCGCCGGTGCTGCCACCAAGGGTTACGACCCGGCGCTGGCCGAACAGCTGTTCGACCTGATGACGAAGTTTGCGGAATACGGCTTCAACAAGTCGCACACCGCCGCCTATGCCGTCGTCACCTATCACACGGCCTGGCTGAAGGCGCATCACTGCGCTGCCTTCATGGCGGCGTCGCTGTCGTCCGACATGGACAACACCGACACCGTGAACATTTTCTTCCTCGACGCGAAGAAGAACCGGCTCACCGTGCTGCCACCCGACATCAACCGCTCCGAATACCGCTTCGTGCCGGTGTCGCGCAGCGAAATCCGCTACGGCCTGGGTGCCGTGAAGGGCACCGGCGAACAGGCGGTCACGGCCATCATCGAAGCACGCGCCAGCGGCGGGCCGTTCAAGGACCTGTTCGACTTCTGCCTGCGCGTCGACCGCCGCACCGTGAACCGCCGCACGATCGAGGCCCTGATCCGCGCCGGCGCCTTCGACGCGACGCGCGAGGGCGCCGACCCGGACCGCAACATCCTGATGTCCAGCGTTGCACTCGCCATGGAAGCGGCCGAACAGGCGGCAGCCAACGCGCACCAGGGTGGCCTGTTTGACGACGCTCCGACGGGCGTCGGCACACGCGCCCCCGAGTACGTGAGCTGCAAGCCGTGGATCGAACGCGAAAAGCTGCAGAACGAGAAGCAGGCGCTCGGCTTCTATCTGTCCGGTCACCCGTTCAACAGCTACGCGCAGGAGTTTTCGCGCTTCGCGCGGCGCAAGCTGGCGCAGCTCGAATCCTCGCGCGATCCGACCGTGGTCGCCGGGCTGGTCGTCAGTTCGCGCGTGCAGATGACGCGCCGCGGCAAGATGGCATTCGTCGTGCTCGACGACGGCACGGCGCAGGTCGAGGTGTCGGTGTTCAATGAGCTTTTCGACGCCTCGCGCAACAAGCTGCGCGAAGACGAAGTGCTGGTGATTGAAGGCCGCGCACAATTCGACGACTACTCCAATTCGATGCGCGTCGTTGCCGAAAGCCTGCTGACCGCCGGCGAAGCGCGCGCGCGCTTCGCGCGTCGGCTCGAACTCAGGGTCAATGGAGAAGTGGCCGGCGCAGGCGGCGCGCGCGCCGCCTGCGCGCGCCTGCGCAGCCTGCTCGAACCGTTCCGCTCCGAAGGCGGCTGCCGGGTGCGGCTGCACTACAGCAGCGGCCAGGCCATCGCACCGCTCGATTTCGGCGACCATTGGCGCGTGCGGCTGGACGACGCCTTGTTCGACGGGCTGCGTGACTGGCTGCCGCCGGAATCGGTCGGCGTCACCTATGCCTGAGCACGTGCCAGCACGCACCCGGCTGATCGACCTGGCCGCGTTCGACGCACTCACGGCCCGCGCGCAGGCCAGCTCGCGCCGGCGCATGAACGACAACCTGCATCCGCATGACGGCCATCCGGTGCACCGCCTGCTCAATGCCATCGAGCCAGACAGCTACGTCCCGCCGCATCGCCACCTGGATCCGGTGAAGGATGAAACCATCCTGTGTCTGCGCGGCCGGTTCGGCTGCATCCTGTTCGACGCCGTGGGAACCGTGCAGTCGCTGCACCTGCTGGGTGCGGGCCACGCCTGTGGCATCGACATTGGTCACGGCCAGTATCACAGCCTGGTTTCGCTGGAACCGGGCTCGGTCATGTTCGAAGCCAAGTCGGGGCCCTATCTGCCGCTGATGACCGCGGAACTGGCGCCCTGGGCACCCGGCGCCGGTGATCCGGCCGCCGGTGCCTATCTGCGCTGGATGGCGGGTCTGTTCACTGCCCTGCAGGCGGGCTGACCCCGCTGTGGCATACTCGAATGTACATTGAGCGGTATCCGGTCACGCTTTACGCGGCATTTATCATGCATTCCGGCCCTTCAGTCCGCGATGCGCCTGCCGTCAACCCAGTCTGACCCGCTCATTTCTACGGATACAGATCCCGCCGTGCAGACTGCCCGAATAGCTTTGCTGGAAGACGACCCGGTCCAGGTGGAAATACTGGGCACCTGGCTGCGTGCCGCAGGCCACGACGTGCATGTGTTCATGCGTTCTCGTGACCTGATGCGCGAAGCGGTACGTGAAAGTTACGACCTGCTGCTGATCGACTGGGAATTGCCCGACCTGCCGGGGGCCGATGTGCTGCGCTGGCTGCGCAACGAACGCCAGCTGCAGACGCCGGTCATTTTCGTCACGGCGCGCCAGGACGAGAACGACATCGTCACCGCGCTGGCAGCGGGCGCCGACGACTACATCGTCAAGCCGGCGCGACGTCTGGAACTGCTGACCCGGATCGAGGCCGTGCTGCGCCGCAGCCGCCCGCCGGCAGATCAGCCGGTGGTCGAAGCCGAGCCTTACCATTTCGATCTGAATTCGCACACGGCTCGCCTGCACAACGAGGTGGTCGACCTGACCGAACGCGAGTTCGAGCTGGCCGTCTTCCTGTTTCGCAACGTCGGTCGCCTGGTGTCGCGCGGTCACCTGCTGGAGTCGCTGTGGGGCCGCAAGGGCGATGTACCGACACGCACCGTCGATACCCACATGTCGCGCGTGCGCTCCAAGCTCGCCCTGCGGCCGGAGAATGGTTATCGACTGGCGTCGACCTACAACTATGGCTACCGCCTGGAGCGGGTGTCCGGTGACGCCCGGCCGACCGAGGGTGAAGCGATCGACTGATCCGTGCCGCCTGCAGACTGACAACAAAAAAGGAGCCGCTGGCTCCTTTTTTGTTGTGTATCCGGTCCGGACTATTTCGACAGCGAGTCGCGGATCTGGCGCAACAGTACGACCTCTTCGGCCGGCTCGGCCGGTGCCGCCGCCGGTGCTGCCGCCTCTTCACGCTTGAGCCGGTTGATCTGCTTCACCATGATGAAGATGATGAAGGCAAGAATGACGAAGTTCAGCGCGATCGTCAGGAAGCTGCCCCATGCGAACACCGGTACGCCCGCCTTCTTCAGGTCGGCCAGCGTTTCCGGCACGCCGGGGGGAATATCCTTGAGCACGATGAAGAACTGGCTGAAATCCAGACCGCCGAAAATCGCACCCACAATGGGCATGATCAGGTCGGCGACGACCGAGTCAACGATCTTGCCGAAGGCTGCACCGATGATGACGCCAACCGCGAGGTCGACGACATTGCCCTTCATGGCGAATGCCTTGAATTCCGAAACGAAGCTCATGCTGATCTCCTTGTAGATGTGGGTGCCATTCACGCGCGGGCGGCGCGCGCAAACCGAGGACTTGCGGCGCCGCGGAAGATAGCACACGGCGGGCGTACCGCCGGTCCGGGCTCACCGCCGCCATCTCTGATACGCTCGCCAGCCACTGTGCCGCTTGCGTCAGCCGGATCGGGCACTCTCCGGCGACGCGGCACGTGTCATCAGCCGGTCTGTTTCGTATGGAGAAGGCATGAAGATACTCAAGCTTGCCGCTTTCGCGCTCGGCGGCATCGCTGCGCTGCTCGCTGCGGCCGTGCTGTATGTGGCGATCACCTTCGATGCCGTCCGCGTGAAGGAAGAACTCAGGCGTGTCGTGCTCGAACAGAAGCAGCGCACGCTGGACATCGAAGGCGATGTCGACCTGTCCTTCTATCCGAACCTCGGCCTCAAGCTGGGCCGTACTGCGCTGTCCGAACACAATTCGACCGAACGTTTCGCAGCAATCGACAGTGCGCGCGTATCCGTCGCCGTGCTGCCGCTGCTGTCGGGGTCGCTGGTCGTCGACGAAATCCGGGTCGAGGGTGCGAGCGTCGCCCTGATCCGCTACAAGGACGGCTCATTCAACTTCGAAGACCTGCTCTCGGCCGAGAAGGACGACAGCTCGCCGGTCCGCTTCGATATTGCCGGGCTTAAGCTGTCGCGTTCGGCGCTCGCTTTCCGCGACGAAGGCAGCGGTGCGGCGCATGCGCTGGACGACATCGAACTGTCGGTCGGCAAGCTGGCGAACGCGGCACGCGGCAGGCTCGACCTGGCTGCGCGCTGGACGTCGGTGCAGCCGACGGCCGACTCGCGCATCGTGCTGGCCACCGGCTACGACTATGACCTGCCGGCGCAGCGCTTCGCGCTCGAAGCGCTGAGCGCGACGATGGACGGCACGCTGTTCGACCTGACGGATGTGCGTGCCGCGCTGACCTCGGAGCGGCTCGAAGCCGGTGCCGACGACCGCATCGAAATCCGGAAGCTGGCGCTTGACCTGTCGGCCAGGCGGGCCGGTGAAGCACTGTCGGCGAAACTAACCGCGCCGGCGCTGCAACTCGATGCCGGCGGCGCCCGCGGCGACGAGGTCAGCCTGACTGCGAAGATCGATTCGAGCGCCCGCATGGCGGACATCAAGCTCCAGCTCAAGGGTATCGAGGGCAGTGCGCAGGCGATCAGGATCGCTGGACTCACGCTGGCGCTGGACGCCCGTCAGGACACCGCCACCGTCAAGGCCGCCCTGGCTTCGCCACTGAACGTTCAACTGGACGGGCCGTCCGGCGAGCTGTCGGCGCTGGATGGCACGATCGACATCGCGCATCCGTCGTTGCCGATGAAAAGCGTCAAGCTTCCGGTCAAGGGCTCTGCGCGCGCAGACCTCAAGGCGCAGACCGCAGCGCTCGATCTCGACACGCGGCTCGACGACAGCCACATCCAGCTCAAGCTCGCCGCGACCCGCCTGCAGCCGCTGGCGCTGAACTTCGATGTCGACATCGACCAGCTCGATCTCGATCGCTATCGCCCGCCCGCAGCGGCCGGACCCGCCGCCGGCAACCCGGACGACACCCCGGTGGACCTGTCCGCGCTGCGCGGCATCAATGCCAGCGGCAGCGTGCGCATCGGGGCGCTGCAGGTGGCCGGCGTGAAGATGACGAAGATGACGCTGAACGTGAAGGCGGCGAACGGCAAGCTGGAGGTGTCGCCCTACTCGGCCGCGCTGTATCAGGGCGCTGCCAGCGGAGCGCTCAGCCTGAATGCCGAAGGCAACCGCATCGCGCTGAAGCAGACGCTGTCCGACATCGATGTGCATCCGCTGATCCGCGATGCAGCCGGCAAGGACCTGCTGGAAGGGCGCGGCACGGTCATGCTGGATGTCGCGACCTCGGGGACGACGGTCGGTGCCCTGAAGCGCGCGCTCGATGGCAGTGCCTCGCTGAAGCTGCGCGACGGCGCCATCCGCGGCATCAATCTGGCAAAGAGCCTGCGCGAAGCAAAGGCGAAGCTGGGCGGCGGCGCCACCGTGCAGCAGGCCAGTGCCACCGAAAAGACCGACTTTTCAGCGCTCAGCGCCAGCTTCCGCATCGACGACGGCATCGCCCGCAATTCGGATCTGACGGCCAGCTCGCCCTTTCTGCGGCTGGCCGGCGCCGGGACCGTCAATCTGCCGGACGAGAGTGTGGATTACCTCGCGCGCGTGACGCTGGCCGCGACCAGCAAGGGACAGGACGGCCGCGCTGCCGACGAGCTCAGGGGCGTGACCGTGCCGGTGCGCCTGTACGGGCCGTTCGCCAGCCTCGACTACAAGATCGAGTTCGCCGATCTGGTGAAGGGCGCCGCCAGAACGGCGGTCGAGCAACAGAGCCAGAAACTGCAGGACAAGGCCCGCGACAAGGTGCAGGAACAGGTTGGCGACAAGCTCAAAGGGCTGTTCGGCCGCTGAGCTTCGGCAAGTGTTGGCGTCGAGCAGGCGCTGTTGAGGCACGCATGCCGAAACGCCCCTGTGGGAGCGACGTCCTCGCCGCGATACGCACTTCGCACCGCGATGGTCGCCGCACTGATCGCGACGGGGACGTCGCTCCCACGGCCCTGCGTTTTCGGCATGACGTAAATCGGGGGCGCCGCTCCGGCAAGGTCCGCACCCACGGGGCTCGTCAGATCGGCAGTTCCCAGCTTGCGCCGATGGCTGCGATGCCGGCTCGGGCAACGATGGCGTCTTCACTGGATTTCACGCCCGATACGCCGACTCCGCCGACGCATTCGCCGTCCACGATGATCATTTCGCCGCCTTCAAGCGGCAGCACCGGCATGCGCAGGGCGGCCAGACGGCCGCTGTTGACGACGTCCTCGATCGCCTTGCTCGGCTTGCGTGCCAGTGCGCAGGTGCGGGCCTTTTCCGGTGCGATCTGGGTGCTCATCGGCGGTGCGCCGTCGAGGCGCTGCAGCCACATCAGGTTGCCACCGTCGTCGACGATGGCGATGGTGACGGGCCAGTTGCGTTTCAGGGCCTCGGCTTCCGCCGCGGCAGCAATCTGCCGCGCGTCGTCGAGCGTCAGGGTGAGGCGGGTTTTCATGGTCGTACTCCGTCAATGTCAAGAGAGGGCGTTGAACCCGAAAGCCGGTGCTGCTCCGCTGCGTTGGGGAGAAGGCCGGTCTGGGGTTTTCGTGCGACGCTTGGCCGTGACGGGTGGTCCGGCGGGTGCGCGGGCCGGCGGGCGGATTGCTCACCGGCACTGTGCGTCTGGCTGACTTCTGTGGTGCATGTTCCGCGCGGCAAGCGAACTGGTGGGCTGCCGCGGGGCCGGCAATCTACCGGCGTCACGGACAGCATCCTACACTGTCGGCCTGCCCGCGCGAGACGGGTTCCTCACACGAAACCGACAAGGAGCACGCATGGCCAGCAATCTGGGGATCGATCTTTATTCGCCGAAGGAGATTGCCGAGAAGGTCGAAAACATCGGCATCGTGAAAGCCAACCTGCCGGTACGCACGATGTTCATGCTCGGTGTGCTGGCCGGCGCCTTCATCGGCTTCGGTGCGCTGTACTTCACTCTGGTGGCCAGCGATGCTTCGCTTGGCTTTGCACTGACCCGTGTGCTCGGCGGGCTGGCCTTCTCGCTCGGTCTCATCCTGGTTGCCGTGGCCGGCGCCGAGTTGTTCACCGGCAATAATTTCCTGGTCATGGCGTGGGCCGAGGGGCGAATCCCGTTCGCGCTGCTGGCGCGCAACTGGGCCATCGTCTATGTGGCCAATGCCGTCGGCGCGCTCGGCATGGTGGCGCTGGTTTTCCTGTCACATCACGGCGACATGAACGGCGGTGCGGTAGCCGAAACCTATGTGAAGGTGGCGGCGGCCAAGACCGCCACGCCATTCCTGATCGTTTTCGTAAAGGGCATCCTGTGCAATGCCCTGGTCTGCCTGGCGGTCTGGCTGGCGACCGCAGGGCGCAGCGTGACCGACAAGGTACTGGCCATCGTGTTTCCGGTATCGGCCTTCGTCGCCGCCGGCTTCGAACATTGCATCGCAAACATGTATTTCATTCCGATGGGCATGCTGCTGCACGCCAACGGCGTGCTTCCGGCAGGCGTCGACCTGTCCGGCCTGACCGCGGCCGGGCTGGCGGGCAATCTGGTCGCGGCGACGCTGGGCAACATCGTCGGCGGAAGCATTCTGGTCGCCGGGGTGTATTACCTGACGTTCCGCCAGCGCACCTGACGGCGCCCGGGCCGATTCCGCTGCCCGGGCTTTCTGCCCGGTCCTTCGGTTCAGGAATGCCGTTCAGTTCAGTATTTCACTCCTGATGCTCGGTGCGCCGGCCGACCGGCAGTCCGAGCTGTTTGAGCTTGCGGTACAGGTGCGTACGCTCCAGTCCGGAGCGCTCGGCCAGCCGGGTCATGTTGCCGCCTTCGCGTTCCATGTGATGTTCGAAGTACAGCCGCTCGAACGCCTCGCGCGCATCGCGCAGCGGCTGGTTCAGGCCGGGCAGTGCCGCGTTGCCGGCCGGGCGCAGCAGCGCGCGCAGCGCGCTCGCGTCCAGATCGTCGTCGAGGGTGGCCAGCGCGGCCGAGCGCAGCGCCGACACCAGTTCTGCGTAACCGCCCGGCCACGGGTGCTGGCGCAGCAACGGACGGGCCGACTCGGCCAGCGCGCGCACCGGGATTTCGCCTGCGTCCGCCATGTGCTTCAGCACGTCATCGGCCAGATCGCCGATTTCGTCGCGCAGCTCGGCCAGCGTCGGCAGTGGCAGCACGACGTCGAACAGCCGCGACAGCACGGCGTCGTCCCAGCCAGCCGCCTGCAGCTCCGCCGGCGGCTGGGCACAGCTGGCGATCAGTTTCGCGTCGAGCCGCTCCAGCCGGTCGACGGCGAAGGCGAGATTTTTCTGCTGCATGCGCGACAGTGTGCCGATGTCGCCCGCGTGGATGACGCCGCCGCGCGCCGCGTCGAGCTGTTCCTGCGTGATGGCGCCCGGGATGCCGGCCAGTTCGATCCAGCGCCGTCCCGGCACCGCCAGCGTGCGCGCGGCCAGTTCGGCAAAACTCGACGGCCCGCAGCGCAACATGATGATGCGCGAGCGGCTGGCCATCTGTTCCAGCCGGCGGCGCAGGTCGCGCAGCGGACCACCACGCGTGATGCCGGCCAGCGACGGTGCGGCCGGGCGCTGTTCGGCTGGCGCACTGCGGATCAGCGCGCGCTTCACGCTGGACAGCAGCTTGGCCAGTGCGATCGGCTTTTCGAGGAAATCGAGCGCGCCGATGCGTGTCGCCTCGACCGCCGAATCGATGGTGCCGTGACCGGACATCATGATGACCGGCATGGTCAGCTGCCCGCCCGAGGCCCATTCCTTCAACAGCGTGATGCCGTCGGTGTCGGGCATCCAGATGTCCAGCAGCACCAGGTCGGGTCTTGCAGCCTGCCGCGCACCGCGCGCGGCAGCCGCGTTTTCCGCCAGCGTGACGTCGTGCCCTTCGTCCCGCAGGATTTCGGACAGCAACTCCCGGATGCCCATCTCGTCGTCGACCACCAGTATGCGAGCCATGTTTTCCTGACTTTCAGGCTGCCAGCGGCAGCGCTATGCGGATTTCAGCGCCTTGCGGCGCGATGTTTTCGATTTCGATACGACCATCGTGCTCATCCACGATCTTCTTCACGATGGCCAGCCCAAGGCCTGTGCCACGTGCTTTCGACGTGACATAGGGTTCGAACGCGCGCGCCAGCACCTGGGCCGGAAAGCCGTGGCCGTTGTCGCGCACTGACAGTTCGACGCGATTGCCGCGGCGGCGCGTGTGCACGCTGATCTGCGGTGCGCCGGCATCGGCCGATGCATCCTGCGCATTCTGCAGCAGGTTGTGGATGACCTGTCGCAGCTGGCCGGCATCGCCGCTGATGTGCGGCAGGTCGGCCGCAAGATGCCGTTCGATGCGCGGCGTCGAGGTTTCGTACAGGCCGAGCACCTCGTCCACCAGCCGGTTCAGGTCGAGCGGCGTCAGCACCGGCTGCGGCAGGCGCGCATAGTCGCGGAAGGAATTGACCATGTTCTTCATCGCCTCGACCTGATCGACGATGGTCGAAGTGGCGCGCGCCAGCAGGCGCTGGCCGTCTTCGTCGAGCTTGTCCGACAGCTTGAACTGCAGCCGCTCGGCTGACAGCTGGATCGGCGTCAGCGGATTCTTGATCTCGTGCGCCAACCGGCGCGCCACCTCACCCCAGGCTGCGCTGCGCTGCGCTGCGATCAGCTGCGTGATGTTGTCGAACACGACGACGAAACCGCCGCCTCCGGCCTGCGGCAGCTGCGAGCCGCGCAGCAGCAGCGTCTTGCCCGGGCCGAACGGATCGGCGATGTCGATCTGCCGGCTCCACGACTCCTGCCCCTCGTCGATGGCCGCCAGGATGGTGTCGCGCAGTTCCGGGTGACGCGGCCACTGGGCCAGCGCAATGTCTTCCCAGCCTTCGAGCCGGTCATCCAGGATGGCCAGTGCGCCCTGATTCGCGGCACGCAGCCGGGTGGACGGGCTGAACGCCAGCACACCGGTCGACAGGTTGCCGAGCACGCCTTCGAGGTAGGTGCGGGCCGCCTCGGTTTCGCTGCGGCTGCGTTCGGCCTGCGCGCGCGCATCGTTGAGCTGTTCGGTCATGCGGCGGAAGGACTGGGTCAGCGTGCCCAGCTCGTCGCGCGTGGCGAGCGCCGGTATCGGGCTGAAGTCGCCCTGCATCACCGCGTCGGTTCCGCGCGCCAGGATGGACAGCGGTGCCGACATGCGCCGGCTGATCACGAAGGCCACGGCCAGGGCCGACAGCAGCGCCAGCAGCAGTGCCAGCGTCAGCGTCAGCGCGAAGATGCGCTTGAGCCCGGCGCGCGCCAGCGACAGTTCCTGATAGTCGCGATAGGCGCTCTGCACCGCTTCCGCGTTCAGCGCGAGCGAGGCTGGCAGCGGTTGCAGCAACTGCAGCACGGGAGCGTCGGACGCCAGTGTCGCGCCGCCGATGAATACCAGCGCACGCACGGTCAGGCCGTCGTTGCTGTCGGTGTCCACCGTGGTCAGGCCCATGCCCTGGCGCGCCTGCCGCAGCTGCGACGGCGACGGCAACGCCGGCACGAGCCGGGTGGCTGCCGCGCTGGTCGTGACCACCTGTCCCTGCGGCGAAATGAGCGTTGCACTGGCCACACCGGCCTGTTCGCGCAGCACGTCGAGCCGTGCGCTGCGCTTGAGCGGCGGTGTGTCGGACAGGTCGCGCGCCATCGTGCGGGCCTTGTCCAGCAGGTCGGCCGACAGGTAGTCCAGCGTGTTGCGCCCGAGGATCAGACCGCCTTCGAGTGCCTGTTCGATGCGCACGTTGAACCACGAATCAACGGAACGCGACACGAAATTCACCGACAGCACGTAGATCAGCGCGCCCGGCGCCACCGCCAGTGCGGCAAACGCCGCGAACAGTCGCAGCTTCAGGCGCGAGCCGAACACTGCGGCGCGGTGCTCGCGCAACAGGTGCGCCACCAGCCACGTCACCAGACCGAGCAGACCAAGCGCAACGGCAACATTCAGACCGAGCAGCAGCGGGTAGCTGCGCGCGAACAGCGCCGTGTTCTCGCTGGCCAGCGACAGCAACAGCAGCAGTACGCCACTGAGGGCGGCGCTGGCGAAGATGAAATTTCTCATCGCGGCACCGCCTGCTGCGCGGTGAAGCCCCAGCGCTGCCATTCGGATTCCAGCGTCCAGTCGCGGTTGCTCATCGCGCTGAGCTGGAACGGTTTGGGCAGCTGGGTCACATCGAGCCGCAGGCGCAACGCAGCGACGTAGCTGCCGCCGGCTTTCAGGCGCCCGGAATCGATCACCGGCCAGCTGCGCAGCCGGCCGATCAGATTCAGGGCTTCTTCCAGCGTATCGAACCCCTGATGCAGCGCGCCGGTGGACACACGGTACTGCTGTGTCAGCGCGTGATAGCTCAATCGATAGGTCAGCGCGCGCTCGACCACGTCTTCATCGAGCCAGTACCAGCGCGGCCGGCTGATTTCGAACTCGAGGACAAAGTAGAGCGCGACGCCGCGGGTGACCGCTTCAGCCAGCCGCGGCGACAGCGTGACGCCGATGTCGGTGGACAGCTGATAGCCCTCATCGCCGTGATCGAGCCGCACGTCGCGCATTTCAACGCCAGCCGCGACGTGGCCGGGCATCGTCAGGCAGACCGCCAGCAGCCAGGCCATGACGACGCGCCAGACGCCGGGCCAGAGCGGGGGGCGTTCAGCCACCGGGGGTTTTCTGCAGCAGGGCGTAGTAGAACCCGTCATGCTCGGTGTCGGGCAGCAGTTGCAGATCGAATGCGCCGCATGGGCTCAGGCGTTGGCAGTCGGCATGGCGGGTCACGAAGGCCGCGACCTGCTTGTGGTTTTCCGCGCGGAAGACCGAACAGGTGGCGTAAAGCAATTTACCACCGGGCGCCAGCACGCGCCAAAGGCTGTCCAGGATGGCGCGCTGCTGCTTGGCGAAACGGGCAATGTCGTCCGGCCGGCGCAACCACTTCGCGTCCGGGTGCCGCCGCACGACACCGGACGCGCTGCACGGTACGTCCGCCAGGATACGGTCGAACGGACGGCCGTCCCACCACGTGTCGACCGCCGCGGCGTCACCGATCTGCACCTGGCCGGCCAGCCCGAGGCGTGCGAAGTTCTCACTGATGCGCTGCGCGCGCGGCGCGCTGTGGTCGAGCGCCAGCAGTTCGATATCGGTGCATTCCAGCATGTGCGACGCCTTGCCGCCGGGTGCCGCGCAGGCATCGAGCACGCGCTGACCGGCACGCACGTCGAGCAGGCCGGCGGCGCGCTGGGCACCGAGGTCCTGCACCGACATCAAGCCTTCGGCAAAGCCCGGCAAGCGGGCGACCGGGCAGGGCTTTTCAAGCAGCAGGCCCGTGTCGCCGTGCCGGGTGGTCGCGATGTCTTCAGCCGCCAGGCGGGCCTGTACCTCATCCACGGTGGCGCGCCGGAGATTGACGCGCAGCGCCATCGGCGGATGGGTGTTGCCCTGCTGTGCGATGTCCTGCCAGTGATTCGGGTGATCGCGGCGCAGCCGGTCAAGCCACCAGCGCGGATGCTGCAGGCGTGCTGCATCGTCACCGGAAACAGCGGCATCGAGTTCGTCGCCGCGCCGCTGCGCGCTGCGCAGCACCGCATTCATCAGCCCGCCGAAGCGGTCACCGCCGAGCGTGCGCGCCGCGTCGACCGCCTGGCTGACCGTGGTGTGCGCACTGTCGGGTCGCGCGTCGAGACGGCACAGCGCGACCAGCAGCAATGCACGCCGATCGAGCTCGCGCAACGGCTTGGGCACCAGCACAGCGAGCCGGGCCTCGATCGCGGCGTGCGCGCGCAGGCACTGGTAGGCCAGGTCGCGCACGGCGGCGGTATTGGTCGACAGTGCGTCGGGCGTGCGGCTGAACGCGTCGTCCAGTGCATCACCCTTGAGCACGGCAGCCACGGCGTGGGCTGCGCCAAGCAGGGCCGCCGCCAGCGAATCAGCGGCCACCGGCTGGCCGGCGGAAGAAACGGAATTCAAGGTGTGTACACCGGCAGTAGGCGAGTCATGGCCCGCTCCGGAGCGGGTCCGGATCGGGGGTGAACCGGATGATCAACCCGTCCAGGCGTGCTGGCGCAGCGCTTCGATCGGAACGTAACGCAACGCAGCCTCGTGCGTGGCGACCAGAATCACCTGCGGTGCCTGCCCGGCGTCAAAGGCTTCGCGCCAGCGTGCGGCGCACAGGCACCAGCGGTCGCCGGCCCGCAGCCCGGGAAAATCGTATTCCGGGCGCGGCGTCGACAGGTCGTTGCCGCGCGCGCGGGAAAACACGAGGAAGTCGTCGGTCAGTACCGCGCACACGGTGTGCGAGCCGAAATCGTTGTCGTCGGAGTTGCAGCAGCCGTCGCGGAAAAAACCGGTCAGCGGCTTGAACGAACAGGGCTCGAGCGGCCCGCCAATCACGTTGCGGGCATTGCCGTCAGGGCGCCAGTCGCGATCCATGTCAGCGGGCCAGCGCGAGCAGGCGGGCCACGCGCTCCGCCGTTGCGGGGTGCGTGCTGAACAGGCCGCGCAGGCCGCCGCCCGAAAGGGGATTCATGATCATCATCTGGCCGGTCTCCGGGTGCGCTTCGGCAGTCGCCATGGGAATACCCCGCGCGTAAGCGTCTATTTTAGTGAGGGCGTCGGCCAATGCATGCGGATCATCCGATATTTCCGCACCACCCCGGTCGGCCCCGAACTCGCGTGTGCGCGAGATCGCCATCTGGATCAGCATGGCAGCAATCGGCGCCAGCAGGGCAACAATGATGCCGACCACCGGATTGGCCGGGCGGCCTTCCGCGTCGCGGTTGCCGCCAAACAGCATGCCGAACTGCGCCAGCGCCGAAATCGCGCCGGACACCGTGGCCGAAATGGTCGAGATCAGGATGTCACGGTTCTTCACGTGCGCCAGTTCGTGCGCCATCACGCCGCGCAGTTCGCGCGCGGAGAGCATGCGGACGATGCCGGTGGTCGCCGCCACGGCCGCGTTCTCCGGGTTGCGGCCGGTGGCGAAGGCATTCGGTTGCGCTTCGTCGATGAGGTAGACGCGCGGCATCGGCAGTCCGGCCCGCTGCGCCAGTTCGGCCACCATGTTGTACAGATAGGGCGACGAGGCGGCGTCGACTTCGCGCGCGTTGTACATGCGCAGCACCATCTTGTCGGAAAACCAGTACGCCCACACATTCATTGCGCCGCCTAACAGCAGCGCCAGCAGCATGCCCTGCTGCCCGCCGATGGCCGCGCCGACGACGCCGAACAGCGCGACGATGCCGGCCATCAGGATCGACGTTTTCAGCCAGTTGCCAAACATTGTGCATTCCCGTCAGTGAAAATCGGACGCCATATAGATTGCGCACACAGCGGAAAATTCAAGCGTGCCCGGCACGCGGGGCGGTCAGCGCTCAGCCCGGCAGCTTTGCCTGCTGGCCTGCTGCAAGCGGATGCCCATGCAGGAACTCGGCGACCGGCAACCGGCGACCGCCGGCCTTCTGCAGTTCGGTGACGCACAGCGAACCTTCGCCGCAGCCGATCACCACGCCGTGATCATCGACCCGGCTGATCAGTCCGGGTGCGCCCGGCTGGGCCAGCACCTCGGCCCGCCACAGCTTGATCGGCGTGCCCTCCACCGTCATCAGCCCGCCGGGAAAGGGATCGAAGGCGCGCAGCCGGCGGCCCAACTCGGGCGCCGGACGACGAAAGTCGAGTGCCGCTTCGGCCTTGCTGATCTTGGCGGCATAGCAGGCGCCCGCCTCCGGCTGCGCGCGCGGCGTGACGCGGCCGGCGAGCAGGTCGGGCAGGGTATCGATCAGCAGCCGCGCGCCGGCTTCGGCCAGCCGGTCGTGCAGCGAGGCAGCGCTGTCGATGCCCGTGATGTCGACCGCGCATTCGGCCAGCATCGGGCCGGTATCGAGGCCGATGTCCATCTGCATCAACGTGATGCCGGTCCGGGCGTCGCCCGCTTCGATGGCGCGCTGTATCGGCGCGGCGCCGCGCCAGCGCGGCAGCAGTGACGCATGGATGTTGATGCAGCCGAGGCGCGGAATGTCGAGTACCGCGCGCGGCAGCAGCAGGCCATAAGCGACGACCACCAGCAGGTCGGGCGCAGCCTCCGCCAGCGGCGCGCGCAGTTCCGGGGTTTTCAGCGTATCGGGCTGGGCCACCGTCAGGCCGTGTGCCAGAGCGCGTGCCTTCACCGGGCTGGCCGTGAGCTTCATGCCGCGGCCGGCCGGCCGGTCAGGCTGGGTCAGCACGAGCGGGATGTCGCAGTCGAAACCGATCAGTGCGTCGAGCGCACGGGCGGCAAATGCCGGTGTGCCGGCAAACGCGATGCGCGGCCGGGCCGTGGGAGTGAATGAGGACATCAGGCGCTTTCGCGGGCCTGCTTCGCGATGCGGTTCTTGATGCGGGTCTGCTTCAGTTGCGACAGATGATCGACGAACACCTTGCCCTGCAGGTGATCCATTTCGTGCTGGATGCACACAGCCAGCAAGCCGTGTGCCTCTATTTCGTGCTCGACGCCGTCGAGCGACAGCGTGATCACCCGGATGTGCTCCGAACGCGTCACCTTTTCGTAGATGCCGGGCACCGACAGACAGCCTTCCTCATACACCTGCTCGCCGTCGCGCTCGACGATGCGCGGGTTGATCAGCGTGATCAGCCCGGTCTTGTCCTCGCTGATATCGATCACGATGACCTGCCTGTGCACATCGACCTGGGTCGCGGCCAGTCCGATTCCGGGTGCGGCGTACATCGTTTCCGCCATGTCGGCGGCCAGTCTGCGGGTGCTTTCATCGACCCCCTGAACCGGCGACGCCTTCTTGCGCAGACGGGGATCGGGAAACTTCAGTATCGGGAGTAGTGCCATAAAAGTCGTGCTGATTTAATGGATTAGCAGTGAATTTTCATGCAGACTGTCATTAGTTGAAGCAGCTTGCTACACTGATGCATGCCGATGGCCTGAGCCTTGTCTGCCGTCATGCAACGCGCGCCGCAATCCATGATGCAACCCATGATTTCCGGCGGCGGAACCAGGACGAGCATCGCTCAAGTCGCCGCGCACGCTGCCGTAGCAAACGCTTGAACCAATATCGAGAGGCAAACCCCCGGCCGGGTTCCGGCGGTGCAACACGAAACGCGGCGACCATCCGTCCGTAACCGTTGTGCTACCGGCATCCGCCAGTGCGAGGCCACAACATGCGCAAGATTATATGCTCCCTGCTGGTCGCCCTTTCAAGCGCGACCGCCTTCGCCCAGTCAGACCGTGCGCCCGCAATGGCCAGCAACGCGCCTGACCGCCATGTCGTCAAGCCGGGCGACACGCTGTGGGGCATTGCCGGCCTGTTCCTGAAGGAGCCGTGGCGCTGGCCCGAAGTCTGGCGGATGAATCGCGAACAGATCCGCAACCCGCACCTGATCTACCCCGGGCAGATCGTCTATCTGGAAGATTTCAACGGCTCGCCTCGCCTGCGCGTCGGTCAGCCGCTCAAGCTTTCGCCCAGGACCTACGAAGAAGCGGTGCCCGAGCCGATTGCCTCGATTCCGCACAAGGCCATCGAACCCTTCCTGACCAGGCCAATTGCGGTCGAAGCCAGTTTCAACGAAACGGCGCCGCGCATCGTCGGCACGCAGGAAGGCCGTGTGTACCTCAGTGCAGGCGATGTGGCCTACGTGACCGGCGTGACCGACAACCAGTCGCTGTGGCATGTCTATCGACCGGCTGCCCCGATCCGCGATCCGGAGACCAAGGCCGTGCTGGGCTTCGAAGCCGAATACCTCGGTGATGCGCGGCTGACGCGCGAAGGCGACCCGGCGACTTTCGAAGTCGAGAAAGCGCAGTTCGAAATGGGCAAGGGCGACCGGCTGATGCCGGCGCCACCGGCTGAACTGGTCGCCTACGTGCCGCGTGCCCCCGAGCAGGACATCGAAGGCAGCGTGGCACGCATCGTCGGTGGCGTAGCGTCGGCCGGGCGTCACAACGTCGTGCTGCTGAACCGCGGCGCGAACGATGGTGTGGAGGTCGGCCACGTGTTCGCCGCCTTCGTCGCCGGCAAGAAGATCACCGAACGCCGCGACCAGCAGATCAACACCTTCCAGATGCCGGACGAACGTTCGGGCGTCGTGTTCGTGTTCCGGGTGTTCGATACCATTTCCTACGCGCTGGTGATGGATGCCAAGCGCCCGATCACCGTCGGCGACCGCGTCCGCAAGCCCTGAACGCCGACGGCTCGATGGCGCGGTCGCCGGTGGCGCCCGTATCCGATGCTTCGCTCGCAGCCTGGCTGCGGCTCACGCTGACTCGCGGACTCGGGCTGGAGGCACAACGCCGACTGCTGTCGGCATTCGGTCCGCCCGAGCGGGTGTTTGCGGCGTCCGGCCCGGCGATCGCGGCGGCGGTCGGCGACAAGGCGGCCCGCCTGCTGGCCGCCTTCGATGATGATGCAGCGATCGCCCACACGCTCGACTGGGCGAAGCTGCCCGGCAATCACCTCGTGACGCTGGCAGATGCCGCGTATCCGCAAGCGCTGCTCGAAATTGCCGACCCGCCGACGTTGCTGTATGTGAAAGGCCGCGTCGAGCTGCTGAACCGGCGCGCGCTGGCCATCGTCGGGGCGCGCAACGCCACCGCGCAAGGCGCGCAGACCGCCGAACAATTTGCGCGCGAGCTGTCGCGCGGCGGTCTGACCATCGTCAGCGGCCTCGCGCTGGGCTGCGACGCCGCCGCCCACAACGGCGCGCTCGACGGTCCGGGTTCGACCATTGCGGTGATCGGCACCGGCGCCGACCGCATCTACCCGCCGCGCAATCAGGACCTTGCGCGCCGCGTGGCCGCGCACGGCGCCGTGGTCAGCGAATTCCCGCTCGGCACGCCGGCGCTCCGCGAGAACTTTCCGCGCCGCAACCGCATCATTTCCGGCCTGTCACGCGGTGTGCTGGTGGTCGAGGCGGCAGCACGCAGCGGCACGCTCATCACCGCCCGTCTGGCCGGCGACCAGGGGCGCGAGGTGTTTGCGATCCCGGGGTCCATCCATTCGCCGCTGTCCAAGGGCTGCCACCAGCTGATCCGCCAGGGTGCGAAACTGGTGGACGACGCGCGCGACATCCTGTCCGAGCTGCAGCCAGAGCCCCCACCGGTCGACGCCGCCCACGCGGCACCGGTCGCTGACGACACATCGGCACTGCTCGATGCAATGGGCTTCGATCCGGTCGGAATCGATCTGCTCGCGCAACATACCGGCTTGACGGCAGACACCCTCTCCGCCATGCTGTTTTCGCTGGAACTCGAAAGGCGGGTGGCGCTGCTGCCCGACGGGCGATTCCAGCGCATCAGGTGATACGGTTCGGATACACCCGAGCCGGGTGACAAACCGCCGGTGGGCTTTGCCGCCAACCGGCACGCGCGGAGCCGAATCATGATCGACGTTCTGGTCTATCTTTTCGAAACTTACGCGCATCTGGACAGTTATCCCGAGCCCAATCAGCTCGCGCGCAAGCTTACGGCTGCCGGTTTCGAGCAGGACGAAATCGAAGAGGCGATGGGCTGGCTGTCCGGTCTTGAAAGCGCCGGTGGCGCCGACAAGCCGAAGATTGCCGAAGAAAGCCGGTCCATCCGGCTGTACTCGGCAGTGGAGCAATCGCGGCTCGACACTGAATGCCGCGGCTTCCTTTCATTCCTCGAAGATGCCGGTGCGATCAACGCCCTGACCCGAGAAATCGTGGTCGAGCGTGCGTTGGCGCTGGAGGATGACGAGGTGTCGCTGAGTCAGCTCAAGGTGATCGTGCTGATGGTGCTCTGGAACCAGCAGGCGACCACCGACACCCTTGTCCTCGAGGAGCTGCTGTCCGACGAAGACGAGCCGCGCGCCCCTCATTGATCCGGCGCCCGACGCGTCGGGCGCGGCGAGGTTCCGCGTATTCGCTTGCCTGTTCGGAATTTTTGTCCCTATCATGCGCCGCTTTCACGCCGCTTGATCCGGCGCGCACCCGGTGCGCCGCAGTCGGCGATCGGGTCATCGGGCAGGCATGGGCAAAAAACTGATCATCGCGGAAAAACCGTCGGTCGCGCAGGACATCGCGCGCTCCGTCGGCGGATTCACGCGCGAAGGTGACTACTTCGAAAGCGACGACTACGTGTTGTCGTCTGCAGTCGGCCATCTGCTGGAACTGGCCGTGCCCGAGGAATACGAGGTCAAGCGCGGCAAATGGTCGTTTGCCCATCTTCCGGTCATCCCGCCCCGCTTTACGCTGAATCCGATCGACAAGACCGCCGAGCGATTGCGCCTGCTGACCCGGCTGATCAAGCGCAAGGACGTCGACAGCCTCGTGAATGCCTGTGACGCGGGCCGCGAGGGCGAGTTGATCTTCAATTACATCGTCGAGCACAGCAAATCGACCAAGCCGATCGAACGCCTGTGGCTGCAGTCGATGACCACGACGGCGATCCGCGACGGCTTCGTGAAGCTGCGCAGTTCAGAGGAAGTCGAAGGTCTGCGTCAGGCCGCGATGTCGCGCGCCGAGAGCGACTGGCTCATCGGCATCAACGGCACGCGGGCGATGACCGCGTTCAATTCGAAGACCGGCGGTTTCCACCTGACGACGGTCGGCCGGGTGCAGACGCCGACATTGGCCATCGTCGTGCGGCGCGAAGAAGAAATCCGTCGCTTCAAGTCACGCGACTACTGGGAAATCGAAGGTCATTTCGGCGCCGTTGCCGGTGAGTACACCGGCCGCTGGATCGACGAAAAATTCAAACGGCCGGAAGGCGACGAGCATGCGCGCGCCGAACGCGTGTGGGACGAGGCGAAGGCGCGCGCCATCCAGGCGAAATGCGCCGGCAAGACTGGCACGGTCGAGGAAGAGGCCAAGCCCTCAACCCAGTTGTCGCCGCTGTTGTACGACCTCACGTCGCTGCAGCGCGAGGCCAACGGGCGCTTCGGCTTTTCGGCCCGCGTCACGCTGCAGATCGCACAGGCACTGTACGAGAAGCACAAGGTGCTGACCTATCCGCGTACCGATGCCCGTGCGCTGCCGGAAGACTATCTGCCGACGGTCAATGACGTGCTGGCACGCCTGCCTCAGACCTATGCGCCGCACGCCAACGAAATCGTGAAGCACGGCTGGGTCAAGCCGAACAAGCGCATCTTCAACAACGCCAAGATTTCCGATCACTTCGCCATCATTCCGACCGGCACCGAGCCCAAGTCGCTGTCCGAAGCCGAAGCCAAGATCTACGACCTGGTGACGCGGCGCTTTCTCGCGGTGTTCTTTCCGGCCGCCGAATATCAGATCACGACGCGGATCACCCGCGTCGAAGGCGAAGCCTTCAAGACCGAGGGCAAGGTGCTGGTGAATGCCGGCTGGCTCGCCGTCTATGGCAAGGAAGCGGCGCTGGTCGATGACGAGGCCAAGGCCAAGGGCGAAACCGTTGCGGCCAGTCTGGTACCGGTCAAGCCGGGAGAGACGGTAAAAGTCGAGGACATGCTGGTGAAGGCGCAGCAGACGCGCCCGCCGGCGCGCTACTCTGAAGCGACGCTGCTGTCCGCAATGGAAGGCGCCGGCAAGACCATCGACGACGAAGAACTGCGCGCCGCAATGGCCGGGCGCGGACTGGGCACGCCGGCGACGCGTGCGCAGATCATCGAAAACCTGATTCTCGAAAGCTACATGTTGCGCGAAGGGCGCGAGCTGATTCCGACCGCCAAGGGTTTCCAGCTGATGATTGCGCTGCGTGGCCTGAAGATCGACGAACTGAGTTCGCCCGAACTGACCGGCGAGTGGGAATACAAGCTGTCGCAGATCGAGCGCGGCGAGCTGTCGCGCGCGGCCTTCATGGGCGAGATCGCCGACATGACGCAGCGCATCGTGCATCAGGCGAAGAGCTACGAAAGCGACACCATTCCGGGTGACTTCGCGACGCTGGAAGAAAAGTGCCCGCGCTGCGGCGGTGTCGTGAAGGAAAACTACAAGAAATTCCAGTGTCAGGCCTGCGACTTCGCGCTGTGGAAAATCGTCGCCAGTCGTCAGTTCGAAACGCACGAAATCGATACCCTGCTGCGCGATCATCAGGTCGGACCGCTGACCGGATTCCGCAACAAGATGGGCCGGCCGTTCAATGCGCTGATCAAGCTCAATGACAAGATGGAGCCGGAGTTCGATTTCGGCCAGCCGCGCGATGACGAAAATGCCGAGCCGGTCGATTTCTCGTCGCAGACGCCGCTCGGCGCGTGCCCGAAGTGCGCGGCCAAGGTGTACGAACAGCCGATGTCCTACATCTGCGAAAAGGCGGTCGGTCCGGAAAAGTCCTGCGACTTCCGCTCGGGCAAGATCATCCTGCAGCAGCCGATCGAAGCGGAGCAGATGCAGAAACTGCTGGAGGCCGGTCGCACCGACCTGCTGAAGGGTTTTGTGTCGTCGCGAACCAAGCGCAAGTTCTCCGCCTTCCTGGTGCGCCAGCCGGACGGCAAGGTGGGCTTTGAATTCGAGCCGCGCGCGGTCAAGCCGAAAGCAGCCGCGAAGGATGCCAAGGCGTCAGCACCCGGCACGGAAGTGGCAGAGGGCGAAACGCCTGCCGGAGCGCCGGTGAAGAAGGCGGTCGCAAAGAAGGCCGCTCCGACCAAGGCGGCCGCAAAAAAAACCACACCGAAAAAGGCCGCCCCGAAAAAAGCCACGTCAAAGAAAACCGTCTGACGGCGGCCAATGGCCGGCGGGTGCAACCTCGCCAATAATGCGATGCGCCCGCTGCACTTGATCGCGCGCTGCCGCGTGTTCCGGGTCCGGTTCGCCCTCAGGGCCGACTGTGGATCGGTGGATGCCAAAAAAAATGCCCGACTCGAGGCCTGAGTCGGGCAAAGCGGGAAGCGTGGAACTACATCTTCTTCTGCACGTCGCGCGCGGTGTCCTGCACCGCCTCGCCACCGGACTCGATGTCCTTGCCGGCACCGGCAATCGTGTTGCAGCCCGCCAGGGCAAGACCGGCACTCAGAATAAGTATCGTCATCAGCTTGTTCATGCTCGTCTCCGTTGGGAAAGTGGGTGTTGCGTTTAGAAACCTGCCTGAGGCACTCAGATTGTGCTGCGAAGATGCGATACGGCCGGCACGATTTCACCGTCGTCGCCGACTACAGCATCATCGCCTTCGATATCGGGCGTCAACATGAGACCGTCGTCCACCGCCTGCAACCGATAGGCGGGCACCGCCAGACGCAGGCCTGCGTTGCCGGAGCGCGACACGCGCACCATGGCGTAGCGTGCGCTGCGCTCACCGTGGCGTCCGGACACGGTCTGCTCGACCACGCCCAGCGTCACGCCTTCGGTATCGAACACTTCCCGGCCATCAAGGCGCGACATTGCAGTCACGCTGTCGGATGCGGTCGCCGCGCCGTGCCCCATCTGGAAGGCGGTCAGCAGCGCCGCGCTCAGCAGGGCGCCACACAGCGCCGACATCAGCAATCGAATCGTCATGATGCGTTTCTCCGTCTGCATGACACGACTGCAGTATGCGCACCGGCCACGGCACCGCCTGTCGTCCGCACGGCGGGAGGGCTGTAGGACGATTCCCGCATCGATGCAGGTGCGCGCGGCCCGTCTCGGGTACGCTCGCGCTCTGATCCTTGCTCTGACCCCAATCGTGGAGAAAATGTGATGGCAATACTGGTACTCGGTCTGGTTCTGCTGCTCGGCGTGCACTCGACGCGGCTGATTGCCCCCGGTTTGCGCGATGCAGGTGTCGCGCGCCTCGGTCTGCTGCCGTGGAAAATCCTTTACGCGGTGCTGTCCCTGATCGGTCTGGTGCTGATCGTGCAGGGCTACGGCGAGGCGCGCATGGCACCAACGCTGCTGTGGGCGCCGCCGGTGTGGACGCGTCACCTGGCCGCACTGCTCACGCTGCCAGCCTTCGTGCTGATGGCCTGTGCCTATGTGCCGGGCACGCGCATCCGCGCAAAACTTGGTCATCCCATGGTGGCCGGCGTGAAGATCTGGGCGTTCGCCCACCTGATCGCCAATGGCACGCTGGCCGACCTGCTGCTGTTCGGCAGCTTTCTCGTCTGGGCGGTCGTCATGTTCGCGACGCTGCGCCGGCGCGACCGCGCAGCCGGTGTGCAGCGCCCGGGCAGCGCATCGCGCGATGCGATCGCCATCGTCGCCGGTGTCGCCGGCTGGGCGGTGTTCGCCGGCTGGCTGCATCTTGCGCTGATCGGCGTGAAGCCTTTCGGCTGAACGATCGACCGTGATCACCCTGCACATCGAGCGGCTGCGCCCGGGCGACGATCTGCGACGCAGCCTGGAAGCCGTCGCGCGCCGGCAGGACATCGGCGCCGCCTTCGTGCTGTCGGCAGTGGGCAGCCTGGCACCCGCCATGCTGCGTCTGGCCGGTCGCGACAGTGCCACCGTCATCGACGGCGACAGTGAGCTGCTGACGCTGTCCGGCACCGTGAGCCGGCACGGCGTGCATCTGCACATGATGGTGGCCGACGCTGACGGGCGCGTCACCGGTGGCCACCTGCTGGCGGGCAGCATCGTGCGCACCACGATGGAACTGGTGCTCGGCATCGCCACCGGCTGGGACATCCGGCGCGAGATCGACCCGGCGACCGGTTACGAGGAAATGGTGGCCGAGAACCTGCACGAACTGCTCGGCGCCCGCGGCCCGGATTGAGCGAGCTGCCTGCAAATGAGGCGTCGTGCCCACATCCTTGCTGGCGGCGGCGCTGCCACCGCCATACAGCTTTCGCCCACAGCCTTGTCCACAGAAACTGTGGATGGACTGAGTGACCGGCTGCGCAAGCGGCCACCTCAATTGTCCGCACCCTGCCTCATTAATGAGCAACCCTATTGACACCGTTGCGGCGTGCGGCGCTGCGGCCGGTGTTACCGCGTGATGACGCGTCTTGTCCACAGATACTGTGGATAACCGGCGTGCGCCGCACGATGATCGGCGCACGCCGTGTAAGCTCGCATCGATCTGACGACAGGATGCAACACGTGGCGAAGGTGGTACCCGATGGCTGGCGCGAAATGGATGGTGGCAACGACGCTGGCGACGCCATCCGCCCGGGCGCCGCAGCGGAGCGCGAACGCGCCACACTGGCGCTGCTCGAGCGCGCGCTGCCGGCGGCCTACACCGTCTATCACGGCGTGCACTGGACGCGTCTCGATCAGGGGTTTTCGATCTACGGCGATATCGATTTCGTCATCGTCAACGCGGCCGGCAACCTGCTCGCCATCGAACAGCGCAGCGGCTATCTCGAAGAAAGTCCGCACGGCCTGCTGACCCGCCATCGCGGACGCGATCGCAATGTCGCGGTCGGCATCGCGCGATCGCGTCATGCGCTGCACACGCGTCTGGCATCGCGTCTGGGCGGGGCCGATGCCGCACTGCCCAGCCTCGAGTACCTGCTGTACTGCCCCGACCACTTCGTGCGTCAGGCGCATACCGCCGGCATCGAACCTGACCGCATCGTCGATGCAGCGCTGCGCGACACACTGGCGGCGCGCATCCAGTCGATTCTTCCGCCGGGCGAACACGGCGCACGCGCGGCCGAAGTGCATCGTTTCCTGCGCGATGAAATCAAGCTCGAAGCCGACGTCAGCGCGCGCATGGGCATGGCGCGCGAGCGCGTGACCCGGGTTGCCGGCGGCCTGTCGCAGTGGGCACGCGCGCTCGACTTTTCACCCTATCGACTACGCGTCGTCGGCACGGCCGGCTCGGGCAAGACCCAGCTCGCGCTCGCCGAGTACCGCGCGGCGATCGACGCTGGTCAGCGCCCGCTGTATGTCTGTTTCAACCGGCCGCTGGCCGATCACCTCGCGCGCATCGCGCCCGAGGGCGGGCTGGCATGCACCTTCCACCACCTGTGCGAGCGCGTGCTGGCCGAACACGGCGAACGGCCCGACTATGCACGGCCCGACGCGTTCGACGCGCTGATCGCGCGCGCCGGCGAACTCGACGTGCCGGCCGCCCTGCGTTTCGACACCGTCATCGTCGACGAAGGTCAGGACTTTTCCGCCGACTGGGCGACCGGGCTGTGGCGCCACGCCGCCGACGAGGCGCGGCTGATCTGGCTGGAAGACCCGATGCAGAATCTGTATGGCCGAACGCCGGTCGAACTTCCGGGCTGGGTGACGCTGCGCGCGCGCAGCAACTTCCGCAGCCCGCGCCCGGTCGTGCACATGCTGCAGACGCTGCTGCAGGACGTGCTGCCCGAGGCCGCGCAGATCGAAGCGGCATCGCCGTTCGATGCCGACGACGTCGAGCGGCTGGTGTATGACGCAGAGCATCCGCTGACCCAGCGCGTGAAGGAGGCGATCCGCCTGTGCTTTGCCGCCGGCTTTCGCACCGAAGACGTTGCCATCGTCAGCTGGCGTGGCCGCGAACAGTCGGAACTGCTGCGCCACGACCGGCTCGGCGCCAACGCGCTGCGCAGCTTTACCGGCCAGTACGACCTGCTCGGCCAGCCGGAGTATTCCGAGGGTGATGTGCTGATCGAGTCGGTCTACCGGTTCAAGGGCCAGTCCGCGCCGGCAGTCATCCTCGCCGAAGTCGATTTCGATGCGCTGGACGAGCGCACGCTGCGCAAGCTGTTCGTCGGCGCCACACGCGCCATGATGAAGCTGGTGCTGGTGGTCAGCGAACGCGCCGGACGCACGCTCGACGAACGGCTCGGACGGGGCTAGCGGCGCATGTCGATCCCTGCTGAAGCCATGCAGCCTGCCGCATCCGGGCGCACCCGTTCGCCGCGCCGCGCCCTGGCGCTGCCGCTGCTCGCCGTCGGCCTGCTGCTGTCGATCGCGCTGTCGCTGTCACTCGGCAGCGTGCCGGTCAGCCCGGCGCAACTGTGGCAGATCGCGACCGGCGGCGATGCCGGGGTGGCCGGCGATGTGGTGCTCGGCCTGCGACTGCCACGCGTGCTGGCGGCGGCAGCCTGCGGCGGTCTGCTCGCTCTGGCCGGCGCGCTGATGCAGGTGCTGCTGCGCAATCCGCTGGCCGACCCCTACGTGCTCGGCATTTCCGGCGGCGCCTCGGTCGGCGCGCTGCTGGCCATGACGGCCGGGCTGGCCGGCGCGCTGTTCGAACTGTCCGCCTTCGCCGGTGCGCTGGCCGCAATGGCGCTGGTGTTCGGTCTGGCCCACGGCGAGGGCGGCCGCACGCCGACCCGGCTCCTGCTGACCGGCGTCATCGTGTCGGCCGGCTGCGGCGCGGCGGTGTCCTTCATGCTGACGGTGGCGAACGAGCAGTCGCTGCGCGGCATGCTGTTCTGGCTGATGGGCGACGCTGGTGTGGCCGCGCCACCCGCGGCTGCGCTGTGGACGCTGGCCGTCGGTGCTCTTGTATGCGTACCACTGGCGCGTGACCTGAACCTGCTGGCACGCGGCGACCTCACCGCACAGACGCTCGGCGTACCGGTGCTGCGCCTGCGCCTGGCGATCTATCTGATTGCCTCGGCCCTGACCGCTGTAGCGGTGACCACGGTCGGCGCGGTGGGCTTTGTCGGTCTGGTCGTGCCGCACCTGATGCGGCTGGCGCTCGGCAACGACCAGCGTCTGCTGCTGCCTGCCAGCGCACTGGCCGGCGCCCTGCTGCTGCTGCTGGCCGATACCGCAGCGCGCACCGTCATTGCGCCCGCACAACTGCCGGTCGGCGTGCTGACGGCGCTGCTGGGCGTGCCGGTATTCCTGTTCCTGCTGCATCGCCGTCAATGAGCACCGCACCGCCCCTGCTCGTCGCGCGCGATGTCAGCGTCGGCATCGAAGGTCGCACCCTGTGCGCCGCGCTCGACCTCGACATCCGGCCCGGTGAAATGCTCGCCGTCATCGGCCGCAACGGCATCGGCAAGTCCACCGTGCTGAGCACGCTGGCCGGGCTGCGCGCGCCGCTCGCCGGCAGCCTCACACTCGATGGTGTGTCGCTCGCGTCGATGGCGCCGCGCGCGCTGGCGCGCCAGCGCTCGCTGCTGCCGCAGTCGCACGAGGACGCCTTCGCATCGACCGTGCTCGACACCGTGCTGGTCGGTCGGCACCCGCACATCGGCCGCTGGTCGGACGACAGCGCGCACGATGTGCAGGTCGCGTTCGACGCGATGGCCCGCGTATCGCTCACCGGCTTCGAGGCGCGCGACGTGCGCACGCTGTCCGGGGGCGAACGACAGCGTGTCGCCATCGCCGCGCTGCTGGCGCAGGACGCACCGCTGTGCCTGCTCGACGAGCCGGTCACCCATCTCGACCTCGACTACCAGACGGACACGCTGTCGCTGTTCGCCGGCATGGCGCATGACGAGGGGCGCGCCGTGGTGGCCGTGCTGCATGACCTCAATCAGGTACTGCGCTTCTGCGACCGCGTGCTGCTGCTGACCGGCGGCGGCGAGTGGGTGTGCGGGGCGGTCGACGCGGTGCTGCAGCCGGACACGCTGTCACGCGCGTTCTGCCATCCGCTGCGCGAGCTGCGCGACGGTGAGCGTCGCTATTTCGTGCCGGCATGATGCGCACCGCCTGGCTGTTGCTCGGACTGATGCTTGCCACGACCCCGGCACGCGCCGGCGTCAGCGTGACCGACGACGCCGGGCGCCGCGTCGTGCTGCCTGCACCCGCGCAGCGCATCGTCAGTCTGGCGCCGCACGTGACCGAACTGCTGTACGCCGCCAGCGCTGGCGGAAAGCTGGTCGGCGCGGTGGAATACAGCGACTATCCGGCGGCGGCGAAGGCGCTGCCGCGGGTCGGCAGTTCCAGCGCCGTCGACATCGAGGCGGTCGCAGCGCTGAAGCCTGATCTGGTCATCGCCTGGCAGAGCAGCACCCGGGCCGCGCAATACGCTCAGCTCGACCGGCTGGGCATTCCGGTTTTCGTCAGCGAACCGCGCTCGCTGGATGACATCGCGCACACGCTCGAACTGCTCGGCCGGCTGGCCGGTACATCGAAGGATGCGGATGCCGCAGCACTCGACTTCCGCACACGACGCGACAGGCTGGCCGCCCGCTACGCGTCCCGCCCGCCGGTCGGCGTGTTCTACCAGATCTGGGACCGGCCGCCGATGACGGTCAATGGCCAGCATCTGATCAGCGCAGTGATGGCACTGTGCGGCGGGCGCAACGTGTTCGCCGATCTGGCCATCCTCGCGCCGACGGTGACCGAAGAGGCGGTGCTGGCCGCCGCACCCGAAGTCATCGTCGCCAGCGGCATGGCAGATGGACGCCCGGAGTGGCTGGACGCATGGCGGCGCTGGCGCAGCCTGCCGGCCGTCGCGCGGGACAACCTCTATTTCATTCCGCCGGAACAGCTGCAGCGCAATACGCCACGTGTGCTCGACGGTGCGGCGAAACTATGCGAGCAACTTGAGCAGGCGCGGGCGAAACGACGCTGAAAATCGGAAGAGGCGGCGCGCAGCGGCGAGCGCACCTTGAACAAGGGTGGCGCTTTGACCCGCGCTACCTGCCCCGTTCCGCCCGCGCCGCCAGCCAGACCAGCGCCAGCACCGGCACGCCGAGCAGTGCAGTGCCGGTGAAGAAGAACTCGTAGCCGCGCGCATCCACCACCACGCCGGAAAAACCGGCAATGAATTTGGGCAGCAGCAGCATCAGCGAACTGAACAGCGCGTACTGCGTGGCCGAGTACGCCACATTGGTCAGCCCGGACAGATAGGCCACGAAGGCGGACGATGCGATGCCGGCCGACAGGTTATCGGCCGAAATCGCGAAAATGAGGCCGCTCACGTCGTGGCCGCGACCGGCCAGCCAGACGAACAGCAGATTGGTGACCGATGACAGCAACGCACCGAGAAACAGTGTCTTCATGACGCCGATGCGGGCAGTCAGCACACCGCCAATCACCGCGCCTGCGATGGTCATGCCCACGCCGTACACCTTGGCAACCGTTGCCACCTCGTCCTTCGTGTAGCCCATGTCGACATAGAAGGCGTTGGCCATGATGCCCATGACCACATCGGAAATGCGGTAGGTGCCGATCAGTGCCAGCAGCAGTACCGCCTGCCAGCGGTAGCGGCGGATGAAGTCGAGCAGAGGCGACAGCGCAGCGCCGTGCAGCCAGGCCGCCAGACGCAGCAGCGGGCCGTGCAGGCCTTCGCGCATCAGCCAGTCTCGGGCGAGCGCCTCACGCTGCACGGTTTCGGCCGACACCACCACGTCGGGCTCGCGGATGAGCAGCGTGGTCACTACGCCGACCGACATGCTCGCCGCCATCACCAGGTAGGCGAAGCGCCAGGGCGCGTGCTCGTAGACCAGCTCGGTCGCATCGACCGACGCGGCCAGCCACAACACGCCGGCCGAGGCGACGATCATCGCGATGCGGTAGCCGCCCTGGTAGGTCGCCGCCATCGCCCCCTGCAGCCGCTGTTCGACCGCCTCGATGCGGTAGGCATCGAGCGCGATGTCCTGCGTCGCCGAGGCGAACGCAACCGCCAGTGCGCAATACGCCATGCGGCTCAGATTTTCCGCCGGATCGGTCGCGGCCATGCCGAGCAGCGCCAGCGCGATGGTGAGTTGCGACGCCAGCAACCAGCTGCGGCGCCGACCGAGCAGACCGGTCAGCAGCGGCAGTGGCAGGCGATCGACCAGCGGCGACCACATCCACTTGAAGGCATAGGCGAGACCGATCCAGCTGAAATAGCCGATGGTCGAGCGATCGATGCCTGCTTCACGCAGCCAGAAGGACAGCGAGCCGAGCACCAGGATCAGCGGCAGACCGGCGGAAAAACCGAGAAACAGCATGCCGGCGACGCGCGGGTGGGCATAGACCTTCAGACTGTCGAGCCAGCCGGCATCAGTGGAGTGCGGGGTCACGGGCGAGGTGCAGGTGCGGTGCGGGGAACAAGGCCGGAAGATACCAGCCCGACCGACCGACCGCGCAGCGAAGCCGGTCGGACAACCGTGCCGTCAGGCGCGCGGTCAAGCGTATTCCGGGAAGAACAGCCCCATCACCGCCGCCATCGAACTGCTTGCTTCGGCGCATGCGCCCTCGAAAGCCTGCGGTTCCAGCCGGGTCATGTTCCACGCCTCGGGTACCACGGTGGCCACAATCCGGGCCGAATCGAGCAGTTCGCCGTCTTCGCCCACGGCGCGGCGGGCGAAATGCAGCAGGCAGGCTTCGAATTCGTGCGGCGCACCGCGTGCCGGATCGATCTGCGCACCGACCGCGGTCGAAAAGCTGGTCGGCAGCTGCCATGCCCGCAGCAGTTCGGCGCCGACGGCCGCGTAATCGCAACCGATCAGGGCGCGTTCAATCTGTTCCGGGGATACATCGGCGCCGCGGCTTTCCAGCAGCGCCGCCTCGGCCAGCTGCGGTACGTGCATGTACATCACCATGTGGCCGATATCGGCCAGCAGGCCACCGACGAACAGACGTTCGGCATCGAGCAGGCCGCAGCTCTTGGCGGCCGCACGTGCCAGCAGCCCGCGCATCGCGGACGCGCGCCAGAAGCGGGCAACGTCCATACGCTCGGGCCGCATGCCGGAGAAGACTGCGGTCACCGTGGTGGCCAGAACGATGTCGTGCACCTGCTGCATGCCGAGCACGCTGACCGCGCGCGACATGGTTTCGACCTTGCCGGGAAATCCGTAGAACACGCTATTGACGACGCGCAGCACGCGCATCGTGATGCCCGGATCGGCCACCACCACTTTCGCGAGGTCGAGTACCGAACCTTCCGGGTCGTCGAACACCTGTTTCACGCGATGGTAGATGGCCGGCAGGGTCACCAGCTCGGTCGTGCGCTGCGCCAGTTCCTGTGCGGTATGGGAGGACATGTCTGATGTCTCGGAACGATGGCAGTGATCTGAATTCGGCAATCATGCCGAAAACTTGAGTTACCGGCGCCGACCCGGGGCCCGCCGGGGAGTAATCCCTGGCCGCACGCGGCTCACGATCGCCTGCTGCCGGAACCCAGTCTGAGCTGCATTTGCTGCAGCAATCGCCAGCCACCCCACAGCCGCAGGCCCCAGCGCCAGACGCGACGCGGCCGCAGCAGGAACAGGGCTACCGCGGCCGCGGCGATGACTTCCGGATGTACTCGCACCCACCGCACGCCATCGCGCACCGTGTCGCCAAAGCGCAATGCCGGTGACAGCGCAGCCGATTGTTCGACCGCGATGCCGCGCAGCAGGCGCGAGCGCTCCAGCAGACGTTCGCGCGCCAGAGCAAGGTGCATGCGTTGCGGGTTCATTGGCGCAGGCTATCGCGGTCGCGTTTCAGTTCGTCGAGCGACGAAGCAAACAGACGCGTGCCCTCGGCCATGCGTGCCCGCGCAACGACCGCCGCAAGCACACCGAGCGTGATGAAAAGTGTGGAAAACAGCGTCAGCGCCAGCAGGCGGTGACTGTCCCACAGAAGCACGGTCAGCAGCACCGCCACGAAGGCGATGCCGAAGGTGAGGAAGGCGATGGCCAGCGCGCCATACACCAGCAGTTCGGTCAGACGCAGCGCTTCATCGCGCGCCTCGACCGTGACCAGCTCCAGCCTGACATGAACAAGTTCGATCAGGCTGGAGAAGAAGCCCTTCAGCGATACGGCAAGACGCTCGGGCCGTTGCGATTCCGACATCGCGCTCAGCGACGACCGATCAGCAGCCCGATCAGCAATCCGGCGCCGGCCGCAACGCCGATCGCCTTCCACGGGTGATCGTGTACGTAGTCATCGGTGACACGCGCCACTTCGCGCGACTTTTCCTTCAGCGCGACTTCGGCGTCAGCCAGCTTGTGGCGCGCGGCGGTCAGGTTTTCCTGCATGCGCACGCGCAGCTCGCCCACTTTTTCGCCCGCCTGGTTGGCCGTGACCTTGAGCAGCTCTTCCGCGTCGGTGATCACTACCTTCAGGTCCGCAATCAGCTTTTGCTTGGTTACGGTTGATTGATCGATGAGTTCGGACATTGATGTTCTCCTTGTTGAATGGGGTGCCTCTAAAGACAAGAAGTTAACCCCTTAAGTTGTCTCGCGCAACGCACCCATGTGGGCCTGTACCCTTGAAGCACGTAGGCGACCGGCTACGCCGATCAGGCCAAGACCGGCCAGCAGCATGGCCCACGCCTGCATTTCAGGCACCGGAACGAGCGCCTGAGCGAACTGCCCGGCAAGCGCCTCGTGCGCTGCAGTGGTGATGTGCACATCGTCCCAGTACAGATAGGACGTCGGATCGGTACACGACGGGTTGAACTGGCACATGTCCGTCGTGTTGCCGAATCCGGCACCGGCGGCGTCCAGATTCGCATAGGTGGTCAGCGCGAAAGTGTCGCTGGTGAAGAACTGCGCATCGGTCAGCGATCCGGCCAGCCCGCCCAACACCGCGCTCAGATAAAAGTTGTGCGACGCCGCCGTCTGTGTCGCCAGGGCGGACAGTTGCTGTCCGGCGGCCAGCGCGAAGGGCGTCACGCCAAGATTCGGCATGTTCGGGATGAGAAAGCTGCGCGCACCGGCGGCGTAGAGCGTCTGCACCGATCCTTGCAGGTGGCCGATCGCATTTGAGATGTAGGCCGATATGAGCGCCGGTGTGTCTTCAGGCGCACCGGCGAGTGCCTGGTCGGCAAGCGAAAAATAGTCGTTCGACCCGGCCCAGACGAAATACAGGGCCTGACTGTCGATCGTGCCGCCGCTCCCGGCGATGTGCGATGCCACCTGGGCCACCACGCCGGTGCCGTCGAACGATCCCGCCGGATAGCCGGACTCGCCGTCTTCATCGATATAGTTGTCGGGCAGACCGGGCAGTGCGGACGGACCGGTCTTGGCGCCACCCACTGCGTAATTGGTCAGGTTCAGGCTCAGCGATTCGGCCAGATATTCGATCGCCACCTTGCCATCGGAAAAACGCCCCTGGGCATAGCCGAAGGCAGGGCTCGGGAAATTGACAAGGCCGAAGGACAGGCCGCTGGCCAGCGCGGTGAAGTTTCCGGTGTCGGTCAGGCTGTCGCCGAATGCGACGATTCCGCTGTAAGGCGAGGTCGCTGCGTACGCGGCCGACCACGGAGACGCTACGAACAGCGCGGCGGCAAGCACGCGCGTGAAACGGCTTTTCGTATTCATGCTGACCTCGCTGTGGTTCTTATTTGAGGCACGACTTCGTCATGCCGTAGAGACATCGTAGTCGACAATCAGCGGCGCATGATCACTGAATCGATGATCCTTGAAGACCCTCGCTGCGCGCGCCTTCGCCGCGATTCCCGGGGTCGCGATCTGGTAGTCGATGCGCCACCCGACATTGTTTGCGCGCGCCTGGCCGCGGTTGCTCCACCAGGTGTAGCAGTCGTCGGTGGTGTCGGGGTGCAGGCTGCGATAGACATCGACCCAGCCGCCCTGGCCGAGCAGTGCGCTCATCCACGCCCGCTCTTCGGGCAGGAAGCCTGAATTCTTCAGATTGCCCTTCCAGTTCTTCAGGTCGATTTCCCGGTGCGCGATGTTCCAGTCGCCACAGATGACGATTTCGCGACCGCTGGCGCGCAGCGCCGCCAGATGCGGCACAAACGCATCGAGAAAGCGGAATTTCGCCTCCTGCCGCTCCGGTGCGCTGGAGCCGGACGGCAGATAGAGCGAAATGACCGTCAGGTCGCCGAAATCAGCTTCCACGTAGCGGCCCTCGTCATCGAATTCCTGCACGCCGAAGCCGGTGATCACGCGCGAGGGCGCACGCCGCGAGTAAATCCCGACGCCGCTGTAGCCCTTCTTCAGCGCGTAGTGAAAATGGCCGGGCAGACCGCCGAGGGCGGCCGGCGCGCGCATCGTGTCGTCGAGATCGGCCGCCTGCGCCTTCAGCTCCTGCACCGCCAGCACGTCGGGCGCCTCGCCGGCCAGCCAGCTCCAGACACCCTTTGCCGTGGCCGAGCGGATACCGTTGAGGTTGAGCGACACGATACGTAACATGGCCGGTTTATCCGATTCGTTGGGAAAATCCGTGGATTCTAGACGTTCATTCGTGCAGTTCGCCTGCGACACCGGTGTGCTGCGCTTCGGCAGCTTCACCACCAAGGCAGGCCGCCAGTCGCCGTACTTTTTCAACGCCGGTTTGTTCAACAGTGGCGCGTCGGTGCTAAAGCTTTCGGAGTTCTATGCCGAAACCATCCTGAACCGTGCGCCTGCGTTCGACATGCTGTTCGGCCCGGCCTACAAGGGCATCGTGCTGGCCGCCGGCGCAGCGATGCAGATGGCGCA
Source organism: Methyloversatilis sp. (assembly GCF_030696805.1). Taxonomy (GTDB): domain Bacteria; phylum Pseudomonadota; class Gammaproteobacteria; order Burkholderiales; family Rhodocyclaceae; genus Methyloversatilis. Next base: position 11,274 of record NZ_JAUYRO010000012.1, on the reverse strand, counting down.
GCGCGGTCGCGATGTGCCGTTCGCGTTCAACCGCAAGGAAGCGAAGGACCACGGCGAAGGCGGCACGCTGATCGGCGCGCCACTCAAGGGCCGTGTGCTGATCATTGATGACGTGATCAGCGCGGGTACTTCGGTGCGCGAGTCGGTCGAACTGATCCGTGCCGCCGGTGCGACACCGGCCGGCGTCGCCATCGCACTCGACCGCATGGAGCGCGGCAGCGGCGCGTTGTCAGCGGTTCAGGAAGTGGAACGTTTGTATGGCATGCCAGTGGTGGCCTGCGCCAGTCTCGATGATCTGGTGGGCTATCTGCAGCTCACCCCCGGCATGGAGAGCAATCTGGCTGCGGTACAGGCCTACCGCGCGCAATACGGAGTCGGCCCCTGAAGATGAACACCCTGGAACTGCGTTACCTGCTGCCTGGCCTCGCCGTGATCGGCCTGACGTTCGCCCCGTTCGCCGAGGCGCGCGTCTATTGCTGCAAGGACGCGCGCGGACAGCAGGTGTGCAGCGACGTGCTGCCGGAATCCTGTGCCGACCGCAGCTACCGGGAGCTCAACAAGCAGGGCGCGACGGTGAAGCAGGTCGATGCGCCGATCAGTGCGGAACAGCGCGCCAGGCGCGACGCCGAGGCGCAGAAGGCCGGCGAGGAAGACCGCATGCGCCAGGAACAGCGTCGGCGCGATGCCACGCTGCTCAATACCTATTCAAGTGAACGCGACATCGACATGGCGCGCAAGCGCCGGGTGACCGATATCGAAGAGCTGCTGACGCAGCTGCGCGACCAGGAGCTGACGCTCAAGCAGCGCCACCTGAAGCTGGAAACCGACGCCGCGCGCTTCGCCGGCAAGCCGCTACCGGCGGGCATCAAGGACCGGCTGGACACCAACGCGCAGGACATGCGCCTGCTGGCCGACAACATTGCCTCGAAAGAGCGCGATCTGGTCGAGACGCAGCAGCGCTTCCAGGACGACCTCGTGCGCTTCCGGCAACTGAGCGGCCAGCACTGAGGCGGGCCGCCCGGGATCGGTTGCTGAATGTTCGAAGACCCCGGGGTCTGCTGACCTTGCATTGCAGACCCTAACGTGCCGGTGCATCCAGCGCGCGCCGGTACTGGATCGCTTCGGCGACATGCGCCGGGGCGATGCAATCCGTCTCTGCCAGATCGGCGATCGTCCGCGCCACCTTGAGACAACGGTGATAGGCGCGCGCCGACAGGTTCAGCGCCGTCATCGCCTGGCCGAGCAGTGCGCGTGCCGGATCGGTCAGCACGCAGTACAGATCGATGTCGGCCGCCTCCAGCGACTGGTTCGGGCGCGCCTGACGGGCGAGCTGGCGGCAGCGTGCGGCCGACACCCGCGCGCGCACCACCGGCGTCGCCTCGCCCGGACCGGCGCGCAATTCATGCTCGGCCAGCGGTGCGACGGTCACCAGCAGATCGATGCGGTCGAGCAGCGGGCCTGACAGGCGGTTTCGGTAACGCGCCACCTGATCCGGCGTGCAGCGACAGCGCGCCGACGGATGACCGAGATACCCGCACGGGCACGGATTCATCGCTGCCACAAGCTGGAAACGCGCCGGAAACTGCGCCCGGTGGGCCGCGCGCGCAATCGTCACATGACCGGTTTCCAGTGGCTCGCGCAGCGCTTCGAGCACGCGGCGGTCGAATTCAGGCAGTTCGTCGAGAAACAGCACGCCGTGGTGTGCCAGCGAAATCTCGCCTGGCCGCGGCACCGCACCGCCGCCCACCAGCGCGGCAGCGCTGGCTGAATGGTGCGGTGCGCGGAACGGCCGGTGCGTCAGACGGGCGGCATCGAACAGGCCGGCACCGGACAGCACGGCCGCCGTTTCCAGCGCCTCGGCTTCTTCGAGATCGGGCAGCAGGCCGGGCAGACGCGCTGCCAGCATCGATTTGCCGGTACCCGGAGGGCCGCTGAGCAATAGCGAATGATTGCCCGCGGCGGCAATTTCCAGTGCGCGGCGTGCCTGCAGCTGGCCCCGCACATCAGCCAGATCCGGCCAGACCGGTGCTGCGCGCTGCGCCGGCGCGTTCGCGCGGGGCAGCGCCTCGCGGCCGCACAAGTGGGCGCACACATCGAGCAGCGAGCGCGCGGCGCGCACGTCGACGCCGGCCACCATCACCGCTTCGGCCGCCGATTCCGCTGGCAGCACGAAACAGCGACCGGCGTCGCGCGCGCCGAGCGCCATTGGCAACGCCCCGCGCACCGGACGCAGCGCACCGGTCAGTGACAGTTCGCCGGCGAATTCGTGGCGGTCGAGCGCGGGCGCGGCGAGCGCACCGGACGCGATCAGGATGCCGAGCGCGATCGGCAGGTCGAACCGGCCGGATTCCTTCGGCAGGTCGGCCGGCGCCAGATTGACGGTGATGCGCCGGGCCGGAAACTCGAAGCCGGAACAGAGGATGGCCGCGCGCACACGGTCGCGCGCTTCGCGCACTTCGGCATCAGGCAGACCGACCAGCGAAAACGCGGGCAACCCGTTTGCGACGTGCACCTCGACCGCCACCTCCGGCGCGTGCAGACCGGCCAGCGCGCGGCTGCGCAGGATGGCGAGTGACATTTATTCGTCATGTTATGCAATGGATGCAGTCTAGCGCACACCCCGACTGTTCATGTCATCGGGATCAACCGCTCGCGGTGCCGCGGCGCGAGCGCTCAGGCGGCCCGGTACAGCATGACCGCCAGCCCGGCCGCCAGCGCCGCAACAATCAGATTGACCCAGGCGCCCCAGCGCGCGCCGTAGCCGGGCGGAAATTCGGCCGGCGTCAGCGTGCCGAGCAGGCGCAGGTATTGCCGCGACGACCACCCGGCCACCCATGCACCGAGCACGATGAACGCCAGCCCGAACCACAGCGACGCGCCGGACAGGCCGGCCTCATGCTGGGCCGGCGACACCAGCCGGATCAGGATGCCGGCGCGTTCGACGACAAAACCGAAGGCGATCAGTGCCAGGCTGGTGCGGTTCCACGCCAGCAGCGTGCGCTCGGCGGCAAACAGCACGCGCGGGTCCTTCAGGTCAGACACGATGTTTGTCCTCACGGGTGGTGACGCGGCAGGCACTACTGCGAGCAGCCTGCCCGCACGATGAATGCCAGACACGGACGGTAGCAGACCGGGCGCTCGCTGCCCTGACGGGTTGCACGGACCGGTCGAGCCAACCGGCGCGCGGTGATTTAGAATCGCGGGCCTTCGAGTACGCACGGCCCGGCCATCCGCCGACCGACGACCCGTCGAATCGTCACAGGCACTGCCCTGCCGCCGCCACGAGCGACGGCGCGGTCCTGTCACACCACCTCATCTATCCGGAGAACACCGTGCCCAGCCTGTTGCCCAACGTCGACCCCCAGGGGCTGCTCGAATATTCGGTCGTGTATACCGACCGCGCGCTGAACCACATGTCGCAATCGTTCCAGGGCGTCATGAAGGACATTTCGCGCGTGCTCAAGCAGGTCTACAACGCGAAATCGGCGGTCGTCGTGCCGGGCAGCGGTACCTTCGGCATGGAAGCGGTTGCGCGCCAGTTCGCCACCGACCGGAAGGTGATGGTCATCCGCAATGGCTGGTTCAGCTTCCGCTGGACGCAGATTTTCGACATGGGCCGCATTCCGTCCGAATCGGTCGTGCTGAAGGCGCGCCAGCCGGTGCCCGGGTCGCAGAAGGCTTTCGCACCGCCGCCGGTCAATGAAGTGGTCGCCGCCATCCTCGAACACAAGCCCGCCGTGGTGTTCGCACCGCAGGTCGAAACCTCGGCCGGCCTGCAACTGCCGGACGACTATCTGCGCGAAGTCGCTGCCGCGGTGCGCGAGGTCGATGGCCTGTTCGTGCTTGACGCCATTGCCGCCGGCACGCTCTGGGTGGACATGGGCGCACTGGGGATCGACATCGTCGTCAGCGCGCCGCAGAAGGGCTGGAGCGGTTCGCCGTGCGCCGGTCTGGTCATGCTGGGCGAGCGCGCCCGCGCACGCATCGATTCAACCACCAGCACCAGCTACGCCGCCGACCTGAAGAAGTGGCTGCAGATCATGGAAACCTATGAAGGCGGCGGCCATGCCTATCACGCCACGCTACCGACCGACGGTCTGACGCAATTGCGCAATGTCATGCTGGAAACCGAAAGTTTCGGCTTCGACAAGGTGAAAGCGAACCAGATCGAACTGGGCCGCCAGATCCGCGCGCTGATGGAAGCGCGCGGCTTCGAAAGCGTTGCCGCCGAAGGTTTCAAGGCGCCGTGCGTCGTGGTCAGCTACACCAGCGATCCGGATATCCAGAACGGCAGGAAGTTCATGGCGCAGGGACTGCAGATCGCCGCCGGCGTGCCACTGCAGGTCGACGAACCGGCCGATTTCCGCAGCTTCCGCATCGGCCTGTTCGGCCTCGACAAGCTGCAGAACATCGAACGCACGGTGCAGAACTTCAAGGCGGCGCTGGACAGGATCGAGTAGTTCCCGTCGGCTCGTCCGTCGGACACCGCTTCGATTCGCCCTCAGACGGGCCGGCCACTGCGCGCGGCAGGTCCAGCACGAATTCCGCACCGCCCTCCGGGTGGTTGCGGGCGGACAGCACGCCGCCGTGCTGTTCGACGATGCCGTAGCTGATCGACAGGCCAAGGCCGGTGCCCTTGCCGACCGGCTTGGTGGTGAAGAAAGGCTCGAAAATGCGCGACAGGTACTCGTCGGGTATGCCCGGTCCGTCGTCGTGCAGGCTCATGCGTACCCGGTCGCCCTCGTTGGTGCAGCTCAGCGTGAGCTCGGCGACACGATCGTCGGCACCGGCCGCGTCGTAGGCGTTCTGCAGCAGATTCATGACCACCTGCTGCAATTGACCCGCACTGCCCGTGACCACGCAAGGTTCGCGCGCCGCCCAGTGCAGGGTGACGACCGCGCTGGTGCCCTTGTGTATCCAGTGGATGGCCCGCTCGATCACGGCAGTGAGATCGACGGCGCTGCGACCTTCCGGATCAACGGCGGAAAAGCGTTTCAGCCCGTTGACGATGTCGGCGGTGCGCTGCGCGCCTTCCATCGTGCCTTCGATCAACGAGGGCAGATCCTTCAGCAGATGTTCGATGCGCAGCTTGACGCGCAGCGCGCCCAGTTCCTCGTCCGACGCCCCGGCGTGCACCGCGTCGATGTAGCACCCCATGCGTTCGCTGTACTTCTTCAGCGCATGCACGTTGCCCAGCACGAAGCTGATCGGGTTGTTCAGCTCGTGCGCGACACCGGCCACCAGGCGGCCGAGCGAAGCCATCTTTTCCGAATGCAGCAACTGCTGCTGCGCCAGCTTCAGCGCCTCGTGCGCCTCGCGCAGCTCGTGGTAGGCACGCTTCAGTTCGGCGGTGGGCCGGCCGACCAGCACGGTGCCGGCGCGCCGGCCGTTGCGCGTGAAACGCGGCGTCAGGTTGGTGTCCACCGGCACCCCGGCGCCCGCAGCGTCGCGCAGGTTCAGCTCGACCGCCTCGCCCCGGCGCGACGGATTGGCGTCATCGAGCACGCTGCGCATGCGGGCTCGGCTTTCGTCGTCGGCCAGCAGCGCGAACACCGGCGTGCCGCGCAGCGCGTCATCACTGCGACCGACCAGTTCGCACAGCGCAGCGTTGGTTTCCTCGATCTCGCCGCGCTCGTTGCACACCAGCAGCACGTCCGACATCGCCGACATGACGCTGAAGATGAACTGCTGCGACTGTTCCAGTTCGACGTTCTTCTGCTCGAGCGCGATTTCGTCGCTGACCAGCTGCGAGTACACCTCGTCCATGCGCTGGATCACATCCAGCCAGGTCGCCTCGTCCACACCGTCGATGTGGGCGCGGGCCAGCAGGGCTTCGGTGTTGGCGGATTTCGGATGTTCGGTCATCGCGGCGGGCAGGGGCGGCGTCAGCAGCGCATGGTAGCGCCGACGGTGTCCGCCCCGCCAACTCGTCGCATCGCGCCTGCCGTCAGAAACGGGCGCTCAGGGTGACGCGCAGGCTGCGCGGCTCGACCGGGTGGAAGTGACGGTCATCGATACCGCCCGCCGCTTCGCCGCGCAGGCGCGAGGTGTAGAAGTACTCGATGTCGTTGTCGCCGCTGTCGAACAGGTTGAATACGTCCAGCATCAGCCGCAGGTCGCGGCTGAGCCGGTGGCCGAGGCGCAGATAGGCCAGCGTGGTCGAACCGGCGCGCACCGAATTGTCTTCGACCAGCGGACGGGGGCCGACGTGACGCAGTTGCAGGTGACCGAACCAGCCATTCGCCAGCGGATTGGCGTCGGTCAGGCTGAGGCCGGCGGCGACGACGCGGTCGACCGCGCCCGGCACGTGGTTGCCGGCCGGGTCGTCCTCGGCGAAACGGGCGCGCGAGGCGGCGATGTCGAGGTCGAACAGCAGCCACGGACGCATCGTCCACCGGTTGTTCCACTCGATGCCGCTGCGCCGGCTGGCGCGGTTGGGTTCGGTCTCGCCGGCGTCGCCGACGAACAGCAGTTCCGAATCCAGCTTCAGCGTCCACACGGCGAGCGAGCTCTGCAGGCCGCGGATGAACTCGGTGCGCACGCCGACTTCGCCGCCCCTGGTGCGCACCAGCGCGTCCACCGGATCGGTCGGCAGCCCGCCCCGGGCGGTGACACGCGCCGTGGTACCGCGGGCGTCGTTGCTGTGGAAGCCGTTGCCGTAATTCACGAAATACTCGGTGCGCGCCCACGGCCCGAAAATGAACGACAGCTTGGGCGAGGCGATGTGGTCGTTCGCGTCGCCGCTGTTGGCGGCGATCGAACTGCTGACGTCGAAGTCGTAGTGGTCGAGCCGCAGTCCGGCCAGGCTGCGCAGCCAGGGCGTCCATTGCACACTGTTCTCGCCGTACAGGCCGACGCTCGTCTGACGCACGTCGCTCTGCTGGGTGACACCGGTGGTGCGGCGCGCAACCGTGGTGTAGAGCCCGACCGGGCTGAGGCGATCGTGGCGCATCTGCACGCCCAGCGTGTTGGTCATCGGCCGACCGGCCAGCAGACCGTCCCAGCTGCGGCTCATCGCCATGCCGAACACGTTGCGCTGTTCGGACTGGCGGAACTGGTCGCCGTCGGCCGGGTTATCGAGGAAAAAGGTGAAGTTGGACCACAGGTCCAGCTCCGACTGGATGGCATACGCATTGAAGCGGAAGGCACCGTCGTCCCAGGCACGCTGATGGTCAATCGACAGGCTGTAGCGTTGCGTCTTGCCGCCGTCGGTCGGGTCCACCGTGCCGTAGCGGCCGATCAGGCCGGACTGCACGGCGCGCAGCGGAATCTGGTCGGTCGAGTCCCAGCGCGCCGTGTAGGCCATCGCGGTGAGCGAGGTGCGATCTGCACCCTCGCCCAGCGTGTAGCGCAACACGCCATTGATGCGGCGGAAGTCTTCCGGATTGTCCCAGGGGCCGTCGCTGCGCGAGGTCTCCAGCGCATACAGCAGCGTGCCGGCGCCAAGCGCATGAGAATTCATCAGCAGGCCGCGCCGGTGGCCATCCTGGCCGATGGTCACTTCGGCGGTGCCGTAATCAAGGCGATCGACCAGCCGCAGCCGCGCCGAACCGACCGACGCGAAATCGCCCTCTTCCGCGTAGTAGGGGCCCTTGCGGTAGTCGATGCGACCGACCAGCTCCGGAATCAGCCAGTTCAGGTCGGTGTAGCCGTGGCCATGCGCGTGCGTGGGCATATTGGCCGGCATGCCATCGATATGGGTGGCGAAGTCGGTGCCGTGGTCGAGGTTGAAGCCGCGCAGGAAATACTGGTTCGCCTTGCCACCGCCACTGTGCTGCGTGACGATGATGCCGGGCACGAATTCCAGCACCTCGGCCGGACGCAGCGTCGGCCGGTTTTCGATCAGTCGCGCGGTAACGCGGCCCTGGCTGGCCGCGTCGGAGGTGCCGACCGCGTTGTCGTAATGGCCCTCGACCATCACCGTGTCCAGATGGTGGGCGGACGGCGCCGCCTCGTGCGCCAGTGCGGTGCCCCACGCCCCGATGACGGGCACGCACAGCGCCCGAAGTCCGCCCTGAGCCACGGCGGACAACGCGCGCAAACCTTTCCCGGACAAGCTTTTATCGGCGCTCATTTTTGTATGAAGATTTGAGATGATCTTCATACGCGAAAACCGTGCCAGTCACCGCATCACGCCTGGCAAGCCTTTCATCGAGACAGCCGGGGCGGAGATGGTCAGTGCGCTGCCGTTTCGATCGGTGCGTCGGCAGCGGTGCTTGCGTCAGGTGCTGGGCTTGATGTGCACGTGGCCATGCCCGCCGCGTTCGTGCCGCCGCGTATAGCTGTGCCCGCCCGGCCCCGCGTGGTGGTGGCCGGCATCCAGTTCGACGCTGATCAGGTTGATCTGGCCGTGATGCACGCCGCGCTCGGCGCACACCGCGTCGGCGAACTGCCGTACCGCCGCGATCTCGCCTTTCAGGATGACCGTTTCGAGGCAGTAGTCGTGGTCGAGGTGGGCGTGCATCGACGACACCGTGAGGTCGTGGTGCGCGTGCTGCAGGCTGATGATGCGCTCGGCCAGATCGCGTTCGTGGTGGTTGAACACGTACGACAGACAGGCCACGCATTGCGTCGCGCTACCCGTCTGCTGGGCTGTGCGGTCCAGCTCCGCGCGGAACAGGTCGCGCACCGCTTCGGAGCGGTTGCCGTAGCCGCGCTGCGCGATCCAGTCGTCGAACTGGGCAGCCAGCTGGTCGTCAAGGGAAATGGTGAAGCGCTGCATGCAGACTCCGGTGTCAATGCACGGTACACACCATGCAGGGATCGAAGGATCGCACGATATGCTGCACCGCCACCGGCGTGGTTTCGCCGTCGCGTACCGGCGCGCCTTCGAGCGCAGCTTCCAGCGCGCCGGGCCGGCCGGCGGCGTCGCGCGGCGAGAAATTCCAGGTGGTGGGCGCGACGATCTGATAGTTGGCGATGCGGCCGTCACGCACCGAAATCCAGTGCCCCAGGCTGCCCCGCGCCGCTTCGCCGAGACCGGCGCCGCTGCCTTCATCCGGCAGCCTGCCCGGCGTGCAGAAGGGCTCACCCGGTCGCACTGCGCGCAGCCAGTCTTCCATCATGATCACCACTCGCGCCAGTTCGAGCAGGCGCGCGACGACCCGGGTGTACACGGTGCCGCCGTAGCGGCCGACCAGATCGACGATGAGCGGATGACCGCTCGCAAGCTGGCGCGCAATGGCGCCGGTTTCGACCACCTCGCCCGCCAGCCGCGGCGCCTTGTTCCAGGTGTAGGCGCCGGCCTTGTCCGGTTCCGGCCGGGTGACGCCGGTGCGCGGATGCTGCGGACCGCCAGCGGCGCTCAGCCAGGCGTGGGTGGCGTCTTCGCGGATGGCGGCCGGGTCGAGCGGCGACAGCGCGCCGGCGTGCCATACGCCGGCCCCGAGTGCCGTGCCGCCGTCCGGCTGCGGATAGGCGCCGTAGCTCATGAAGCGGCCGGGCCCGGCGCCGAGGGTGGCCAGTGCCGCATCGCGCGCAACGGTCAGGAAAAAGCGCAGATCGCCGGCCAGCGGATCGGCGCCGTCGTGCCAGGCGTCGAGCGCCGCTTCCGAATCGAGTGCAGCCACCTGTTCCAGCGGCGCGGCATAGGTACGGGTTTCGAGAAAGCGACGGAACTCGCGCACGCGCGCCAGCAGGCGCACCCGCTCGGCGGCGTCGATGGCGCGCGTCGAACCACCCGGATCAATGCTCTGCGTGTGCGGCCACTTGCCGGCCAGCGTGCCAAGCAGCGTGAACCAGCGCTGGCGCGCGGCAATCGCGGCGCGCACCTGCTCACCGCTCTGCGGCGTGAAGCGGCGCACCGCCTCGGCATGCCAGGGCTGCGCCGCATACACCGGCCGCGTGAAGTCGGGCATGAAGAACAGGTAGAAGTGCGTCAGGTGGTCGGCCAGGTTTTCGGTGGCGAGGATCACATTGGTCACGTGCTGGCCATTGGCCGGCATCGAGATGCCACCGAGTGCCGCCAGCGCGCGCGCTGCTACGACCGACTGCGACACCGAACAGATGCCGCAGATGCGCGGCACATACACCAGCGCGTCATGCGGCTCGCGCCCGCGCAGGATCTGCTCGAAGCCGCGGTACATCGGGGCATTCACGTGCGCCGACGCGACGCGGCCATCGGCGATGTCCAGCGTCACTTCGAGATCGCCCTCGACGCGATTGAAGGGGCCGACGAGGAGGCGGGTCATGGAAGCGTCCTGATGAACGAGTGGCAACTGTCGACATGCTTTACACCGCGACGCCAGGCTGCGTCGGTATCTGCCGACGGCGACGAGCCAGGCCGGCCTGCATCCCTTGTCGGCTCTGGCAACCGCCGTCGACGATTCGATTCTGGCGCGATCCCTGCTTTGAAACGAGTTGCTGTCGCCGGCGTGCCTTCGCGCACGTTCAAGACATGTCCGGCCACGACGGATCGGACGTGTGCCCATCGCCCGAGGAAGGAAAGAACGACATGGCTATTCACTCGACAAGCACCCCGTTTCAACGCCGCGCGGCGCTGGCCGCGCTGATCGGCGGTCTGGCGCTTGCGCCGGCTACCCACGCGGCGAGCTACACATTCGACGTGCTGTATGAAGGCGCAGGCGTGGCCGCTCTTGCCGCCGGCAGCGATGACCCGGAAAGCACGGTGCTCTACGACGGCGACACCTTCGTCTGGACCCTGTCCATCGTCGACGACCGTTACTGGGAAGTGGTCGCATCGGGCGATTTCTTTCCGCTGATGGCCTTCGGCGTCAGTGAAGCCGGCGACCGCACCGTGAACTACATGCTCACGCTGTACAACGACGCGGCTGAGGTATTCAGCGATGCCGCGGCAGATGTGGTGAATTCGTCCGTCCATCTCGGTACCAATACCATCACGCTCGACGCCGGTCTCAAGTTCGACAGCATGCGTCTCGAACTGACGCTGATCAGTGCGACGGAAGACGACGACCCCTCTCTCGCGACGGCGACCTCGCCCTACGGGCTGCTGCCCATCTTCGGCGCACCGGAACAGAACACCTTCTATCCGGGCATCGTGCTGGCTCCGGTACCGGAGCCGCAACCCTGGGCGCTTGCCATTGCAGGCCTGATCACGCTGGGCGCTCTGAGCCGCCGCCGGCGCTGAATGCCGCACCCGTGCCGGCATCACTTCAGTCGCGTCCGTCTCGCCACCGGCGGCACGACGACATGGTCCGACACCGCATTCACCTTCACCCGCTTCGGCGTCGCCGATTTGGACAGTGACGCCAACGCGACGAACCAGGCCTTGGGCATGTCGGTCGGCAGGCCGAT
>NZ_JAUYRO010000114.1 GCF_030696805.1 Methyloversatilis sp. | reverse complement strand
GTCTAGCCGCGGGGAGATTGCATCTTCACAAACATTTCAACTTCGCTGAGTCCCAGGAGGAGACAGTGTGGCCATCGTTACGCCATTCGTGCAGGTCGGAACTTACCCGACAAGGAATTACGCAACCTTAGGAACGTTATAGTTACGGCCGCCGTTAACCGCGGCTTCGATCAAGAGCTTGAACCCCATCACTTAACCTTCCGGCACCGGGCAGGCGTCACACCCTATACGTCCACTTTCGTGTTTGCAGAGTGCTGTGTTTTTATTAAACAGTCGCAGCCACCGATTCTCTGCGACCCCTTTCCGCTCCGTCCGCGAGGGACTTCACGTACGAGGGGCATACCTTCTCCCGAAGTTACGGTATCAATTTGCCGAGTTCCTTCTCCTGGGTTCTCTCAAGCGCCTGAGAATTTTCATCCTGCCCACCTGTGTCGGTTTGCGGTACGGTCATTCCATGACTGAAGCTTAGAGGCTTTTCTTGGAAGCGTGGTATCTAGCACTTCGGACCACGTGGGTCCTCGTCATCACATCTCGGCTAAGCCGCGCGGATTTGCCTACGCAGCACGCCTACCTGCTTAAACCGGGACTTCCAACACCCGGCTGCTATAACCTTCTCCGTCCCCCCATCGCATCATGGACTGGTACAGGAATATTGACCTGTTTCCCATCGACTACGCCTTTCGGCCTCGCCTTAGGAGCCGACTCACCCTACGCCGATGAACGTTGCGTAGGAAACCTTGGGCTTTCGGCGAGCGGGCCTTTCACCCGCTTTATCGCTACTCATGTCAGCATTCGCACTTCTGATATCTCCAGCATCCGTTACCAGACACCTTCGCAGACTTACAGAACGCTCCCCTACCATATGTCTTACGACATATCCGCAGCTTCGGCTCGTGGCTTGAGCCCCGTTACATCTTCCGCGCAGGACGACTCGACCAGTGAGCTATTACGCTTTCTTTAAAGGATGGCTGCTTCTAAGCCAACCTCCTGGCTGTCTATGCCTTCCCACCTCGTTTTCCACTTAGCCACGCATTGGGGGCCTTAGCTGGCGGTCTGGGTTGTTTCCCTCTTGACGATGGACGTTAGCACCCACCGTCTGTCTCCCATGCTCGCACTTCTCGGTATTCGGAGTTTGCTATGGCGGGGTAGAT
>NZ_JAUYRO010000108.1 GCF_030696805.1 Methyloversatilis sp. | reverse complement strand
GCCGGCAAGTTCAAGCGCATGGCGCGGCTTGCTCCACACCTCGATGCCGTACAGGCCGAGGCCGGTCAGCAGCATCAGTGCAGCGGCGGCGCGACGGTATTCATCCTGCCCGGTCAGCAGCGCGCTGCCGACCAGCACGACACCGACCAGATGCGCCGAGCGCAGCGCGACCAGCAGCCAGCGGCGGCCGGGAAAGTCGCGCCGGTTGCTCGGCGCGAAGTCGTGGGGCAGGTCGTGGGTCGACATGGCGCGAGTATGAACGAGCGCCGGGCTCACCATGCGTCCACCGGGCTGATGTCGTCGCCGGCGAAAGGCAGGAAAGGGCCGGTGCCGCTGTGTTCGGAACTGGACGCCGGCACGAAGGCGCCCTGGTGCACGTCGAACACATGCACTTCGCCGTCCTCGATCACGTAATGCCAGCCGTGCAGTGCGATCTGCCCGGCTGAGGCCCGATCGCCGTCAGTGCCGGCAGATCAAGCACCTGGACCGGGGGGCGGGCCGCTTACCACTTGCCGATGGACTTGATGTAAGCCACCAGTTCCCAGATTTCCTCCTGCGTGAACACCTCGCCCCAGGGCGGCATCGGCGTGGCGCCGCGGCCGCCGTCGCGGATGGTGTTGAACACGTATTCCGCCTCCAGCCCTTCGCGTTCGATGAACAGGGCCGGCTTGTGGCCGTGACAGTAGTCGGCGCAGGTCGACTGGAAGCGGTCCTGACCGAGCTTGATGCGTGCCGGATCGGTGAGGTCGAAGGGGGCGGGGCCTGCTGGCACTGAGCCGTCCGCAGCCTTGTCCGGCAGCACGGCATTGAAGGCCATTGCCGATGCCATGCCGCTCATGAGCGCTGCGAAGATGAGTTTCCGTATATCCATGGATCCGTTCCGGGTGTTGCGGGAGTTCGAAGGCCGCGCCGCACGACAGCGCGACACGGCCCGGACATCGACGGCGTTCAGTCGACCTGTACGGCCACCAGTTCCGCCGGCAGGCCGGCGCCACCGATGGGCACCACGACGTACTGCCTGCCGCCGGCGCGATAGCTCATCAGCGCGCCGAACGCGGCACCCGGCAGCTTCACCTCGCCGAGCACGTCACCGGTGCGCGCATCGTGCGCATACAGGAAAGGCTCCTTCTCGTCCGCGGTCGCCTGGGTGATCAGCGCATTGCCGCGCGACGACAGCCCGAGCACCGAGTTCGTGCCTTCCGGCGCCAGGAAGAGCACGTCGTCGGTCAGCGCGATGAAGCTTTCGCGCGGCACGCCGACGCGATCCAGCTTCAGGTCCTTGATCGCCGGATGGTCGACCGGACCCTTGCCCGCCGGCACGCGCCACAGGTGCTTGCCGGTGTTCATGTCGATCGCGGTTACTGTCGAGAAGGGCGGCTTGAACAGCGGCAGACCTTGCGGACCGCCGACGCCGGCCCAGGTGCCGGTGTAGTCGTACACCCCTTCGTTCTCCTTCTTCAGCTTGATGCCGAAGGGGATGGTGAAGGACGGCACGTACAGCACATTGGTTTTCGGGTTGTGCGCCGCACCCGCCCAGCTCGCGCCGCCCAGCACGCCCGGTACCTGCAGCGTGCCTGCCTTGTCGGTGGTGGGCGGGAAGTAGAGCGGGCCGTAGTTGTAGCGCGACAATATCTTCTTCGCCTCTTCCTTGAGCTGTGGCGTCAGGTCGATCAGGTCGTCCTCGCTCACGCCCTGCTGCACGAATGGGGCGGGCAGGCTGGGGAAGGGCTGGGTGAGCGACGAACGTTCGCCCGGCACGGAGGATTGCGGCACCGGCTTTTCGGTGATCGGCCACACCGGCTGCCCGGTGCTGCGGTCGAAGGTGAACACGAAGCCCTGCTTGGTCACCTGCGCCAGCGCCTTCACCTTCTTGCCATTGACCGTGAGGTCCATCAGGTTGGGCGCGGTCGGCAGGTCGTAGTCCCACAGGCCGTGGTGCACGATCTGCTGGTACCAGGCAATCCTGCCGGTCTTCGCATTCAGTGCGACCACCGACTCGCCGAACAGGCCGTCGCCCTTGCGGTGACCGCCATAGAAATCGTTGGTTGGCGTCGAGAAGGGGAGATAGACCAGACCCAGTTCTTCGTCGCAGCTCGGGCGCGACCACATGTTCGCCGAGCCAGTGGTTTTCCATGAGCCGTCTTCCCACGTTTCGTTGCCCGGCTGGCCTTCCTGTGGCGGCTGTTCGAAATGCCACACGCGCTTGCCGGTGCGGATGTCGAACGCCTGGATGTCGCCCGGCGGATGATTCTTCATCGGCGCGCGCCCGACGGCGAAGGAATCGAGCACTGCCAGACTGGGCACGATGGTGTTGCCGCACACGATGGGCGGCGAGGTGAGGGAAACCAGCGAGCGGTCAACGAAGCGGCGCAGGCCCTTGGTCATGTCGATGCGACCCTTGTCGCCCCAGGACTCGATCGGCTTGCCGTTTTTCGCGTTCAGCGCAATGAGGTAGCCGTCGCCGGTACCGATCAGAATGCGCTTGTCGTCACCGTTGGCCCAGTAGGACAGGCCGCGGCTGATGAAACCGAGGTTGGGCGGTGTGCCTTCGACATACGCCTTGGGGTCGTAGGTCCACAAGGTCTTGCCCGTCTTGCCGTCGATGGCCGACACCATGGACATCGGCGAACTGGAATACAGCACGCCGTCGATGGCCAGCGGAGTGGATTGATTCACCCAGGTACGCAGTTCCGCGTTGTCCTGCCAGATACTGTTGTCGGGCATGGCCCAGCGCCAGGCCACCTTCATCGACTTCACGCTCCGGGCATTCACCTTGCCTCCGGCCAGATAGCGCGAGCCGGCCTTGTCGCCGTTGTATTCGGTCCAGTTGCCGTCGCCGGCCGCGGCCATCGCCAGCGGCGCTGTGCCGAGCATGATCGAAAGCCACAATGTCTTCCTGGCTGCGCGGGGAAAAGCGCCCGCAGTTTTCAGCATCGCCATGTTTCCTCTCTCCAATCGAGTTCGTTGTGTTCGTGCGTGGAACGCATCGGCGGCCTGCCGGTGCGTGTGACGACGACGCAAGATCGGTGCCGCAGGAAATCAGGGAAATGCTCCCGGAATGAATCGGGAAATCGGCGATCGGGATACGGGTGTCTCGATTTTCGGGGCAGGCGCAGAGACGGCTGTATCGCAGCCCGGGGGCGCTGTCTCACAGCGATGCACCGGTGCGTGACGCAAGCCGGGCCGCACCTTCCGGCATGTTTACCGAACAACTTCGGCGATCCGGATTCGGATCCCCCACGCGACCGGCGACGGTGTGGCAGAGCAACGGTGATTGCGGTGGTGACGATCGTGTTGGGCATCGCTGCGCTCACCCCAACCTACGGTGGCTCGTCGCCGGTCGGGTATCCGCCACTTGACCGGCGACGGTGTCGCGGAGCAATGGAGATTGCGGTGGTGGCGATCGTGTTGGGCTTCGCTGCGCTCACCCCAACCTACGGTGACTGGTCGCCGGTCGGGTATCCGCCACTTGATCGGCGACGGTGTGGCGGAGCAACGGTGATTGCGGTGGTGCCGATCGTGTTGGGCATCGCTTCGCTCACCCCAACCTACGGTGGCTGGTCGCCGGTCGGGTATCCGCCATTTGACCGGCGACGGTGTGGCGGAGCAAC
>NZ_JAUYRO010000030.1 GCF_030696805.1 Methyloversatilis sp. | reverse complement strand
TGTCATTGACCGGCATTATGGAGCCACCGATGATCGGCGTAATGGAGCCAGTTTGAAGAAGTAAAAACGGGCTAAATCGGGGCTTAAAGCGAGGTGGATTTTACCTGTTTTTGAGGGGTTGATTTCGGTGCTGTCGGTGCGAGTTTTGGCGATCGATAAGAGTCGCCGTCGAGGGTCAGGCAGTAAGCGTTATGGCGCAGGCGATCGAGGGTGGCGGCGGCGAGCAAACGGTTGGCCGGGAAGGCCTGATCCCACTCGGTGAAATCGAGATTGCTGGTGACGATGGTCGCCGCCTGCTCGTAACGCTCGGCAATCAGGTCGTGGAAGTCTTCATCGGCGGGCGGACGCATGGGTTTGAGTCCGAAATCGTCAATGATCAAGAGTGGAATTCGGGCGAGCGTCGCGATCTTGCGCTCCACCGTGCCAACGGCGCGGGCGGTGGTCAGGCTGGCGCACAGTTGTGCCTGCGTCGTAAAAAGCACATCGACGCCCTGGCGCACCGCGCAATGGCCGAGTGCCTGAGCCAGGTGGCTCTTGCCGGTGCCGCAGGGGCCGACGATCAATACCGGCGCCTTCTCCAGCAGATAGCGCCCGGTCGCCAGATCATGGATCAAGGCGCGATTCAGATTCGGGAGTCTGGCGAAGTCAAAGCCTTCGAGCGACTTGCCGGCCCGGAAAGCCGCGCGGCGCAGGCGTAAGTCGAACTTCTTCTGGTCGCGGCGGGCGACTTCGTCGTGGATCAACAAGGAAAGGAACTCGGTGTACGCCAGCTTTGATTCAATGGCCTGACGATTTCTCGCCTCCAGCGAATCGAGGATGCCGGAGAGGCGCAGTTGCTTCAGATTGGGAGCAAGTTCGGGGATAGGGTTCATGGTCTTCTTTCAAGAGGGGAAACAGGCCAATTGGCCGGGAGTTCCCGAGATCGGGGGTCAAGGTCGGGCAACGCCCGGCGCAGCGCAACCTTGACGCCTGATCTCGGGAAATACGCTCATCCATGGCTGAGCCGGCAGAAAGCCGGATTCAGCCATGGAGAACAAAAGCGGCTTCTCACTGGATGGTGTCAGGGGCGGCAAACAAGCTGGCGGCATTGCGGGCGAAACGGCCTGAATGCGGCACGGTCTCCGGCGCGGCGGCCACCCGGTCGTCGCTACGCAAATCATGACCACCGGCCAGAATCGTCTTGACCGTGCGGTAATACGGCGATTCATGGGCCAGCGCCCGCGCACAGGCCGCCTCCAGTCGGTTTGGGGGGTAGGATTTCTGCAAGCGCAACACGCCTTGCGCGGCACGCAATCGTTCGACGATGCGATCCGCCAGCAAACGCTCGATCAACTCGGCACAGGCGGTTCCGACTCGGCGTGCCTGCTCTTGGCACCAGGCCCGGTCATGAGCAAAGAAGGCTTGCGCATCGGGCGGCAGATGGTCATTCACGGTGCGCCGCTCACCGCGCTTGCTGGCTCGTCCGTGGGCGGCGACGGGCTTGAAGTCATGGTAAATCGTCACCATGCCATCGCTCGCCTTGAACCAGAGCCGTTTGCCGACCAGGCTGAAGGGGACGGAATAGTAGGCATGCTCGAACTGGATATGGCAGTCGGGATGGACATTGGCTTGCGCCCAGACACCGAGGTCCGGTGCCACCGCTGGCAGTGGCAAGAGCACGGCGCGCTCAATCTCGAAGCGGGCCAGCGGCGCCTCGCCGGTCGTGCCGTGCCGCCGAATCCCGGCTTCTTCCATCACCCAACCCTTGGCCTGGCGGTTGAGGTCGGTGAGGTCACGAAAGGATTTGAGGGGCAGAAAGTTGCCCTTCAGGTATTTGACGCCCGATTCGACGATGCCCTTCTTCTGCGGGTCATGGGGCGGACACGGGTCGATCTTGAAGCCGTAGCCTTCGGCGCAATCGGCGTAGGAGCGCTGCACTTCCGGATCGCGAATGCAGGCTTTGATGATGGCGCATTTGGCGTTATCGATGATGACGCGGGCCGGTACGGCGGCAAACCATTCGAAGGCCCGGCGATGGCAGCCGAGCCAGGTGGCGACCGTTTGATCCCAGACAAACTCGACGTATTGGTGGCGTGAGAAGCAAAGGGTCATGACGAAGGCCCAGGTCCGGCGCTGCCCGCCGGCGGGATGCTCAAGCGTCGGCCCAGCCCCGAAATCGACTTGGGCGGCCTCGCCGGGTGCAAAGTTCAGGCGGACCGTGGTCTTTGGCGGAATGTCCTGTTTGAGGCGGTCCAGCATGCGGCGCACCGCCGAGTAATGGCCGGCGAAGCCGTGTTCGCGTTTCAGGACGGTGTGAATGACAACGCCGGAAACGCCTTGCGCCAGCCAGGCGGCGATGCGTTCGCGATGCGGTTCCAGGCTGGACACGGTGGTGGCGGCCCGTCTGCTCGGCGCTAGCGCCTCGGCAATGGTGGCGTCGTCGGGCGCGGGCTGTTCAGTGGCGAGCCAGTGACGTTCGTTGGCCAACGTCCGCAGACTGGCTGCCGTCCGCCGGCCCATGAGGCCGCTCTTGGCAATATCGCGGTCGGAATCGCCTTGCCGCATGCGCAGCAGGGCCTGTCGGTAGTGGTGCATTTCGATCTTCCTTCGACTCATCGTTTCCTCGGCAAAAAGCCGCCGAGGGTAGTGATGAATGGGTGAAATCCGAAATGCCCGTTGCTGACTTCTTCCGGGGCAGTGGAACCAATCCGCCGATCAGCAGGTGGATCCTATATGCCGATCACAGACTGGCTCCATTACGCCGATCATGACCTGGATCCTATATGCCGATCACCAAGTGGATCCTTTGGGCCGATCACTGACA
>NZ_JAUYRO010000014.1 GCF_030696805.1 Methyloversatilis sp. | reverse complement strand
CTGGGTGTACGCCCTGTCGATGGCCGTTTATTGCACTGCCTGGACCTACTTCGGCAGCGTCGGGCGCGCCTCGACCTCGGGTGTGTGGTTCCTGCCCATCTACCTCGGGCCGACGCTGGCGATGGTGCTGGCGGGTTTCACCATGATGTTTGGTGCGCGCCATCTGGACGCCACGGAGCGGCACGAGGGCATGGTGGCGGCGATCGCCTTCGAGTCGGTGGTGAAGCTGCTCGCCTTTGTCGCCGTCGGCCTGTTCGTCAGCTACTGGGTGTTCGACGGACTGGGCGACCTGTTCGGCCGCGCACTCGCCCACCCCGATCTGCGCCCGCTGCTCGGTCTCGAACAGGGCCGCCCATTCGCCTACGAACAATGGTTCGCGATGACCGTGCTGTCGATGCTGTCGGTCATCTTCCTGCCGCGCCAGTTCCAGGTGATGGTGGTCGAGAACGTGGACGAGCGCCATCTGCGGCGCGCCGTCTGGGTGTTCCCGCTGTACCTGCTGCTGATCAACCTGTTCGTGCTGCCGATCGCGCTCGGCGGCCTGCTGTATTTCGGCCCCGGCGTGCGCGACGCCGAAACCTTCGTGCTGTCGATCCCGCTCGCCCACGGCCAGCACGCGCTGGCGCTGGTCGCCTTCATCGGCGGGCTGTCGGCGGCCACCGGCATGGTGATCGTCGAAACCATCGCGGTGTCGACCATGGTGTGCAACGACCTGGTGATGCCGCTGCTGCTGCGTACCCGTCGCTACGGCGCGCGCGCCGTCGGCGATCTGACCGGCCTGCTGCTGCGCATCCGCCGGGCCGCCATCCTCAGCGTGATGCTGCTGGGTTACGTTTATTTCCACGTGGCGGGCGAGGCCTACGCGCTGGTGAGCATCGGCCTCATCAGCTTCGCCGCCGTCGCGCAGTTCGCGCCGGCCGTGCTTGGCGGCATGTACTGGAAGGGTGGCACGCAGGGTGGCGCGATGGCCGGGTTGAGCGCCGGCTTTGCGGCCTGGGTGTGGACGCTGATGCTGCCGTCCATCGCCAAATCGGGCTGGATGGACGCCAGCTTCCTCGAACACGGCCCATGGGGCATCGCGCTGCTCAAACCCGAGCAGTTGCTCGGCCTGGCCGGGCTCGACAACCTGACGCACTCGCTGTTCTGGAGCCTGCTGCTCAATATCGGCGCCTATGTCGGCGTATCGCTGTGGCGCATCCCGTCGGCCGGCGAAACCAGCCAGGCGCTGCTTTTCGTCGATGTGTTCGAGCGCACCGCCAGCAGCGGGCCGGTGTTCTGGCGCGGCCGCGCCGAAGTGGCCGACCTGCAGCCGCTGGTCGCCCGCTTTCTCGGCGCCGCGCGCGCGCAGCAATTGTTCGAGGAGTACGCCGCACGCGTGGGCGCGACCCGGGTCGATCAGATCAAGCCGGACGCCCGGCTGGTGCAGTTCGTCGAAACCCAGCTCGCGGGCGCCATCGGCAGCGCCTCGGCGCGGGTGATGGTGGCCTCGGTGGTCGAGGAAGAAGCGCTCGGGCTCGATGACGTGATGCGCATCCTCGACGAAGCTTCGCAGTTGCGTGCCTATTCGCACGCGCTGGAAGACAAGTCGCGCTCGCTCGAACGCGCCACCGCCGAACTGCGCGCCGCCAACGACCAGTTGAAGAGCCTGGACCGGCTGAAGGACGACTTCATGTCCTCGGTCACGCACGAACTTCGCACGCCGCTGACCTCGATCCGCGCGCTGTCGGAACTGATGGTCGATGACCCGGCGATGGACGTCGAACAACGCCAGCATTTCCTCGGCATCATCGTCGCCGAGACCGAACGCCTGTCCCGTCTGGTCAACCAGGTGCTCGACATGGCGAAGATCGAGTCGGGCCATGCCGAGTGGCACAACACCGACGTCGACCTGCGGGCGCTGGTCGAGCAGGCCATGGAAACGACGCAGGAGGTGTTCCGCGAGCGCGGATCGACGGTCGTACTGCAGGCGCCGGAGCACATGCGCACGTTGCGCGCCGACCCGGACCGGCTGACCCAGGTCGTGCTCAACCTGCTGTCGAACGCCGCCAAGTTCGTGCCACGCGGCAGCGGCCGGGTCGTTGTACGGATGCACACCGACGGTCGCGGCATCACGGTCGACGTACATGACAATGGGCCGGGTGTGCCGCCCGACCAGCAGAAGCTGGTATTCGAGAAATTCCACCAGGGCGGCGACGGCATCACGCGGCCCCAGGGTACCGGCCTGGGGCTGCCGATCAGCCGGCAGATCGTCGAGCATTTCGGCGGACATATGTGGCTGGAAGCTGATCCAGGGCAAGGCACCTGTGTCAGCTTCCATCTACCTTGGAATGCACAGGAAAGTCCGCCGGCATGATGGACCGACGCGGAACAGGAGGAGGAAGACTGCCGTGACAAACAAGATTCTGATCGCCGACGACGAGCCGAACATACTGATTTCGCTCGAATTCCTGATGAAACGCGAAGGCTACGAAGTGACCGTCGCACGCGACGGCATCGAAGCGCTTGCCGCCATCATCGCCACCCGGCCCGATCTGGTGCTGCTCGACGTGATGATGCCCGGCAAGACCGGCTTCGAGGTCTGCCAGGAGGTGCGCACGCATGACGGGCTCAAGGATGTCCGCATCCTGATGCTCACAGCGAAAGGGCGCGACACCGACGTCGCAAAAGGGCTGGCGCTTGGCGCCGACGCCTACGTGACCAAACCGTTCTCGACGCGCGAACTGGTGCAGAAGGTGCGCTCAATGCTGGAGCCGACGACGTGAACCCGCGGCTGCGCCCGGACCGCCGCGTGCTGCTGGCACTGGCGGCGCTTGCGCTGCTCATGCTCGGCTGGGCGCTGGTCAGCGGTGCGCTGCTGTGGCTCACGCTCGAACCGGCCGAGCGCGACACGGCGGGCGCGCTGATCGGCAGCCGGCTGCCGCTGGCCGGCATGACGATGGTGTTCGTGCTGCTGATCGCCGCCGCCGGGCTGAACGTGCTGTACCGGCATTACATCGTCGCGCCGGCACGGCTGCTCGACGAAGCGCGCATCCTGCTCGGCACCGACGTCCAGCGCACGCTGACGCCACAAGGCGCGGCGGAAAACCGCGCGCTGGCCGACGTCATTTCCGGTTTCGCCGAACAACGTGCCCGGCTGCGCGCCGACATCACGCAGCAGGTGCGCGAAGCCAGCCGCAGCGTCGAACAGGAGCGCAGCCGGCTGGCGGCGCTGATGTCCGAGCTGACGCAAAGCGTCGTCGTGTGCAATCTCGACGGCCGCATCCTGCTCTACAACAACCGCGCCCGCCTGCAATTCCGCGCACTGTCCGACGCGCCGGCGGTTGCCTCGGGCGCCGAACTGATCGGGCTCGGCCGCTCGATCTATACCGTGTTCGACCGCAAGCTGGTGGCGCACGCGCTGGAAAACATCCAGCAGCGCATGCAGCGCGGCGTGGCCAGTCCGTCGGCGCAGTTCGTCACCACCACGCGCGCCGGCCAGTTGCTGCGGGCGCAGATGACACCGGTGCGGGCGGGCGGCGAGGGCGACGACAAGAGCATCGGCGGCTTCGTGCTGATGCTCGACAACATCACGCGCGACTTCGAAGAGGAATCGGCGCGCGACCGGCTGCTGCTCGGCCTGACCGAAGGCAGCCGCGCCTCGCTCGCCAACATGCAGGCGGCCATCGACATGCTCGACTTCCCCGATCTCGACACGGCGATGCGCGAGCGCTTTCACGGCGTCATCCGCGACGAGGTCGGCGCCATGAGCACGCGGGTGGGCAAACTCGCCGATGAATCCACGCGCGGCATCAAGGCGCGCTGGCCGCTGGAAGACATGCTCGGCGCCGACCTCGTGTCGGCCGCGCTGCGGCGCATCGAATCGCTGGGCGCGCCACGCGCCGCGGCGGACGAGGTCGACGGCTCGCTGTGGCTCAAGGTAGACAGCTTTTCGCTGCTGCAGGCCCTCGCCTGTCTGGCTTTCCGGCTGGCCGACGAATACGACATCCGCGCCGTGCAGCTGCGGCTCGGCGCGGCGCCGCAGGGTGCGCGCGCGCAACTCGATCTGATCTGGCAGGGCCAGACCATGAGCACCGAAACCGTGATGAACTGGCAGATGGACGGCATGACCACGGGCAGCGAGCGATCGCCGCTTTCTGTGCGCGACGTGGTCGAGCGCCACGGCGGCGAATTCTGGCTCGAGCGCGAACGCGTCCGCCACCGCGCCTTTTTCCGCTTCCTGCTGCCGCTGGCCAGCGAACGCGAACAGCTCGACACCGCCACCTTCGTGCCGCAAGGCAGCCGCCCCGAGTATTACGACTTCGACCTGTTCCGCTCGACCGAGTCGAGCCGCACGCTTGCCGACCGACCGTTGACCGAGCTGACCTACACCGTATTCGACACCGAAACCACCGGGCTGAATCCGAGCGAAGGCGACGAAATCATCCAGATCGGCGCCGCGCGCATCGTCAATGGCAAGCTTTTGAGGCAGGAAAGTTTCGAACAGCTGGTGGACCCGCAGCGGACGATTCCTGCCGCCTCGATCCCGATCCATGGCATCACGCAGGTCCAGGTGGATGGTCAGCCGACCATCGCCACCGTGCTGCCGGCTTTCCATGCGTTCGCGCAGGACACCGTACTGGTGGCCCACAACGCGGCCTTCGACATGCGCTTCCTGCAACTGAAGGAGGCAGCCACCGGCTTGCGCTTCGAACAGCCGGTGCTGGACACGCTGCTGCTGTCGGCGCTGGTGCACCCGAATCAGGAATCGCACCGGCTGGAAGCCATTGCCGAGCGCTTCAACATCACCGTAATCGGCCGCCACACGGCGCTCGGCGATGCCATCGTCACCGCCGAAGTGTTCCTGCGGCTGATTCCGCTGCTCGCCGAAAAGGGCATCCACACACTGGGTGAAGCACGCGAGGCGGCGCAGCAGACGTATTACGCGCGGTTGAAGTATTAGGGTCTGTTCTCACTTTATTCGTACGTGACGCGTGCATCCAGCGCGTCGCAGGGCAAGGCGCACCAACGCCGCCTGACTGGCCGTCAGGCCAGGCGGTGCAACGCGGCCATGTGGCGCGCTGGCTGCGCGCCCTGCGGGTTGCCCCTGGGCAACGTGACGCACGAATAAAGTGAGAACAGACCCTAGAACCGTCCCGCCTGGTAACGCTGCCCCAGGACGCTCTGCAGGGTCTGCACGACGCCGAAGGCATCCTTGAGCTGGCTGCGTTCGAAGTTCGACAGTTCGTCCGGCTTGACGAAGTTGTCTGCCTTCAGCCTGGCCGCAAGCTGACTGACCTGATGCCGGATGCGTATCCGGGCAATGAATTCCAGCGTTTCGCGCAGGTCACGCGCACTTTGCCCGCTGATTTCGCCACTCGTCGCCGCCACATCAAGCCGGTCGTATGTATTGATGGCTTCGTGCCCGCCGGCCAGCGCATAGACGCGGGCGAGATCGACCACCGGAACGATGCCGCTGTGCTTGAAGTCGATGGTGCCGCGGTGCGCGCCGGAGCGTATCGTCGAAATCGCGCGGAACAGGCCCAGCGGAGGCGTGTGGGTGAGCGCATTGCCAACCATATGGGCCAGGAACATGCGCTTGCCCTGCGTCATCGACAGCATGTCGCGCCGCAGTTCATCGAGCAGGGACGCCTTGCCGTAAATCGCCCTGAGGTCGAAGAACACACAGGTGAGCATCAGCGCCTTGGGGTCGGGCTCGTCCGTCCACTTGCGGAAATACTGCAGCCAGCGCGACTTCGGCTGCCGCCACAGATCCGTCATCGCCATCATTTCGCCGGGGCAGTGGATGTACCCGCAGGCCGCCAGGCCGTCGCACACGAAAACGGACAGCGCGTTGAAATATTCGCCGTGACGCGCGGGATCGAAGCCATCGTCGATGACCATGCAGTTGTCCTGGTCGGATCGGGCGGTCTGCTCGCTGCGTGCCTGCGATCCGGCTGCCACCCATACGTAATCAATCGGTGGCGGCCCCAGTTTCGCCTCGGCCAACTGCAGCAGCCGGCAGGTGATGGCGTCGGTGATGGCCGTGATCATGCGACCGCTGCTATATGCAGATGCACCCGACGCGGCGAGATTCTGCTGCAGCAGTGCGACCCGTGCAGCGGCAGCGGCGAGGCCTTCGAGTGTGTCCTGCTTGAAGATTTCGCCCGCCAGAAAGACTGGAGACGTGCTGTGATGCGCGTTCAGGTCAGTCGCCGTGATCACACCGACCAGTGCATCGCCATCCGTCACCGGGAGGTGATGAATGTTGTGGCGGGTCATCAGCAACAGGGCCTCGAAAGCCGGATTTCGTACGTCTATCGTCAGCGGCCGCGGCGTGGCAATGTCGCTGAGCGGGCGCGACGTGTCGGTGCCCTGTGCAATCACGCGGCTGCGCAGGTCGCGATCCGTCACCACGCCCGACAGGTGCCCTTGCGACACGATAAGCACGGACGACACGCGTTGCTCGGTCATCAGCGTCGCGGCATCGCGGATCGAGGTATCGGGCGCCAGTGTGACGGGGCCGCGCTTGATCAGCGCGCGCACCGACGTCGGCAGCAGATTCAGGCCCGGCGGGGCCGGATGCGCGTCCGCGACCACGGTTGCCTCCGGTGCGAGGAAGCATCGCAGCGACGGCTGCGCCGCGCACAGCGCATCGATATCGGTGCTCGCAAACCGTGCCAGCAGCGCGTCGTCGGACACCGTGGCCGACCAGGCACCCGCAGCGCTCGCGGGCGTGCCGTAACCGAACAACTCCCCCGGGTGCAGCGCAACCTCGGTTCCGCTGTCGGCATCGATCAGGCGCACCGCCCCGCGAAGGATGAAATAAAGCCCGTCAATATCGTCCTGCAGGTCATCCGCAGAGAACGTCTTCACGTGCATCACCGACGCGACGCCGGCAAGCGCTTCCGGATCAAGCGCCCCGAACGCACGCTGCGTGCGCAAGGCTTCGAGCAATTCTTGAGCGGTCGCGCCTTGCCTGCTCATGCCACCTCCAGCGGGAATAGAAGTCGAACGACGGGCGAAAGAACAGGGCAGCCCCCGGCGAACCGACAGTTTCCGCCTGCGCGGCGGTTCCCGACAGCGTCTCGTGCAGATCGCGCGCGCTGCCACCGCCGATCGCGACCCGCGACGCATCGGTCAATTCAACGCCATCCATTCCTGCGGATCGAGGCTGGATGGCCACCTGATAACCCCGGCTCAGCGCGTCGACCAGCCCGCGTACTGCCGGCAGCAGGCCGCGCCGTGACGGAAACACCACGCGGGTGAAGAAATACAGATCGTTCAGGTCCTGCATGGCAGTTGCCATCTCATCCTCCATCGTTCCATCAATGGAACGCTGAAGTGCCATTTTGCCGTCTAGTGCATCGATTGTCCTGAATCTAGTATTCACCTCACCGCAGCACGCTTCCGACGGAACGCTGCCAACGGACGGGAGAAACACCATGAAGAAGATTTCAGGTCTGTACAGCGCACCGAACGGTCACTGGGTCGGCGACGGCTTTCCGGTGCGTTCGCTGTTCTCGTACGACTCGATGGGCCGCCACGTCAGCCCCTTCCTGTTGCTCGACTACGCCGGCCCGGCCGAATTCGCGCCGTCGGACACACCGCGCGGCGTCGGCCGCCACCCGCACCGTGGCTTCGAAACGGTCACCATCGTGTATGCCGGCGAAGTGGCGCATCAGGATTCGACCGGCGCCGGCGGCGTCATCGGTCCGGGCGACGTGCAGTGGATGACCGCCGGTGCGGGCATCATCCACGAGGAATTCCACTCGCCCGAATTCACCCGCCGCGGCGGTCCGCTGGAGATGGTGCAGCTGTGGGTGAATCTGCCGGCGCGCGACAAGCGCGCCACGCCGGGCTACCAGCATCTGGCGAAGACCGACATTCCGGTGGTCGAACTGCCCGGGGGCGTGGGACATCTGCGCGTCATCGCCGGCGAGTATCTTGGCCATCGCGGCCCGGCCCGCACCTTCACGCCGATCAAAGTGTGGGACCTGAAGCTGAAGGCCGGTGCGAACGTCGAACTGACGGTGCCGGACGGCCACACGCTGGCGCTGGTGGTGCTGCACGGCCTGATCCGCGCCAACGGCAGCCAGCCGGTGCGCGAGGCGCAGATGGCGCTGTACCACCGCGAGGGCAGCACGTTTTCGATCGCCACCGATGCCGACGCCAGCGTGCTGCTGCTGGCCGGCGAACCGATCGACGAACCGATCGCCGGCTACGGCCCCTTCGTGATGAACACGAAGGAGGAAATCCGCGAGGCCATCGACGACTTCAACAGCGGCCGTTTCGAAGGCGTGACCGCCTGACTTTTCCGCCCTGCGCGCACCGGGCGCGCAGGTTTTCATCCGCCCGAGGCCACGAAGGCAAACGGCACCAAACCGCAAGGAGAATGACATGAACAAGCCCTACAGAAAGCTGGACAAGGACAACGCCGTGATGCTGCTGGTGGACCATCAGGCCGGTCTGCTGTCGCTGGTGCGCGACATCGACCCCGACAAGTTCCGCAACAACGTGCTGGCCACCGCTGACCTGGCGAAGTACTTACAGTTGCCGAGCATCCTGACCACCCGCTTCGAACAGCGCCCGAACTGCCCGCTGATGCCGGAACTGAAGGCGCTGTTCCCGGACGCGCCCTACATCGCCCGCCCCGGTCAGATCAACAGGGGGCTGTTCTCGGTCGGTTTGTCCAATGCGTTGGCGTTTAGAAGGCTGCGAACAAGGCGCGCGACGCTGTCGAGACTGGCCGTCTCGACGAGGAGCGCAACGCAGTGCGCAGCCTTCTAAACACCAACCTGTAGGGCCCTGGGACAACGAAGACTTCGTCAAGGCGATCAAGGCCACCGGCCGCAAGCAGCTCCTCATCGCCGGCGTGGTCACCGAAGTGTGCGTCGCCTTTCCGGCGCTGTCGGCGATCGAAGAAGGGTTCGACGTATTCGTCGTCACCGACGCCTCCGGCACCTTCAACGACATCGCCCGCCATTCCGCCTGGGACCGCATGTCGCAGGCCGGCGCGCAACTGATCAACTGGTTCGGCGTGGCCTGCGAACTGCACCGCGACTGGCGCAACGACGTCGAAGGTCTGGCGACGCTGCTGTCGAACCACATCCCGGACTACCGCAACCTGATGACCAGCTACGCGGCGCTGAAGGGCTGAAGCATCGGTTTGTCATGGGATTCGGCGAGCGGTGCTCGCTCCCCCCGCTCCGCCCCTGCAGGCGATTTCCGTCTTCGAGTGCGTGACGATGCATGAGCGACGCTTGCATCGCGGACAAGGTCCGCTCCTACGAAAAGCGAACATCCCGCTGTTTTTCGTAGGAGCCTGCCCCCGCAGGCGATTTCCGTCTTCGAGTGCGTGACGATGCTTGAGCGACGCTTGCGTCGCGGACAGGGTCCGCTCCTACGAAAAGCGAACATCCCGCTGTTTTTCGTAGGAGCCTGCCCCTGCAGGCGATTTCCGTCTTCGAGTGCGTGACGATGCATGAGCGACGCTTGCGTCGCGGACACGGTCCGCTCCCGCGAAGCACAACACCGTCACGTGCGACGCCACCTGATCACACAGTGCGCGTCGCGGGGCAGGGCCCGCGATCGTCGCCTTGTGCTGTCGCAATCCGCCGGACTGAGCGATCATCCCACCGCCCCATCCCTGACGAACCCGACATCATCTCGATGAGAAAAACCGCCCCCTCCAAAGCGGAAACCGACCTGTTGCCGGTGTTTCCCGGCGTACCGCCGGACTGCATCCATGTGCCGGCAACGCCCGCAGCCTTTGCTGCAGCGGCGGAACACATCCGCGCTGCGCGGCAGGTCGGCTTCGACACCGAGTCGAAACCGACCTTCAAGGTGGGCGAAGCGAGTACCGGCCCGCATGTGGTGCAGTTCGCACTGACCGACTGCGCCTACGTGTTCCAGTTGCATCACCGCGATTGCTGGCCGGTGCTGGCCGATCTTCTGCATGACGAGGACGTGCTGAAGATCGGTTTCGGCCTGTCTTCGGACCGCTCGCAGGTGCTGGCCAAGCTCGGCGTGGTGGCGCGCGGGCTGGTCGATCTCGACCGCGTGTTCCGCAAGCAGGGCTACAACAACTCGATCGGCGTGCGCGCTGCGGTCGGCGTCGTGCTGGGGCAGAACTTCCGCAAGTCGAAGTCGGTGACTACATCGAACTGGTCACTGCCGGTGCTCTCACCGGCCCAGGTGCTGTATGCAGCGAACGACGCCTGGGCGGCGCTGAAGGTGTTCGAGGCGCTGGGGCTGCCGGCGGACGATCCGTTGTTCCGGGGCTGAAGCCGCACCCGGCGCGACGTGGACGACTTGCGTCGTCCAGCAGCTGCGTCACCGAAGGAATTCGCGTCCGCCTACAACACCGGCGCCAGCCAGCGCTTCATCACCGGCTCGGGTATGTCCTTGCGTGCTGCCAGATCGGCGACCTGGTCGGGGCCGACCTTGGTGATGGCGAAGTACTGCGCATCAGGGTGCGCGAGGTAGAAGCCGCTGACCGCAGCCGTCGGAAACATGGCGTAGCTTTCGGTGAGCGACACGCCGATGGCCGCTTCGACATCGAGCAGTTTGAACAGATCGCCCTTTTCGGTGTGGTCCGGGCAGGCCGGGTAGCCCGGCGCCGGGCGGATGCCGCAATACTTTTCGGCGATCAGCGCGGCGTTGTCGAGCGTCTCGTCGGCGGCGTAGCCCCAGTCCTCGCGCCGCACGCGCGCGTGCAGGTACTCGGCGAAGGCTTCGGCCAGCCGGTCAGCCAGCGACTTGAGCATGATGCTGCTGTAGTCGTCATGGGTTTTTGCGAATTCGGCCAGCTTCGTTTCGATGCCGATGCCGGCGGTCACCACGAAGGCGCCCGCCCAGTCGGCTACGGCGCTGGCGCGCGGCGCGACGAAATCGGACAGGCAAAAGTGCGGCTTGCCGGCCGGGCGTTCGTGCTGCTGGCGCAGGTTGTGCCACACCATCGCGGTGTTCAGGCGCGTGTCGTCGGTATAGAACTCGATGTCGTCGCCGCTGCTGTTGGCCGGCCACACGCCGAACACGGCGCGCGCGGTGAGCCACTTCTCGTCGATGATCCGCTGCAGCATGGCCTGCGCGTCGATGAGCAGCTTGCGTGCCTCGTCGCCGACCACCTCGTCGTCGAGGATGGCGGGATACGGGCCGGACAACTCCCAGGTCTGGAAGAACGGGCTCCAGTCGATGTAGTCGACCAGCGCCGCAAGATCCTGGTCGACGATGACCTGGCGGCCGGTCTTCTTCGGGCGCACGGGAATGACGTCGCTGCCCCAGCCGCTGGCATAAGCGTTGTCGCGCGCTTCGTTCAGCGACACCAGCTTCTGGCCCTTCTTGGCGGCGTGCTGTTCGCGGATCTTCACGTAATCGGCGGCCACGTCGGCGGCGAAGCCGGCGCGCTGGTCTACCGACAGCAGGCTGGTCGCCACGCCGACGGCGCGCGAGGCGTCCGGCACGTACACCACCGGATGATCGTAGAAGGGCGCGATCTTGATCGCGGTGTGCGCACGCGACGTGGTCGCGCCGCCGATCAGCAGCGGAAGGTCGAAGCCTTCGCGCTTCATTTCCGATGCGACATGGCTCATTTCCTCGAGCGACGGCGTGATCAGGCCGGACAGGCCGATCACGTTCACCTTGTGCTCGCGCGCGGCGGCGAGAATCTTCTCGCACGACACCATGACGCCGAGGTCGATCACGTCGTAGCCGTTGCAACCAAGCACCACGCCGACGATGTTCTTGCCGATGTCGTGCACATCGCCCTTCACCGTCGCCATCAGCACACGGCCCTTGGTTTCGCCGACCTTCTTCGATGCTTCGATGTAGGGCTGCAGGTGGGCCACCGCCTGCTTCATCACGCGCGCCGATTTCACCACCTGCGGCAGGAACATCTTGCCGGCGCCGAACAGGTCGCCGACGTGGTTCATGCCGGCCATCAGCGGACCTTCGATCACCGCCAGCGGCGGCTTGCCTTCGGCTTCAAGGCGAGCGCGCACCTCTTCGGTGTCCTCGACGACGAATTCGGTGATGCCCTTGACCAGCGCGTGCTCCAGCCTCTTGTCGACCGGCCACTCGCGCCAGGCCAGATCCTTCTCGTTCTCGCGCGCCGAGCCCTTCACCGTGATGGCGAAGTCGACCAGCGCCTCGCCGGCACCGGGGCTGCGGTTCAGCACCACGTCCTCGACCTTGTCGCGCAGCGGCTGCGGAATGTCTTCGTACACGCCGAGCTGCCCGGCATTGACGATGCCCATCGACAGGCCGTTGCGGATGGCGTGGTACAGGAACACCGTGTGGATGGCTTCGCGCACCGGGTCGTTGCCGCGGAACGAAAAGCTCACATTCGACACGCCGCCCGAGGTTTTGGCATGCGGCAGGTTCTGCTTGATCCAGCCGACCGCTTCGATGTAATCGACCGCGTAGTTGTCGTGCTCGGCGATACCTGTGGCGATGGCAAAGATGTTCGGGTCGAAGATGATGTCTTCCGGCGGGAAGCCCACCGTTTCGGTCAGCAGGGTGTAGGCGCGCTGGCAGATTTCGGTCTTGCGCGCGTAGGTGTCGGCCTGACCCTTTTCATCGAACGCCATGACGATGACCGCCGCGCCGTAGCGGCGCGCCAGCTTGGCCTGACGCAGGAATTCGGCTTCGCCTTCCTTCATCGAGATCGAATTGATGACGCCCTTGCCCTGGATGCACTTCAGGCCAGCTTCGATGACCGCCCACTTCGACGAATCGAGCATGATGGGCACGCGCGAAATGTCGGGTTCGGAGGCGATCAGCTTCAGGAAACGGTCCATCGCGGCGACCGAATCGAGCATCGCCTCGTCCATGTTGATGTCGATGACCTGGGCGCCGTTCTCGACCTGCTGGCGGGCGACCGCCAGCGCGTCGTCGAAGCGGCCTTCCAGAATCATCCGTGCGAAGGCCTTCGAGCCGGTCACGTTGGTACGCTCGCCAACATTCACGAACAGCGCGTCCGATGCCACGTTGAAGGCCTCCAGCCCGGACAGGCGCAGCTTGCGTTCGATCTCCGGCACGCGGCGCGGCGCGATGCCTTCCATGGCTTCGGCAAACGCGCGGATGTGATCAGGCGTGGTGCCACAGCAGCCGCCGACGATGTTCAGGAAACCGGATTTCGCCCACTCGGCGATGTGCTTCACCATGTCTGCCGGCGATTCGTCGTATTCGCCGAAGGCATTCGGCAGGCCGGCGTTCGGGTGCGCCGACACATGGGTGTCGGCGATGCGCGACAGCTCTTCGACGTGCGGCCGCAATTCCTTCGGGCCGAGCGCGCAGTTGAAGCCGAACGAGATCGGCCTGGCGTGGCACAGCGAATTCCAGAACGCCTCGCCGGTCTGGCCCGACAGCGTGCGGCCGGACGCATCGGTGATGGTGCCGGAAATCATGACCGGCCAGCGGCGGCCTTCTTCGTCGAAGAACTTTTCGACCGCAAAGATGGCTGCCTTGGCGTTGAGCGTGTCGAATATCGTTTCGATCAGCAGCAGGTCGGCGCCGCCTTCGGTCAGGCCGCGGGCGGCAGCCACGTAGTCGTCCACCAGTTGGTCGAAACTCACATTGCGGTAGCCCGGGTCGTTCACGTCGGGCGACAGCGAACAGGTGCGCGACGTCGGGCCGAGCACGCCAGCGACGAAGCGCGGCTTGTCCGGATTCTTCGTGGTGTATTCGTCGCACACCTCGCGCGCCAGCCGGGCGCCGGTCACGTTCAGCTCGTGCACGATGGCTTCCAGGCCGTACTCGGCCTGCGAAATCACCGTTGCGTTGAAGGTGTTGGTTTCGACAATGTCGGCGCCCGCTTCGAGGTAGGCAGCGTGGATGCCGCGGATCACGTCGGGCCGGGTCAGCAGCAGCAGGTCGTTGTTGCCCTTGAGATCCTTCGGATGCGCGGTGAAGCGCTCACCCCGGTAATCGGCCTCGACCAGTTTGTGCCGCTGCACCATGGTGCCCATCGCGCCATCCAGGATCAGGATGCGGCGGGTCATCAGGCTTTTTAGCAGGTCGGTGCAGTCGGGGCGAATCATCAGGGTCTCCGGGGTGCGTGGCTGTCGGCACTGCAGAGGGTCGCGGCAATGACGTCACGCCATCATGGCGGCACCAATGCAAAAACCCGTCGAACGCAGGAAGCGTACCGACGGGTCGGGACTCTCTTTAGCTGCATTTGTAACGCGCCCGCAAGCTGTGGCTCAAATCGGCGCGAGTGCGCACATTAAAAGCGTGTGCGCATCAAGTCAAGCGACCCTATCTCACATCGAGCGAAAGGATCCAGCCCACCAGCTTGGTCGCATCGGCTTCGCTGATGGCGACCTCGTTCGGCGGCATCGCCAGCCCGCCGACCTTGCCCTTCCAGTGGCTCGAATACGGGCTGGAGCCGTGCATGACGATCTGCGTCAGCGTGGTCTGCGCATTCTTCACGCCGTAGTAGCGCGCGGCGACGTCGCGCCAGGGCGGGCCGACCGGCACACGCCCGTCGGCCTTGGCTGCGGGCTCCACGCTGTGACAGACGGTGCAGCCGCTGCTGGCGGCCAGCTTGAGCATGGCGGTGTCTTTCGCCGGATCGGCCAGCGCAGGCGTACTGATCAGGCTGAGCGACACGAGGCCGGCAGCCAGTGCGGTGTGGACGATGTGCATGATGAAACTCCCTGATGATTGAAGGCTTCGGAACGATGCGTACACGCTACGACCGGCGCCTGATCACGGGATTGATGCACGTCAAACGGATGTTGCGCCGCAGCAGCGG
Source organism: Methyloversatilis sp. (assembly GCF_030696805.1). Lineage (GTDB taxonomy): Bacteria > Pseudomonadota > Gammaproteobacteria > Burkholderiales > Rhodocyclaceae > Methyloversatilis. The sequence goes on along the minus strand of NZ_JAUYRO010000014.1, from coordinate 46,258 downwards.
CGCGTGGCGAAACTGCGACTCAAGCCTTCGACAAGGCCTTCAAGGCCTGCCGGATGCCATCCGACACGCCCACGTCCTCGGGCAGCGTGCGCAGCGCAGCCTGCGCTTCGCGCTCGCTGTAGCCGAGCGCCATCAGCGCATTCAGGATGTCGGCACCGGCATCGGGCGCCACGGCGCTGGCCAGCGAGGCGGTCGGCAGCAGCTTGTCGCGCAGCTCCAGCAGCAGGCGTTCGGCGGTCTTCTTGCCGATGCCGGGGATCTTCGTCAGTCGTCCGGCTTCCTGCATGGCCACCACGCGTGCCAGTTCATCCACCGACATGCCGGACAGCACGGCCAGCGCCATGCGCGGCCCGATGCCGGTGATCTTCACCAGCTGGCGAAAGGCCGCCTGCTCGGCCGGCGACGCAAAGCCGAACAGGAAGTGTCCGTCTTCGCGTACGACGAAGTGGGTATGCAGCGTCACCCGCTCACCGGCCGCCGGCAGGTTGTAGAAGGTGCTCATCGGCACATCGATTTCATAGCCGACGCCCTGCACGTCGAGCAGGATGCGCGGCGGGTTCTTCTCAAGCAGCGTGCCGGTGAGGCGACCGATCATGGGGACTCCGGAATCAGGGGTGACCGGGGGCGCTCCGCATGCATGCGTGGCCGCAAGCGCGCGCTCCCCGTGAATGCCGCGATTGTAGGCGAGCGGCCGCCCCGGGATGCAGCCTGAGAGGAAAGGCTGGTGGGAGCTGGCTGTGGGACCCGCGTCAGGCCGGGCGACGCGCGATGATGCGGCCGCCGCGGCGGCGGCCGCCAGGGCCGGCCAGTGCACCGATGCCGCGGGCGGCGTGCGCGTGGCAGATGGCGCAGGCCAGTGCGTCGGCGGCATCAGTACCGGGCGTCGCAGCCAGCGCCAGCAGGCGCGTCACCATGAACTGCACCTGTTCCTTGTTCGCCTTGCCGTGGCCGACCACCGCCTGCTTCACCTGCAATGCGGTGTACTCGGCCACTGGCAGGCCGCCTGCCGTCAGCGCTGACAGCGCCGCACCGCGCGCCTGACCGAGCAGCAGCGTCGATTGCGGATTGACGTTCACGAACACGATTTCGACCGCGGCATGGGTCGGTTGCCAGGTCTCGACCACCTCGCGGATGCCCTCGAACAGCGTGGCGATGCGCGACGGCAGCGGATCGCGCTCGTTCGACGTGATGCGGCCGCTTGCCACGTACTGCAAGTTCGCGCCCACCGCTTCCAGCACGCCGAAACCGGTGATGCGCAGGCCGGGGTCGATCCCGAGTATGCGCATCACTGCACCGGCGTCATGCCGGTGTTGATGCGTTCCAGCTGTTCGCGGATGCGCAGCGGATCATCGGAACGCAGCAGCTTGAGCACGCGGGGCGCCACGTCGCCGCAGTCGCAGCGCAGCACTTCGCGCTTCACTTCGAGCAGTTGCGATGGATGCATCGAGAACTGGCGCAGCCCCATGCCGAGCAGCAGGCGGGCGAACTGCGCCTCGCCGGCCATTTCGCCGCACACCGCCACCGGCATGCCGGCGCGCTTGGCCTGCGCGATCACCTGCTGGATCAGCCGCAGCACCGCCGGATGCAGCGGATCGTAAAGATGCGCCACCGCCTCGTCGGCACGGTCGATGGCCAGCGTGTACTGGATCAGGTCATTGGTGCCGATGGACAGGAAGCTGAAGTGGTTCATCAGCGTACCCAATGCCAGCGCGGCGGCCGGAATTTCGACCATGGCACCGACCGGCACGCGCTCGTCGAACTTGCGTCCGGCCTCGCGCAACTGCTGACGCGCCAGCGCGACCAGGGCCAGCGCCGATTCGATCTCGTGCTGGAACGCCACCATGGGCAGCATGATGCGCACACTGCCGTAGTGCGACGCGCGCAGGATGGCACGCAACTGCGTGACGAACATGCGTGGTTCGGCCAGGCAGTATCGGATCGCGCGCAGGCCCAGCGCCGGATTGGCTTCGCTGCGCTGCGCGCCGCGCAGCGCCTTGTCGGCGCCGATGTCCAGCGTGCGCAGCGTGACCGGCTTGCCCTTCATCGCCTGCACGACGCTGCGGTAGGCCTCGAACTGTTCGTCTTCGTCCGGCAGCGTGTCGCGGTTCAGGAACATGAATTCGGTGCGGAACAGGCCGATGCCGTCGGCGTCGACCTCGCGTACCTGCTCGACGTCCTGCGGCAGCTCGATGTTGGCGTACAGCTGCACCACTTCGCCATCGAGCGTGCTCGCGATACCGCCGACCAGCCGCTTGAGCTTCGAGCGTTCGATCTCGATCTCGCGCGCGCGCAGCCGGTACTCGTCGAGGATGTTTTCGTCCGGATTGATGATCAGCACGCCGCGCAGGCCATCGACGATGAGCATGTCGTCGTCCTGGATCAGCGAGCGCGCCTGGTGCATGCCGACCAGCGCCGGAATGGCCAGACTGCGCGCGACGATGGCGGTGTGCGAGGTGGCGCCGCCCAGATCGGTCACGAAGGCGGCGATGCGCTGTGCCTTGAACTGGATGGTGTCGGCCGGTGACAGGTCATGCGCGACGACGATGCTGTCGGTGTCGCGCCGGCGCGTGCTCATGCGATTGCGCTTGCCGGCCAGCACCTTGAGCACGCGCTCGACCACCTGCACCACGTCGGCGCTGCGGCTGCGCAGGTAGGCGTCGTCGATCTGATCGAACTGCTCGACCAGCCGGTCCATCTGCCGCTTGATCGCCCACTCGGCGTTGCAGCGGCGTGTGCGCATGAATTCGCGCGCCTCGTCGAGCAGCATCGGGTCGTCGAGAATCATGCTGTGCAGGTCGACAAAGGCGAGCAGTTCGCTCAGCGCTTCGGAACTGTCGGTGACCAGCCCGCTGCGCAGCTCGGCCAGCTCGGCGCGCACCGTGTCGAAGGCGCGCGACAGGCGCAGTATTTCGTCCTCGACCTTGCGCGGCGCCACCGCGTAGTGCGCCACTTCGAGCGTGGCGTGCGACACGAGGTAGGCATGGCCGATCGCGATGCCGCCCGACACCGCGAGACCGTGCAGCGTGAAGGTCACGTTACTCGCCTTCGCCAAAACGGTCTTCGATCAGTGCGACCAGCCCGGCCATCGCAGCGTCGGCATCGCTGCCTTCGGTGTCGATGGTGATTGTGCTGCCCTTGCCGGCGGCCAGCATCATCACACCCATGATGCTCTTGGCGTTGATGCGGCGGCCGTTGCGCTCCAGCCAGACTTCGCACTGGTGACGGCTGGCCAGCTGGGTCAGCTTGGCCGAGGCGCGCGCGTGCAGGCCCAGCTTGTTGATGATGGTGATGTCACGTTTTGGCATCGCGCGTCGTCCTCATGGCCATCACTCCGTCACGACCGCCGCTGACCGCCCGGTTCACCAGACCGTGCAGCGTTTCGCGTTCGCGATAGGTCAGCGTACGTAGCAGCATCGGCAGATTCACGCCGGCCACCGCCTCGATCCGCCCCGGCTCGCACAGCTTTTGCGCAAGGTTGGACGGCGTGGCGCCGAACACATCGGTCAGCAGCAGCACGCCGTCGCCGGAATCGACGACCGACAGCCACTTGCGGGCCAGCGGCAGCAGGTCGAGCGGATCGTCCTGACCCGACACGCCCAGCTGCGCCATCTGCACCGGCCGGGTGTTCAACACGTGGCAGGCACACTGGATCAGCGACTCGCCGTAACTGCTGTGGGTGATCAGAAACAACCCGATCATGGAATTCCTCCGTAGGCGAGCCCGCATTCTAGGGTCTGTTGGCCCCGAATCGCGGATCGCGCGACATCTTCCATGCACCGTCCGGGCCAGACGACGCAGGAGAGCACTGCCTCAGGATCCAAAGCAACAGCCGCGGAAGCGGCGCCCTGTGGGCGCCCGCTGGCTCAGAACGTCGCGCAGCGCTCGCACGGCACCTGGAATACGGCACGGTCGTCGAGCCGCAGCGCGGTGAGCGCGCCGCCCCACAGACAGCCGGAATCGAGTGCGATCACGTGGTCGGCGGTGCGATAGCCGAGCGCCGACCAGTGACCGCACACTACCGTGTGGCTGCGCCAGCGTGCGGCAGCGTTGTCGAACCACGGCAGATAGCCGTCCGGCGGCTCTTCGGGCGCGCCCTTGCTGCGGAATTCCATGCGGCCATCCGACGTGCAGAAGCGCATGCGGGTGAGCGCATTGACGACGATGCGCAGGCGGTCCCAGCCGTGCAGTTCATCCTGCCACCGTGCCGGTTCGCTGCCCCACATGCGCTGCATGAACTCGACCGACTGCGGCCCGCGCAGCGCCGCCTCCACCTCGTGTGCCAGCGCGAGCGCCTGCGCGATGTCCCACTGCGGCAGCAGGCCCGCGTGCACCATGGCGTAATCGCCCTCGACGTGCATCATCGGGCGGTGGCGCAGCCAGTCGATCAGTTCGTCGCCATCGGGTGCGTCGAGTACGTGGTGAAAGGTGTCGAGACGGTGTCGCTTGCCCTGGCCGGCCGCGATCATCAGCAGCGACAGGTCGTGGTTGCCGAGCACGGTGACGGCCGCGTCGCCCAGATCGCGCACGAAGCGCAGCGTTTCGAGCGATTTCGGGCCGCGATTGACCAGATCGCCGACGAACCACAGGCGATCGTGGCTGCGATCGAAGCCGCAATGGTCGAGCAGCGCTTCAAGCGGATCGAAACAGCCCTGCAGATCGCCGATTGCGTAGGTGCTCACGCGTGGCCCGTTCGGTGGTCCGCACTTCCGCTGGCAGTCGTCGCGCCCGCAGCAGGCAGCACCGCCGACGGCATTTCATGCTGCGGCTTGTATTCCGGCACCCACTGCGCCAGTTCGTTGCGCAGGGCCGCCGGCTCCACAGGCAGCGGCCCGGACAGCCAGCGTTCGAGCCGGCCCAGCCAAAGCGTGTCATCCATCGCGCGGGCACGCGCGATGCGCACCTTGGGGTGATGCGTCGGCCGTGTCGTTTCGTCGCTTGCCAGCAGTTCTTCATACAGCTTCTCACCGGCGCGCAGGCCGGTGAAATGAATCTTCACCTCGGATTCGGACGCGCCGGACAGCCGGATCATGTCGCGCGCCAGATCGGCGATGCGTACCGGTTCGCCCATGTCGAGCACGAAAATCTCGCCGCCCTCACCCATCAGCGCAGCCTGCAGCACGAGCTGCGCGGCTTCGGGAATCGACATGAAGTACCGGATGATGTCCGGGTGGGTGACCGTGACCGGTCCGCCGCGGGCGATCTGCTCCTGAAACTTCGGAATCACGCTGCCTGCGCTGCCCAGCACGTTGCCGAAGCGCACCGTGCTGAAGGCGGTCGTGCCGCCACGTGCGGCCAGTGCCTGACAGGCCATTTCGGCGAGCCGCTTGGTCGCGCCCATGACATTGACCGGGTTCACCGCCTTGTCGGTGGACACCAGCACGAAGCGCAGAACGCCGCAGACCTGTGCTGCGCGCGCAGCGGCCAGCGTACCGCCGACGTTGTTGCGTATGGCCTCGACTGCATTCACGCCTTCCATCAGCGGCACGTGCTTGTACGCGGCGGCATGGAACACCACCACCGGATGGAACTGCTGCATCGCCGCGGTCAGTCGCGCCTCTTCTCGCACGTCGCCGATCACCGGTTCGATGCGAACCTGCGGGAAGACTTCGGAGAACTCCTCGACCAGGTTGTAGAGAAGGAACTCGCCGCGCTCGAACGCCACGATGGCCGATGGTGCGAAGCGCGCGATCTGCCGGCACAGCTCCGAACCGATCGACCCTCCGGCGCCGGTGACCATGACCACCTGACCTTCGATCAGCTGACGCAGACGCGGCGCGTCGATCTTCACCGGATCGCGTCCGAGAAGGTCTTCGACTTCCACCTCGCGCACCGCAGCCACCGCCACCTTGCCGCTGATCAGGTCATCGAAGGACGGCACCGTCATCGGCTTGACGCCGGCGCGAACGCAGGCGTTTGCCGCCTTGCGCCGCGCCTCGTGCGACGCGTTCGGCATGGCGATGATGGCGTGCGACACCTTCAGATCGAGCGCGTGCCGGGCCAGCGAGTCCACGCCGCCCAGAACCTTGTGTCCATAGACCGTGCGGTCGTGCTTCTTCGGATTGTCGTCGAGCAGCCCGACCACTCGCCACTGACCCGAGCGGCCGATCTCGCGCAGCAGGCTCAGCGCCGACTCGCCGGAACCCAGAATGAGCACCGGTTTCCCCTGCGTCGCGGCAGCGCCGAATTCGCGATGATCGCGCCATGCGCGATAGGCGAAGCGCGCGCCACCCATGAGCAGGATCAGCAGGATGGGATCAAGCACGTAGATCGTGCGCGGCACGATGCCTTCGGGCCTGATCAACCACACCAGCAACGGAGCAAGCAGGGACGCCGCCGCAATCGTGATGACCAGGCGTTGCAGATCCGGCAGGCTGGCAAAGCGCCAGATGCTCCGATACAGGCCGAACAGCCGGAACACCACCGCTTGCGCACAGACCACCCAGGGCAGGATGGCCAGCATGGATGGTACGTATTCGGGTGGAATCGAAAGATTGAAGCGGAGCAGGAACGACAGATACCAGGCAACGCCAGCCAGCGCTGCATCGCCCAGAAACACAACGTTGGAACGCGACAGCATCTTCATGGCCGGGCCTTATCGTGGGACAACCGCTCGCGGGTGCCCGGGCGCCACATCAGTGATCGGAAATGTGCGGGTGCGGTAGTCATTGCACCCTCAGCGACGGACGAGCGCATCGCGAATGACGCGGCACACCCGATCGATCTGCGAATCTTCCAGACTGGAGCCCGATGGCAGGCAGACACCGGTCAGAAATGCCTGGTCGCTGAAGCTGCAGCCTTCTTCGTGGGGGTAATAGGCGCAGCCTGCGAAAAGAGGTTGCCGATGCATCGGGTTCCAGACGTGTCGCGCCTCGATGTTCTGTCTTGCCAGTGCTGCGATGAAATCGGCCGGCGTCACCTCGGTGGCTTGCGGATCGAGCACGCACACGCTCAGCCAGCGGGTCGAGCGGCCGAAGTCCGCCTCGGGCATCCATCCAAGCCCCTCGATGTCCGACAGCGCTTCACGATAGCGATCAAGCACGCGGCGGCGCGCGGCCACCCGTTCTTCGAGCACCTGCAGCTGTCCGCGTCCTACGCCGGCGAGAATGTTGCTCATGCGGTAGTTGTATGCAACACGCTTGTGAAGATACCAGGGAGCGGGCTCGCGTCCCTGGGTGGACAGAAACCGGGCACGTTCGACCAGTTCGCCATCGTCGGACACGAGCATGCCTCCGCCCGATGTCGTGATGATCTTGTTGCCGTTGAAGGAATAGATGCCGATCTTTCCGAGCGTGCCGCTCGCCTTTCCGCGATACGTCGCACCGAGCGACTCGGCAGCGTCCTCGACCACCGGAACACCGTAGCGCCCGCACGCCTCGAGAATCGGGTCCATGTCAGCGCTCTGGCCGTAAAGATTGACGACGATGACGGCTGCCGGAAGGCGTCCGCGTCGATCTGCGTCAGCCAGCGCCCGCTGCAGGGCGGGCACCGACATGTTCCATGTGCCAGGTTCCGAATCAATGAAGATCGGCGTGGCACGCTGATACAGGATCGGATTGGCCGTGGCGACGAAAGTCAGGGTCGAGCAGAGCACCTCGTCGTCCGGGCCCACGCCCAGCAGGTCTAGCGCCAGATGGATCGCTGCAGTACCGGAGGACAGTGCAGCCGCGTGGCCGATGCCGACGTGAGCCGCGAGCTCGGTTTCGAACGCATCAACGTTCGGCCCTAGCGGGGCGATCCAGTTCGTTCGGAACGCATCGTCCACAAAGCCCCGCTCGCCGCTGCCGAGATGCGGCGTGGACAGCAGGATGGGACTGCATAGATCGCGCCGGAGCAACAGGCCCGAAGGACGTCCCGCCGCATCGATCTGTGGAATGTGGTCCACCCGGTGGCGGTTCATCAATTCAAGTGCAGCCTCCGGGCTGGCGTCGTCGCTGATGGTTTTTGGCTCGCAGGCGGGCAGATCCGACAGCCGGTCGTCAAGATTCGCTCCGCTGAGCAGCAGCCGACGCAAGTCCCCGTCGGTCACCGTCCGCTTGAGGCGGCCGTCGCCATCGACGAGCAGCAGCAGGCCGCGTGCGGTTCGCTCCAGCTGGGCCAGGGCCGTACGTATGTCGGCCTGCTCGTCTATCAGAAGTTTCTTTACGCTATCCATGTCTGTTTCGCGCCGGAATGCCGACTTTCAATTGTCCCTCAGCAACGTCTTTCGTGACTACTGCACCGGCTGCGATGATAGCGTCATCCCCGATATGCAGGCCAGGCAGGATGATGGCACCGCTGCCTACCAGTACGCGCCGCCCTGTGGTGACGCCACCACCCAGCACCGATCCCGGCGCAATGTGGCTCCACGCCCCTACCTCGCAGTCGTGATCCACAACTGCGCCGTGATTCACGATCACACCGTCACCTACGCGCGCGCGAGGCGCGATGACGGCCCGTGCGGCGACGAACACGCCCTCGCCCAGCGTCGCATGCGGCGATACCGTAGCCACGGGATGCACGACCGACAACAATCGACCGCCCCGCTCGCACATCAGGCTGGCGAGACGACAACGGACTTCATTGGAACCGATGGCGACATGCACCGCCCCTTCGAACACTCCGGGCGGCAATGCCGGACTGACGACCGTCCGGCCCAGAAGAGGCAGCGATGTCGGAAAGTCGTCGCGCACACACACGTCGATTTCGGGGCTGGCCAGAAGCAGCGCATCGAGAACCACGCAGCCGTGGCCGCCCGCGCCTATCAGCAGGCAGGTATCAGTAGGCATTCTGTTTTTTCATCAAGTCGGCGTCGAGCGGCAGCGTGGCAAGCCATTCGACGATACGCCGACTCGTCTGCCCGTCGCCATAGACGTTTTCGCAGACCTGCCGGCCGCGCTTCAGCGCGGCGTCGAGTGCGTCGTCGAGCGCCGGACGGCTTGCTTCGCTGTCGATCACGTTGCTGCTGCGTTCGCGACCGTGCTGACGGGTGCCAACATTGACGACCGGCAACCCGAAACTCGCCGCCTCGATGATGCCGCTGCTCGAATTGCCGACGAGCACATCAGCGGACGCCAGACACGTCAGATACTCGTCGCGCGGCAGATGCGCGAGCACAGCGCAGTCCGGCGCCAACACACGCGCCTCGATCTCTGCCCGCACTGCGGCACCACCTGCATCACTGTTCGGCAGAAGGCAGATCGTCTGGCACCCCCGGTCATGCAATGCATCGAGCAGCATGCGTGCCTGGTGTCGCGCGGTATCGGCTTCCTGCAGCACAGGGTGAAACACCATCAGCGCCAGCGGACGTACCGGATCGAATCCGAAGCGAAGGCTCAGCGCCGAGCGGTCGGCTGCGACCGCTTCGGTCAGTCCGTCCAGGCCTGGCGCGCCCGAAACGAACACGTGCTCGGGTCGCTCACCCATGCGTATCAGCCGCTGCCGCGCCCCTTCGGTACTGGTGAAATGGTAGTGCGAAATCTTCGAGATCGCGTGACGGACGGGCTCGTCCACGGTGCCCGACAATTCGCCTCCGTGGATGTGTGCCGTCGGGATATTCAGGTGAAGGGCGGCCAGCGCGGCCGCCAGCATTTCCCCGCGATCACCCAGCACCAGCACGAGATCCGGGCGATAGTCTTCGAACAGGCGGGTCATTCCATCCAGCTGGACAGCCAGCGCCCGGGCCATCGTCGCGCCCGAAGAGCCGTCGAGAACCACCGGCACCCGACCGATGATCTTCAGGCCGAAGCCTTCGATTTCGTTCACTGTTTCACCATAGGCCGGCAGCAGGTGCATGCCGGTGACGCACAGTCCGAGGTCTAGCCGGGAATCACGGTCGATCGCGCTCAGCGTACGCTGCATCAGCCCGAAATCTGCGCGAGTACCCGTGACATAGACAATGCGTCTCACGGCGCAATATCCTCCCGGCGCAGCGTATCGCCCGCATGCATCGAGCGGATGACCGTGCATCCAACGACGCTGTCCAGTTCCGCCGGCGGGATGCCGTTGCCAGGCCGCATCAGGGTCAGGTCTTCCGCACGGAGCTGCTGACCCGCCTGGACGTCTCCCGCGAGCGTCACACTGCGTCGAGCCGCCACCCTGACCTCGAGTTCGGGCCCGGTCGGCGCCTTGAAGCCATCTCCCAGTATCAGTTCGGTATCGCGGATGGCGCTGATCATCCGGGCCAGCTCGGCAGGCTCGAGCGACGCAGCGTGGTCGGGGCCCGGCATCGAGCGGTCGAGGGTAAAGTGTTTTTCGAACACCCTGGCACCGAGTGTGCGCGCCAGCGGCGCGACGAAGATGCCGGCAGTGTGATCGGAGTAGCCGACCGGCAAGCCGAAACGGTCCTGCAGCGTGCGCATCGCCAGCAGGTTCACGTCGGTCAGCGGCGTCGGATAGTTCGACGTGCAATGCAGCAGCGTCAGGACTTCGATCAAAGGGGCATCCTGGCCTGCGGCCTGCCGGGCGTCACGCACCCAGTCGACCGCCTGCGCAACCTCATCAAGGGTGGCCATGCCGGTCGACACGATGAGCGGCAAACCCTTGGACGCAAGAAAACGGACGAAAGGCGCATTCGTCAGTTCGCCGGAGGGCAGCTTGAGCCGGCGTATGCCCAGTGACAACAGGAAATCGGTCGACGCCTCGTCAAACCCGGTCGACAGGAATTCGATGCCCTGCTCCGCACAGTGACGGGCAATGCGCGCATGCGCGTCCTCGTCCAGCTCGAGCGCCTTGAGCATGGAATACTGGTCGCCTTCGCCGGTCTGCGTTTCCTGGTATGCGGCCTTCTTCGCGGCGCGCGTCACCAGACGCTCCGCCTTGAAGGTCTGGAACTTGACGATGTCGGCGCCAGCCGCCACGGCGGCATCCACCAGTCTCAGCGCGTTGTCTTCCGAACCGTTGTGATTGACGCCGGCCTCGGCGATGATCAGGCAGCGCTGCAGGGCCGTCGATACCCCGCTGCTCACCATATCGACAACCCCCCGTCGACCAGCAGGTTCTGGCCGGTCATGTAGGCAGATGCCGGTGAGGCGAGAAACAGCGCAGCGTCGGCGATCTCCTGTGCCTCGGCCATCCGCCCCATCGGCACGCGAGCCCGATACCTGTCATGGAAAACACCGTTCTGCCCGCTCGATACGCCACCCGGCGAGATGGCATTCACGCGGATGCCGTCGGCCGCCCACAGAGCGGCCAGATAGCGCGTCAGCGAAATGACGGCGCCTTTGGAGGCCGCATAGACCGGCGGCGTGTTGATCTGCTGACCAAGATAGAACGAGCCTTCGTAAATGCGCATGTCGGGCGCCATGGCACCGTAGATGGACGCCGTCTGCACAATGGCGCCACCGCCCTGTTCGCGCATGTGTGCAGCGCATTCCCGCGCCATGACGAACAGGCCATCGACATTGACCGCCATGACTTCATGCCAGGTGTCCAGCGAGTACTCGTCGACCGGGTCGAAGAAGCGCGCGAGATCGCCGGTCTTGCTTGCCGCGTTATTGAACAACACGTCGATGCGCGAACTCCAGGCGACGATGTTGCCGACCGTGCGCGTGATGGCACCGGCATCCGCCAGATCGCAGGCAAAGGCGCGAACGCAGGTCGTATCGCCCTGTTCCCTGCCGATCTCCTCAGCCAGCCTTTCAAGGCCGGCTGCGTCGATGTCCACCAGCGCGACCTTCGCTCCGAATCCGGCGAGACGCCGCGCGATCACGTTGCCGATGATGCCAGCCGCGCCGGTCACGACGGCGACCTTGTCCTCGAGGCGCAAGTAGGATGTTCGAGTGTCCATTCAGCGGATCCGGTTGGTTCGTTCAAGCAATGTGTGGGTCTGCATCGATCCGGCGCCCGTCTGCAAGTGACTGATGAATGGCATCCACCCAGCGCACGGTCGACAGCGCGGTCGCTGCGTCGCACGACCGCGGATCGTCGCCCGACATCGCAGCCAGATGCTGCTGCCGCATCATCGCGTCCCGCTCGACCACGACCTGATACTCATGGCCATTGATCGCCAGCGTGCCTTTGACAAGATCGGCCTTCAGGGTGCCGAACGGGCCATTGACCAGAATCCATCGCGACACTGTTCGATCGAGGTAATTCATGTGCACGGTCACCAGCTCGCAGCGCTCGCAGCGGGCGAGCACCGTCACGGCATCTTCACTGTCTATGTCCAGCGTACTCAGCTTGCCGCCTGCGGCGATGGTGCTGCGCCATCGCCCCGCGAGCAACTGGGCGTAATCGAGTTCGTGGCTGAGGTCGCGAACCACACCGCCGTCCTCGCGTCTTGCCGAGTAACTTTGCCGGTAATCACGGTCGGGACGCCAATCAGGAAGATACTGACCGACATAGGCCGTGAAGGTCCACAGCGCCTGTCCATCGACTTGTTCCATCAAGCGGGTGATCAGCGGGTGGAATCGCAGGGTGTAGCCGACGAAAACCGGCCCTGACGGCAGCACGGGCAATTCGCCCGATCCGGCGAGCATCGGTTTTTCAACCAGCGTGGTCCCGGAAAAGCCGTGCCCGGCCAGCGCAGCGAGTGCCGGGCCATGCAGGCGGGTATCGTTGGCGATCACGACATAGCCCGGTGCAAACTCATCGAGCGCGCTCCGGAGATCACGAAAAGCGGGCAGGGACGTGTCCGTTGCGGACGTGACCACTGCAACCTCGCATCCGATCTCGCCCAGCACCCGGGCATGACGCCGGCCAATCGATCCGAAGCCGATTACCAGACACTTCATGACTCAGCGGCCCTGCGTTCCAGCAGCAGACTGACGATCTCGAAATCAAGTTCGCTGTCGATGTCGATGGAGCGCTCCTCGGCCATGACATAAAGCTGGGTATCTGGATGAAACAGCCCGTCACGGCTGAACAGGGCGTCACGTGTCCATGCGTATATCGATGCGTTCATGTCGAAGCAGGCGGGCGCATCCTGTCGACGCAGGATGGGCACTTCCGGCCGCTTGGCGAGATCTATCCGTCCATCGGGCAAGCGTTCGAGCAGATTGAAATAGGGCGAACGTCGCGCCGGTGCAGCCGTCACGACGTTTCCGGCGCCGCTCATGCGGAGCAGCTCTGCACAGGCGCGGATGTCCGACGGCAGGCGAAGCGGCGATGTGCAGTCGAGATCGATGACCACGTCCGCACGGAAACCCAGGCTGGTTTCAGCCTCCGACACGCAATGCCGGATCACCGGCAGCTTGCCTGCGACATCGGTGGCAAGTTCTGCCGGTCGGTGGATCAGCACCGTTGCGCCGGCCCTGGCCGCCAGATCGAGATAGGTTTCGCTGTCGCTGCTGAAGGCAATGGCATCGAACAGCCCGCTTTCGATGGCCTGTTCGACCGTGTGTGCAAGCAGCGGCTTGCCGGCGACTACGCGCGCGTTCTTGTTGGGCACGCCTTTGGAACCGCCGCGGGCGCAGATCGTGCAAAGCATTCGTTCAGCCATCGTGTTCGTAAGGGAATCGGTCCTGTGAGTCAGTCCGTTGCAGCCCGCATGAAGCGGTGTTCATTTTCCGCTTGCCGCCGAGCCTGAAGCGGCACCGACAGCCCGGTTTCATCCGCCGTGGAGGGCGATGGCTTGCAGCGCAGTGGGCAGCAGGTTCCGGGCGCGGTTCAGAAGGGTGTCAGCTCCGTCAGCCGACCTGAAAGCCAGCTTACCACGTGCAGCTTTTCGCCCTGGAACCGCAGCCCGACCGGGTCCAGCAGTTCGCCCGGACCTCGACCGAAACGCAACGCGCGCCCGACGAAACGGAAATCCCGGTCGAACTTGAAGACGCTGCCCTGCTGCTTGTCGATCATGTAAAGGTGGCCGTCGGCCAGCGTGACGTCATTGCACACCTGAACCGGGTCTGTCGCGTGGCGCGTGATCGCGCCCGACGCGAGGTCGCAGCTCGTCAGATGTCCGAAATCAGCATTGTCCAGACAAAATATGACCCCATCGATCAACCGTGCAAAATGCACCTGGGCGCAGGGTGTGCGCCACAGGACGGCGCGCGGACGGTCGCGCCAGATAGCGCCGGAGTGGTCGAGGAAACACACTGCGCCGTCGTGCTCGAAAACAAGCGGAACCGGCCGATCGTGCGTGATTTCGGTCCACGTCAGGCCATCGATCAGATGCGCGCCCGGCGTGTAGATCGACCCGACCGACAAGCGTCCGTCGGGCAGCGGGTCGAGCTGGGTCGGCAAGCCGCGTCGCCAGCCGACCGCACCGGATGCGTCTTCTCGATGAACGTTGAGTTCGTCGGAAGTCAGCCACCAGCGCGCACCCTGATGCACAACGCAGTCCCAGGGTTTGCTCCCCGGCAGCGTGGTTTCGATCAAATCCGACGGCGTGAAGGCTGCCGGACGCCCGCGATCGAGCAGGCTCTGGATGCAGTAATTCAGACGCTGTGCCCGCATCCTCAGCGGACGTGCGCCCCCTGCGACCAGTTGCGAACACATGAGGCGCGACAGTCGCGTTGCAAGCTCGCGCCAGTGCGGGTACCGGGAGAGGTCGTCTGTATCGTTCAACAGCCGGGCAGTGAGCAGGTCGAGCAAAGCGGGATCGTCAGGCAGATCGGCGGCAAGCAGCGCGTCGGCCAGGTCGGCGCCCGGGCAATTGTCGGGCATGCCGGATATCCGCACCGGGTCGCCCGGCAGCAGGTCGTACCAGGTGAGCGGATCCGTCTGGCTGCCGACGAAGTCGCTGTAGATCATTTCCATGGCTGTGAAACTCGCCGATATCAGCCGCGCAGCAAGGGCGTCCGGCTGCCACGCCAGTCCCCGTCGGCCACGGCGACGACGCGCATATGACTCGACAGCAGGCTCTGCTGAAGAAAAGTCTGAAAAGACTCGCTCGCTCGCTCGTCGCTCAGGATGAGATTCAGACACGGGTCGTCGCCGAACACCTCCGGACGCTCCGCCCGGTATCCCTGCAGCCGCGCAACGTCGAGTTTGCCCGGCGTGCACAGCTCGACGACGCGGAATCCATTGCGTTCGAGCAGCGTGGAGATCGATGCCGGATTGTAGAGACGCACGTGATCAAACAGGATGTTCGACGAATCGGTACCCAGCCTGCGTGTCTCGACACTGCGTTCATTGGGCGTCGACAGGATGAACGGGGCACCCGGCTTCAACACCTGGCGCACCACGCGCAGGAACTGATCGGGTTCGATGAGGTGCTCGATCAGCTCCCAGGCGAACACCGCATCGAAACTGCGGCCGGCGGTCTCGAGCGCCTCGAAACCTTCGGTCATGATCTCGATTCCGGGCTGCTCCAGGTTCAAAGCCTGGGGTTCCAGCAGCACGATGCGTTCCACGGCACCCGTCGCCGAAAGTTCTTCGGCGAATTCGCCGTTGCCCGCTCCGAATTCCAGCGTTGTGTGCGGTCTGACACCGGTACGCGCCCAGACATCGAGCGCGTAGGCGACCCGCTCCTGATACATCGGGCGGCGTGTTCGTTTCATGTCCGCCGGCAAGTGTTCGCGCCAGAACTCCATGGCACGGCTGCTGCGGACGAAATCGAGGTGCAGGCTCTCGGTCGGGCCGGGCGAGACGAACAGCGTTTCGCACCGGCCACACCGACGGTAGGACAGCGACTGATGCACGAAGGCGTGCGGCACATCGTTTCCATGACAAGCCGGGCACGCCGTGTCGACAAAGGCGTGCTCATGCGCGCGCAGATCGTCAATGTCGAGTTGCATCAGACGGTCGAATTCTTCGGCTACACCTGCTGCGTGAATATCACGGACTGCAATCTTTTCGTTCATCGTGTCGTCAATCAGTAAATCGGCCGTCTGGTGAAAAATACAGTTCCATCTCCGAAAGACCGGCGGAAGCGCCGGGCGCATTTCCGGCCGGCACGAAGCGGATACGGTAAAACGGAAATGCTGGCGCATCCGGAATCAAGTAAGTCGAAGGCCTCGAAACATCGTGGCTGACCCGCTCGCCGCTTCGACTGTCGATCTGCGTCCAGTCACGACCGTCTGCGGACCCTTCCATCGTCCAGGTGTAGCGCTCCGCCGCCTGCATGCTGCGGTTAATCAACGCGTTCATCCGGTATGCCCGCAGCGGTTGCTGCGCCATTTCAGGGACATGAAAGCGGATTTCCGCATTGTGCGCGGCATTCCACGACACCGCGGATCCCTGGTTGAAGTCGGCAACATGTTCGGCCCGCCCGCCGATGGTCGGCCCGAGGCGGATAGTGGCGAAAGGGGCATGGTTGGGCAATACAGGCACCTGAATCGACGCGTCATCAACGTTCCGGTGAAGGCCGCCCGCCGGAACTTTGGTCCTTGCCCCGGCAAACAGGAAACTCGCCGTCGGCTGCGCGGAGGGCATCAGCCACCAGTGCGCCGGCATCGAAATGGCGAGGGCCTGGTTGCGATGCGGATGGCGCGGCTTTCCAAGCTGGCTGGCCAGCGCCGGGTAGGCCGGAAGGCGACCTGGGTTCCAGACAATCCACGCCTGCCTCGCCTCGAGGGCCTGCGCGCCGTCCGCAAGGACCGAAACCTGAGCGGCATCGCCGCCGCGCAGTCGCAACAGCGACGCCAGCACGGGGCGCATCGCAGGTTCGTTCACATAGACGTGCTGGCGATCGCGAACGATTTCGGCGCCGTATCGAACGACCAGTTCCAGAGCCGGGAAGATGTAGGTCGGACTCGTCAGGATGGTCCATCCGGCTGCACCCAGCGCAATCAGCACATAGCCGGGGACCCAGGCCGCTACGTGCTGCAGCGCCGGGCCGGTTGCCTCAGTGCTCGACCGGCCGGCCGCGGCCAGCGCGAGCGCGGCAACGGCAAACGCGATGCCGATGACTTCGTTGCGCTCCTGCGGCAGGAACAGCGATATGACGGCAAACATCGTCAGCATTGCAAGCAACGCCGCGGCGCTGCCGGCGCGAACCGGCGACGACTTGCTGCCCAGGAGCGCCTGCAGGGTTCCGACTGCGCCCGACGCGAACACGACCAGCGCGGCAAGCAGTGCCGGAATGCCCGCCATCAATGCCATGTCCAGGTAAAGAGTGTGCGTGGAGTACGTGCTGGTCAGGCCGCCGAATGAATCGCCTTCGAGAGGCAGATCGAGCGTGCCGACACCATGACCGATCAGCCAGGCGTCCGGCAGGATCGCAAGGCCGCTTTCAGCCAGCGCCGAACGCGGAGCGTTCGCCCTTGCCACATCGGCCACCCCCACCCTGCGCGGAGGCGTACCCCCGGTCGCGGCCGTCGGATCGGAGGACGGTCCGAAATCTGTCCAGCCATCCTGCGCTGCAGTCGTCGACACCTGCGCAGGCGCACCCGTCAGCGAGGGCTTCAGATAGAGCAGATGTGGTGCGACGAGTGCGACAGCGAGTAACGACATCGCAGCAGTCCGCCACTGGCGTCGCCACAGCGAGGCCATCAGCAGAACGGCGAGGGCGCTCATGAGCGCCAGACTGACGGCTCGCGTGTTGTTGAGGATGGTCAGTCCGATCAGTGCCGCAGCGCCCAGCAACGCTCCGAAGCGTCGTCGCTCGCCCGTCAGGCCCAGAAGGGCGATGGCTGTCAGGCCGACGATGCAGGCGGCGGGCGCATGATAGTAATCGGTGCCGCGCACCCGATGAAAGCCTTCCGACACGCCCGGAACCGATGCGATGACATAGGAAAAATCGGCGCCCACCCACTGCAGGGCAATGGCCGCGCCGACAATCAACCCGCCGATGCCCAGCGCCTTCAGGGTGTGCTGCACCTGCGACTCGTCGCGAACGAGCAGCAAGGTCAGTCCAGCCCAATAGACCCACGTAGCCCACCCCGACAGACCGGTAGCCATCTGTGAAAGCTCGGCTCCGGACGCCGCACCAGCGCCCCTCGCGGCAACCGTCAGCACGCCCCACCACCAGAAAGTCCCGAGTCCGGCCACAAAGGCAAGATACGGCCATCCGCCTCGGCGGTCACGGCGCAAGAGGATACACAG
This sequence comes from Methyloversatilis sp., assembly GCF_030696805.1. Classification (GTDB taxonomy): domain Bacteria; phylum Pseudomonadota; class Gammaproteobacteria; order Burkholderiales; family Rhodocyclaceae; genus Methyloversatilis. Next base: position 28,357 of record NZ_JAUYRO010000014.1, on the reverse strand, counting down.
CAGGCCCGTAACGCAAAGCGCGTCATACAGCAGCAGGCTGAAGTCGGGCAACAGTCCGAGCGGCTGTCCGAATACATCGGTCAGGGCGTGTATCACATGGTCGAACGGCGCAGCGGCCAGCCAGGCCAGCCACGCGGCGCCACTGATCAGCGCACAAACGGCCAGAACGGCTGCAATCATCCGGCGCATGCCCGGGCGATCGGCCAGAACGCTGATCAGTGCGATGCCCGCAAGCAGACGAACGCCACCCTGCCAGACTGGCAGCATCGGCAGCGCTATCGCGCCGCACAGCAGAAACAACAAGGCCGGGAACAGCCAACCGGGAACGCTTCGCACTTTCGCAGCTGTCATGAATGCTGCAAGTCGCCGACCACGATCCTCGCGACGCCGTAGCCGCCGCATCGCCCGGCGCCCCCGACACCCACGCAATCGACGTCGGATAACGGCAGCGTCTGCTCGTCCAGCACATAGGTCCAGTGGCGACCCGGCTCAACCACATCGAAGTTGTCGTGGTGGTACTGACCGGATAGGGCTTTCAATGCCAGAAAGGGCTGCGGACCGAACAGACTGCCTTGCGCGAGCCGCACATGCACGCGATTGCCTTCGAGTTCGATCGAAAACTCAGGCGGCGCATCGGGCGTTTCATTCGCCAGCGCGGTGGTGTGCAGACGGGCGGCCTCTTCTGCGCCGGAAAAGCGCAACCGGACCGCCGGATAGTCCCTGCCGACCTTCTCCAGCAACATCCTGACATGTCTGACATCTGGCCTGATGTCGCGGTAGTCATGATCGGCGAATGCAAGAATCGCACTTCCCTGCGTCAGTGCATCGCGGAACGCATCATGCACGTCGGCTTCGGTCAGCTGACGCAGACGGGTTCCCACGTTCAGGCACCGGAAAATCCACCGGCGACACTGGCCCGGCAGCTGGTAGTCGTCGTGGTGCGGGTGATAGCCGATCCAGTCGAGAGGTGCGCGCCGCCAGTCGCCGAAGCGCCCCAGATGCGTGTCCTTTTGTTCGCTTTCCGAAAGTACACACGATTGATTTGCGTAGTCGAACGGAATCCATTGTTCAAGAAACGCGTGCGAATCGGGCCTTTCGGAGTGAAAGCCCGGGCGGTTGGTGGTCGGAAACCAACCGTCTTCGATGATACGTCGTGCCAGCACTGACAGCAGGACATCCATGCTGTTCGAGTAGGAAGTCGCGGCGGCGAGCGGTTCCCGGGTGAGCGAAAGCGGATGGAAGTGCCAGTTGATTTCGTCGTCGAGGCTTCCGGTTTCTGCGAGCACGCTGCGATAGAAGTGAAAAACCTTCCCGTAGCCAAGATCCTTTCGGCGTGGATTCGCCGTGTAACCCAGGTGATCGAGGCAATGCCAGCTGAAGACCCAGCCGCGCCCTGTTTCGTCCGTCATTTCGCGCCTGAACGCGGGGCTGAGCGCCTCGCCCAGCATGTTCCGGATTTCAGCCCAGTTCCGGTTGTAGGCCAGCAGGTTGGGGGTGATGACCGCAGCGATCTCATGTTCCAGGCCATCGAGGGGAATGTCCCGGCGCTGCAGCGCCGTCAGCGTCGCGGCTGAAACGGGCAGCCGGACGCCGAAGAGACCCTCGATGCGCTTGAAAGTCGCATCGATGTCTTCATCAAGTGGCCCTTCTGTGTCGATGCAGTGCACGACGTGCAGGACCGGTATCTTCAATTGATCAATTGGCATGTGTGCGGGCGCGCCTGCTATCTTCGAGACTGTAGTTGCGCGTATGGACGGTCTTCTCTATTAGATCGCAGATCCGGTGCGACGCGCCACCGGGGCTCGGCAACCGTGATCTGAACTGCTGCAGCCGTGCTGATTCGGAGGTGTCATGCAACAGATCGGACAAACCTCCGGCAGCCTGCTCAAGCGTGTCAACGACAAGGGCGCCATCATCGGCCCCATAGGTTACGGCATTGCTGAACTCGGATATGCGGATGACGAGTAAAGGCTTGCTGCAGAGAAGAAGCTCCCACCCAACTGTAGACGTAAGAGTAACGCCCGAATCGCATGCATGCATGACATGCGAAAGCGGTTCGTGCGCATGGCTCTGCAGGCAGTCGGACGGAATCTTCTCCGCACGATGATCGGTACTGCTGGGATGCAGGCGTACGACCAGCCGCCACCCCTTGTTGCGGCAAAGATCCGCCAGATGCAGACGAACCCTGCGCGGAAGTTCCGGATCACCCGGTTCCGGCTGTTCAGCCCAGAACACGAGTTTTTCGTTGTCGGCAACCCCGCGTTCATGGCGCCATCTGCGACCCGCAGCGGGCAGATCCGGATCGGCAAGCTGATCGAACATCGGACTGCCCGTGAGGTGAATGTCACGGGCCTGGCGACCGGCGGCCACGAGGCGTCTCCGGACGTCTTCACGAGACACGGCCAGGACATGACCGTTGTCGGGCCGGCTGAGCCATGGTTCTTCGAGCAGCCCGAACAATTCGACCATGCACAGACTGGGTATGTCGAGTTGAAAAGCTGCGCGCAAGGCCGCCTTTTCCATGCGTGGCGATGTGGTGGCGACCACGACGTCAGGTTCGAAATGCGAAATGACCCGGCGCATGAAACGGACCGGCGCGAAGGCATTCAGACCCGATTTCTCGTAGCGTCGCCAGGCTTCCGCCTCACCGAGATCCGCTGCCAGCTCGCAGAACGAGACGCCCAGATAGGCAATGGACTCCTCGCGGGAAAGCCCCTTGCCCTCGGTATGGTGTCGTTGCGCCAGTCGCTCCCCCCATTTTCGAATGTCCGAGTCGGCCGTGTCGACGAAGTCGATCGGGCGAAAGAAGGGCAACTCGCAGCGCCGCGCCGTCTCCGCTGCAGTCGTGAGTGCAAGAAGGTGGCAGGTGTGCCCGCGCCTCACCAGTACCTGATACAGCGGGATGATCGCCGACACGTGAGCGCCCCCGTAACAGGTGAGAAACACTCTCATTGTCCAGACCTCTCGGACGCGTACATATATGTGCTGATCATGGCAGGCCTCGCGCTGGCACTGCCCTGAAACGCCCGGCGAGACGTTCGCCGAATCTCCGATAGTTCCGTTCGAAAACGTACCAGAATACGATCGCAACAACATTGCAGGCAAAGAAATACATGAATAGGTCGAGTATGTCGCTGCCGGACTTCAGGCCAAAGGCGTGAAGCATGAAAATAACGCTGTAGTGAATCAGGTACAGCGAATAGGAATAATCGGCAATGAAACGAGCGTGCGATTGCGCTCGCCGTCGATCGTTGTGCCCTTCAGAAGAAACAACACAACGCACAGCGCCATGATCAGTCCGTACAGGTTGAAGTCGTAGAACAACAAGCGATCGAAGGGCTGTCGTGTTTCCAGAAATCCGGTCCACAGCAGGCGGGCAGCGATCAGCAACAACAGAAGGTATGGCGCGGCGCGAAGGAGGGCGCGCCCGGCTCCCGCGCCGATCATGATGGCGGCGACCCCACCGTCGATTTTCTTCCGCTCCTTCCAGTATACCCATGCCAGTCCGCACATGGCGAACCAGACCAGGCTCAATCCGGCGCCGGTACCGGCGGTGGCATTGAACAGCGGCACACTCGCGAATACGACGAAAAGCAGTTGCCAGCGGCATGATGACACGATCTGTCTTGCGCGGAAAACGAGCAGACCGAAGCAGAGGTAGAGCCACCACTCGACGGCCACCGTCCACAGCGGTCGGGCGCTCGAAAAGGTCGATAGCTTAAGATTTGATGCACCGAGAATCTCGTCGAAAAACAACCCGGCCGGGTGTTGCTGCAGCATCAGCAGGGACGCGACAAAGTCCTTGATCGTGTAATGCTCGATGTAGGTACGGGTATCGGTCCACGCGAACACCGCACTGTCGATGAGCAGTATCAGTATGAGCGCCGGCAGGTAGGGCACGAAAATCCTGCAGAAACGATCAACCAGATAGCGCCGGAGGTCGTAATCATCAAGGCTGCACCTGTTCAAGGTCGTATAGCCGATGAGAAAGCCCGACAGCACGAAGAAAACGACGACGCCCAGGTCACCGATGCCGAGCGTGCGTTCGGGGCGCAGCACCAGGGAATAGATATGCCCGAACAGCACGATCTGCGCGGCCGCAGCGCGGAGGCTGTCGAGCAGCGAAGCCTGGGCCGGGGTCATGATCCGTGTCCCCGCGAGGTCAATTCACACCGTCCAGACCGGCGAGTTCGCGCACCAGTCGGCCTACGCGGTCGGTCGCGCGCTCCTGCAAGGGGTAGGCAAGCCGAGCGAGATCCGGCGCTGTCATCCGGCGCAGCGCAGCGCCCGCTTCGGCAAGCACCGGAACATCAACGGCGAGCCCGTATGCCGCGTAAGGCGGATAGTCCCCGGCGCCGACGGTGACGACGGGCTTGCCGAGCAGCGCAGCCTGGAGCCCGACCGTGGACGTTTCCAGAATGACCTGATCGCACGCGTGCAGGCAGGTTTCTATCGTGACGCCGGGTGGGCAGACCGAACCGCGTCGAAGCGGGGTTCCCGGCGGCACCACCGGCTTGCTGGGATGCTGGCGGATCAGATACCGGGTGTCCGGCCACTTGTCGCAGTACGCCTCGAGGAAGGCGATCATCGAAGCCGTGTCGATGAACGGCTTTCCGATCAGCGACACGGGTGCGGACGGGCAGGCCCACAGCAGCAGCTTCTGATGATCGCCCATGCCCAGCAGTTGGCGCAGCGAGGCGGCCGCCGCCGCATGCGTGCCGTCGAAAAGGCTGTCGAACGCCGGGCTGCCGGTGACGTGGATACGTTCGGCAGGAAAACCCCTGCGTGCCATGTCTTCACCCACTGCCGCGGCCATCACCGTCAGGTGGTTCGCATAGCCCGGCGCGCAGATGTAGGACGACTCATGCTGAAGAAACAGGTCGGACACGGCCAGCGATTCGATGCCCTCGAGCCGGGCGGCACGCACCAGCGCCAGTTCTGAACGCGGACTTGTAGTGGCAACCACCAGATCGGGCGTGGATCGCCGGAGGAGGCGACGCATTGCATGCACCGGCATGAAGGCCTTGCGGCCGTCGCGGGCAAATAGTTCGCGGGCCTTGTCCGCGCCATGGTCGATGTGCAGATCGCGCAATCCGAGTGCGTAGTAAGCAGCCGAATCCTGCTCCGAAACATCCGGATGAAGCGGTTTTTCAACACAGGTCTGCGCCTGGGAAAGCCAGGGCGCATCGTCGGCGTCGAGCAGCGAACAGTAGCCGTCGGCCGCGATGCCCGCACTCCGGAATGTCGCCAGGGCAGTGGTGAAGCCGAGCACCGTGACGGAAATGTCCGGTTGATCCGACAGTTGGCGAACGACGGGAAGCAGGCTCTGTACGTGCCCTCCGCCGTAGCAGGCGATCAGTACCTTGACCGTGTGCCGCCGCACGGGTCAGCGATCCTCGTTGTCGTGACGCAGTACGACCGTGTTTCCCATCATGTCGTTGGCTGCGACACTGATCGTATCGACGTCGGACCACGGCAGCGTGTCGCCGTGAAAGGCGTAGTACCAGACACGGCCCGACGTGTCGAAGTCGAAATTGTCGTGGATGTACCGGCGGGACCGGGTCTTGATCGCGAGAAAGGGTTGAGGCCCGAAGACCGTACCCTGTTCCGTTCGGACTTCGATGTATGGCACGTCCCGACCGGGTTGCTCCGGCTGAAACCGAAGCGACATGGACAGGGGCGCTTCAGCGGCCCGATCCGGCGGCAGTTGCGCGCGAAATGCGTCGCGGCAGCTGCTGTACAGGAAGGGCACCTCCGGATACCTCGATTTCGCTTCTTGTAGAAAGCGGAAGGCGTTTTCCACCTCAGGCACGAGATCACGCCAGTCGTGACTGCATAATCCGATCAGCACGTCCTCGCCGTTGCGCGCGCGCGCGAACCCCTGATCCATTTCGTCCTGCGTCATCCGGGCGATCCGGCTGTTCAGGTTCAGTGCGCGTCCGATCAGTCTGCGGCAGCGCCCGGGCACCTGATAGTCGTCGTGATCGGGGTGATAGACCGTCCAGTCATGCGGTGCCTTGCGCCAGTTGCCGGAGCGTCCGTTCCTGAAGTCGATCGAAGCGTCGATGTCGGACGTGTCCGCCGTCGCCATGTTGGAAATGTCATACGGGATGAACTGTTCCAGAAACCAGTGGCTGTCGGGTCGTTCCGCCTGAAAACCCGCACGGTAGGAGGACGGGAAAAAACCGCGGTCGATGATGCGGCGGCAAAGAATCTGGTAAAGATCGTCGGTACGCAGGTAATGCGTCGCGCAGCGGTGAGCATCGCGGTAGGTCGACATGGGATGGAAATGGAACTCGACCGAATCCCGCGCCCAGGCCTGCCGGCTCACGAGTGCGGTGTAATGGTCGTGCACATTGTGATGGCCGATGTCGCGCTTGCGCGGATTTTCGAGATAGCCGACGTGGTCCATGCAGAACCACGTGTAGGCCCAGCCGCGCCCCTGACTGTCCGGATATCGGTGCCGGAATTCGCGCGAACAGGCAACTTCCAGCATCTGGTCGATTTCAGTCCAGGTACCCAGCGTGTTGGCCCGGTGGCTGCGCAGCATGCTTCGCACGGCGTCGGTGCGATCGCCGAGATCGATCTCGCCCTCCTGCAGTCTGCGAAGGTTGCCGGGCGTCGGTTCGATGCCCACGATGCCGAAAAGGTCTTCGAGTCGCTCGAACTTGGCATGCAGCGACTCGTAAAGCGGACCTTCGGTGTCGATCGCGTGGACGATATGTACGGTTCCGGTCATCGCGTTCCCCTGTTCCCGTTCATCCTGCGAAGCGTTCCGGGAAAACAAGGCGCATCTCGTACTCGTAGGGGTCCGTGCGATAGCCCTGCGAGCCTCGTCCCGTGGTCAGCCAGGTGCGGAATCGTTCGTCCAGAAAAGGCTCGGTGACGAAATCGAACATCCGGTCCCACTCTCCCTTGTCGGGGATGAAACCTGAAGTCTGATAGCCGAGACGGGAGAAATGGGGTTGCGAGACGAGTTCGATGAAAATGGTTTCCGCACGGCTCAGGTGTTCGGGCCAGCGCGGGCGCGCGTCCGGCAATGTCTTGTAGGTCGTGCCGAACGACGTGTTCGACGCCCAGTCTTCGCCATCGGCCTGCAGCTTGCCGGCATCGATCATCGACGGCGAGTACGTCAGGCCGAGAAAATCGCACATCAGACGTGCGTGGTGCTCGGGCGCCCGCGCTACATCTTCGGCGCGCACAGCCAGCACGCGGTCCGGAAACTGTTGCGTCAGCTGCTCGAGGTACTCCGCCGAACCCCGGAAATTGAACGCAGCATCAAGGAAGGTATTGCCCGGCTCGAAGGTCATCAACTTGTAGGACACCGCGACATCGCGCGGATCGCGGAAGATGTGAATGGCCTTGCCGCGCGGGAACATCTGCAGAAAGATCGGGATGTCTTCCCATTGGGCGGCCAGTTTTTCGGCCCATCGAACGCGCTTCCCCGCTCCCTGGCCGAGCATGTCCTGCATGATGAGGTCGTACATCAGAGCGTAGCTCGGCGACGCTGAAAGATCAGCCTGGCGCAGGATGCCTTGTTCATCAAGGGACAGCTTCCAGCGCTTGCGAATGCGCGCGTGCGTGTCGGCGATCAATGCCGCACGGTTTTCCCGGACGCCCATATCGCCATATCGGTTCAGGCAGAAGCGAAGGAACTTGACCGTCGACGAGGACGCCCGGATCTCCGGGTGCGCACCGAGCATGGCGGTGAGGAAGGTGGTCCCGGATCGGTAAACGCCCGAGATCATGATGGGCTCAGTGTCATCCACCGTGCCGGCGTGGGTCGCACTGCTCATCATCCGTGCTCACCGGCGAGGAAAGTTTTCGAATGTTCGCTGGCAAACGGCGGAAAGTCACCGACCACCGGTCCCCGCGTGAGGACGATCATGTATTCGTAGAAATGATCCGGAGGCGGCGTCACGTAAGCCGCCTTGGCGAAGTCACCGCGGCGCGGAAAGCACAGCAAGGCGTCGACCTTGTGTCCCTCAGCTTGCAGCAGTTCGACCATGCGGCGCGTATCCGTGAAGAAATTCGGGTGCTGCTTGCGCCGCGCACCGATTTCCGCGTCCAGCGCAGCCTGATCATCGCGGTGATAAAGATCATTCTTGCCGGTGAAGAACAGGCGAGCACCGGGCTTGGTCACGCGAAGGAACTCGCGCAGGGCCTGATCCTGGAAAGTTGCGTCGAAGGTCGCGATGCAGGCCAGATTGTCGAACGTACAGTCATCGAAAGGCAGGCTTTCGGCGGGCGACTCCTGGATGCTCTCGATGTCGGGATGTCCCGCCCACCGCTCACTGGCGGCCCCGACCATCGCTGCGGAAATATCGACGGCACTGAGCGTCAGGCCGTGTGCCAGGTACAAAGGAAACATGCGGCCCCATGCGCAGCCGACCTCGAGCACGCGCCCGCTGTTGAAACCATAGGTCGAGAACAACGCCCGATAGACGTCGTCATCCTCGGTATTGGCATCCCCCTTGATGACCTGACTGCTACCGACTCCGGCTTCATCAACGCGCGACTTCCAGTACTTGTAGTACGCCTCGTTCCAGTAGCCCTTGCGCGGATCATCGGTGACCATCGTGCGTGTCCATTCAGTGTGAATTGCAGAGGTGCTTGTAGCTGCCCGCCGGACGGCCGATCACCCTTTTTCCCAGATCGGCTGGCGCAGGCGCCATTGTTCGCCGTCCTTCACCCACAGGTGCGGCGTGCGAGCGTCCTCGATCACTGCATGGAACTGATCGGCGGTGATGTCCATGTACTCGAGACAGTCGGCCAGGTACTGATGCGGATATTCACCGTCGTAGCGCTTGATCAGGGCGATGCCTTCGTCACGCGTGATGTCGCCATTGCGGATTTCCTGCGCCGAATCGTAGGTCGCACGGCCGATGCCGAATTTGACATGGGCGGTGTAGTAGTGAAGCCAGTCGATCTCATCGTCCAGCGAACTGTACTTGCTGTAGCTGCCTTCGGTCCGATGGACGTTCGGCACGAATCCGGAATGCTCGACAGCGAAGTAATACGTTTCCTGCGGGTGCCAGCGCAGGTAGAAACCCAGGTAGTGAACTTCGGTGCCGGTTTCGAGAAGACGGTTGGGATCGACCGGCAAGTAGGCCTCGAGATCGGCTTTGGTGAATTCGTAGCGATCCATCAGCTCGCGGGCGCTCACGCCGCCGAGGTACAGATCATCCAGACGGCCCTCGGCGCTGTAGTACTTCGGATCGCGCGTCGGCTTCTCGTTGTCCACGATCGGGTTTCCGTACTCCGCCTCGTTCTCGCCGAAGATGACCAGAGGAATGTCGAGCAGCGCCGACATCTTGGGCGCCAGATTCTTCTGCCCGAGGATGAAGGGCTGGAATGGATGACACAGATTGAGAAAAGCCTGTTGCGTGAGTATCCGGTGCACCTTGCGATTCTGGTGATACGTGTAATTGGCGAACCCGATGTCGAGCCACTTGTTGAAGTTGAGCTGTCCGATGCCGGTGTAGATGGCCGGGGGCCACGTCACGAGGATGGGGTTCATGCCATACTTGTATTTGAGCACGTGCGCCGCCATGACACTATCCTTGCCGCCGCTGCCAGGGACAACGACGTCGTAGCGGCCATCACTGCGGCGGAAACGGTCGCAAAGTTCGACCAGTTGCTGCTCGCGTGCATTCCAGTCGATCTGTTTCTTGAGTTCGGCGAACTTGCAGGCGTCGCAGACGCCGTGCTCGTCGAACACAAGCGACTGCTTGGGTTGTCCCCTGACGTTCCTGAACTCGACCGTTGAAGCCGGACGCTGATTGCTCATCGTGCATTTCCGGCAGAACTTCACTTCGAGAGGAAGTCCGTACTTTCCCTGTGTGGCAGTCATGATCTTGTCAGAGCTCAACGAAGTTCTTCAGCAGTCGAATACCGGCGTCCCGGCTTTTTTCGGGATGGAACTGAACGCCGAACAGGTGGTTCTTCGCAACGGCAGAGACGAACTGGTGCTCGCCGTGGATGGTCAGGCCGGACACATCGGTGTAATTCACGAACTCGTACGAGTGCATGAAGTAAAACTCGGCGTCGCTGGCCAGGCCGCGAAAAAGCGGCGAATCGCCGATCGTGCGCACCTGCTTGAAACCGATATGCGGTATGGCTGCCTTGCAGATCACCGGCCTCACTTCGCCATCTATCAGGCCGAAACCGGGCGTTTCGCCGAACTCGTAGCCGACTCTGGCCAGCATCTGCATGCCAAGACAGATGCCCAGCACAGGCGTCGATTCCGCCGCACTGATCAGCGGATCGAACATGCCGCGCTCGCGAACCTGCCGCATGGCCTCTGCAAAGCTGCCGACACCAGGCAGCACGAGCTTGTCTGCACCTGAAAGATTGCAGGCGTTGTCGATGATCCGTACCTGCGCACCCGCCGCGACAAGCGCCTTGCGGATGCTCTCGATGTTTCCCGTCGAGCCGTAATCCACGACACCGATCGTTCTCGACATGTGACCTTTACTCTCCGTCTTTCAGTGCGTTCTTGATGTCCTGGATGCTGCAAAGACCATAGTGAAGCACGCTCGACACCGCAACGGCATCCGGACGGGCCTTGCGCGCCATGGCGACGATGTCACCCAGACTTCCGGCGCCGCTGGCCGCCACGACCGGAACCGAAACGCTGTTCTTCACCTGCGAAATCAGCTCGATGTCGAAACCCGCACGACGGCCGTCACAGTCGACCGACTGCACCAGAATCTCGCCCGCTCCGCGCTGTTCCGCCTCGCGTATCCACGGCATCACATCCTTGCCGCTGCGCTCGCGGCCGCAATCGGTGTAACACTCCCACCAGCCATCCCAGCGTTTTGCTTCGACATTGATGACGATGGCTTGCGAGCCGAAGGTTCGCGCCGCGCGGTCGATCAGGTCGGGCTCCTGCTGGACAGCGTGGGTGTTCAGGGTGACCTTGTCGGCGCCGCTGTGGAACATGCGCGAGATATCGTCCAGAGAACGTATCCCTCCTCCGACGGCAAACGGTACGAAGATATCGGCCGAGGCTCTGCGGATCTCATCGAACAGAATCTCCCTGCGATACAGCGACGCAACGATATCCACATAAAATATCTCGTCTGCACCCTGCTCGTAGTACTGCCGCGCGAGCTCCGCCGGCTCACCGATCTTGCGCAGTCCCTCGAAATGAACCGGCTTAACGACGTAGGGCGGTTTGACGTCAAGTTTTGCGATGACTCTCATGGGGTTCTTTCGTGTCGATCCGTCTTGAATTCCGGCGTGCGTCCGGTTGCCGCGGCTGGCACGCCGGTGTGGCCGCGCGCGGCATGGTCGAAGACGAATCGCTCCTTGCCCCAGCGCAGCACACGCATTTCGACAAGACGATGGAAGGCGATCGACAGCACGAACGAACACACCACAATCATCACGCAGAGCACCGCTGCGTTCGCACCCTGGGATAACGCCGGAAGGAAACCGCCGTTTCCACCGAGTGCGGCGAAACCGTGAAAGAGGACCGGGTGCAGAAGATAGATTCCGTAGCTGGCATCGCCCAGGCTGCCCGAGAACTTCTGCATGATATCTCCTACCGGGAGTCGGCTCCACGCGAGGACCACAAGTACCGTCAGCATCGCACGGCCGCCCCCCTCCAGTCCGGTCAGCATGCTTGCCTGCGGGCTCGTGTGATCGGCAAAAAGCAGTACCAGCAACGCGATGGCAGGTATCCACGCCCACGCACTCCAGCGACGCCCCGGCCTGGAGCGCAGAAACATGCCGATGGCGCAACCACCGGAAAAGTAGGCAATGAATGCGGCGAACTGCGTATAGGCGAACACGTGATCGCTGAACCGGACCATCCCGGACTGAAGCACGCTGTTGACGAAACCCTGCTGGATCAACAGCGTCAGCGCGAGCATCGCTGCAGCAAGCCAGGGTTTGCCTCGGGCCAGCGACGCGCAGACGAGGAATGCAGGAAACAGCAGATAGAAAAGAAACTCTATGCCGAGCGACCAGCCACCAATGACGAGCGAAGATGCGCCGGGATTGCCGACTCCGAACAGCATCGTGATGTTCGGCAGCAGTTGCAGCGCCTTGTGCAGCAGCGCGTCGTTGTCCCGGGCCACGACCCGATACGCCATGGCCAGCGCCAGTACCGCCATGTAAAGCGGCGCCAGCCGCAGATAGCGAATCGCCATGAATGACCGGAAATCCGCCAGCGTGCGCAGTTTGTCCGCGTAGGCCAGCGTGATGCTCGCGCCGGACAGCACGAAGAACACATAGACCGCATACAGACCGATCGCGTCCAGGGTTACCACGTGTTGCCAGGTGAGCAGGTGGTAGCACGCGACTGCGATGGCACAACAGCCTCGCAGCAGATCGAATGCGTGCATGCGCGGCGTCGCGACGGGGGTCACAGCGCATCACTCCGCCAGGGTGACATCCGCACAAGGTGCGACCGTCGAGCGCCCATCAGTAGCTGCCTTTGCCGAGCACCTGACGCACGGTCATCACCAGTATTTTCAGATCGAGCCAGAACGATTGCCGGCGTACATACTCGAGGTCAAGCGCGAGCCGCTGCCCAGCCCTGGCTTCGGACCGCAGCGTTGCCTGCGCCAGCCCGGTGATGCCGGGGCGCACCGATGTTCGCAATGCCCAGTCCTGTTCCGAATAAAGTTCTCGCTGCGCAGGTACGTCAGGGCGCGGCCCGACGAAACTCATGTCGCCGAGCAGTACGTTGAACAACTGCGGCAATTCGTCCAGGCTGGTCTTTCGCAACCATCTGCCTGAACGCGTGATGCGCGGATCGCCCTGGTGCGTCTGATAGCCACCGATCCGGTCGGCGTCGATCACCATGCTGCGGAATTTGAACATCCCGAACGAGCGCCCGTGAAGGCCGACCCTGACTTGCCGGTACACCACGGGGCCGGGCGAGTCGGTTCGCACGATCAGCGCAAGCACGACGAGCAGTGGCCAGATCAGCGCCAGCAGGAGCAGTGCGAAAACAATGTCGATCAGACGTTTCATGTGTTGATGCACAGGGTCCGTTCAGGAACGGGCAACGGGCGCCGTTCGAAGATCGAGACCCAGCGACTGGAAGTCGGGGGCCGCCACATCAACGAAGTCGGTCGGATCGATGAATGTACGCGCCCACAGCTCGACGGCGATCAGCGCGCGCAGTTCGCGCGTCCGATCGGTCTTGCTGCCCCGGTGTTCGTCGATCAATGTCCGGACCACCTTCGGATCGAACAATCCCCGCCCGATGGTTCGTTCGCCGAGCAGAACCTCTTCGACAAAGCCGGACAGGCTGTCGCGGAACCACTCGCCGACCGGAACCGTGAACATCTGCTTCCGGCGATAGGCCAGATCATTTCCGATCAGCGAGCTCACGGCCTTCTTGTAGAGGTACTTCGTCTCGCCGTCCTTCAGCTTGAGTGAGCCCGGCATGCGGAAGGCAAGTTCCATCATCCGGTAGTCGAGAAAGGGCGTACGCGCCTCAAGCGATACCGCCATGCCCATTCTGTCGGGCTTGACCAGATTGTTGCCGGACAGCAGCAGCTGCATGTCGATGTACAGCGCCTGGTTGATGCGGTCCATGTGCCGCGCATCGTCGAACAGCGGATCGGTGACGCTGCGGGAATCGACGTCACCGATCTGCCTGGACAGCGTGCCCGAGTAAAGGGTGCGCTTTGCGGCTTCGTCGAACAGGCTGAGATTCGCGTGATAGGCGTGCCGGAAATCGGCATCGGACGCTGAGGCGGCCGTCGGACGGGCGAAAAAATTGCGGTGCTTGTCGTAGCCGGCGAAAAGCTCGTCGCCTCCGTCGCCGGTCAATACCACCTTCACCTCGCGTGCGGCGAGCTGGGCGACCCGGTAAGTGGGCAGGAAAGACACATCTCCGTGCGGCTGGTCACAGTGCCACACGGCGAGTGGCCAGAGGTCCAGCATGTCTGCATCGACCTTCTGCAGCGTGTGCCGGGTGCCGAACAGTTCGGCCGCCCGGGCGGCATAGGGACTTTCGTCGAATCGCTCCTCATGAAATCCGATGGCATACGTATTGACGGGCTCGGTCATGTGACGGCTCATCATGCCCACCACGGTGCTCGAATCCACCCCGCCGGAAAGAAAGGCGCCGAAAGGTACATCCGACCGCAGACGAAGCCGCACGGCGTCGTCCAGCGTTTCATTGAAGGCATCGATCCAGTCGCCTTCCGTGCGCGTTTCGGCCTGCTGGTCGGCCAGTGACCACCAGCGCGATTCGGTACAGCCCGCGCGATCGATGCGTGCGAGATGCCCGGGCATCAGGTGGCGAATGCCTTCGAACAGCGTGTGAGGTGGCGGGACGTAGTTGAACGTCAGGTAGTGGTGCAGTGCGACCGGGTCCATCTTCCGCGGCACACCGGCGCTCAGCAGTGACTTGATTTCCGAGGCGAAGCACAGCCGCGTGCCGTCGTCGTGGATATAGAGCGGCTTCACGCCGATGCGGTCGCGTATCAGGAACAGCGTATCGATTCGCGCGTCGTGGATCGCAATGGCGAACATGCCATTGAGACGGTGCAGGAAGTCGATGCCATCACGCTCGTAGAGGCGGAGCAAAACTTCGGTATCGGAATGGGTCCGGCACTCGAACGGGGTGCCGGACAGCTCCGCCGCCAGCTCTACATGATTGAATATCTCGCCGTTCTGGACAATGGCAATCGTTTTGTCGTCCGAGACAAATGGCTGGTGGCCTCCTGCGATATCAATGATGGAGAGGCGGCGGTTGCCGATGGCGATGCCGTCACGCTCGCGGACGCCGGTGTCGTCAGGCCCCCGGTGACGAAGCAGGCGTCCCATGGCCTGCAGTCTTGCATCGTCCATCCGGACGTGGTGCCGGTCGTAATAGCCGAATATTCCGCACATCGATCTGCTCCGTAGGGGGCCGAGGACCTGCGCGCACGCGCGAGGCCTTGTCAGTGAAATCTATCTGCCGGCAATTTCGCGGACGATGCGGACGACTTCCGCATGATTCGCCGCGAGGGTGGCGTCATCCGCCTTGCTGTATTCGTCGAATGCCGCGCGCAGTCGCGCGAGCTCCCCCGGAAAATCCATCTCGGACTGCATGGCCTGAACATCCGCCGCCTGTCGGTGAAAGGTACGCGACAGGATGGCGGAGCTCGAACCCAGGCGGACGTGTTCTCCGATGATGCGCTCAGCGGGCAGCAGCCCTTCACCGACCCGCGCCAGCCCGCCGAATCCGAACGGAACACCGAGCTGGCGCAGCTGCGCGGCCGCGCCATCAAGCAGACCTTCGGCCAGCGGTTCGAACATGAATTTCAGCCCAAGCGAAAGATGCAGGTCGTTCAGACCGATGAAGACTTCCGCAACACCGGGCACGCTTGCGACCTGGGGCAATACGTCGAGTGCCGCGGCTGTCTCCGCCAGCGGGATGACAGGCAAGCGACCGCCGACCACAGCACAGAAGGCCTCTACCTCGCTCACCTTATGAAACATGGGGAGCATCAGGATATCTGCCCCGCGGGCAATCGCGTCTTCGATCTCCTCGCTTGAACCCGCATGCCAGGGGTTGAGTCGCACCAGCAGCGTGGTGTCGCCGATCGCATCCCTTACCCGGCTTATATCCGCCGGAACATGGCGCGAAACCCAGGTATCCAGATGCCCCTGTCGCTCCTGCTTTCCCAGGTATTCCAGATCCACAAAAATACGATCGACTCCACATTGCGCAACGAACCGTGCAATGTCGGGCCGATTGACGATCATCATCAGTTTCATCATGAGGCACTCTTTTTCGTGGACCTTGCAAACGATGCACGCAGTCTGCCATCGAGGATCGCGGCGCTGGCCAGAAATGCCGCGAAGGACGCACTGGCCCACGCAGCGCGGGCAAGCAGACCATCGCTGCTGCGGTCGCCAAGGAGCGCGATACCCGCCGCAATCAATGCGGGAAGTAAAAGAGCCTTCGGCGCGTCCCTGAAGGCGAGCGGAACAGTGCCAGGACCGAATCGCCTGCCCGCCTGCCACGACAACAGGACGGCACCCAGCGCATAGACGCCGGCATAAGCGGCCATCACCCCGGGCAGACCCAGCAGGTTGCGGGCAATCGGGGCTGTGGCTGCGACGGCGACGAGCATGATGGCCGCCGTCACGACCAGTGGGCGCGTGTGGCCGCTGGCCGCGAACGCCGAACCATAGATGGTCAGCAAGCCCTGAAACGGAAGGGACACAAAACCGATCGCCGCAAGCACCGACAAGGCTTCGACCTGTCCGGACTCGAACGATGCCTTGAAGAAGGCAAGCTGCACGAGCGTATCCGAAAATATTGCCGCGGGAATCGCGATGCCGATGGAAATGCCGATCACCACCCGCATGCCGAGCGCCAGGTTTGCCTGCACGCGATCACGCGTACCGTGGGCAACGTCAGCGGCAAGACGCGGCAGCAATACCGTGCTGATCGACCCGATCACCACCCCCATGGGCAACTCGACCAACTTGTAGGCGTAGTTGAACAGGGACAGCGCGCCCGCCTCTTCGAGTGACGAGATGGCGCGGGCAAGCGGTGGCAGCGCCACCAGAATGGTGATGAAGCTGAAACTGCCCAGAAAATGCCGGATCAACGACCGGTCGATGAGGTTTTTGCGCTCAGTCGGCGCGATCCAGTCGTGCCTGAGTTCGGATGCCTGCATCAGCAGCCGCAGCAGACACCCCCCTGTCACGCCAACAGCGATGGCCAGCACGGTCTTGTCAGCGTCCGCCATCAGCAGGCAGGAGATGACTGCAAGGTTGAACACCAGTGTTCCCGCAGCACCGATTGCGAAGCGCCCGTTCGCATTCAGCAGCGCCACCACGACGCCGGACAGCGCGGCCAGTGGCAGCGCCACAGTCATGAGACGAAAAGCGTTGCCGTGAGGCGCGAGCGTCGCGGCAGGCAAACCCGGAGCGAGAACGCCGAGCATCTGCGGAGCCAGCGCGAACAGCACCAGAGCAAGCAGCAGGAACAGCCCGCCGACGAGTCGGGATGCCTGCAAGAACAGCGCTGTGTCGGCGCCACCTTCAAGTCGCTTGAAGGCCGGAACCAGGGCAGCTGCAAGCCCGCCGCTGAGCAGCAGGTTGACCATGAGATCCGGAAATGTAAGGAGGACGATTGCGACGTCGGTGCTGTCCGTTGCGCCGGCGCGCAGTGCAATCAACCACTCCCGGCCGAATCCCGTGACCCGGCCGAGCAGGACAAGGCCGGCTACGACCAGCGTACTGCGCAGCATCGCATCGCCGCGACCACTCGTGCCGGCGGGTACGGGCGCGTTGCCCTTCATCGAAAAAGAACCATCAATAAGTAAGGTCTGAAGAAGCGGAAACCGCTGCCTACGCGAGCGGCGAGGCGAACCCAGCCTCTGACGGGGCGGGCGTGCTACCCGCGGTGCAGCTTCTGGACCAACGCACAGACGAGCCCGCAGAAACACTTTGCGAGCACGTGCGAATATTAACAGGCTGGCGACAAACGCAGCGCGCCGCCGCTTGAAGCTGGGCAGCAAAGCCGCCAGGCCGACCACCGGTGTTCGGGCGGCCGAAGGTGGCCACACATCCCGGCCGATGGAACGGACGCACTCCGCTGCCGCATGACTGTCTTGTCAGGTCACCGCATCGCTGTACGATTCGGAGCCCCCGGACAACATGGCGCCTTGCTTCCCCGAACTGCGGCCGACCTACGCATGCGCTTCCTTTATTCAACCCTCTGGATCCTGGTGCTGCCGCTGGCACTGCTGCGGCTGTTCTGGCGCTCGCGCAGCGAAGCGGGGTATGCCCGGAATATCATGCAACGGCTGGGATTTTTTCGTGCGGTCACCCTGCGGTCCACCATCTGGCTGCATGCCGTGTCGGTCGGCGAAACCCGGGCCGCGCAAACGCTGATCGACGCCCTGCGCGCCCGCTGGCCGGACGCCCGCATCCTGCTGACCCAGACCACGGCGACCGGTCGGGCCACCGCACAGTCGCTGTATGGCGACGCGGTGACGCTGGCGTGGTTGCCGTGGGATCTGCCGTGGTCGCAGCGGGCCTTCCTGCGCGTCTGGCGTCCGGCCATCGGCATCCTGCTGGAAACGGAACTGTGGCCCAACCTGATCGCCGAATGCCGACGCGCCGGCGTGCCGGTGGTGCTGGCGAATGCCCGCCTGTCCGAACGATCGGCGCACCGCTATGCGCGTCTGCCGTCGCTGGTCGGCGCCATGCTGCAAAGCCTGTCGGGCGTTGCAGCCCAGACGGAGGCGGACGCCGGGCGACTGCGCGCGCTGGGCGCGCGGGCGGTGACGGTCGCCGGCAACCTCAAGTTCGACCTGTCACCGCCGCCGGATCAACTCGCTCTCGGCGAGCGCTGGCGCGCGGCGCTGGGCCGGCGCCGCATCGTACTGCTGGCCAGCACGCGCGACGGCGAAGAGACGCTGCTGCTGACGGCGCTCGAAGCCTGCCTGCCGGATGACGTGCTGATCGCGCTGGTGCCGAGGCACCCGCAGCGTTTCGACGCGGTTGCGCGCCTGGTGGCCGGTCGCGGCCTGACGCTGGCACGGCGCAGTGCCGGCACGCTGCCGGGCGACAACGACCGGGTGTGGCTCGGCGATTCGATGGGTGAAATGTTCGCCTGGTACGCACTCGCCGATCTGGCGGTCATCGGCGGCAGCTGGTTGCCGCTGGGCGGTCAGAACCTGATCGAGGCTTGCGCGGCAGGTTGTCCGGTAATCATCGGACCGCACACGTTCAACTTCGCCCAGGCCACCGAAGATGCACTCGCTGCCGGCGCCGCGCTGCGCGCAGCCGATGTCGACGAGATGGCGGCGACCACATGCCGGTTGCTTGCGGATCCGGCATCGCTGAAAACCATGTCAGACGAAGGTCGCGCCTTTGCGGCCTCGCATCGTGGCGCGACCGGACGCTGCATGGCCCTGATCCGACCCCTGCTGCAGCCCCGGCTCGACCGGCTGGCAGACGGTGATCGCCCGCCCTGCGCTCCGGTCATCTGACCCTGACCGCACCCGCCGACAGCACCGGGAGCTTCTGCCTCGCATAACCGGCGGGCAAGGTTACGAAACCCACCGTGCGGTAGCGCCCGACCACGCTTGGCGCCACTTCGATCGCTGCGCGCCGGCCGGTCGCCGAATGTGACTCGACCCACCAGCCCGCTTCATCCCGCACGGTGCGGGTGCCGAACGGGCGCGCCAGCGGCTCGCCGATGAACACGCCCTCGCCCGGCCAGGCGACGCTTTTCCAGTAGGCCTCGATCAGCGTGTCGCCTTCCGCGTACATGCTCATCAGGATGCCCGGGTGCGGGAATTTCCCCAGGTGGTTGCAGGGTTCGATCACCGTGCCGTAGCTGCCGGTGGCGCCCGCCGTCAGCCATTCGAGTGCGCTCATCTGCGCGGTATTGTCGAGCAGCGTGCCGCCGACCGATGTCAGGTGGTCGGCCGGTGCGCCCGGCAGAAAGCCCAGCGTCGGCAGCGCCGGCACGCGCACCGCGCCGGTGAAGTAGCCGATCACGTCCTGCTGGCCGAACGCTTCAGCCGCCCTCGGGCTGGCGAATTGGAGGCCACGCACCTGAGCCATCGTTTCGTCGAACAGCAGCGAGCGAACATTGCGCGCCGTGTCTTCGGTGCGCACCAGATACACCGTGCCCTTCGGATAACTGTAGTCGGCGGCCACGCCGCGGTCGATCAGGCGCTTCACCTGCTCGACCGATTCGCCCGCCAGCAACATGGCCGGCCGCGGCATGGCGGCGTTCTCGGGCGCATTGCGGCCGTTGTTGAAGTAGCCGCTCGGCCGCGTCGGGCCGCAGGTCGATGAACAGAAGCTTTCGTCGTAGCCGAAGGCAAAGGCGGAAGTGATGCTCATGCATCCGGCACGCCACGGACGCGTCCAGGCCAGTGCGAAGGCCTTGATGCCGGGCGCCAGCTTCGCGCCGACCTCGGCATGGACACGTTCGAACTCTTCGCGCGACAACGCGCCGCGCTCGTGCGGAAAGCTCACCTCGATGACGTTGGCGGCCGGAATGTCGCGCTGCTGGCGATAGTAGGCGGCCGCTTCGACGCTCGCCGGATCCGATACATTGACGATGATCGCAAGTTCGCCAGGGCCGAGGGCGTTTGCAGCAGGTACGCAGAACAGCAGCAGGGCCGGCAGCAGGTGGCGCAGGCAGGACGGGAATTTCGGCATGTCGCGTTCGGAAGGCAATCCGGCAAGGTCGTCAGTCTACATAGAGGCGGGCCGTGTGCGAGACACCTGACCGCACCCGGGCATGGCACCATCGCAAAGCAGCCCGGTCCCTGCGCCCACGAAAATATCAAACGGAGGTTCACACGAATGCGTTACCAAGCCTATCTTGAGCAGTGCAATGCCGACAGCCTGACGATGATCGACGCCGCCGTGCCGCGCCCCGGTCCCGGTCAGGTGCTGGTGAAGATGCGCGCAGCGTCACTGAACTACCGCGATCTGTTCATCCTTCAGGGTTTGTATCCCGGCGTCGACTCCAAGGATCTGGTTCCGCTGTCCGACGGCGCAGGCGAAGTGGTCGAGACAGGTGCGGGCGTTGATCGCTTTGCCGCGGGCGACCACGTGATCGGCACCTTCTTCGAAACCTGGATCGCCGGTCGGCTGCAGCCTGACTACTTCGGCAAGACGCTGGGCGGCACCGCGCCCGGCGTGCTGACCGAATACCGCCTGTTCCCGCAGGAATCGCTGGTGGCCAAACCGGCTCACCTGAGCTTCGAGGAAGCGGCAACCCTGCCGTGCGCCGCCGTGACCGCGTGGAATGCGCTGTTCGAAGGTCCGGTCCCGCTGCGCGCTGGCGACCGCGTGCTGGTGCTCGGCACCGGTGGCGTGTCGATGTTCGCACTGCAACTGGCGAAAGCAGCGGGCGCCGAGGTGATCGCCACGTCGTCGAGTGATGCCAAGCTCGAAAAGGCGAAGGCGCTCGGCGCGACCACGCTGATCAACTACCGCAGCCATCCGGACTGGGATCAGGAAGTGCGCGCGGCCACCGGCGGCGTGGGCGTCGACCACGTGGTCGAAGTCGGCGGCCCGGGCACGTTGCAGCGCTCGATCGCTTCGCTCGGCCAGAACGGTCAGGCGCATCTAATCGGCGTGCTGACCGGCGGCGAGATCAATCCGCTGCCGCTGCTGTTCACCACCTCGACGGTACGCGGCGTATTCGTCGGCTCGCGTGAAATGTTCGAGTCGATGAACCGCGTGATTTCACTGCACAAGATCCACCCTGTCATCGACCGCGTGTTCGGCTTCGACGAAGCACGCGCGGCGCTTGCACATCAGCAGAGCCAGGCCCACGTCGGCAAGGTTGTCGTGAGCATCGGCTGAGCGGCGGCGGGAGCGGCCCGTGGGAGCGACGATCCACGGCTGGCCCTGCATGGCCAGCCGGCTCTGCGGGCGGCGAGCAGTGCTCGCCGAAATCCCCGCTCCGCCCCCGTCGCGATCAGTGCGGTGACCATCGCGCCGCACCCCAGCGGCCGCGTCCACCGGGGCGGCTACAGCGCCCGCGCGCCGAAGCTGTCGCAGGCCTTCATTTCGCCGCTGTCGAGGCCGCGCTTGAACCAGCGCACGCGCTGTTCGGCGCTGCCGTGGGTGAAACTTTCCGGCACCACATAGCCCTGCGCCTGTTTTTGCAGCGTGTCGTCGCCGATGGCGGAGGCGGCGCGCAGCGCCTCTTCGATATCACCCTGCTCGAGAATGCCGCGCGAGCGGTCGGCGTGGTGCGCCCAGATGCCGGCGAAGCAGTCGGCCTGCAGTTCCATGCGCACCTGCAGCTGATTGGCTTCGCGCTCGCTGACCCGCTGCTTCGTGACCTGCACCTTCTCCGCAATGCCCAGCTGGTGCTGCACGTGATGGCCGATTTCGTGCGCAATCACGTAGGCCTGCGCAAAATCGCCTGGCGCGGCGAAGCGCGCCTGCAGATCGCGGTAGAAGTCGAGGTCAAGATAGACACGCTCATCGCCCGGGCAGTAGAACGGCCCCATCGCCGCCTGCCCGGTGCCGCAGGCGGTCTGCGTGCCGCCGGTGTAGAGCACCAGTTTCGGTTCGCGGTACTGCTTGCCGCCGGCGCGGAACAGTTCGTTCCACGTGTCTTCCGTGTCAGCCAGCACCTGTGCGGTGAAACGCGCCAGTGCATCGTCTTCGGCCCGACCGGTGGACTGCACCCCGGGTGACACCGGCGCCTGCTGCGAAGTCTGCGGCACGCCGGCACCCATATTGAGCACCACTGACGGATCGACGCCGAAATACATCGCCACCAGCGCCAGCACGATGGTGCCGATACCGATCTTGCGCCCGCCGCCCCCCATCATGCCGCCGCCACGTGCGCCCCGGCGGTCCTCGATGTTGTCGCTTTCCCGCCCGTCGCCCAGTCGCATGTCAATCTCCGATGAATGCGCGGATCATGGCAGAACTTCGAGGATCAGGTGGTCGCCGTGTCCATCACCGGCAGCCACAGTGTCACCGTCGTGCCGAGCCCCGGCGCGCTTTCGATTTCGATCTCGCCGCCATGCAGATCCATGATTTCCTTCACCAGCGACATGCCCAGACCGGTGCCCGGAATGTTGCCCGACGGGTCGGCGCGGTAGAAACGCTCGAAGATGCGCGCCTGCTGGTCCGGCGTCATGCCGATGCCGCGGTCGATCACGCACATGCCGGCCATCAGGCGCGAATTGCGCAGGGCTTCGCACACCGTCACCACCACCTCGCCGCCGCCCGGTGAATACTTGAAGGCGTTGGTGATGACGTTGCCGAGCGCGCGCACCATCTTCGAGTGATCGACCCGGATGCGCGGCACCGCCGGCGGCATGTCCAGCCGCACGGTATGGCTGTCGTCCGGCATGGTCAGCGCTTCCAGCGTGGCGCTGATGACACCCTTCGCCGACAGATCTTCGAACCGGAAATCCTGCCCTGCCCGTGCCTCGATGCGCGCCAGGTCGAGCAGATCGTTGATCAGATTGACCAGCACGCGCGACTGGCGATGAATGATGGTGTGCATGCGCCGACGCGCCTGCTCGTCGTACTCGCGGTTGATCAGCAGTTCGGCAAAGCCGAGGATCGACGCCAGCGGCGTACGCAGTTCGTGTGCCGCGGTGCTAAGGAACTCGCTCTTCATGCGGTCGACCTCGAACTGCTGCGTGATGTCGCGGAAGTACAACACCGTCTCGGAGCGGCCCTCGGGCGCCACGCGAGCACTGCGCTCGAGCACCCGCGGTTCGGGCAGCCGGAGCCACAGGCGCTGCGGTTCGGCGGTCGATTCATCAAGTACCAGTCCCGGCCACGGCTTGTCCGGGTCGGCCAGCCGGGCCAGCCGGCTGTCGAATGCGGCGGCGCTGAGACCGATCAGTTCGGACTGCGCCAGTTCGGTCATGCGCAGGAACGCCGGATTCACATTGGTCAGCGTGCCGGCCACGTCGAAGGTGACGAAACCGTCCGGCGACAACGAAAACACGGTGTGCAGCCGGTTGGTGCGGCGGATCAGCTTGCGTTCGAACTCGATGCGCTCGGTCACGTCGCCGAACACGTCGACGTAATGCGTGACCCGGCCTTCGTTATCGCGCACCGGAGACGACGACAGCGCCACCCAGATCGACCGGCCGTCGGCGCGCCTGACGTCGACCGTGGTGCTGAACGGCTTCTGGTGAGCGATCGCCCAGCGCATTTCATCCAGCACGTGCTCCGGGTTCTGTTCTCCCGACGCCAGGGTGAAGGTGCGGCCGATCACTTCGTCGGCCACACGGGCGGTCAGTCGTTCGAACGCCGCATTCACATACACCACCGGGTAACCGCCGCGCTGAACGTCGCGGATGATCACCGCCTCGCTCGACGATTCGAGCGCGCGGTCGTGCAGACGCATGCGCGTCTGCGCCTCCACCTGTTCGGTGATATCGCGCATCAGCAGCGAATACACCGGTCGCCCGTGCAGGTTGAAGCGGCTGGCCGACACGGTGACCGGAAAACGTCGCGAGCGTCGTACGCCCTGCACGTCCTGCCGGAAGCGCCAGCGCAGCCCGATCGAGTGCGGGTCCGCCTGGCCGGCAAACCATGCGGCATCGAACATCGGCAGCAGGCGCGCCAGCGGCAGCCCGATCACTGCATCGATGCCGATCTCGAACATTTCGGCGGCCGAACGATTGACGGTCAGCACCATGCCGGATTCGTCGGTGGTGACGATGCCGTCGGCAGCGGTATCGAGCAATGTCACCAGACGGGATTCGCTGAGGGTCAGCGCCTGCGTCATCGCGTGCGCGCTGCGATTGGCACGCGCCGTCGTCGCCAGCAGGCGCAGCAGGTAAAAGAGCAGCGCGCTCAGGCCGGCACCCATCAGCGGAACCAGCCAGAGCACGAGGTGGTCGGCGCTGAAATCAGCCGGTGCGCGCAGGCGCACCGTCCACGCATGCCCCGCCAGCTCGATCTCGCGCACCGCTTCGAGCGACGAAACCGGCTTGTCGTTGGCGCTGCTGTACAGCAGCGTGGCGGGCGATACGCCCCGTCCGTCGTGGATCATCACGACCACCTTGTCGGCGAAGCCGAGCAGGATGTCGCCAAACAGATCGTGCGCACGGAATGGACTGTAGATAAAGCCAAGAAGTGCGCGGCCGCGTTCGGCCGGCGTGTCGGCCTGCTCGTCGCGCGCGTACAGCGGGTAGTACAGCAGGAAGCCCGGCTGTATCGACCCCTTTCCCTCCTGCACCAGCGTCACCCGCCCGGACAGCGCCACGTTGCCGGTATCGCGCGCGCGCCGCATCGCGGTGGCCCGCACCGGCTCGGAATACATGTCGTAGCCGATGGCCTTGAAGTTGCGCGCATCCAGCGGCTCGAGAAACACGACGCTGTGGTACTCGTCGCGCTCGTGCTTCGGCCAGACCGCATAGGCCGGCATGTCATTGAGCCGGATCGTCTCTTCATGAGCAGCCAGTTGTGCCGCCGGAACGCGCAGCGACAACCCCACTCCGAGCACGCCGGGAAAGTTGCGCTCCAGCCCCAGTTGATTTACGTAGTTGTACCAGTCCGCGCGCGTCACCTCGTCGCTGGCCTGGATCAGGCCGGCCGCCGCCCGCAGGATGTTCTCGTGCGCCTCCATGCGCAGGCTGATCTGGGCGACCACCTTGTCGACCTCGTTGTCGAAGCGCTCGGCCGTGGCCTGGGCCAGCCTGTCCCACAGCAGAAAGGTGATCACCAGCGTGACCAGCATGCCGAGCGCCAGCGCCGGCCAGGCGAGCAGCGACGGATCGCGCAGCGCGCGCGCCAAGGGCGGCACGGCGTTGCCGGATGCGCCGGACGTTTCGGCAGACACCCGGTCGTACAGGTTCATTTCGCGTCAGGCGGATTCAACAACCCGGCGATGCGGTCCAGCAGTTCCATCGGGCTGAAGGGCTTGGTCAGGTAGGCATTTGCACCGGCTTCGAAGCCGATCTCGATGTCGCGCTGCTGGCTGCGTGCGGTGAGCAGGATGACTGGAATTGCGTGCAACGCCGCATGCTGGCGCACTCTGCGGCACAACTCGAGACCGTCCATCGAGCCCGGCATCATCACGTCGAGCAGGATCAGGTCGGGTGGGCATTGCTGCAACAGCGTCCAGCCGGCATCCGCATCCGGCGCCTCGGCCAGCTCGAAATCACCGAACTCGAGGGTCATGCGTATCAACTGGCGAATCTCGGGCTGGTCTTCCACCAGCATGATCCGGGCGCGCATGTCAGCGTACCCCGCCGACGCGCGAACGGCCGGTTGCCACCCGCGGCCGGGCGGGGCTGAAGTGTCGGAAATTCATGGGTCCGGAAGTGTCGTTACGCCAGAAATGGGAGGCAGTAAAGTTTAACGACACCCGGAGCCGCGGACTTGAGCCATGGCTGCGGCACTGCTGCCGCAGCCATGGCTCAGTCGGCTGCGAATTCCAGAATGATCTGGTCCACCGTCAGGCTTTCGCCCTGCTGCGCCGATACCTTGCCGATCACGCCGTCGCGTTCGGCGCGCAGGATGTTTTCCATCTTCATCGCCTCGATCACCGCCAGCCGTTCGCCGGCCTTGACCGCCTGGCCCGGCTTCACCGCGACTTCGCGCAGCAGGCCCGGCATCGGCGACAGCAGGAAGCGCGACAGATCGGGGGCGGCCTTGACCGGCATGCGCTGGAGCAATTCGGCGGCGCGCTCGCTCATCACTTCGGCGTCAACGCGCGCGCCGCGGTGCTGCAGCCGGTAGCGCAGGCCGACGCGCTCGACCTGCAGCGTGAACGGGCGGCCATCGATCTCGCCGCGATACACCGGTTCGGACACGCGCCAGTCGCTCACCATTCGGTGGCGCACGCCGTCGATCAGCACCGCGTGGTGGTCGCCGTCGTTTTCGATATGCACCCGGTGTTCAACGCCGCGCAGGCGCACCACCGCATCCGGGCTGATGCGGAATTCGTGTCCGGGCAACTGTCCGACGATGCGCGACGCGCGTTCGATGTAGCGCTGGTGCACCGTGGCAGCCACCGCCACCAGCAACGCCTCGTCCTCGTACGCGGCGGTCGCCGGATCGTAACCGTGTGGATACTCTTCGGCGATGAAGGCGGTCGTGAAGTCGCCGGAGGCGAAGCGCGGGTGACCGAGCACCGCCGACACGAAGGCGATGTTGTGGTTCGGGCCGCGGATGCAGAACGCGTCGAGCGCGTCGCGCAGCTGCGCGATCGCTTCGGCACGGGTGGCGCCGTAGCAGATCTGCTTGGCGATCATCGAATCGTAATGCATCGACACTTCGCCGCCTTCGAACACGCCGGTGTCGACGCGCACGCGGTCGCTGGCGACCGGCGGACGGTAGCGGATCAGCCGACCGACCGACGGCAGAAAACCGCGCGCCGGGTCTTCGGCGCAGATGCGCGCTTCCATCGCCCAGCCTTCGAGCTTCACGTCGGCCTGTGTGAAAGCGAGCTTTTCGCCCGCCGCCACGCGGATCATCTGTTCGACCAGATCCAGGCCGGTGATCAGTTCGGTCACCGGGTGCTCGACCTGGAGCCGGGTGTTCATTTCGAGGAAGTAGAACGACTTGTCGCGCCCGACCACGAACTCGACCGTACCGGCAGACTGGTACTGCACCGCCTTGGCCAGCCGCACCGCCTGTTCGCCCATCGCGCGCCGGGTGTCCGGATCGATGAACGGCGACGGCGCCTCTTCGATCACCTTCTGATGACGACGCTGGATCGAACACTCGCGCTCGTTCAGATACACCACGTTGCCGTGGCCATCGCCCAGCACCTGGATTTCGATGTGGCGCGGCTCTTCGACGAATTTCTCGATGAACACGCGATCGTCGTTGAAGGCATTCTTCGCCTCATTGACGCAGGAGGCGAAACCTTCATGCGCCTCGGCATCGTTGAACGCCACCCGCAAACCCTTGCCGCCACCGCCGGCACTGGCCTTGATCATGACCGGATAGCCGATGCCGCGCGCGATCTCGACCGCGCGCTCCGGGCTTTCGATCGGGTCATTCCAGCCCGGAATGGTGGTCACGCCGGCCTCTTTCGCCAGCTTCTTCGACGCGATCTTGTCGCCCATGGCGCCGATGGCGTGCGCCTTCGGTCCGATGAACACAATGCCCTCGCGTTCCAGCGCAGCACAGAAGGCTTCGTTCTCCGACAGGAAACCGTAGCCCGGGTGCACCGCCTCGGCGCCGGTCGCCTTGCAGGCGGCGATGATCTTGTCGATCACCAGATAGGACTCGCGCGCCGCCGCCGGACCAATGCACACGGCTTCGTCGGCCAGCTCCACATGCAGCGCGGCGCGGTCGGCTTCGGAATACACGGCCACCGTGGCGATACCCATGCGGCGTGCCGTGCGGATGACGCGGCACGCAATCTCGCCGCGATTTGCGATCAGTATCTTTTTAAACACGGAAGGTCTCCTACGATCAGTATGTTCTTGAACATGTCATGGAACTGGACGGCAAAAGAGCTCGCTGCCCTCACCCGGCGCTGCGCGCCACCCTCTCCCGCTGAGGCAGGCGAGGGAACACCGCCGAGCGCCGACTACTCCCCTCTCCCGCATCAGCGGGAGAGGAGCAGGGGGTGAGGGCGCGCGCTGCGAGTCGTCACGGTTTGCGATCAGTATCTTGTTGAACAAGCCAGGTCTCCTGCAATCAGTATGTTCTCGAACATGTCATGGAACTGCGCGGCAAACGCGTCCGCTGCCCTCACCCGGCGCTGCGCGCCACCCTCTCCCGCTGAGGCGGGCGAGGGAGACACCACCGAGCGCCGACTTCTCCCCTCTCCCGCATCAGCGGGAGAGGGGTCGGGGTGAGGGCACGCGCTGCGAGTCGTCACGGTTTGCGATCAGTATCTTGTTGAACAAGCCAGGTCTCCTGCAATCAGTATGTTCTCGAACATGTCATGGAACTGCGC
>NZ_JAUYRO010000006.1 GCF_030696805.1 Methyloversatilis sp. | reverse complement strand
GACCAAGGCGCGCAGCGCAGACGAGTACCGTGAGGTGCTCGCCTCGAATACCGAGGAGCTGGAACGTCTGTCGCGCATGGTCAGCGACATGCTGTTCCTTGCACAGGCAGATCATGCGATGACCATTCCCACGCGGGAGCCGATTGATCTGGCCAGCGAAACCCAGGCGGTGCTCGACTTCTATGAGGCGCTAGCCAGCGAAAAGCACCTCGCTTTGTCGCTCGCCGGCACCGGCAGCATGAGTGGCAATCGGCTCATGCTGCGCCGTGCTCTCAGCAACCTCTTGTCAAATGCCATCCGCCATACGCCGGAAGGCGGAGCAATCAAGGTCGTGCTGTCTTCTGCCGAACACGCCGTGCAGATCAGTGTCAGCAATACGGGCGCCCCCATTCCTGCCGAATTGCATGCTCGGCTGTTCGACCGCTTCTACCGCGTGGATGCCTCGCGCGAACGCATGGGGCAAGGTGCCGGACTTGGATTGGCGATTACGGATTCCATCGTGCGTGCCCACGGGGGCGAGATCAAGCTGTTTTCGGAGGGCGACATGACTAAATTTACCCTGATATTTCCGCAGCTTGACAAGGCGTTAGCCGCTTCCTAGACTGACTTCCACTTGCCCAGCCCTCATCCTGTGTTCAGGCGCCTCATCATCTGGATCATGCTGATTGCACTTCCGTTGCAAAGCTATGCAGCGGCCAGCATGCTCTATTGCGCGCCCCTGCATCATGGCATGGTCATGCAGACCATGGTGCCTGGGGATACGCAGGCGATCCTGGGTGACAATGCAGATACCGTCCTGGCCCATGCCGAGCATTGTGACATGGCGATGGCTGGCGACGGTGACGACACCTCCGATCAATCGTCCCAGCCACACAAAGTGGCCGGCAAATGTAGTGCGTGCAGTGCTTGCTGCATGTGCACGATGGCTGTGTTCTTCTCCCCAGCCGACTGGCTGACCTCCTCCGGTGCCGCCATCATGGCACCCCATCCAGTCGATACCCTGACCAGTGTTTCTCTCGAAGCACTGCAACACCCTCCTCGAACATCCTCACGCTGACGAGTCTGCGCTTGCAGAGGTCTATGCACGCCTGAACCGCGTGTCGAAAGCCTGGCGCGTTACCCAGTAACGCCTGCATTCGCGATGTTCCCGTGGCGGCATTGCCGCTCACTCAAACGACAAGCGACGTGAGGAAATCATGTTCAAGACGATGAAGTCGGTTCATAAGCCGGCCATGGGGCTGACCTTGCTGGTCGGCGCCCTGATGCATTCCCCAACATTTGCAGAAGAAAAATCCATTCCCGCCATGGAGCCGCAGGCGGCCGCCCCGAAGGCGCTCTATCAGTCGGCCTTCGACGGTTATCAGGCCTGGGATGATGCTCCCATGAAGGGCTGGCGCGAAGCCCATGACGATGTGATGGGCAGTGGCCATGCCGGGCATGCCGGGCATGCCCAGCCTGCTGCCAAAGGTGCTCCCAGTGCAGCTACCGGCAAGCCCGACCCGCATGGGGGACATTCGATGAAGCATGGAGGGCAGCACTAATGAACACGCTATTCCATTCTTCAAATGGTCCGGCTGATTGCGGCATTGCTGGCTAGTTCCGTGCTGGCCGGCTGCGCGAGCTTTTCAGCCGATGGCGGCTTCAACCCCGTTGAGAAGACGACAAAGGAACGTCTTGGCAAGGACGTGAAATGGGCACGCTCCGGCGAGGATCAGAACACCATCGACAGTCGCGTGGCCGAACTCCTGAACAAGCCGCTGAGCGTGGATGATGCCGTGCAGATTGCACTGCTCAACAACAAAGGACTGCAGGCTGCCTTCTACGAGCTGGGGATTTCGGAGGCTGATCTGGTGCAAGCCGGCCGTCTGCCCAATCCGCGCTTCTCAATGCTGCGTGCTCGGCTTGAAGATGAGTACAAGATCGAACAGGCCTTCACTTTCAATATCTTTTCGCTGATCACCATGCCCTTGGCCCAGAAGGTTGAGGAGCGCCGCTTCGCCCAGACTCAGCGGCAAGTGACGTCCGAAGTCCTGCGGTTAGCCGCCGATACGCGCAAGGCGTATTACACCGCTATCTCTGGCCAGCAGACAGCCGACTACATGGGGCAAGTCAAGGATGTCGCCGAAGCGGGTGCGGAACTTGGCAAGCGCATGGCTCAGGTTGGCAATTGGAGCAAGCTCACGCAGGCGCGTGAACAAGGCTTTTATGCCGATGCTGTTGCGCAAGCGGCACGTGCGCGACAAGCAGCGACCTCAGCTAGAGAACAACTCACGCGCTTGATGGGGCTTTGGGGAAAACAGCTCGACTACAAACTGCCGGAGCGCTTACCCGATCTGCCCAAAATGGCCACCGACCTGCCTGACATCGAATCGTTGGCCATGCAGCAGCGGCTTGATTTGCAGGCCATCCGCCTGGAAACCGAAGGTCTGGCTAGCAATCTGGGTCTGACCAAGGCGACGCGTTTCATCAATGTGCTGGAGTTCGGCCCTGCTCGCGTGCTGGAAGGCCACCGGTCCGACCCCTACAAGAAGGGCTATGAGATCGGCTTCGAACTGCCTATCTTCGACTGGGGTACAGCCAAGGTCACCAAGGCTGAGTCGATCTACATGCAAGCCCTCAATCGCGCTGGCGAGATGGCCGTCAATGCACGCTCCGAGGTACGCGAGAGCTACCAGTCCTATCGCACCAGTTATGACATCGCCAAGCACTACCGCGACGAGATCGTGCCGCTCAAGAAGCGCATCTCGGAGGAGAACCAGCTGCGCTACAACGGCATGCTGCTCAGTGTGTTCGACTTGCTCGCCGATGCACGCTCGCAAATTACCACGGTGAATGGCTACATCGAAGCCCTGCGTGATTTCTGGCTAGCACAGGCCGATCTCGACATGGCGCTGATCGGTAAGCCCAGTCCCAGCAACGTTCCAGCATCCATGGGTGCCGTTGCAGCCAACGAAGGCGGCGGCCACTGAGTCGTCCATAACAAGGAAAATCGCATGACCTCACGTAGAGACTTTTTTCTGGGTGCCGGTGCTGTCGCATTGGGCGCTGGGCTTGTCAGCAAGGCAGGCGCAGCATCGTTGCCTGAAGCCCCCACCATGAGCAAGGCCAGTACCCAAGGCCCGCTGATGCCACCCAATGGCCGCCCCTACAACCCCGTCGTCACGCTGAATGGCTGGACGCTTCCCTGGCGCATGAAGAACGGTGTCAAGGAGTTTCATTTGGTCGCCGAGCCGGTCGTGCGTGAAATTGCCCCCGGCATGAAGGCACATCTCTGGGGCTACAACGGCCAATCGCCCGGCCCGACCATTGAAGTAGTGGAAGGCGACCGTGTACGGATTTTCGTGACAAACAAGCTGCCAGAACATACCAGCATCCACTGGCACGGCCAGCGTCTGCCGAATGGGATGGACGGCGTCACCGGTCTAAACCAGCGCGGCATACCGCCCGGCAAGACCTTCATGTACGAGTTCGAGGCCAAACGACCGGGCACGTTCATGTACCACTCGCACGCAGATGAAATGGTGCAGATGGCCATGGGTCTGATGGGCTTTTGGGTAACACACCCGAAAGACCCGTCGCAATACAAGGTCGACCGCGACTTTGTCTTCCTGCTTTCTGCCTATGACATTGACCCCGGCAGCTTCACACCCAAGGTTAATACGATGCTCGACTTCAACCTGTGGACCTTCAACAGCCGTGTCTGGCCGGGGATTGATCCGCTGGTTTGCCGCCAGGGTGACCGGGTGCGTATCCGCGTCGGCAATCTGACCATGACCAATCACCCGATCCATTTACATGGTCACGAGTTCGAGGTGACCGGTACGGATGGGGGCTGGGTTCCGCCCGCTGCGCGTTGGCCCGAAGTGACAGCGGACATCGCGGTTGGCCAGATGCGCGCCATCGAATTCGACGCTACGGACCTCGGCGATTGGGCTTTCCATTGCCACAAATCGCACCACACCATGAACGCCATGGGCCACGACGTTCCCACCCTGGTTGGCGTGGACCACAAGGGCGTGGCCGAGAAGATCAACAAGCTTATCCCCGACTACATGGTCATGGGCGACAAGGGAGGCTCCATGGAGGGCATGGAAATGCCTCTGCCCGACAACACCCTGCCGATGATGACTGGAGAGGGGCCGTTCGGCGGCGTCGAAATGGGCGGCATGTTCACCATCGTCAAGGTGCGTAAGGATCAACCGCACGGCAACTATAAGGATCCGGGCTGGTACCGCCATCCCAAGGGCACTGTCGCTTCCGAATGGAAGGGCGGCAGTAAGCAGGATATGCCCGCCGCAAAAAAAGCGCCCGATGCAAGGACTTCCATCAACCCGGGCGACACCGTCATGAAGGCCCGCAAGGGTAGCGGCAGCCACAACCATTAACTAGAAAGGAAACACCATGAAATCCCCCAAGCACTTTGTTATCAGCACGCTTGTCTCGATGGCGGCATTGACAGCAGGCAGCACCATCGCATACGCCGACGCAGGCCACAGTCATGGCGGCCATGCGGCTTCCATCGGCAAACCCGGCAAGGCCAGTGAAGTGACTCGTACGGTCAATGTCGACATGACCGACAACATGCGCTTCACCCCCGCAAAAATTGAAGTCAAGAAAGGCGAAACCATCAAGTTCGTCGTCAAGAACAGCGGTCAGGTCCGCCATGAAATGGTGCTGGGCTCTGTCGCGGAGTTGAAGGCGCATGCTGAACAGATGCGCAAGCATCCGGAGATGGAGCACGACGACCCGAACCAGGTGCAGGTCGACCCCGGCAAAACCGGGCAGTTCATCTGGAAATTCGCCAATGCAGGAACCTTTGACTTTGCCTGTCTACAACCCGGTCACTTTGAAGCCGGCATGGCTGGCAAGGTTGCCGTCAAGTAATAACCCAACCCAAGGAGTCTCAACATGAAACTGGTTACTACCACCCTAGTTGCACTGGGCATGGCGTTGTCTTCGCTGGCCTATGCAGATGATGCCCACCACCCCGAGAGAGCAGCGGCTGCGGCGCCAGCAGCACTGTCAAGCGGCGAAATCAAGAAGATCGACAAGGAGGCTGGCAAGGTCACCATCAAGCATGGCCCCCTGGTCAATCTCGACATGGCGCCCATGACCATGGTGTTCCGCGTCAAGGAAACCGCCATGCTGGACAAGGTCAAGGTCGGTGACAAGGTGAATTTTGCTGCCGACAAGATCAACGGTGCCTTGACCGTGACGCAGATTGAGCTTGCGAACTGAGTACAACCGTAGTTTGTGGCTGGGGCGGGCGCTCCAGCCACCTCAAAGGCTGAAGCCAAGAAGGGCCAAAGCCATCACTCAAGGAGTCTGTCATGAAGAAATCTGTTCTGTCTGTTCTGCTATCCGCCGCCCTCGTCGTTGCGTTTCCGGCCATGGCGATGGATCACGAAAAGTCCATGGACAAGGAAATGCCAATGAAGAAAGACATGCCAATGAAAAAGGATATGCCGATGAAGGAGTGCATGTCGATGAAAGAAGGAATGCCGATGAACGAATGTCCACATATGAAGGAGGGTATGCCAATGAAGCCGGCGGCCGGCAAGGCTTCGGAAAAATCGCCGCGGGAAGATGCTGCGTCGGCCCACGACAAGCACAACCACCCTCGTGACGGCAAATAAGCATACTGAGCAGAGCAGAATGACTCTGCAATGAGTCCATCCGTTCCGCTCGCCACCCTTTTCTGGAGGGCCGTATATGGAACAACCACATGAAAACCATGAAACGCCACCTAGTTTCTGGCGCTCCCGTTTCGCGATTGGCTATCTTGTCATCGGCGCAGTCGCGGCCTATTACCTGCTAACCGAACATCTGGCACACGTCGTCGGTGTCTTGCCCTATCTGATACTGCTGGCCTGCCCCTTGATGCATATCTTCATGCATGGTGGACATGGGCACGGAAGCCATGGGCATCAGCATAGCCAGAACAAGAACGACAAGAATGGGAGCCCATCATGAACCACGCGACCAATGCTTACGGACTCTGGTCTCTGGTCTTGATCAATTCGGCGATTTTCATCTTTTTCGCCTTCAGCTTCTTCAAGCCACAGACTTCGCGCGACTGGCGCACCTTCGGCGCTTTCTCGGCCTTCATCGTGGCCTTGTTCGTCGAAATGTACGGTTTCCCGCTGACCATCTATCTATTGTCGGGATGGTTGCAGACCAAGTATCCGGGGCTGGACATCCTTTCCCATGAGGCAGGCCATCTATGGGCAACCCTGCTCGGTGAGAAAGGCGATCCGCACTTCGGCGTCCTACATATCGCCAGCTATGTCTTCCTTGGCTACGGTTTCTATCTGCTATCGAAAGCCTGGCATGTGCTGTACCACGCGCAGCGCCGTCACAGCCTTGCCACAACGGGGCCTTATGCCCGTATACGGCATCCGCAATATGTTGCTTTTGTGCTGATCCTGCTCGGCTTTCTATTGCAATGGCCGACGCTGCTGACCTTACTTATGTTCCCCATCCTGCTGCTGATGTACGGTCGGCTGGCGGTCAAGGAAGAAGAGGAAATGCGTGCGCAGTTCGGTGACGAGTTTGATCGTTATGCCCGGAAGACACCTCGGTTCTTTCCGCGCTGGGGGCAAAGCGAGCTTGGCCGCCATGCAAACTGAGCTTGTCATTAATTGCTGTCTCTGTCGCAGAGCAGGCCGAGTCTATGTGCTTGTTCCTCTCTGTCTATCGTCTTAAACAGTATGCAAAGGAGTGCTATATGGAACAGATCGAACTTGATGTAACGGGCATGACATGTGGGGGGTGTGTCTCGAGAGTCAAACAAGCCATGCTCGACGTACCCGGGGTTTACATTGCAGAAGTGGATTTGGCGAAAGGCGTGGCCCGGGCCAGCGGAGACAATGCCAGTGCCTTGCAGGCTGCGCTCATTCACGCCCTAACGAAAGCTGGCTATCCAGCGACGCCGCTTGGTTCCGCTACTGGCAGCCCGCGTACTGGCGGTTGCTGTTGCGGGCATTGACTTGATGCCAACGGTCATGGCGGATTGGGTTCTTTCTTTCATCAACAAACCGTGAAGACCTACACCGGAATCAAATCTAAATACTCGGGAAAATAAACATGGACCACCATGCTCATAAACATGCGCATCACACCAATCCGACGCCAGAACCTAATGCCGAGGAGCTGAAAGACCCCGTCTGCGGCATGGTGGTCAAGGCAGACTCTTCTCATGTTTATCGATACGTCGATCATGATTACCGTTTCTGCAGCACCAAATGCCGCGACAAGTTCGTTGCCGACCCGGCGAAGTATGTGACGGACGCAACCCCCGCTGCACCGCAGGCTCACCCGGGACCGACCGGGACGATCTACACCTGCCCCATGCATCCGGAGATTCGCCAGGACCATCCTGGCTCTTGCCCGAAATGCGGGATGACGCTGGAGCCGGAATTACCTTCGGTAGAGGATGAAGAGGATCCTGAACTGAAAGATTTCACCCGCCGCTTCTGGTGGACGCTGCCGCTCTCCATCGTCGTCGTCATTCTGGCCATGTTCGGCCACCGCTATGGCTGGCTGGAGCCACAGACCCAATCTTGGGTCGAGCTCGTTCTCTCCCTGCCGGTCATCCTCTGGGCCGGCTGGCCTTTCTTCCATCGCGGCTGGCTGTCGGTGATGCTGCGCAGCCCAAACATGTGGACATTGATCGGTCTCGGCACCGGGGCTGCCTTTGTCTACAGCCTGGCGGCAACCTTGATCCCGGGTGCATTTCCCGAGTCGTTCTTTTCCATGGGGCGGATTGCGGTTTATTACGAAGCGGCGGACGTGATCATTTCCCTGACCTTGTTGGGACAAATGCTTGAACTCAAGGCCCGCTCACAGACTTCAGCCGCCATCAAGTCCTTGCTCGGCCTCTCGCCAAAAACTGCGCGGCGCATTGGTGCAGATGGCAGCGAGGAAGACGTGCCGCTCACCCATGTGCATGTGGGTGATCTTCTGCGAGTTCGCCCAGGCGAAAAAGTCCCGGTGGATGGTTTGGTGGTCGAAGGCAGCAGCGCAGTTGATGAGTCCATGCTGACGGGCGAGCCGCTACCGGTCAGTAAGCGTGTCGGTGACAAGGTCATCGGCGCTACCATGAACACTAACGGCGCGCTGGTCATGCGCTCGGAGCGTGTCGGC
>NZ_JAUYRO010000102.1 GCF_030696805.1 Methyloversatilis sp. | reverse complement strand
CGGCTGGGGGCTGAACGCGAACATCGCGCAGAACATATCGGCGAGGGTGACGCTGGGGCTGCCGATCCGCGACCGTCCGCAGGAGCCGCGCGGCTACTACGTGCACGTGCAGGTCGTCGCCCAGGTGTTCTGATGCCGCCGCGCCAACGCGAGCGAAGGATTGATCAGGCGGGCAGAACGAAGGGGAAGACGAGGACCGGAAAACGAAGGCAGAAGAGTGCGCTGCCGGCAACGAGGACCGTTACGCCACCGGCCGCGCGGAGGGATCATTCGGCCGGGATGAAATCCAGGCCCTTCGACAGTACGAACATCACCGTACAGCCTGTATCGGTTGTATGTGGCCCATGTGCCGTGCCGGCCGGCGCGGTGAACACCGAACCCGGGCCATAGGTCTTGCCGTTCTCGATGAACTGACCGTCTAGCACATAGGCGACTTCATCGGCTTGCGTATGGAGGTGAGATTGCACGCACGAACCGGCGTCGAACTTGTAGAGCACGGTGGATGCCGTCGTCGCGGGTTCGCCGTCGATCACCTTGAAGTACACGCCGTCGATGCCGCTGGGCTGCCATGCGAGCGAGTCGGCGTGAAATTCCTTTGTATACATGCACTGTCTCCTGGGGTGCCCGGTAAGCGCCGGGTTCAATACGTTAGTGGTCTAACAAAGAAGCATGGGCCATGCCACGGGCGACGCCACGGCTGCGCGCCGTCTGCCGCGATGACGCCGTGCATCCGGGGACGAAAGTCGGACCCCGTCCGACCACGGTGACCGATTTCCGGACCTGCGCTTGACGCGTTCGCACGGCGACAGCCGGAAAAGGCCCGTCCGCGCGCAGCACGGACGGGCCTTCGGGTGATGGCCGGCGGGCTTACTTGCCGGTTGCGACTTCTTCCAGCACGTTGAGCGACACGTCGGTTTCCTTGACGCCCGCCGGATTGGACTTCATGTTCGACGACCAGTTGGTGGCGTGGCCACGCTTGACGTCGATGATGTGTCCGATCACCGGC
>NZ_JAUYRO010000101.1 GCF_030696805.1 Methyloversatilis sp. | reverse complement strand
TGCCGACCTTTTTCGAGTCGGCTTCGAGCGCAGCAAGCTGGTCTTCGAACAGCATTTTCGATTCGTACAGCAGGCGGCCGATCAGCGTGCTCTTGCCGTCGTCCACGCTGCCGCAGGTGATGAAACGCAGCAGGCTCTTGTGCTCGTGCTGCTTCAGGTAGGCACCGATGTCTTCGGCGATGAGGTCGGAAACGTGTGCCATCAGAAATACCCCTCTTGCTTCTTCTTTTCCATCGAGCCGGTCGAATCGTGGTCGATCACCCGGCCTTGGCGCTCCGACGTCGTCGTCAGCAGCATTTCCTGGATGATGTCGGTCAGCGTGGCGGCGGTCGATTCGACTGCGCCGGTCAGCGGGTAGCAACCCAGCGTGCGGAAACGCACGCTTTTCATCTGGGGCACCTCGCCCGGGCGCAGCGGCATGCGGTCGTCGTCCACCATGATCAGCGTGCCGTCGCGCTCGACCACCGGTCGCTCGGCGGCAAAATAGAGCGGCACGATGGGAATGTTTTCCAGGTGGATGTATTGCCAGATGTCGAGTTCGGTCCAGTTCGAGATCGGAAACACGCGGATCGACTCGCCCGGATGCTTGCGCGCGTTGTACAGCTTCCACAGCTCCGGACGCTGGCTCTTCGGATCCCAGCGGTGCTGCGCGGTGCGGAACGAGAAGATGCGCTCCTTGGCGCGCGACTTCTCTTCGTCGCGACGCGCTCCGCCGAAAGCGACATCGAACTTGTACTTGTCCAGTGCCTGCTTCAGGCCCACGGTCTTCCACAGATCAGTATGCAGCGCCGAGCCATGATCGAACGGATTGATATTGCGCGATTTGGCGTCCGGATTGATATGCACCAGAAGATCGATGCCAAGACTGCGGGCCATCGCATCGCGGAACTCGTACATCGCCTTGAACTTCCAGGTGGTGTCGATATGCAGTAGCGGAAACGGCGGCACAGACGGGTAGAACGCCTTGGCCGCAAGATGGAGCATGACCGCGCTGTCCTTGCCGACCGAGTAGAGCATGACCGGATTTTCGGCCTCGGCCACCACCTCGCGCATGATATGGATGCTCTCGGCTTCCAGCCGTTGCAGGTGCGTCAATGTAGTCATCGTGAAGGAAACCGGGAAGCAGGGTTGCGCGCCGGACGGGGATTGCGGGCCGCGGGCGCGAGGTAGGCAGTCAAAAACACGCAGGATATTACAGCGCCGCAGGCTTTGTGGGGCGCACCCCCGTCGCTGAGGCTGCGGCAAAACAAAAAGCCCCCGCGGCTCCGGATGAAAGTAGGAGCGGCGGGGGCCAGAAATAATGTGGTGGAGAGGAGGAGGATCGAACTCCCGACCTTCGCATTGCGAACGCGACGCTCTCCCAGCTGAGCTACCCCCCCAACGAGCGCGCAGTATAGTGCGCCGCCGACGGCTTGTGAAGGAACGTGCGCGTCGGAAATTGGTCGCACTTGTGTATGTTCAAATGAACGGAGCAAACGATGGATTCGGACGAAACACGCGGGCAGGAACGCCGTCTTTTCATGCGCAACGGCATCGCGCTGCTCGCGGCGGGCTCGGTTCCGGCATTGTTGTCGGGCTGCGCAACGGCCGGGCTGTATTCGAACGCGGGCGATCACGATGCATCGGCGATCACGGCGGGCGACCAATGGGCTTACCAAGAACTCAACGGGTACAACCGCGAACGCCAGGCGCAGATTCGCTACGTAGCGGAGTCAGGGACTTCGCCGGTACTGCGGCTCGAGGTCGAAGGCAAGCCGCTGAGCGGTCTGCGCCACGACCAGCGAGAGGAATACGACGCGCCGTGGGTCGTCACGCGTGATTCGGTGTACGACTACGACAACCTTTACAACCCGCCGCTTCCGCTGCTGCCCGCCCTGCTCGAACCGGGAGCGCGCGAGAGCTGGCAGTCGATGGTGGTGCATGACGCCAAATCGCGAGCCAGGCGCTGGCATGTGCAGATCGATGCCCTGCGCACCGAGTTGGTCACTGTTCCGGCAGGCACGTTCGAAGCACTGAACGTGCGCAGGCTCATCAAGTTCGAGCATCCGGATTTCTTCCGCAGCCATTCCGAACGGGTTGAAAACCTGTGGTACGCACCGGAGGTGAAACGCTGGGTGAAGCGCGAATGGCGCGGGCAGTACCTGCAGAAGATGCGCGCCCGCATGCCTTACTTTCGCGAAGACTGGATCGTCTGGGAACTGACGTCGTTCAGAGTGGCGTAATCCCGGCTCCGGCGAGCGCGCGCGTCAACCGGTCGTTGACCGCCGACCAGGCGATGCAGTCAGGCGTCGCCTCGATCACGATCATTGCGCCGCCACTGGCATCGGCTTCGCGCAGCGCGGCATACAGGCCGCGTGCGTAGCCTGCCGGATCAGCTG
Source organism: Methyloversatilis sp. (assembly GCF_030696805.1). Taxonomy (GTDB): domain Bacteria; phylum Pseudomonadota; class Gammaproteobacteria; order Burkholderiales; family Rhodocyclaceae; genus Methyloversatilis. The sequence continues at coordinate 11,790 of NZ_JAUYRO010000101.1, read as the reverse complement.
GCAGCATGGTCCAGTGGTGCGGGCAGTCCGCAAGCGGCGGCTGGGAGTGGGCAATCACTGCGCAGCGGCGGCCGCTGTGGCGGAAGGCGTTCAGATAATCCCGCAGACGTTCGCCGGCCACCTTCTTCATTGGCGTATGCGGTGCGTAATGCGCCGCCAGCGTGCCGGACACGCGCGGCGCCCCCTGCCCGACCGCCACAGAAAGGGGCCTGCCGATCACCGCCTCTATCTGTGCCGCCGATATCGCACCCGGACGCAGGATGCGACGTGCTTCGCCTGACAGGTCGAGGATGGTCGATTCGATGCCTACTTCACTGGCACCGCCATCCAGCAAGGTGATCGCGTCGCCGAACTCATCCCGTACATGCGCAGCGGTGGTAGGACTGATGCGGCCGTATCGATTGGCCGACGGCGCCGCAACGCCGCTGCCGAAGGCGCGCAGCAACTGCAGCGCGACCGGATGCGCAGGTACGCGCAGACCCACCGTATCCTGACCGCCGGTGACTTCATCCGGCACTTCGACGTCACGTTTCAGGATGAGCGTCAGCGGCCCCGGCCAGAAAACGTTTGCCAGCGCGATGGCTTCGCGCGGAATGTCGCGCGCCCAGCCCACCAGCTGGGCGACGTCCGGCAAATGGACGATCAGCGGATGATCGGCAGGCCGGCCCTTCGCTGCGAATATCCGACGCACGGCATCGGGGTTGAGCGCGTCGGCACCCAGGCCATAAACCGTTTCGGTCGGAAAGGCGACCAGTTCGCCGGCACGCAGCCGCTCTGCTGCCGCATCGATCTCTTTGCTGCCGGCCGTCACAATGCTCAGTCCTCGATGCCAAGCATCTGGCGGGCATTCATCGCCAGGTCGATGACCGGCTCGCCGTGCTCGCCCAGCACCGTGAAGTGACCCATCTTTCGGCCATGGCGCGCGTGGTGCTTGCAATACAGATGCAGTTTCAACCCGGGTACGCGCAACAGGCGCGACCATTCGGGCTCGTGCGCATGGTGCGCATGGTGCGCACCACGCTCGTACCACAGGTCACCCAGCAGATTCACCATCACCGCGCGCGAGTGCTGTCGCACATCCCCCAATGGCAAGCCGCACAGGATGCGCACCTGCTGCTCGAACTGACTGGTGACGCAGGCATCGATCGTGTAGTGCCCGCTGTTGTGCGGTCGCGGCGCCATTTCATTGACCCGAAGACGCCCTTCCGAAATGAAGAATTCGACGCCCAGCACGCCGACGTAACCCAGCTCGGCGGCGATGCCTATCGCCATTTCGGTCGCTTCCGCGGCCATCGCGCCACTGATGCGTGCCGGCGCGATGCTCACATCCAGGATGCCGTTGCGATGGCTGTTCTCCGCGATCGGAAAGGGCTCGACACGGCCGGCCGCATCGCGCGCAAGCACGCACGACACTTCCATGTCGAGCGTCAGCATCTTCTCAAGCACGCAGGCTTCGCCGCGGAAGCTTTCGAACGCAGCCTTGGCTTCCGCCACGTTGGCGACCCGCGCCTGGCCCTTGCCGTCATAACCGAAGCGCGCCACCTTGAGCACCGCCGGGAACAGCGCCGGATCGACCGACTCGATCTGCACGGCGCTGGTGACCGCGGCGAACGGCCCGACCGCGAAACCGCGATCCGACAGGAAGGTTTTTTCGGCGATGCGGTTCTGCGCGACGGCCACGCACTCGGCATTCGGACGGGTCGGGATGAACTTGGCGAGATGGTCCAGCGTGTCTGCCGGCACATTCTCGAATTCGGTGGTCACCGCCGCACAGCCTTGCGCCAGTCGCTCCAGCGCATCTGCGTCATCGTAGGCGGCACACAGGTGTTCATCGGCCGCCCGCCCGGCCGGACTGTTGCGGTCCGGATCGAGCACGATTACCCGATAACCCATCTCATGGGCGGCCAACACGAAGAAGCGGCCTAGCTGACCGCCTCCCAGCATGCCCAATGTCGCGGGAGGAAGAATCATGTGTTGCGACTCCGATGAAAGCGCTTCGGACGCGCATCGCCCATCTTTGGCTATGCCTTACCCGAAGAGGGATGAAATTCAACGAATACAAGAACCTGCAAAACGAGAACCCGCACAGCACCCCGCATACAAATGGCCGATGCGTGCCCGCGGCAGCGGAACCCGCAGTCAATCGTCAAGCTTCATGTCGAGCACTGTCTGGGTCTGCCGGGCGCGGAAGGCATCCAGCGCCCGGGCCAGCGACGCATCTTCGCCCGCCAGCAGCGCGATCGCAAACAGCGCCGCATTGGCAGCGCCGGCCTCGCCGATGGCGAAGGTGGCAACCGGAACGCCTTTCGGCATCTGTACGATGGAGAGCAGCGAATCCATGCCGTTAAGGGCCTTCGACTGCACCGGCACACCCAGCACCGGTACGGTGGTCTTCGCCGCCAGCATGCCCGGCAGATGCGCCGCACCGCCGGCCCCCGCGATGATGGCGCGCAGACCGCGCGCGCGCGCTTCTTCGGCATACGTAAACAGCAGGTCCGGCGTGCGGTGTGCCGACACCACGCGCGCTTCGAAAGGCACGCCGAACTGCTCGAGCAGCGCTGTCGCGGCGCGCAGCGTGTCCCAGTCGGAATTCGACCCCATCACCACGCCAACCCGGGGCGCTCGCGCTGCTTCAGAAGCACTCATCGTCAAGGTCCTCCGGCAGCCCGTGCCGCCTGGAAAAAGGTGCGAACTTTACACCTGTGCGGCAATAAATGAAAAAGCGAAGGGGCACCGGTTCCCCGATGCCCCTTCGCCCCTGTCAGGCTGCTTCAGCGATCAGTCCGGGCGGCGTGCCCGGTCTGTGCGGCCACCGCCTGCGCTGCCACGATAACCACCTTCACGGCGCGGTGCGCCACCCGGCTTGGCACCCCAGCCACCCGGACGTGCCGAGCTGCCCGGGCGGGCACTGCGCGGTGCCGTGCTGCGCGGTTGCACGCGCGGCTCCAGACCCGGAATGGTGTGCACCGGAATCACGTGGCGGATGAAGCGTTCGATCGTCTTCACACGGCGCACGTCGTCACCGGATGCCAGGCTGACCGCGATGCCGCTACGGCCGGCACGGCCGGTGCGGCCGATACGGTGGACATAATCTTCCGCCGACTTGGGCAGATCGAAATTGATCACGTGGCTGATGCCGGCCACGTCGATACCGCGCGCAGCAACGTCGGTCGCAACCAGCACACGCAGTGCGCCGCGACGCAGATGACCCAACGTGCGGTTGCGTTCGCCCTGATGCATGTCGCCATGCAGCGCAGCGGCGAGGAAACCGTTTTCGCCCAGCGTTTCGGCGATCTGGTCTGCATCGCGCTTGGTTGCCGTGAACACAATGGCTTGTTCGACGTCTTCACCGCGCAGCAGGTGGTCGAGCAAACGTTGCTTGTGACCCATGCCATCGGCGAACAGCAGGCGCTGTTCGATCTTTTCGTGCTGGGCTGCGGTGGCCACGATTTCGATGCGCTGTGCATCGCGCGTCAAACGCTCCGCCAGACGGCAGACACGAGGTTCGAAAGTCGCAGAGAACAACAGCGTCTGACGATTCTGCGGCAGGCGGTCAACAATTGCCTCGATGTCTTCGATGAATCCCATGTCGAGCATGCGGTCAGCTTCGTCAAGCACGAGCATTTCGAGGCGGCCGAAGTCGATACGGCCACTGTCCATCTGGTCGATCAGACGACCCGGCGTGGCGACCAGCACCTCGTACGGCTGGGCCAGCAGCTTGTTCTGCATGACATAGGATGTGCCGCCGACCACGCTGACAGCCTTGGCGTAGCGCATGCCCTTGCCGTACTTGCGGCAGGCTTCGGTGACTTGGATCGCCAGCTCGCGCGTCGGAGTCAGCACCAGCACACGGGGACCGCGCGCCTTGACCGGCGATTCCTGCATCAGACGATTCAGCGCCGGCCACATGAATGCAGCGGTCTTGCCGGAGCCGGTTTGCGACGACACCATCAGGTCACGACCGGCCAGCGCAGCAGGCACTGCCTTCTGCTGAACGTCCGTGGGATTGGGATAACCGGCCTCGACGATTGCGCCAAGAAGGTTTTCGTTGAGACCGAGTTCTGAGAATTCCATGAGTTTTTTCCACACGATGGCCACCTTCCGCGCTGCACTGAGCAGAACGGAGGGAGCGGGTTGGTCGGGAGAAGTCCCGACGATCTATCGGCACTAACCGATCAACCACGCATGACCAAACAGGCGGGAGAAAAAGACAGGCCAGGGACGATAACTTGCTGTGCACGCACCAGAATTACCCGGAAGCCGATCGGAAATCGGCCGCTCTGCACTGAGTTGCGGACTTTACAGACGCTCGCGTATGTTTGCAAGTGCTTTTTCGCATTGCAACATTTCACGTGTCACGAGTCAGCCCGAACGCGCGTTGTGCTGCATCCAACTTGTCAGGTTTCGGGTATCCGGCAGACACACCGTGCGATAGCACGATCGGCGAGCTTGCTGACATACTCCTGCCGGTTCGCCCCCTCTTCCGGACGACTTGATGAGCTCACTGACGGACGAATTCGACTTCGACGCCGCTCTCGCTGCATGCGCAAAGAGCGAGCGCCACGCCCTTCATCGCATATACCAGCTTGAAGGTGGGCGGCTGCTTGGCGTCGCACTCCGCATCGTACGCCGGCGCGATGTTGCCGAAGATGTCCTGCACGACGCCTTCCTTCGCATCTGGGAAAAGGCGGCGAGCTTTGACCCCAGCCGCGGTTCGGCGCGCGGCTGGATCTACAGCATCGTTCGCCACGGCGCGTTGAACCACATCCGCGACCACGCGCGCGAGGTGTCGGTTGATGCCACGCCGGAGACCGAATTTGCAGATGAAGCAGGCTCCAGCTCTGCTGACCCGTACGAACAGGTGTTGCTGTCGTCCGAATCCGGGCAACTGTACGAATGTCTCGGCAAACTCGACGATGCAAAGCGTTCGAGCATCCTGCTCGCCTATCTGGACGGTTGCACGCACACGGAAATCGCCAGCCGGATGAAGACGCCGCTGGGTACGGTCAAGGCGTGGATACGCCGCGGCCTGCAGGCACTGAAGGAGTGTCTGACATGAGTGAGCCCATGGACAACGATGAAATCGCCGGCCTTTACGTGCTCGGCCTGCTGGACGACGATGAGCACGCGCAGGTAAGCCGTCAGTTGGCGACCGACCCGGCGCTCGCCGCCGCAGTGATCTATTGGGAGGAGCGCCTGCTTCCGCTCGCTGCCATGGTGGAACCGGAGACACTGCCCCCGGCGCTGTGGTCGCGCATCGAACGCAGCATCGCACCGGTTACACGCACGGCGCCGCTCGCCCAGGCTTCAGCATGGAGCCGTCTGTGGGACAGCCTGGCCTTCTGGCGCTCCCTTGCGGCAACCGGATTCGCTGCCGCAACGATATTGGCGGTGGCCGGCTTGTCCGGTACGCCGCGCGATGACACACCGCGCTACATGGTCGTTCTGGTGGCGCCTGACGACAAGGCACCTGGCTGGGTGATCCAGGCCAGCACCGAACAGTCCCTCAAACTGATCCCGCTGGGCAGCAGCGAAGTGCCGCCGGCCAAGGCTTTCCAGTTCTGGACCAAGGCAGACAAGTGGCAAGGTCCGGTTTCGCTCGGGCTGGTTCAGCCGGGCCGCACGCTGGATGTGAAACTGGACAAGCTGCCACCGCTGGAAAATAACCAGCTGTTCGAAATCACGCTGGAACCGGAACAGGGCTCGCCTATCGGTCGTCCGACCGGCCCCATCCTTTTCATCGGCCGGGCCGTCAAGGTGATGTAGAGGCCTTGAGGCAAAAAAAGAAGGCCGACAAAAGCCGGCCTCTTTTTTTTGCTTCGAATCAGTGGCCCTTGGCATGAACCTCGCGGGCTCGTTCAACCAGCGCATCCAGCCCGAACTTCTTCAGTTTCAGATAGAGCGTGCTCTTGGCGATGCCAAGCGAACGCGCTGCCAGCGCCATGTTTCCGTGACTGCCGTCGATAGCATTCAGGATGGCTTCGCGCTCGGCCTCCTCAAGGCGCCGGCTGTCTCGCATTTCGCCGATGCCGAACATGTGCTGTTCTCCGCTGTGCGTCGGCGTATCAAACGGACGAATACCGCGAACCGGCGGTTCATCGGTGTGGATGATCGCGCGCGGGCGTTCGCCGGTCAGCAGCATCGATTCCAGCACATTGCGCAATTCACGCACATTGCCGGGCCACGAGTAGGACGTCAGGTCACCGAGGTCGGCCGCACTCAGTTGCGGTGCCGGCACACCGTGATGCACAGCGAGTTTTTCGAGCAGCGCAAGGGAGAGCACCGAAATGTCACTCAGACGATCACGCAGAGGAGGAATACGGATGCTGGTCACGGCGACACGGTAGTAAAGATCCATGCGGAATCGACCGTCCGTCACTTCCTTGCGCAGGTCGCGGTTGGTCGCGGTGATGAGCCTGAACTTGACCTTGCGCGGCGTGTTCTCGCCAAGCCGATAAATTTCACCCTCTTCGAGCACGCGCAGCAGATGCGGCTGCATGTCGAGCGGCATTTCGCCCAGTTCGTCCAGAAACAGCGTGCCACCGTTGGCCGCTTCGATCTTGCCCATCATGCCGCCGCGTCGTGCACCTGTGAAAGAGCCCTCCGCATAGCCGAACAATTCTGTCGCCAGCAACTCGCGAGACAGGCCACCACAATTGACGACGACGAACGGCGCCGACTTTGCGCTGCCGCAATCATGAATGCCTTTGGCAAATACCTCCTTGCCGACGCCCGTTTCACCCAGCAGCAGCACCGGCACATTCGATTTGGACAGCTGACGCGCGCGCTCGACGGATTCGACCAACGCCGGATCCTTGCCCACAACGCAGTCGAGCTTGCTGGGTTCCGGCGCCGCGCTCTCCGCCACAAGGGTCGCTGCGCTGCTATGAGCCGCACGAGGCCTGAAGATCGGAATCGTCAACAACGTACCGATGCGCTGCCCGTTGTCGAATACGGGTTCCAGCCATTCGGGTGCGATCCAGCCTTGCAAACCAGCCGGCAGACCGTCGTCGGTGGCATGGCCGAGCGAGATCGAAGCGATATCGAGCCTGCGCGAGCCGATACGGCCAACCGCGAGTTGGTTGAGCGCTTCTTCTGCCCGCTCGTTGGTCTTTACCGGATTGCCGCGGCGATCGAACACCACGACGCCGTCGCTACTGGAATGCGTCAATCGGTGCATGCACCGCTCAAGCAACCGGAACCGGATACCCATTTCATGCTTGGCCAGACGCCCCTCGATCTTGCTGGCTGTCGCCACCACCAGCGCAAGGCTGTGACGGTTGTAGGTCTGATGCAGTCCGGACACGTCGATCGCGCCCAGCACTGAACTGTCATAAGGATCAAGGATGACGGTGGACGAACAGGTCCAGCGCTTGATGCCGGCGCAATAATGCTCAGCGGAGTGGATCTGCACCGGATGACGTACTGCGATCGCGGTACCGATTGCGTTCGTGCCACAGGCGGTTTCGCTCCAGCTTGCTCCGGGCGTCATGTTCATGCTTTCGCCCTCTTCGCGCGTTGCATGGTCGCCTTCGAGGCTGAGGATGGTGCCGCTGTGATCGGTGAGCACCATGATGGTGCCGGTTTCGGCGAGAAAGTCACGCGCCATCGCCATGACAGGCGTGCTGGCGCTGAGCAGATCACCGTGCTTTTGCTGCAGGGAATAGAGCGAGTTTTCGCTCAAGGGCGGCGGGGCCTGGTACTTGCCGGGATCAACGTGCGCGTTCAGACAACGGCGCCAGGAATCGTCGATCAGTCGGCGCAGCGCATCGGAACTGCACTCTTCACCGTTGAGCACTCGCTCCCAGTGTTTCATCACGTCCCGGTCACGCTCGGGGCGGGAAAACATCTGGCTTTGATCGTCGTCCCTTACATCCATGGCCACCTCCTTTTTTTTTACACGGAGGCAGACGGATACCCGATACATCGCAACTTCGCGTTGCGGAGCACAGGGACCGACTCCTCCAGGACCTGCGTAGCGATGTACTTCGAGGCACACCGTCTCGCAGGCTGAATTTAAATCTTCTTCGCCGGCCAGTGAGACTTGGCCGGACGTACTTCAGCGATCATCAAGGCTCTGGCGGACCATAAATCGCTGGTGGATCCGAAACTTACGTAAAGCTTACTCCTGCCACAACTCAAGCGCCACTGCCGTGGCTTCACCGCCACCGATACACAAGCTTGCCACACCGCGACGGCCGCCTGCACGGCGCAGTGCACCAAGAAGTGTCACGATCAAACGCGCACCGGTTGCGCCAATCGGATGCCCCATCGCACAGGCTCCACCGTGGAGGTTCACCTGATCCGCATCCAGACCGAGATCACGAATTGCAGCGAGCGTCACCACTGCAAATGCCTCGTTGATCTCAAACAGATCGACATCGGCCAGCCTCCAGCCGCTGCGTTCGACCGCACTGCGGATCGAAAACGCGGGAGCCATCGGGAAACGCCGCGGTTCGCCCGCGTAGGACGCATGGGCAACGATACTGGCAAGCGGCGTCAAACCCAGCGCGGACGCCCGTGAAGCTCGCATCATCAGCACGGCGGCCGCACCATCTGAGATCGAACTCGAATTTGCGGCCGTGACCGTTCCATCCGCTTTGAAAGCGGGCTTGAGGGCAGGAATCTTTTCCGGTCTGGCCGACTGCGGCTGCTCATCGCGCGCGATGACCACCGCCGGCGCGCCACGTCCTTTGCCGGCGACCGTGACCGGCGCGATTTCCCAGTCAAAGGCGCCGGCTGCGGTGGCTTCGCGCGCGCGCGTGAGCGAGCGCAGCGCCCACGCATCCTGGTCCTCGCGCGAAAAACCGTATTCCTCGGCGCATTGCTCGGCGAAGACGCCCATCAACGAGCCACGGTCGTTGTATGCGTCTTCAAGGCCGTCCAGAAACATGTGGTCAATGACCCGATCGTGGCCCAGCCGGTAGCCGCCGCGCGCACGCGCCAGGAGGTAAGGCGCATTGCTCATCGATTCCATGCCACCCGCAGCAACGATGCCTGCGGAGCCGGCGACGATTGAATCGTGTGCCAGCATGACCGCTTTCATGCCCGATCCGCACACCTTGCTCACCGTCGTGCAGGCGCAGGAATAAGGGAAACCAGCCCCAAGGGCCGCCTGCCGGGCAGGTGCTTGTCCAAGACCCGCTGGCAGTACGCAGCCCATGTAGGCTTCATCGATCTCTGACACCTGGACACCCGCTTGCTGCACTGCAGCGGCAAGTGCGGTCGAACCCAGCTGCGGGGCCGAGAGCGACGACAATTCACCCTGGAAGCCGCCAAGTGGCGTACGACGGGCCGCAACGATGACGACGGGATCCTGGGCTGCCTTCAATTCACGCTCCTGAATGGGTTACGCCAAAACATGTTGTGGGGAGCTCGCCGCACATTGCTGCTTTTCGCAACATCGACACCTTGTGCGCCTTTGCGACCCGGCACTGAAAATTCATGTCACCGACAGGATTTCGCCGTCGTCGATCACCGCGACATCCGACGTTTTTATGTGTTCAATATTAGGACGCACGCAATTCGGACAGTCAAGCCCACGCGTTGCGCAGGCTGAGGACTTCGTCAATGGAGCGCGGATCTTCCATGCATGAAAGGTCGCCGATCGGCCGCCCGATGTAGGCACTGCGCAGCACCCGGCGCAACACCTTGCCATTTCGCATTTTCGGGATCTGACCAAGCACATGGATACGTGCCGGACGCAAAGGTTTGCCCAGCAACCGCGCCACGTGATCGGACAGTTCAGACTCCCATACACTCCAGCCCGTATCGGAATTGGTCCGGGCATCATGCAGGCGGACGAAGCACACAACGGCCTCCCCTTTCACCGCATCGGGAACGCCTATTGCAACCGCTTCGGCGACCAGCGGGTGCGATACCAGCGCCGATTCGAATTCGATCGGGCCGAGTCGCTTGCCGGCTACGCGGATCGTGTCATCACTGCGTCCATGCACGAACCAGTAGCCATCGCTGTCCATGCTTGCCCAATCGCCATGCAGCCAGGCATCCGGCAGACGTGACCAGTACGTCTCCTCATAGCGCGCGAAGTCCTTCCAGAATCCGCGCGCCATGCCGGGCCAGGGTTGGCGTACGACCAATTCGCCGACGGTCCCGCGGACCGGCCTGCCTGCGACGTCGACGATATCCGCCGCCATGCCCGGCACGGGGCCATTGAACCCGCAAGCCACTTGGGGAAGACCGGGAAAGCAGGTCAGTATTCCGCCACCCACTTCAGTGCCGCCCGAGTAATTGATGATCGGCCGCCTGCGCTTGCCGACGGTTTCGAACAACCACAGCCAGGGCGTTTCATTCCATGCCTCGCCCGTTGACCCGAATACCTTTAGCGTATCAAGCATGCCGGGCGGAGGTACCGCGTCGTGACTGCCCATCAGGCTGCGCACAAGACTGGGCGAAAAGCCAAGATGGGTCACACCGTGGGCCTTCACGACTCGCCACAGGCGCCCAGGGTCGGGATGGTCGGGCGGCGCTTCGCACAATACGATGGTGCTGCCCAGCATCAGCCCGCCGAATACCATCCACGGCCCCATCAGCCAGCCCATATCGGTCACCCACATCAAGGTGTCGCCGGCTTTCAGGTCAAACGCCATGGCGAGGTCTTGCGCCGCCTTGACCGGAAATCCGGCATGGGTGTGGATAACCGCTCGGGGTCGTCCCGCCGTGCCCGATGTGTAGATCAGCATCAGGATCTGGTCGGGTGGGAAGCTCCTAACACCGACACCGTGAGGCGGGAGCGACTTAAGCGCCTCGTAGTCAAGCACGCCAAAGCCGGGTGCCGCCTGATCACGCAGATGAACACCGGCCGACGGCTTTCGCTGCACCACGATGACAGTTCGGATCGACGGACATTGACTTGCTGCGCTCAACGCATCGGGGAGCATGCGTATCGACTGGCCCCGGCGGTCATAACAGTTGGCACAGACCAGCACCGCAGCGCCCGCATCGACCAGACAATTTGCTACAGAATCGGATGAAAGACCCGAAAAAAGCGGCACCGATACGACGCCGATACTTGCTGCAGCAAGCATGACCACTGCAGCCTCGGGAATCATCGGGAGGTAGATCGCAAGGCGGTCGCCCGCGCGCATGTCGATGGCAAGCAGTCCCGATGCAACACGGGCCACCTCATCGGCGAGATCACCGTAGCTCAGACTGCGGCACTCTCCCGCATCGCCTTCCCACCGGATCGCGACGTTCTCGCTGTTTTGCCTGGCATGTTTGCCGACGAGATTGTCGAACAGATCAAGCTGGCCGCCGACGAACCAGTCGGGCCACATGATTCCGCCCGAAAGATCGAGCGTCTGTCGATACGGGACCTGCCACTCCAGTCCGATGTCCTGCAATACCCGATCCCAGAACGTGGCGGGATCGCGTTCTGCATCTTCCTGCAGTTGATCCAGCGTTCCATATCCGTGACGTTCGATGAACAGGGCAAGCCGGGTGCCCTTCCACTCGTAATCAGAGGGCGTGAATACCTTCATTGTTGAACCTTGTGATCATGCAATCACGCAAACGTGGGTTCCTGCTCACTTCCCGATCTCCGCCGGACATGAGAAAAAAGCCCGACCCCGCAGATTGCGGGGGCGGGCGAACATGCCGGGAGGAGGTACCAGCAATACTTGCAAAAGCGCTTACTTGCCGGTTGCGACTTCTTCCAGCACGTTGAGCGACACGTCGGTTTCCTTGACGCCCGCCGGATTGGACTTCATGTTCGACGACCAGTTGGTGGCGTGGCCACGCTTGACGTCGATGATGTGTCCGATCACCGGC
>NZ_JAUYRO010000112.1 GCF_030696805.1 Methyloversatilis sp. | reverse complement strand
AATGACTCAAAAAAACAATAGATTGTGGATTCTTGTATTCGTAGAGTAATGCCGATAAATGCCAAATTTTGCCGTCTTGTAAGCGGTAGGTCGTCAGTTCGATTCCGACAAGCGGCACCAATAAATGCAGTCGTCAAAGCCAACTCTCACGAGCTGGCTTTTTCTTTTCGGAGCGTTGTCCAGCGGCTGGGGACGATGCTTGAACGCCCGGGCCCGCGTGACGGACCGCAAAAAAAAGCCCGCACTAGGCGGGCTTGCGGAAGGAGAGGGCCTGACCGCCCGGGAGCAGTCGCGACAACCCGACACTACGCGACTCACGGCCGAGCGGCTGTTGCCAGTTGCAAGCGGGTGTTGCAACGGAGCGTTTCGTCTAGCCCGGTGCTGTGTGCAACCGGCACGTGGCCAGACCTCAGGATGAATGCGGAGCCGCTCAGCGCGGGTGCTCGGGCCCGCGGGCGATCAGCATGTCGGCGACGGTCCGGACCGACGGCCAGTCCTTCATCGCTTCGATGGCCTGGCCGAAACCGGCGGCGGCGGATTGCTGCAGGGACTTTTCGGCCATTTCGAGCAGGCTGGCGGAGTATTCCTTCATCGCCCGGTTCTGCAGGGTGACGAAGTCGTCGTACAGCGCGGCCGGGCCGTCGACGACAGGGCCGACCTCGGCGTTCGTCGCCGGGGCCATGCCCTGCAGCAGCGAAAACACGAAACGGCCGAGCGCGCGTTGGGCGTCGGCGGATTCGGGTTGGCCGAAGAATGCAGGGTCGAACCGGATCGCGGGCGCTTCCGTGTCGGTGCCACGGCGGCATTCGACGCGGCCATCGGCGTCGAGGCGCAGCGTAAGTTCATCCTTGTTGTCGGGCAGGCTCATGGGGGTCATCCTTCAGGCGTGGCGCGGGTCTGACACGATGCAGCCGTCGTCGGCCGTCGTAAAGGCGCGCAGATCGTGGTCGTCGGCTTCCAGCCAGCAGGCGCGGTCGCGCCAGTCGGCGATCACCCAGCGGTCGCAGGCAACGGCATCCACCTTGAGCGCGTGATGGGCCGGCCGGTGCGTGTGGCCGTGGATCAGCAGCGTGCATTCATGGTGGCGCAGCACGGCGGCGATGGCCTCGCCGTTGGCATCCATCAGTTGTTCGGTCTTGCCGGCGACGGCCTGCTGGCTGCGCTGGCGCAGGTCTGCGGCAATCGCGTGGCGCTCGGCGAGCGGGCGGGCGAGAAAGGCGGCTTGCCAATCGGCATGACGCACCATGCGGCGGAACTGCTGATACGGCAGGTCGTCGGTGCACAGCGTGTCGCCATGCATAAGCAGCGCCTGCCGACCTGCGATGTCGCACAGCAGCCAGTCGCCATGCAGCGTGGCGCCGGTGGCGGCGGTGAATCCGGCGCCGAGCAGGAAGTCGCGGTTGCCCGGCAGCACATGGACGTCGGTGCCGGCGTCGCTCAGTGCGCGCAGCGCGTCGATGATCGCGCGGTGCTCGGGCAGATCAGCGTCTTCGTCGCCGACCCACACCTCGAAAATGTCGCCCAGCAGGAACAGCCGCCGGGCGCCGCGCGCGCGGCCTCCGAGCAGATGCAGGAAGGCCGCGTTGAGGTCTGGCGTGGCGGACGACAGGTGGAGATCGGAAGCAAAGAGGTCCATGCGTCGTCGCGCCTCAGCGCTCAGGCCACTTCGGCGCGTTCGATCAGCACATCCTCGACCGGCACGTCCTGGTGGAAGCCCGAACGACCGGTGCGCACGGCCTTGATCTTTTCCACCACGTCCATGCCGTCACTGACCCGGCCGAACACACAGTAGCCCCAACCGTCCTGTGCCTGATCCTTGTCGAGAAAGAGGTTGTTGCCGACATTGATGAAGAACTGCGCGCTGGCCGAATGCGGGTCCGACGTGCGTGCCATGGCGACGGTGCCGACCGTGTTCGAAAGACCGTTGGCCGACTCGTTCTTGATCGGCGCCAGGGTGTCCTTCTGCTTCATGCCGGGCTCGAAACCGCCGCCCTGGACCATGAAGTTGCCGATCACGCGGTGGAAAACGGTGTTGTTGTAATGACCGGCCTCGACATAGGCGAGGAAGTTGGCGACCGTCTGCGGTGCCTTTTCAGCGTCGAGTTCGAGCGTGATGACGCCGTGGTTGGTGTGCAGCTTGACCATGTGAATCTCCGTAAGCGGGGCCGCGCGGGGCGGCCGTGGGTTGGGACGGGTGGGAGCGAGTCGTGGCAACTACGCGCCCGGGTTCAGGGTGCTTCGACGACGCGGACGGACTGGATGACCACCGGCGTCAGCGGGACGTTCTGGTGCGAGCCGTTGTCGCCTGTGCGGACGTTCGCGATGCCGTTGACCACTTCCATGCCCTTGATCACCTTGGCGAAAGCGGCATAGCCGAAGCCGTCGCGCGACGGGTAGTCGAGCGTGCGGTTGTCGACCAGATTGATGAAGAACTGGGCGCTGGCCGAATGCGGATCGTTGGTGCGCGCCATCGATAAATAGCCCGGTGCGTTGCGCACACCCTTGCTCATGGCCTTTTCGGCTTCATTGCGGATCGGAGCGCCGGCTGCCTTCTGATTCATCTGGGCGTCAAAACCGCCACCCTGGATCATGAAACCGTTGATCACGCGGTGAAAGATCAGACCGTCGTAGAAGCCGGATTTTGCGTACTGCAGGAAGTTGGCAACGGTGGCCGGCGCGGCCTCCGGGAAAAGCTCGATCAGTATCGGACCCTGACTGGTCTTGAGTTCGACCTGCGGGTTGGCAGCGATGGAGACCAGCGGGACAAGGCTGGCGAGCAGCGCAAGCAGAAACTTCTTCATGAGGATGACTCCGGGTTGGGTGATCGGGGGGTGATGCGGGCATTCAAGCGGACAGATCAGCCGGACAGACCCATGAAGGGCGTCCGGGTTCAGCCCTCGCCTTCGAACACGATGCGCCAGCGGCCGTTTTCTTTTTGCCAGTACTGCTGCTTGAGCATCCGGTTCGACAGATTGTCACTGCGGTAGTCCTGTTCGAAGGTGACGACGACCAGGTCTTCACGGCCGGGATTACGGAAGGTGCTCAACTTGTCCACACCGACCTTGATCCATTTCTTGCCCGCGTTCACGGCGCGCTTCTGTGCGGCAAACGCCGCCAGATCCTTCTTGCCGGCGCTGAACCGCGCCGAATAGTGCGAAAGGAAGCGCTCGACGTCACGGCTTTCCCAATCGGTTCGCCACAGTTCGTGCGCCTTGTTGAATTCGCTGCGTTCGGACTGCCAGTCGTCCAGCGTCAGCCATTCCACCGAGTCGCTGATGATGACCGGCACTGACGCGCCCTGCAGGTGGTTGTTCAGCGCAAGGAAATCGGAATTGGCCAGCACGACGCAACCGTCGGATGCACGCGGCGGGCGCGAGAAGGTGTCGGAGGGCGTGCCATGAAGCCAGATGCCGTGGCCCTTGCGGCCCTGCTTGCGGTCCCACGCGTTCGGGTAATTGATCGGCAGCGCACCGGCACCATAGAAATCGGTCAGCCGTTCCGGCGGCAGGAAACCGGTGACCTGATAGACACCGAGCGGCGTCTTCTTGTCGCCCTCGCGCATCTTTTCGATGCCCAGCCGGCCATGCGACACGTAATAGTCGGCAACGAAGCGGGGCTGGCCATCGACGTTCTCGTACAGATAAAGCCTAGAGCGGCGGGTGTCGACCACCACCGCATGGCGCTGCGATGCCTGCAGCTGCAGCAGATAGCGCGGCACGCGGTCGACCGGTGGTTTGTCGCGGTAAGCGCGGATGCGCGCCACCGCCTCGTCGCGCAGGTCGGCCAGCCGGTCTTCCGGGGCATTCGGCGCGTTGCCTATCGTGGTCAGCGCGCTCGATCGGGCCATCAGCAGGTCACCTCGAATCAGGTGGCCAAGCCGGAAATTGGGCCATATCTGCAGCAGGGCATCGACCTGTTCGAGCGCAAGCCCGAGCTTGTTGCGCTCGATCTGGCGGAATACCTGTTCGAGCATGGGTTCCGGACCGCTGTCGGAATAGCGCACGGCGTCGCCTGACTGACCCGAGCCGATGGCAAGCGGGACGATCAACGACGACAGGCACAGCGCGTTGCGCAGGACGCGCGCGAGGGCGCGCCCGGAGAAATACCGCATCGCCGTCATCCGCCGACGCGCTCCCGCTGGATCAGCCAGCGACCGTCGCGGCTGACCAGCACGAGCGTCTTGGTGGTGGAGCTTTTCAGGCCCACGGCCTTGTAATGCTGGCGGAAAGTGGCTTTGACGCGAGCGGCGCCGTCACGGGCGACCTTTACTTCCTCGACCCGTACCTCGATCGCGCCCGGTTTGTCGATGCGTGCCCGGCGTTCTGCCTCCCACGCCTTGCGGGATTTCTTGCCGGGGACTTCGAAAGTGCTGTCGTACTGCGCGAGGTAGGCGTTCACGTCCTTGCGCGCCCAGGCGGCTGCCCAGCGCTCGACCGCTCGTACGATGTCGGCCACCGGCAGGCTGGCGGCGTCGGCGGCCGGCGTCACCGGAGCCGCAGGCGCAGCGGGCGGCGTGACTGCCGGAGCGGGCGTTGCAGTCGCGACGGGTGGTGCAGCCTTGGCGGGCTCCGGCGGCTTGGGCGGGACAACGACCGGCGGCGTGACTGCTGCGACAGTCGTCGCCGGCGGCGTGGCCGCCAGCGTGCCGGTTGTCGTCGGTTTGCTGCCACTGCGCGGGGTGTTGCCGACCATTTCGCGGATCAGGTTCAGTTTGCTCTGCGCACCGATGTTCGACGAATCGAGCTGCAATGCCCGGTCGTATGCCTGTGTGGCCATGCGGGCGTAGATGTCGCCCAGATTCTCGTGCGCCACCGCATAACTCGGGTGGGTGCGGATGGCCATTTCGAGCGCTGTCTTGGCCTTGTCGAACTGCTTCTGCTGGGCGTAGAGCACGGCCAGATTGTTATAGGGCTCCGGCAGTTCAGGGTAGTCCTCGGTCAGTTTCTGGAATACCGAAGTCGCCTCCGGCACGCGACCCAGTTCGGTCAGGATCAGTCCCTTGAAAAAACGGCCCTGCGGATCGCGCGGCACTTTTGCAAGAAACAGGTCGATCTGTTCCAGTGCCTGCTGCGGCTGCTTTTGTCGCAGCAGCTTTTCGGCTTCCTGCACGCTGTTGGCGAAGGCCGGCTGGAGCGATACGCCGAGCATGATCAGGGCGGCTGCGAGGCGCGAGACAAGCGGCGAGAGGAGCGGCAGACGAAAACGTGTCGTGGAGGCCATGTGTTAGACTTTTTGGCGTGAAACAGTCGTTTGACAGACCCGAATCTTATCAAGAAGGCGTGCCGACGTCCTGTTGTTACGCCTGAATGCCGAACCGACCTGCCTGCCGGGTCGGCGCGTACCGCAAGCACCCTCCGTTTGGCCCTCACCAATGCTCAAGATCTACAACACGATAGGCCGCGAAAAGCAGGCATTCCATCCGATCGAGCCGGGTCGCGTGCGCATGTACGTGTGCGGCATGACCGTTTATGACTTCTGCCATCTGGGTCATGCCCGGGTGATGGTGGTGTTCGACATGGTGGCGCGCTGGCTGCGCGCGTCGGACTATGCGGTGACCTATGTCCGCAACATCACCGACATCGACGACAAGATCATCAAGCGCGCGGCCGAAAACGGCGAATCGATGCGCGCGCTGACCGACCGCTTCATCGCGGCGATGCACGAGGACGCCGATGCGCTCGGCGTGCTGCGCCCCGATCACGAGCCGCGTGCCACGGAGTTCGTGCCGCAGATGCAGTCGCTGATCGAGCGGCTGCAGGAAAAGGGGCTGGCGTACCGCGCGGCGAGCGGCGACGTGAATTACAGCGTCCGAAAGTTCGATGGCTACGGAAAGCTGTCCGGCAAGTCGCTCGACGAATTGCGCGCCGGCGAACGCGTGGATGTGATCGACGGCAAGCAGGACCCGCTCGACTTCGTGCTGTGGAAGCACGCCAAGCCGGCGGAACCCGCCGATGCGAAATGGTCTTCGCCGTGGGGCGACGGCCGGCCGGGCTGGCACATCGAATGCTCCGCCATGAGTTCCCAGCTGCTGGGCGATCACTTCGACATCCACGGAGGCGGTGCAGACCTGCAGTTTCCGCACCACGAGAACGAAATTGCCCAGAGCGAGGGGGCGCACGGTCACACCTTCGTCAATTACTGGATGCACAACGGTTTCGTACGCGTCGACGACGAAAAGATGTCGAAGTCGCTGGGCAATTTCTTCACCATCCGCGAAGTACTGAAGCAGTACGACCCGGAAGTGGTGCGCTTCTTCATCCTGCGCGCGCATTACCGCAGCCCGCTCAATTACTCCGACGCCCACCTCGACGACGCCCGCGGCGCACTGAGCCGCCTGTATACAACGCTGAAGAACGTGCCGCCGGGCGATGTCCGTCCGGACTGGACAACGCCGGCAGGGCAGCGTCTGCGCAATGCGATGGACGACGATTTCAATACGCCGGAGGCGATGGCGGTGCTGTTCGAGTTGTCGAATGAAGCCAACCGCAGTGGCGATCCGGCCGTTTCGGGCGAACTGCGTGCGCTGGCCGGCGTACTCGGCCTGCTGGAACGATCTGCCGAAGAATTCCTCCAAGGACGTGCGCAGGCTGGCGGACTGGACGATGCGCAGATCGATGCACTCATCGAACAGCGCATCGCGGCCAAGAAGGCGCGCGATTTCGCGACCGCCGACCGCGTACGGGACGAATTGAAGCAACAGGGCGTCATACTGGAAGATTCTGCCGCCGGCACCACCTGGCGGCGGGTTTAGCGGACTTTCACCGGGGGCAGGGTGCGCGCGATCACGATCAAGTCGGCCTGGCACGGGCACAGCGACTGCCAGAAATGCGGCGTGCGGCGCAGCGCATTGTTTGCCGATCTGGTCGAGTCCGATTTTGCGCTTCTGCACGATCAGATCGACGACTTCGACTATCCGTCCGGCGCAGTCATCTATCACGCCGGTGCGCACGGAGAATGGCTGTTCACGGTGCGCAGCGGGGCCGTCAAGCTGGTGCGCTACGGGGCCGACGGCACCCAGCGCATTCTGCGCATTCTGGGTCGCGGTGACGTATTCGGTCTCGAGGCACTGGTCAGTCCGGCCTATGACCACACCTCGATTACACTTTCACCGGTCTCGCTTTGCCGCATTCCGCGTGTGCTGGTCGAGCGGCTGAACCGCGATACGCCGCGTCTGCAGAAACCGCTGCTCGAACACTGGCATGCCGCGCTGGCTGAAGCCGACGCCTGGCTGGCCGAACTGACGGCCGGTCACGCCGATGTGAAAACCCGTGTCGCGCGCCTGCTGCTCCGGCTTGTCGATGACGTCGAACCGGGTCGGGCGATCCGTCTGAGTCTGGAAGACATCGGCGCCATACTTGGGGCGGCGCCGGAGTCGGCAAGCCGCGCGCTCGGCATCCTGCGCCGCAGCAATCTGCTGTCCGATGCGCCTGACAGCCGCTATCACTGGTTGATCGATCGGGCGGGACTGAAGGCGCTGGTCGCGCCACCCGCCGAGTACTGATCCACGCCGCTTCGCCTCGCTGCTGCGCACCATCAGGCGCATGAAGAATCGCATCATTCGTGATTCTTATAGCAGACATAAGACGCCGTTATCTATAAAGTGCGACCTCCGAAAGGAAGGCGCCGGCTACCCCGTCTGCGTCAGTACCTGTCCGATGCATGGGCCTACCCGGCCTGATGCGGGTTTCGTTCAAACGGTTGAACCGGACGGCACGTGGCAGCGGCCGCGTCCCGCCCAGTGTGGTTTATGGAGAGCGTCGCATGAAAGTCGTCTTGTCGCCCGAGCAGATCCGCTCCGGCGAAATACCCGTTCCGGCATGGGTCAAGAGCCGCAAGCTGGTCACATGGGTCGCCGAAGTGGCGGCGCTCACCCAACCCGATGCCATCTTCTGGTGCGACGGTTCGGAAGAAGAATATGATCGTCTGTGCGCCGACATGGTCGCGTCGGGCACGATGAAGCGCCTTGATCCGGTCAAGCGCCCGAATTCCTATCTCGCACTGTCCGACCCGTCCGACGTTGCGCGCGTCGAAGACCGCACCTACATCTGCTCGGCGCGTGAGGAAGATGCCGGCCCGACCAACAACTGGATGGCGCCGGCGCAGATGCGCGAAACGCTCACCGGCCTGTTCCGCGGCTGCATGCGCGGGCGCACGATGTATGTCGTGCCGTTCTCGATGGGCCCGCTTGGTTCGCACATTTCACAGATCGGCATCGAACTGTCGGATTCGCCGTATGTGGCGGTCAACATGCGCATCATGACCCGCATGGGCAAGGCGGTGTACGACGTGCTGGGCAGCGACGGCGACTTCGTGCCCTGCGTGCACACGGTCGGCAAGCCTCTGACGGCGGGTGAGAAGGATGTGCCGTGGCCGTGCAATGCCACCAAATACATCGTTCATTACCCGGAAACGCGAGAAATCTGGAGCTTCGGCTCGGGTTACGGCGGCAATGCACTGCTCGGCAAGAAGTGTTTTGCGTTGCGCATCGCATCGACCATGGGCCGCGACCAGGGCTGGCTGGCCGAACATATGCTCATCCTCGGCGTGGAAAACCCGCAGGGTGAGAAGCACTATGTCGCGGCCGCTTTTCCGTCCGCCTGCGGCAAGACCAATTTCGCGATGCTGATTCCGCCCAAGGGTTTCGAGGGCTGGAAGGTCACCACCATCGGCGACGACATTGCCTGGATCAAGCCGGGCAAGGACGGCCGTTTGTACGCGATCAATCCGGAAGCCGGCTATTTCGGCGTGGCGCCGGGCACCAACCACAACACCAATGCGAACTGCATGGCGTCCCTGGCGTCGGACACCATCTTCACCAATGTCGCGCTGACCGATGACGGCGACGTGTGGTGGGAAGGCATGACCAAGGAGCCGCCGGCACACCTGATCGACTGGCAGGGTCGTGACTGGACGCCCGCCATCGCGAAGGAAACCGGTGCCAAGGCGGCGCACCCGAATGCGCGTTTCACCGTCGCGGCGACGCAGAATCCGGTCATCGATCCGGCCTGGGACAATCCGGCGGGCGTGCCGATTTCGGCCTTCATCTTCGGTGGCCGCCGTTCCACCACGGTGCCGCTGGTGACCGAGGCACGCAACTGGGTCGAGGGCGTCTACATGGCCGCCACGATGGGATCGGAAACGACCGCTGCGGCGGCTGGCCAGCAAGGCGTGGTGCGGCGAGACCCGTTCGCCATGTTGCCGTTCTGCGGCTACAACATGAGCGACTACTTCAGCCACTGGCTCAAGCTCGGTCAGAGCATCGAAGCCAGCGGCCAGAGGCTGCCGCATATTTTCTGCGTGAACTGGTTCCGTACCGACGAGAACGGCAAGTTCGTGTGGCCGGGCTTTGGCGAGAACATGCGTGTGCTGAAGTGGATGCTCGACCGCGTGGCTGGCCAGGCGAACGGCATCGAACACCTGTTCGGCACCACGCCGCGTTATGACGACCTGAGCTGGGCCGGGGTCGATTTCAGCCGCGAACTGTTCGAGCGCATCACGTCGATCGACCATGCGGCCTGGCAACTCGAGATCGAACTGCATAACGAGCTGTTCTCGCGCCTGCAGAACCGGCTGCCGCCGGCCCTGTCGGCGGTCAAGGACAGAATCGAGAAGAAGCTGGTGACCTGATCAAAGTCGCACCGCTGAATGAAAACGCCCGCTTGATGCGGGCGTTTTCATTTCCGGTCTGCCGAAACGGCAGCGCCGGGGTTCAGCTGGCGAAGAAGTTCTTCATCTTGTCCATCCACGACTTGGCACGCGGGCTGTGGCTCGCTTCGTCGCTCAGGTTGATGTCGTCGAATTCCTTCAGCAGTTCCTTCTGGCGCGCGGTCAGGTTGACCGGCGTTTCGACCACCACGTGGCACATCAGGTCACCGGGGGTGCTGCTGCGCACACCCTTGATGCCCTTGCCGCGCAGGCGGAACACCTTGCCGGACTGGGTTTCCGACGGAATCTTGATCTTGGCTGCGCCCTCCAGCGTCGGAATCTCGATTTCGCCGCCCAATGCCGCGGTGGCGAAGCCGATCGGCATTTCGCAGTGCAGGTCGTCGCCCTCGCGCTGGAATACGCTGTGCGGCTTGATGTGGATCTGCACATACAGGTCGCCGGCCGGGCCGCCGCCCTGACCATGTTCGCCTTCGCCGGCCAGCCGGATGCGGTCGCCTTCGTCGATGCCGGAAGGAATCTTCACCTGCAGCGTCTTGCTCGACTTCACGCGGCCTGCGCCATGGCAGGTGCCGCACGGGTCCTTCACCATCTTGCCGGTGCCATGGCATTTCGGGCAGGTCTGCTGGATCGAGAAGAAGCCCTGCTGCATGCGCACTTGCCCCGCGCCATTGCAGGTCGTGCAGGTGACCGGCTTGGTGCCCGGCTTCGCACCGCTGCCATCGCAGGTACCGCACTCGT
Organism: Methyloversatilis sp.; assembly: GCF_030696805.1. Lineage (GTDB taxonomy): Bacteria > Pseudomonadota > Gammaproteobacteria > Burkholderiales > Rhodocyclaceae > Methyloversatilis. Next base: position 114,302 of record NZ_JAUYRO010000112.1, on the reverse strand, counting down.
CCATGGTCGGAATGCGGATGCGCGTATCGGTGCCGCGAGCCGCTTCTTCGAGTGTGATTTCCAGGTTGTAGCGCAGGTCGGCGCCGCGATAGATGCCGCTGCGCCCGCCGCCGGCCCGGCCGCGTCCGGCGGCGTTGCCGAAGATTTCCCCGAAAATGTCGCCGAAGGCATCACCGAAACCGGGGCCTGCACCACCGCCGCCACCCATATTGGGGTCGACGCCGGCGTGGCCGTACTGGTCATAGGCGGCGCGCTTCTGCCCGTCCGACAGGATTTCGTAGGCTTCCTTGGCTTCCTTGAACTTGTCTTCCGCTTCCTTGCTGTCCGGATTGCGGTCCGGGTGGTACTTCATCGCCAGCTTGCGGTAGGACTTCTTGATCTCGTCGTCGGATGCGTCCCGATTGACGCCGAGAATGTCGTAAAAATCGCGTTTTGCCATTCGTTGTCACCACAGATACGCCGAGGCACAGAGGAGCAGGGTGCGACCCTGCCTCTCTGTGCCCCGGCGGTCAGGTCGCCATTGGCAACCGGAAGTCGCGCAGCTTACTTCTTGTCGTTCACTTCGGTGTACTCGGCATCGACCACGTCACCGTCGTCCTTGCCCGAGCCGCCCGGTGCGGCGCCAGCTTCACCGGAAGCTGCCTGCTGCTGCGCGTACATCGCTTCGCCCAGCTTCTGCGCTGCGGTCGACAATGCGGCGCTCTTGGCCTCGATCGCTTCCTTGTCACCGGAACGGATGGCGTCCTCGGTCTCCTTGATGGCCGCTTCGATCGCTTCCTTTTCGCCGGCATCCACCTTGTCGCCGTGCTCGGTCAGCGCCTTGCGCGTCGAATGCACGAGCGCGTCGGCCTGGTTGCGGGTGTCGGCCAGTTCGCGCGCCCGGCGGTCATCTTCGGCGTGCAGCTCGGCGTCCTTCACCATCTTCTGGATTTCGTCTTCCGACAGGCCGGAATTCGCCTTGATGGTGATCTTGTTTTCCTTGCCGGTCGCCTTGTCCTTTGCGCCGACGTGAAGGATGCCGTTGGCGTCGATGTCGAAGGTCACCTCGATCTGCGGCAGCCCGCGCGGTGCCGGCGCGATGCCTTCCAGATTGAACTCGCCGAGCGACTTGTTGCCGGTCGCCATTTCACGCTCGCCCTGATAGACCTTGATGGTCACCGCCGGCTGGTTGTCGTCGGCGGTCGAGAAGGTCTGCGAGAACTTGGTCGGCACCGTCGTGTTCTTCTGGATCATCTTGGTCATGACGCCGCCCAGCGTTTCGATGCCCAGCGAAAGCGGGGTCACGTCAAGCAGCAGCACGTCCTTCACGTCGCCCTGCAGCACGCCACCCTGGATCGAAGCACCGACTGCGACGGCTTCGTCCGGATTCACGTCCTTGCGCGGCTCGCGGCCGAAGAATTCCTTCACCCGCTCTTGCACCTTGGGCATACGGGTCATGCCACCGACCAGAATCACGTCGTCGATGTCGCTCACCTTGACGCCCGAATCCTTGATCGCGATGCGGCAGGGCTCGATCGAACGTTCGATCAGCTCTTCCACCAGCGACTCGAACTTGGCACGCGTGATCTTGATCGCCAGATGCTTCGGGCCGTTCGAATCGGCGGTGATGTAGGGCAGGTTGATTTCGGTCTGCGCACCCGACGACAGTTCGATCTTGGCTTTTTCGGCCGCTTCCTTCAGGCGCTGCAGCGCGAGGATGTCCTTCTTCAGGTCGACGCCCTGATCCTTCCTGAACTCGTCGATCACATAATCGATGATGCGCTGGTCGAAGTCTTCGCCGCCGAGGAAAGTGTCGCCATTGGTGGCCAGCACTTCGAACTGGTGTTCGCCATCGACGTCGGCGATTTCGATGATGGACACGTCGAACGTGCCGCCGCCGAGGTCATACACGGCGATCTTCGAATCACCCGGCTTCTTGTCCATGCCGAAGGCGAGCGCTGCTGCAGTCGGCTCGTTGATGATGCGCTTGACGTCCAGACCGGCGATGCGTCCCGCGTCCTTCGTCGCTTGGCGCTGGCTGTCGTTGAAATACGCCGGCACAGTGATGACGGCTTCGGTCACTTCTTCGCCGAGGTAGTCCTCAGCGGTCTTCTTCATCTTGCGCAGCACTTCGGCCGACACCTGCGGCGGTGCAATCTTCTTGCCGCGCACTTCCACCCAGGCGTCGCCGTTGTCGGCCTTGGAAATCTTGTAGGGCATCAGCGCGATGTCCTTCTGCACTTCCTTTTCTTCGAAGCGGCGACCAATCAGGCGTTTGACCGCGAACAGCGTGTTCGCGGCATTGGTGACCGCCTGACGCTTGGCCGAGGCGCCGACCAGGATTTCGCCATCTTCGGTGTAGGCCACGATGGACGGCGTGGTGCGTGCGCCTTCCGAATTCTCGATCACCTTGGGCTTGCCGCCTTCCATGACGGACACGCAGCTATTGGTGGTGCCCAGATCGATGCCGATGATTTTTCCCATGTTCGGGGTCCTCTATATATAAGTGTGTGTCGGGAGCGAAATGACCGCTTGGCGTCAGATGTGGGCGCATTCGCCCTCATTTCAAGGGGTCATTCAGCTGGCCGCCCTGGAAACGATCACGAGGGCGGGGCGCAGCACGCGTTCGTGCAGCAGATACCCTTTCTGCAGCACCTGAACCACATGGTTCGGTTCGCCCGGCGCTTCGATCTGGCTGATTGCCTGATGACGGTGCGGATCGAACTTTTCGCCCAGCGGATCGGTTTCCTCGATGCCGGCGCCGCTGAATGCCTGGTGCAGCTGCTTGAGCGTCAGTTCGACTCCGGCGCGCAGCGTGGCCACGTCGGACGAATGGTCGGCGAGCGCGGCTTCGAGGCTGTCCTTCACCGGCACCATGGCGTTGGCGAACTTCTCGGCCCCGAACTTTCCGGCCTTCAGTACATCCTCGGCCGCGCGGCGACGCATGTTTTCGGTTTCGGCCTTGGCGCGCAGGAGGGCGTCCTGCAGCTCGGCCACCTTGAGTTCGGCAGCGGCAAGCGCCTGATCGGCAACGGGGGTCTGCGTGTCGGCGGTCGCGGCGGCATCGGCCGGCAACTCGTTCGACAGGTCTTGCGGGGTCTGATCGGTCATACAGCGATTTCCTCTGGCTTTCGGACCCGATGCACTTGGGGCCGTTGCCAGCCGATTTCAAGCCCTGCCGACCCGTATGGTTTTTGCCCTGGCGTCTGTTGCATCAAGTCGCAGACCGGGGACAGGTTCGGGCCAGCCACGGGAAGTGCTTTTGTTCGTTTACGGCCGATGCCCTATCATTGCGGCTGTTCATGACGCCTCCATCGCACTGCAAGCATGCTTGATCGCATCGGCAAATACAGGGTTCTCCGGGAAATAGGCAAGGGCGCAACCGCCACCGTTTACCTATGCAAGGCCGATGACATCGAAGAGCTGGTCGCCGTGAAGCTGGTCGATTTCGGCGACAAGAACCGTGATCAGGGCAAATGGTCGCGCCGCATGCGCAAGCTGTTCCTGACCGAAGCGGCGATCGCTGCCAAACTCAATCACCCGAACATCATCCGCATCTTCGACGCCCAGGTGGAAGAGGGGCGCGCCTATCTCGTGATGGAGTACATCGAGGGCGAAGCACTCGATCACTACTGCGAATTCAACAAGATGCTGCCGCTGCCACGCGCCGTCAGCATCGTGTTCAAGTGCTGCATGGCGCTCGACTACGCGTTCAAGCAGGGCGTCGTGCACCGCGACATCAAGCCGGCCAACATCCTGATCGGCGCCAACGACCTCGTGAAGGTGACCGATTTCGGGCTGGCGCTGAATGTCGCGAAGGAAAACGACAAGGATTCGACCTTCATCATGGGCGTGGGCTCGCCGGCCTACATGAGCCCGGAACAGGTCAAGGGCTATCCGCTGAACCAGAAAACCGATCTGTATTCGCTCGGCGTGGTGCTGTTCCACCTGCTGACCGGACGGCTGCCCTTTCGCGCCAAGCATCCAGCCCAGCTCATCTACAAGATCATCAATGCCGATCCGCCGTCCGCGTCGCAGCTGAATCCGGAAGTGCCCGAAGGGATGGACCGGGTGATCCGCAAGGCGCTCGAGAAGGATCTGTACTCGCGCTACAAGAACGGCGCCGAGTTCGCGAAGGACCTGTCGTCGGTGCGCTTCAAACTGCTTGACGACAGCTACAGGCCGCCGGACACCACCCGTTTCACCATCCTGCGCAAGATGGCCTTCTTCACCGAATTCGACGATGTCGAGGTGTGGGAGGTGCTCCGCTTTTCCGGCTGGCGCCAGTTTGCCGAGAACGCCGTGATGATGCGCGAGGGCGACACCGACAACCGGTTCGGCCTCATCGTGTCGGGACAGGCTCAGGTCAGCGTAGGCGGTCGCCTGCTGGCCGAACTGGGCACCGGTGACGTGGTGGGCGAGATGGGCTATCTGGATCCGAAGCACGTCAGCCGGTCGGCCACGGTGATCGCCACCACCCAGATCACCTTCCTGGAAATCAATCCGTCGGCGCTGACGCTCGCGTCCGAGGAATGTCTCGAACATTTCCGCGGCCAGCTGATCGGCACCGTCGTGCAGCGCTTGATCCGCGCCAACGCGGCGCTCGCTGCCCAGGGCGAAGAAGTCATGCTGCCCACGGAGTCAGGTTTCTGCGTCGCTGGCGTCGGGCTTGATCTCGAACTGGCACCCGATCCGCCGCTCCGTCGTTGAACGATGCCGATTCCCGGTCCGGACCCACGTCACGAACCGTCTGTTTCATCGTGAAACGCAGCCGCTCAGGCCGCTAAAGTTTCGATCCTGCAGGCCGAAACTCTCCTCACAGGCACCCGGCCAACTGGGTGCTGATCGGAAGGAGACCGACCTTGAGCCGCAATTCAGTTTATGGCATCAGCCGCGTGGATAACGAAGCCAGCCGGACGCACGGCTGGCTGGTGACCATCCAGCGACGCGGCGTGATACACCGCAAGCACTTCAGCGATGGCGTGTTCGGCGGCAAGCAGAAGGCGTTCACTGCCGCCAAGCAGTTCCGGGACGACATCATTGCAAAGTTTCCGCCGTTTTCACTGCGCGAGTATTCGAGCATCGTCAAGAAGAACAACCGCTCCGGCGTCGTCGGGGTATGTCGCTACTGTGCGTCGGAAACGCGCGACATGCCGGAAGAGAAGCAGCGTTGGTTCTGGGTGGCTTCCTGGCCACTGCCGTCGGGCCGGCGCAAGCGGGTGAAATTCTCGGTCAACAAGTACGGCGAGGAAGGCGCGTTCAAGATGGCACTGAAGGCGCGCAAGGACGCACTGAAGAAGCTCGACGGGCAGTTCGATCCGGGTGCATCGCGCCGCGGCCGCCCGCGTCGGGCCAAGAACGATGAAACGCCGGTGGCCGAAGCACGCGCTGCGTGACCGCCGGTCGGCATTGAAAAAGGCGACCCTCCGGTCGCCTTTTTGTTTGTGGCAAGCCCTGGCATCACGCTGCTACTTCGGCGAACCGAAAGCCTTCGCGCGTTCGGCCTGCAGGGCCAGCTGATCGGCGAGCGGGCTCGCCTCGTCCCACCAGTGACCCAGTTCGCGTCGCACGATGCGGCCCAGTGCGTCGATCCAGTCGGCGCGCTCGTTCAGGCAGGCAATGTACTGGAAGGTCTTGCCACCCTTGCCGATGAAGGCTTCGCGGTTTTCCACCGCGATCTCCTCCAGCGTTTCGAGGCAGTCGGCGACGAATCCCGGGCAGATGACGTCCACGCTCTGCAGGCCTTCCGCGGCGAGTTTTTCAAGCGTCGGCTGGGTATAGGGCTCGAGCCAGCGCGCCTTGCCGAAGCGCGACTGGAAGGTGACCAGATACTGATCCTTTGCCAGTCCGAGCGCCTCGGCCAGCAAGCGCCCGGTCTTGTGACATTCGCAATGGTAGGGGTCGCCCTGTTCCAGATGGAAGTGCGGCACACCGTGGAAGGACATGACCAGCTTGTCCGCACGGCCGTTCTTCGCCCAGTGTTCGCGCACGCTGGCAGCGAGTGCGCCGATGTAACCAGCGTCCGCCGCGAAGGCACGCAGATAGCGCAGCTCCGGCAGATTGCGCCAGCGCAGCAGCGTATGCGCCAGTTCGTCGATCATCGATCCGGTCGTGCTCGACGCCGCCTGCGGATACATCGGAAGCATCAGGATGCGCGTGCAGCCGTCCATCTTCATCTGCTGCAGTACGTCGCCGATGGCCGGACTGCCGTAGCGCATGGCAAATCGCAATTCGATGTCGGGCTGACCTTCGGCAATCATCCAGCCGCGCAGCAGCTTCGCCTGGCGTTCGGTATGCACGCGCAGCGGCGAACCTTCATCGGTCCACACCGAGGCGTACTTCTCTGCCGACTGTTTCGGCCGCACATTCAGGATGATGACGTTCAGGATGAACCACCACACGGCCTTCGGAATCTCGACCACCCGGTCGTCCGACAGGAACTGCTTCAGGTAGCGTCTCAGCGAAGGGGCGTCCGGCTTGTCTGGCGTGCCGAGGTTCACCAGCAACACGCCGGTGCGTGCGGGCTGGCCATGGGTGTAGGACGGTTCGGCGTTGAATCGTGACATGGGCTCGTTGGGGTTACGGCGCGCACATTCATGGCGCGCCCGGTTCGGGTGGTTCGGGTCAGGTCTGGCTGAGCGCGCTCGAAAGCAGCTTGGCGGTGACATCGACAATCGGAATGACGCGCTCGTACGCCATGCGGGTCGGGCCGATCACGCCGACGCTGCCGACCACCTGACCCTGAATTTCGTAGGGCGCGGTGACCACGCTGCATTCATCCAGCGGTGCCAGGCCGGATTCGCCGCCGATGAACAGCTGCACACCTTCCGCCTGCTGTGACAGATCGAGCAGGCTGGCCAGCTGGGTGCGCTGGTCGAACAGCGAAAAAAGCTCGCGCAGACGGGACATGTTCGATGCCAGATCATCCACCGCGAGCAGGTTGCGTTCGCCGGAAATGACGTATTGGCCCTTGTCGCCGGAAAAGGCCTCGTTGCCCGCCTGCAGCGCAGCCGCCATCAGTGACGTCAGATCACCGTGCAGCTTTTTCAGTTCCGCCTGCAGCCGGCCGCGGATCTCCTCGAAATCGAAACCGACATAGTTCTGATTCAGGAAATTGGCCGCGCTGACCAGCTCCGCCGGCGAGAAATTGCGCTCCGTCAGCAGGATGCGGTTCTGCACCTCGCCCTGATCGGTCACGATGATGAGCAGGATGCGTTTGTCGGACAGGCTGAGGAATTCGATCTGGCGGATGCGCACCAGCTGGCGGCGCGGTGCCACCACGATGCCCGCGAAGTGGGTCAACTGCGACAGCAGTTGCGAGGCCTGACCGACCAGCACGCGCGGGTCCGCCGGGCGCAGTTCGCCCTTCAGTTCACTGATCTGGCCGGGCTCCAATGGCTGAACCGACAGCAGGCTGTCCACGAAGAACCGATAGCCGCGTGGCGTCGGAACGCGTCCGGCCGAGGTGTGCGGGCTGGTGATGAAACCCAGTTCTTCGAGATCCGACATCACGTTGCGTATCGTGGCCGGCGACAGATCCAGCCCCGAATACTTTGAAAGCGTGCGGGAGCCGACCGGCTGACCGTCGGCGATGTAGCGTTCGACCAGGGTTTTGAGCAGCAGTCTGGAGCGGTCTTCGAGCATGACTTCGCGGTTTGGGTACGCTTCCGGCTTCAGATTCTAGAACGTCGCCGCGGGTGCGACGGCGTCACGCCCGGATATTGACACAGGCCGGGGCCAGCTGAGGTCGGCTTCGCGGTCGATCGCGGGCTTTGTGGTTTAATTCGGCGATGGATAAAACCCCACCGTCGTTCGGCTGCGTCGCCCTGATTGGCAAGTACCAGAGCGCGGAAGTGGGCGAATCGATGCGCACGCTCGCGCACTGGCTGCGCGATTCCGGCCGCGAGGTGCTGATCGAGCAGGATTCGGCAGACGCCTTGGCCGGCAATGATTTCGAGCCGGCTTCATTCGACGGGATCGGCCGTCGCGCCGCGCTGGCGGTGGTCATTGGTGGCGATGGTTCGTTGATCAGCGCGGCCCGCAAGATGGCGCCGCACGACGTGCCGCTGGTTGGCGTCAATCAGGGGCGGCTGGGTTTTCTGACCGACGTCGCCCGTTCCAACATGCTGTCGGCGATGGAAGCCCTGATGGCCGGGCAATTCACCCGAGAGCGCCGTGCGCTGCTGCAGGCGGGCGTGCTGCGTGACGGCGAGTCGATGTTTTCGGCGCTTGCGCTGAATGATGTCGTACTGTCCAAGGGCGACCTGGGCCGCATGATCGAATTCGAAGTCCGGGTGGACGACGAATTCGTATACAGCCAGCGCTCCGACGGGCTGATCATTTCCACGCCGACCGGCTCGACTGCGTATTCGTTGTCGGCCAACGGGCCCATCGTGCATCCGTCGCTCGGAAGCATGCTCATCGTTCCGCTGTGTCCGCATGCATTGTCGTCGCGGCCGATTGCGTTGAGCGACAGTTCGGTACTCGATGTCCGGCTGTTTCTGCGGCATGACGCGCGTGCCCATTTCGACGGTCAGGAACATTTCAATCTGCAGGGTGGCGACTGCCTGCGCATCGAGCGCTCGCCCTATTGCGTGACCCTGATGCATCCTCCCGGCTACAGCTACTTTGCCATGCTGCGTGAAAAGCTCCGCTGGAGCGAGGCGCCGAAGGAGGCCTGAATTTTTCCCGTTCCGCCCGATTTACATCACCGATTCACCACTGAACCGAATCCTCACTGCGCTGCATGCTCGAACGCCTTTTCATCCGCGATTTCATCCTCGTCGACCAGCTCGAACTCGACTTTTCGGCCGGCTTCGGCGCGCTGACTGGTGAAACCGGGGCCGGCAAGTCGATCCTCGTCGATGCGCTCGGGCTGCTGCTCGGCGCGCGTGCGGACGCGCCGGTCGTACGACTCGGGCGGGAGCGCGCGGAGCTGTCGGCCGAATTCGTGCTGGCGCCGGACAGTCCGGCGCGCGACTGGCTGGTTGCGCAGGATTTCGAATGCGACGGCGACCGGGTCATCGTGCGGCGGGTGATCGACAGCGGCAGCCGCTCGCGCGCATGGATAGGCGGCGTGCCGGCCGGCATTGCACAACTGCGCGAGCTGGGCGGGCTGCTGGTCGACGTCCACGGCCAGCACGCGCACCAGGCCCTGATGCGCGAATCGGCGCAGCGCGAGCTGTTCGACCAGCATGCCGGCCTGCAGGCTGAGGTCACGGAGGTCACGAAGCTTTATCGGGAATGGCAGGCCCGCGAGCAGGCGCTGCTGCGCGCCGTGCAGGACAGTGATGCCGCCCTGCGCGAGCGCGAACGCGTGCAGTGGCGGGTCGAGGAGCTCACCACGCTGGCTTTCGAGCCCGCTGCCTGGGCAGCGCTGCAGCAGGAGCACAGTCGGCTCGCACATGTCACGCAGCTGCTCGAAGGCAGCGCCGAGGCGCTCGCGTTGCTGGAGGATGGTGAGGTGGCGCTCGACGCGCAGCTCGCCCACATCGCTGCCGTGCTCGGCCGATTGCAGGGTTTCGATGCTGCGTTGGGCGAATGCTGCAGCCTGATTGATTCGGCGTCGGCCCAGGTCGGTGAAGCCGCACGCGCGCTGCGCGCCTACGCACATCGACTCGATGCGGACCCGGCCGCGCTGGCGCGTGCCGATGATCGTATCGCCGCCGTGCTCGGCGCGGCGCGCAAGTACCGCTGCGAGCCGGACGACCTGCCGGCGCTTCTGGCCGACAGCCAGCTGCAGCTCGACAGACTGGCCGCCGACGCCGATCCGGCGCGGCTCGAGCAGGCGCGCGATGAAGCGCGCACCGCCTGTCTGCATGCGGCGACGCATCTGTCCAGTGCGCGCAAGCCGGTGGCTGCGCGCCTGTCGACCGAAGTGACTGCGGCCATGGCTGAACTGGCGATGCAGGGTGGCCGCTTCGAAGTCGCCCTGCAGCCTCTCGCAGAACCGTCCGCCACCGGACTGGAAGAAATCGAGTTCCGTGTTTCTGCCAATCCGGGGCAGCCGCTGGCACCGCTGGCAAAAGTCGCGTCGGGTGGTGAATTGTCGCGCATCGGACTGGCGATCCAGGTGATCGCCAGCGCACGCAGCGGAACGCCGACGCTGGTATTCGACGAAGTGGATGTCGGCATCGGTGGCCGGGTGGCCGAGGTGGTGGGGCGCCAACTGGCGCGGCTGGGCAAGGCGCGTCAGGTGCTGTGTGTCACTCATCTGCCCCAGGTCGCGGCCCGCGCCGACTGGCAGTGGTCTATCGCCAAGCGCAGTCAGGCGGGTCAGACGGTCAGTACGGTGAGTGCGCTTGATGCGGCGGCGCGGATCGAGGAAATCGCGCGCATGCTGGGCGGTGAAGTCATCACCGACACGACGCGCGCGCATGCGAAGGAAATGCTGGGCGAGCGCCCGGCGGGCTGATCAACCCGGCTCGGATCGGCCCGGGTCGCGCTGCGGCTTCTTCTTGTTCGGGCAGGCTTCGGTCGTGCAATTGGCGAAAATCGTCAGGGCGTGGTCATGCATCGCGAAGCCGTGGTCCTTGGCGACCTTGATCTGGCGGCGCTCGATTTCCGCGTCGTAGAACTCTTCCACCTTGCCGCACTGGATGCAGACGAGGTGATCGTGGTGGTGCCCTTCGTTCAGTTCGAACATCGCCTTGCCGGATTCGAAGAAGTGGCGTTCCAGCAGACCGGCATGCTCGAACTGGGTGAGCACCCGATAGACAGTGGCCAGACCGATGTCCATGTCTTCCTGCAGCAGCGCCTTGTAGACGTCTTCCGCGCTCATGTGGCGCACATCCGCGCGCTGGAACAGCTCGAGGATTTTCAATCGCGGCAGGGTGGCCTTAAGGCCGATGTTCTTCAGGTTGTGCGAGTTTGCGCTCATGGGCAAGGCTGACGGCGATATCAAGGTCGCTATAATATAGACTTTCGTCTCCCGTCCGGCGTCGCGCCGCGAGCGGGCAGATTTGCCAGAAGCCCTAACCGAGTCCCGTCCAGCGATGTCCTTCGCCCCCGTGGTAGTTGTCCGCTACGCCCTTGCGGCCCTGATTCCGCTGCTCGCGGGATGCTCCAATGTGCCTTCGGCGCTCGACGTGACCAATCGTCTGAATCCGTTCCGCATCGATATCCGCCAGGGCAACCTGGTGACGCAGGAAATGGCTTTCCAGCTCAAGCCAGGCATGTCGCGCGACCAGGTGCGTTTCGTGCTGGGGTCGCCGATGCTGGCCGACGTATTCCATCCGGACCGCTGGGACTACCTGTACTACTTCAAGCCGGGCAACAAGCCGCAAGATACCCAGCAGCGCCGCCTCATTGTCTTTTTCGAGGATGACAAGCTGGTCAGCCTTGGTGGCGACGTGGTTGGGGCGGAAGAAGCCGAGCTGAACCAGCCCGAGGTGCCGCGTACCCGCACGATCGATCTGGGCGAGGTTGTCGCGCCGAAGTGATGCGACGCAGGATCCTCGCGGCACATTTCACGTTTGAAAGGATTCCATGTCACCGATGCGCATAGCGATCGCCGGGGCGTCCGGCCGCATGGGCCGCATGCTGATCGAAGCGACTTCGCGCGATGAAGGCGCCCGGCTGGTCGCTGCCCTTGACCGCCCTGATGCGCCAGCCATCGGCGAAGACGCGGCCGCCTTTCTCGGCCGCCCGGCCGGTGTGCCGATCAGCAGCGATGTAGATGCCGCCCTGGCCGGTACCGACTTCCTGATCGATTTCACCCGTCCGGAAGCCACGCTGGCTCACCTTGACGCATGTCTGCGCCACAACGTGAAGATGATCATAGGTACGACCGGCTTCACCGATGCGCAGCGCGCCCGGCTGGTCGAGGCTTCGCGCGACATCGCCATCGTGTTCGCGCCGAACATGGCGGTCGGCGTGAATGCCGTGTTCCGGCTGCTCGACGTCGCGGCGCGCATCCTGAACAGCGGCTACGACGTGGAAGTGATCGAGGCGCATCACCGCATGAAGGTCGACGCGCCGTCCGGTACCGCGCTGCGCATGGGCGAAGTGGTGGCCGACGCGCTCGGTCGCTCACTGGCCGACTGCGCCATCTATGGCCGCGAGGGGCATACCGGCGAGCGGCAGGACACGACCATCGGTTTTTCCACGATACGCGGAGGCGACATCGTCGGTGACCACACCGTGTTGTTCGCCGGCCTCGGCGAGCGCATCGAAATCACCCACAAGTCGGCCAGCCGCATGCCCTATGCGCTGGGCAGCCTGCGCGCCGCGCGCTGGCTGAACAGCCAGGATTGCGGTCTGTACGACATGCAGGACGTGCTGGGTCTGCGCTGAGTGGCGGGTATGGAGCCGCGCGCGCCCCGGTTCTTCAGCCCGACGTTGTACGGCCGTTAATTCAACAGGTCCTACCTGTCCCGGATTCCATGCATCCAGCACTGTCCTCCCTGTTGCTGCAGCACCTCGGCCTGCCGTCGATCAATGAGGGCGAAATCGCGCAATGGCTTGCCAGCGGGCCGTCCGCGGCGGCGCTGGCCGAGTCGCTGCAGCGCATCGATCAATTACTCGAAGCGGGCGACACGACCGATGCATCGCGCCACCGCTGGCAGTGGGCACCTTCGAGTTCGCGCTTCGAGGTGTCGGCGGAGTTCAAGGCGGCACTGGGTTACGGCCCGACCGATCTGCCGGACTCCCTTCCGGTATGGCGCGACATCGTGCATGCAGACGAAACCACCGCCTTCGACCAGTGGCTTGAAGACAGGTTGGCGAGCATGGCGGACGACGCCTCGCTGGACTGCCGGGTCCGGCATGCCGATGGCCGTACGGTCTGGGTCAGGCTGGAAGCCGGTTCAACCGAGCGCGACGAACGCGGCCGCGTTATCCGGGTATCGGGTCATCTCGGCCAGCTTGATGCGCGCCGGCAGGCCGAAATCGAACTGCTGCTGGCCAAGGAAAAGGCGGAGGCGGCCAGCCGGGCCAAAAGCGACTTCCTGGCCAACATGAGCCACGAAATCCGTACCCCGATGAACGGCATCATGGGCATGTCCGAACTGATGCTCGACACCACGCTCGACAGCGAACAGCTCGAGTACGTGCGTGCCATCAAGACATCGGCCGATGCGCTGCTGGTCATCATCAACGACATCCTCGACTTTTCGAAGATCGAAGCGGGAAAGCTCGCAATCGAACAGGTCGAGCATTCGGTCGGGGAAGTGGTCGGCGACGCTGCGCGCGGGCTGGCCATCGCCGCGCAACACAAGGGGCTGGAGTTGTACTGTCGCCTGTCACCCGATCTGCCGGTGCGCATGCTGGGCGACCCCGGGCGCCTGCGGCAGATTCTGGTCAATCTGATAGGCAATGCCGTCAAATTCACTGCGCGCGGTGAAATCGAGATCGGCTGCGAGACAACAGGCACGCCGGTCGGCAGCGGCAGCGAGGTCGAACTGCATGTCTGGGTGCGCGACACCGGGATCGGCATCGACACCGCAAAGCAGGCCGTCGTGTTCGAAGCGTTCGCGCAGGCCGACACGTCAACAACGCGGCGCTTCGGTGGCACCGGCCTCGGCCTGGCCATCTGCAACCGGCTCGTGTCCCTGATGGGTGGCCGCTTGTGGCTGGACAGCGTGCCCGGGCAGGGCTCGACCTTTCATTTCACGCTGCGCGGCACGGTGATCGAACAGGCCACGTTGCCGGCGCACTTCCGTCGCTTTGCGGGGCGCCACGTGCTGCTGATCGAAGACCACCTGCCGTCGCGCGGCGTCGTGGCGGCGATGCTGGGCGACATGGGCGCTTCCGCGCTGGCGGTCAGCTCGGTGCAGGCAGCGCGCCAGGCACTCAAGCAGGCCCACGAATCAGGACGCCCCTTTGACATCCTGCTGGTCGACCGCACCCTGCCGGATGCCGACGCCTTCGATTTCATTTCTGCCTTCTGCGAGGGGCCGAACCGGCTCAACCGCGTGGTGATGATGTTCAGCGGCTCCAACCAGGCAGCCGACAACGCGCATGCCCGTTCGCTCGGTGTGCGCGGGCGCCTGCACAAGCCGTTTTCGGCGAATGAGCTGGCCGGCGCGCTGGCCGAGGCACTGGCCACGCATCCGGACGACGCTGCGCCGGACATGGACGACTTCGCATTTGCCATCGGGGATATCGACATCGAGCGCTCGCTGGCGCACGAAGGCATCGGCAATGCGCGCAAGCGGCGCGTGCTGCTGGCCGAGGACAATCCGGTCAATCAGCTGGTGGCCGTGCGTACGCTTGAGCGCGCGGGATATGTAGTAACGGTTGCGTCCAATGGTCAGGAAGCGCTGGATCTTCTGGAACGTGACCACTTCGAGGTCGTGCTGATGGACGTGCAGATGCCGGTCATGGGTGGCATCGAAGCCACGCGCGCCATCCGTGCGCGCGAGCAGCGACGGTCCTGGGTGGTGGATACCGAGAATGTGCAGCATATGCCCATCATCGCGATGACCGCCAATGCGATGAAGGGTGACCGCGAACTGTGCCTGGAAGAAGGCATGGACGACTACATCAGCAAGCCGGTCAAGGCGGACGAACTACTGGCGACGCTGGAGCGCGTGCTGTCGCGCTGCGAACCCGACGGCGCGCCGGTCAGTACCGATTTCAACGGTGCGGTGCTCGATGCGGAGCCGGCCGAACCGCCCGTGATCGACATTTCACACACGCTGGAAACCCTTGAAGGTGACCGCGCGATGGTCTTGCGCGTGATCGATGTGTTCCTCGGCGAACTGCCGGAACTGCGCAGCGGCCTCAGTGTGTGCATCCAGCTCAAGGACGGTGCCGGCGTCGCCCGCATCTGTCACCGCCTGCGGGGCTCCCTGTCGGTATTCGGCGCCGCGCGGGCAGAAGCCGTCGTAGCGAAGCTCGAGGACAGCGCCCGCGTAGGCGACGTGCCGGCTCTGGTCAGCCAGCATGGGCGGGTGGATGTCCAACTCGCCCGGCTGTCCGAAGCGCTGCTCGACGCGCGCGATGCGGTGATGGCGCCCGCCGCCTAGGGTCTGGTCCCATTAGATTCGTGCGTCACGTTGCCCTTGGGTTGGCCGCGAACAAGGCGCACAACGCGGTCGAGAGGGGCTGTCGCGACAAGGCGTGCAACGCAGGGCGCGGCCAGCCCGGGGGCAACCCGCAGGGCGCGCAGCCAGAGCGCCACATGGCCGCGTTGCACCGTCTGGCCTGACGGCCAGTCAGGCGGCGTCGGTGCGCCTTGCCCTTGGATGCGCTGGCTGCTCGCGTGATGTACGAACCTGATGAGAACAGACCCTGGCGGGCAGCGGCCGCGAAATTGCGCGGCGCACCACCGGCAAGGTATAATTCGGAAATCAGCGGGAGCGCCCAAACCGGCGTCTCCCGCTTCGCATATGTGGCGCTTGCGTGCGCCGCCGTCCCCCGAACAGATTTCAGGAGTTTTTACGTGTCCGCCCATGCGCCCGCGCTGCTCGCACTCGCCGATGGATCCGTCTTTCACGGCAAAAGCATCGGAGCGGAAACGGTCACCACGGGCGAGGTGGTGTTCAACACCGCGATGACCGGCTATCAGGAAATCCTGACCGACCCGAGTTACACCCGCCAGATCGTCACGCTGACCTATCCGCATATCGGAAACACCGGCATCAACCATGAAGACGTTGAAGCAAGCCGCGTATTTGCCGCCGGTCTGGTCATCCGCGACCTGCCGCTGCGTTCGTCCAATTTCCGCAGTCACCAGACCCTGGATGCCTATCTGCGGGAGCAGGGCATTCCCGGCATCGCCAACATCGACACCCGCAAGCTGACCCGCGTGCTGCGCGAAAAGGGCGCGCAGAGCGGCTGTCTGATGGCCGGCAAGGTCGATGCGGCCGAGGCGGTCGCCCAGGCGAGGGCGTTCGCCGGCCTGTCCGGCATGGATCTGGCGAAAGTCGTCAGCGCCACCGAGCCTTACGAATGGACCGAGGGCGAGTGGCAGCTCGGTCGGGGTTTCGTGAAGCCGGTTGCCACCCCGCGCCATGTCGTGGCCTACGATTTCGGCGTCAAGCGGAACATACTGCGCATGCTTGCCAGCCGCGGCTGTCGGCTGACCGTGGTGCCGGCGCAAACGCCAGCCGCGGTGGTACTGGCGATGCAACCGGACGGCGTGTTCCTGTCGAACGGCCCGGGAGACCCGGAACCCTGCGATTACGCGATATCTGCCATCCGGACCTTCCTTGATCGCAAGATTCCGACCTTCGGCATCTGCCTCGGCCATCAGCTGATGGGCCTCGCCGCCGGTGCCAGAACGTCGAAGATGAAATTCGGCCACCATGGTGCGAACCATCCGGTGAAGGACAACGATTCCGGCCGTGTGCTGATCACCAGCCAGAATCACGGCTTTGCAGTGGATCCAGCGACGCTGCCGGCCAACGTGCGGGTCACCCATGTATCGCTGTTCGACGGCAGCCTGCAGGGCATGGCCTGGACCGACCGCCCGGCGTTCTGCTTTCAGGGCCACCCGGAAGCGAGCCCGGGGCCGCATGATGTTGCGTATCTGTTCGACCGTTTCGTAAAGATGATGGAGGAGGGGTCAGCGAAGAGGAGCTAGGGACTGGAGAGCATGCGGCGGCGATGCCGCCCCGACGTTTCCCCTAGACCCTGAACCCTCGCCCCTGGTCCCTCAAAGACAAATGCCAAAACGTACAGACATTCAATCCATCCTGATTATCGGCGCCGGCCCCATCGTTATCGGCCAGGCCTGTGAATTCGACTACTCCGGCGCCCAGGCGTGCAAGGCCCTGCGCGAAGAGGGTTACCGCGTCGTGCTGGTCAACAGCAACCCGGCGACCATCATGACCGATCCCGGCATGGCGGATGTGACCTACATCGAGCCCATCACGTGGCAGATAGTCGAAAAGATCATCGAAAAGGAGCGCCCCGATGCGCTGCTGCCGACCATGGGCGGTCAGACTGCGCTGAACTGTGCGCTCGATCTTGCCCGGCACGGCGTGCTCGACAAGTACAAGGTCGAACTTATCGGCGCCAAGCAGGAGGCGATCGACAAGGCCGAGGACCGCGAGAAGTTCAAGCGCGCGATGACCAAGATCGGTTTGGGCTCGGCCCGCTCCGGCATCGCCCACTCGCTGGAAGAAGCGCTGCAGGTGCAGGCCAGCATCGGCTTCCCCGCCATCATCCGCCCGTCCTTCACGATGGGCGGCAGCGGCGGTGGAATCGCTTACAACCACGAGGAATTCGTCGAAATCTGCAAGCGCGGGCTCGAGGCGTCACCGACCAGCGAACTGCTGATCGAGGAATCGCTGCTCGGCTGGAAGGAATTCGAGATGGAGGTTGTGCGCGACAGCGCCGACAACTGCATCATCGTGTGTTCGATCGAAAACCTCGATCCGATGGGCGTGCACACCGGCGACTCGATCACCGTGGCCCCCGCCCAGACGCTGACCGACCGCGAGTACCAGATCATGCGCAACGCGTCGATTGCCGTGCTGCGCGAAATCGGCGTCGATACCGGTGGATCGAATGTGCAGTTTTCGATCAATCCGGAAGACGGCCGGATGATCGTCATCGAAATGAACCCGCGCGTGTCGCGCTCGTCGGCCCTGGCGTCCAAGGCGACGGGTTTCCCGATCGCCAAGATAGCCGCCAAGCTGGCGGTGGGCTTCACGCTGGACGAGTTGCAGAACGACATCACCGGCGGCGCAACGCCGGCGTCCTTCGAGCCGTCGATCGACTATGTGGTCACGAAGATTCCGCGCTTCGCGTTCGAAAAGTTTCCGCAGGCCAATGATCGTCTGACCACGCAGATGAAGTCGGTCGGCGAAGTCATGGCCATGGGTCGCAGCTTCCAGGAGTCGATGCAGAAGGCGCTGCGCGGTCTGGAAGTCGGCGTTTATGGGTTCGACGAGATCGAAACCGACCCTGACGAGATGGAGCGGGAGCTTGCGCTGCCGGGCCCTAACCGCATCTGGTATGTCGGCCAGGCCTTCCGCAACGGCATGAGTCTCGACGCTGTGCATCAGCTGACCAAGATCGACCCGTGGTTCCTGGCTCAGATCGAAGACATCATCCTGACCGAGCGCGCCTTCTTCGGCCGCAGTCTGAAGAGCGTCGATGCCGCGACGATGCGCGACCTCAAACGCAAGGGCTTTGCCGATCGCCGTCTGGCCCGGCTGTTCCAGTGCGATGAAACGGCGCTGCGCCTGCACCGGCAGACGCTGGGCGTGCGGCCTGTGTACAAGCGGGTGGATACCTGTGCGGCAGAATTCGCGACCGATACCGCGTACATGTATTCGACCTATGAGGACGAATGTGAATCCAATCCGACGTCGGCGCGCAAGATCATGGTGCTCGGCGGAGGTCCGAACCGTATCGGTCAGGGCATCGAATTTGACTACTGCTGCGTGCACGCGGCGCTCGCACTGCGCGAGGATGGCTTCGAAACCATCATGGTCAATTGCAATCCGGAAACGGTATCAACCGACTACGACACCTCGGACCGGCTGTATTTCGAGCCGCTGACGCTGGAAGACGTGCTGGAAATCGTCTCCATCGAAAAGCCGGTGGGCGTCATCGTGCAGTTCGGCGGCCAGACGCCGCTGAAGCTGGCGCGTGACCTCGAAGCCAACGGCGTGCCCATCATCGGCACCAGCCCCGACATGATCGATGCCGCGGAAGACCGCGAACGCTTCCAGAAGCTGCTGCATGAACTGGGGCTCAGGCAGCCGCCGAACCGCACGGCGCGGGCCGAAGACCAGGCGGTGCGTCTGGCGGCCGAAATCGGCTACCCGCTGGTGGTGCGTCCGAGCTATGTGCTGGGCGGCCGGGCGATGGAAATCGTCCATCAGCAGTCCGACCTGGAGCGCTACATGCGCGAGGCGGTCAAGGTGAGCAACGACTCGCCGGTGCTGCTGGACCGCTTCCTGAATGATGCGACTGAAGTCGACGTCGATGCCTTTTCGGATGGCACCCAGGTGATCATTGGCGGCATCATGGAGCACATTGAACAGGCGGGCGTGCATTCGGGCGATTCCGCCTGCTCGCTGCCGCCGTTCTCGCTCACGCCTGAACTGTGCGACGAACTGCGTCGCCAGACCGAGCTGATGGCGCGCGGCCTGAACGTGGTCGGCCTGATGAATGTGCAGTTCGCGATCCAGCGAGATGCGTCGGGTGACACCGTCTATGTGCTGGAAGTGAATCCGCGTGCCTCGCGCACCGTCCCTTTCGTCTCGAAGGCCTGCGGCCTGCCGCTGGCCAAGATCGCAGCGCGCTGCATGGCCGGTCGTTCGCTGGCTG
Source organism: Methyloversatilis sp. (assembly GCF_030696805.1). Lineage (GTDB taxonomy): Bacteria > Pseudomonadota > Gammaproteobacteria > Burkholderiales > Rhodocyclaceae > Methyloversatilis. Next base: position 95,093 of record NZ_JAUYRO010000112.1, on the reverse strand, counting down.
ATCAGGGCGTGACGCGCGAAGTCGTGCCACCTTACTTCTCGGTCAAGGAAGCGGTGTTCCCCTTCGTCAAGTTCCCGGGTGTGGACACCATCCTGGGTCCGGAAATGAAATCGACCGGTGAAGTGATGGGCGTGGGTCGCACCTTCGGCGAGGCCTTCGTCAAAAGTCAATTGGCGGCTGGGGTGAAACTGCCGCGCAGCGGCAAGGCCTTCATTTCGGTACGTCCGGCCGACAAGCCCAAGGCGGTCGATGTGGCGCGCGAGTTGCACGAACTTGGCTTCACGCTGGCCGCCACACGCGGCACAGCGGCCGCGATTGCGGCCGCCGGTCTGCCGGTGACCGCCGTGAACAAGGTGAACGAAGGTCGCCCGCACATCGTCGACATGATCAAGAATGATGAAATCACTTTCATCGTGAATACCGTGGATGAAAAACGCAGTGCCATCAACGACTCGCGTTCCATCCGCACCAGCGCGCTCGCCAGCCGGGTGACCCTGTTCACGACGGTTGAAGGGGCGCGTGCCGCGTGTGCCGGCATGCGCATTTCCGAACTCGAAACTTACGCGCTGCAGGCCCTGCATGCGCAGATGGACTGACATGAGCGTACCTCTTACCGTGGCGGGTGCCGAAAAGCTGAAGCAGGAGTTGCACCGCCTGAAAACCGTCGATCGTCCGGGCGTCATCGCCGCGATTGCCGAAGCGCGCTCGCATGGCGACCTGTCCGAAAATGCCGAATACGACGCGGCGAAGGAACGTCAGGGCTTTGTCGAGGGGCGCATTCAGGAAATCGAAGGCAAACTGGCCAATGCGCTGGTCATCGATCCGAAGACGCTGGACGCGGAAGGCCGTGTGGTGTTCGGCGCAACCGTCGATCTGGAAGATGTCGAAGCCGGCAAGCCGGTCAGCTACCAGATCGTCGGGGACGATGAAGCCGACCTGAAGGCAGGCATGATTTCGGTGAATTCGCCGATTGCCCGTGCGCTGATCGGAAAGTACGCCGGCGATATGGCCGAGGTGCAGGCACCGGGCGGCGTGCGCGAGTATGAAATCGTGGATGTGCGCTACGTCTGAACGACCGCCGTCGCGGCCGGGTGACTACCGGCCGCGCGCCTTGAAGGTGCTTGCGGGTTTGGCGTTGCGCGCCACACCGCGTCGGCCGGCCACCGGCTTGGCTGGTTTGCTGCGGGTCGGTACCGGTTTGCCGGCCGATGGCTTGTCGCCCGCGTTGGCGCGCGTCTTGCGCACCGGTGCGGCAGGCGGTGCAGCCACCACATGTAGCGCAGGGTTCGGACGGTACAGCACGAGAATGTTTCCGATGCGCTGGATCGGTGCGGCGCCGAGTGCCTCGCAGGCTGCTGCCAGCCACGCGTCACGTTGTTCGCGCTCGGCGTCGAACACCCTCACCTTGATCAGTTCGTGCGAAGTCAGCGCGAGCTCGATTTCCTTCAGCACGGCGTCCGTCAGCCCGTTCTGGGCAATCATCACGACCGGTTTGAGCGGGTGGGCGCTTGCGCGCAGGGCGCGGCGTTCGTCAGGCGAAAGAGTCAACATGTACTTGATCCGTAAAGGCGCGCAAGTTTAAGTCATGGCAAAGAACAAAACCAGCCGCCAGTGGGTGCACGACCACATCAACGACCCTTACGTCAAGCAGGCGCAGGCGCAGGGCTATCGTTCGCGCGCCGCCTTCAAGCTGCTGCAGATCGACGAGCGCGACCGCTTGCTCGGCTCCGGCAAGGTGGTGGTCGATCTGGGCAGCACGCCCGGCGGCTGGTCGCAGGTCGCCGCAAAGAAGGTCCTGCCCGGCGGACGCGTCATCGCGCTCGACCTCCTGCCGATGGAGCCGGTGACCGGTGTTCATTTCATCCAGGGCGATTTCCGCGAGGACGACACGCTCGGCCAGTTGGTTTCGGCGCTGGACGGTCGGCCGGTCGGGCTTGTATTGTCGGATATGGCCCCCAACCTGACCGGTATAGCGTTGACCGACCAGGCCCGATCGATCCATCTGCTGGAACTGGCGCTGGAGTTTTCCCGTGAATACCTGAAGAGCGGCGGTGACATGCTCGTCAAGGTGTTCCAGGGCACCGGCTTCGACGCGCTGCGGCGTGACATGGAGCAGCTTTTCGAAACGGTGTCCGTGCGAAAACCCGACAGTTCGCGCGACCGCAGTGCAGAGGTGTATCTTCTGTGTCGCGGCAGGCGAGGCGAGCCATCTGCCTGAAAAGTCGTACCCAAACCCGGAACATAAAGCGCCTTGTCTGGTCTGTCTGTTGCTGCATTGATCCGGCCGGTTCCCCGGCCATCGTGATACTGAGGAACTGCCTTGAACAACATGTTCAAAAACCTAGCAATCTGGCTCGTGATCGGCATCGTGCTGATGACGGTTTTCAACCAGTTCAACCAGCGCCAGACTGCACAGGGCACTATCGAATACTCTGAATTCCTTGACGAAGTCAAGGCAGGGCGCATTGCGAAGGTTGAAATCCAGGGTCGGACGCTGAACGCGGCGACCGTGGATGGCAAGCGCATCACCTCCTACGCGCCGCCGCAGGACATCTGGCTGGTCAGCGATCTGCTGAAGAGCAATGTCAAGGTGGTCGCGAAGCCGGAGGAAGAGCAGAGCTTCCTGATGAGCATCTTCGTGTCGTGGTTCCCGATGCTGCTGCTGATCGGCGTCTGGATATTCTTCATGCGTCAGATGCAGGGTGGCGGCCGTGGTGGTGCATTCTCCTTCGGCAAGTCGAAGGCACGCATGCTGGACGAGTCGACGAACAGCATCACCTTCGCCGACGTCGCGGGCTGCGACGAAGCGAAGGAAGAAGTGGCCGAACTGGTCGAATTCCTGCGTGACCCGTCGAAGTTCCAGAAGCTGGGTGGCCGTATTCCGAAGGGCGTGTTGATGGTTGGCTCGCCGGGTACCGGCAAGACGCTGCTCGCTAAGGCGATTGCCGGCGAGGCGAAAGTGCCGTTCTTCTCGATTTCCGGTTCCGACTTCGTCGAAATGTTTGTCGGCGTGGGCGCGGCGCGCGTGCGCGACATGTTCGAACAGGCCAAGAAGCAGGCGCCCTGCATCATCTTCATCGACGAAATCGACGCGGTCGGTCGTCAGCGCGGCGCCGGCATGGGCGGCGGCAACGACGAACGCGAGCAGACGCTGAATCAGTTGCTGGTTGAAATGGATGGCTTCGAAGGGCAGACGGGCGTCATCGTGATCGCTGCGACCAATCGACCGGACGTGCTTGATCCTGCGCTGTTGCGCCCGGGTCGTTTCGACCGTCAGGTGGTGGTGCCGTTGCCGGACATCCGCGGTCGCGAACAGATTCTCGCGGTTCACATGCGCAAGGTGCCGCTGGCGCCCGACGTCAAGGCGGAAATCATCGCCCGCGGTACGCCGGGTTTTTCCGGCGCTGATCTGGCCAACCTGGTCAATGAAGCGGCGCTGTTCGCTGCGCGCGGCAACAAGCGCGTGGTCGACATGGAAGACTTCGAGCGCGCCAAGGACAAGATCATCATGGGCGCCGAGCGCCGCACGATGGTCATGGACGAGGAAGAGAAGCGCAACACCGCGTACCACGAGTCTGGTCACGCGGTGGTCGGCATGTTGCTTCCCAAGTGCGATCCGGTGCACAAGGTGACGATCATTCCGCGTGGCCGTGCCTTGGGTGTGACCATGTCGCTGCCCGAGAAAGACCGCTACAGCTACGACAAGGAATATTGCCTGCAACTTATTTCGATGATGCTGGCGGGTCGCATTGCCGAAGAAATCTTCATGCACCAGATGACCAACGGTGCGGCGAACGACTTCCAGCGTGCGACCGATCTGGCGCGCAGGATGGTGACGCAGTGGGGCATGTCGGATCTGATGGGCGCCATGGTGTATGGCGAGGAGGAGGGCGAGGTGTTCCTCGGCCGGTCGATGGCTACCCACCGCAACATGTCGGAAACGACCATGCAGCGGGTGGACGCCGAAATCCGCCGCATCATCGATGACCGTTACGCCGAAGCGCGACGCCTGCTCGAAGAGAACCGCGACAAGGTCGAGGCGATGACCCAGGCGCTGCTGGATTTCGAAACCATCGACGCCGATCAGATCGACGACGTGATGAACAGTCGCCCGGTGCGCCCGCCGAAGCCGACCTCACGTCCGCCGAAGCCGTCGGCCGACAGCAACACGCCGGGCGCTGCCCCGAGTGCCGCTGCACCGGCCTGATCGACGCTGATTGCTGGAATCCCGACCGGAGGCTTGATGCCTCCGGTTTTCTTTTGTGAGCGCCATGAACCTACCTTCCACCGCCCGAAGCTTCCTTTGCGGTGACTACCGCCTACCTCTCGACCGTCCGTTGATCATGGGCATCATCAACGCCACACCGGATTCCTTCTCGGGCGATGGCGTGGCCTTCGACGTCGGGCGGGCCATTGCCCAGGCGGAGCAATTCATCGCCGATGGGGCAGACGTGCTCGACATCGGGGGCGAGTCGACCCGTCCGGGGTCCGATCCCGTGTCGCTGGAGGAAGAGTTGCGGCGTGTCGTTCCGGTCATCGAAGCGCTGTCCGGTCTGGGCGTGCCACTGTCGATCGACAGCTGGAAACCGGAGGTGATGCGGGCCGCACTGGCGGCGGGTGCGTCGCTGGTCAATGACATCAATGGCCTGCGCGCTCCCGGCGCGCTTGACGTCGTCGCGGCGACCCATGCAGGCGTGTGCATCATGCACATGCAGGGCACTCCACAAACCATGCAGGTTTCGCCGAGTTATGCCGATGTATGCCGTGAAGTGACTGATTTCCTTCTGCAAAGCGCCCAGCGGGCGCAGGATGCAGGCGTCGACCGGTCACGGATCATGCTCGATCCGGGTTTCGGTTTCGGCAAGACCTCTGAGCACAACCTGGCGTTGCTCCAGGGACTGACCGAACTTTCCCGATGCGGTTACCCGTTGCTGGTCGGTCTGTCGCGCAAGTCCGTGCTCGGGCGGCTGACCGGTCGCCCGGTCACGGATCGAGTGGCTGCCAGTGTGGCGGCGGCGCTGGCTTCCGTTGCACGGGGTGCATGGATGGTGCGGGTACACGATGTGGCGGCGACGCGCGATGCGCTGGCCGTCTGGCAGGTCGCCGGGGTGTTCCCGGCGCGCCCCTCAGGAGAAAACTAGATGTCGAGACGTTATTTCGGTACCGATGGCGTGCGTGGCCGTGTCGGTCATGCGCCGATCACCCCCGATTTCGTGATGCGGTTGGGCTATGCGGCCGGACGCGTGCTGGTGGCGACCGAACATCTGCCGGCCGGCGAACACCCTGCCGTGCTGATCGGCAAGGACACGCGGGTGTCGGGCTACATGCTCGAAGCGGCACTTGAAGCAGGTTTTGCGGCAGCCGGCGTCGATACCATGCTTGCCAAGGTGGTGCCGACGCCAGCGGTCGCCTATCTGACGCGCGCGCTGCGCCTGCAGGCGGGCGTCGTGATCAGCGCGTCGCACAACCCGTTCGAAGATAACGGGATCAAGTTCTTCTCCGCGCGCGGCACCAAGTTGCCCGACGAGGTCGAACTGCAGATCGAGGCACTGCTCGACGAGCCGATGGGTTGCATGGAGTCGTCGCGACTGGGCAAGGCGCGCCGTATCGAGGATGCACCGGGTCGCTACATCGAATTCTGCAAAAGCACTTTCCCGACCGAACTCGACCTGCGCGGCCTGAAGATTGCGCTCGACTGCGCCCACGGTGCTGCGTATTCGATCGCGCCCAAGGTTTTCCACGAACTGGGTGCCGAAGTCGTCTGTGTGGGGTGCAGCCCGAACGGCATGAACATCAATGATGGTGTGGGGGCCACGGCGCCGGCATCGTTGTCCGAGGCGGTACGCACCTACGGCGCGGACATCGGCATCGCGCTGGATGGTGACGCCGATCGCCTGATGATGTGCGACGCCTCCGGCCGCATCTACGACGGCGACGAACTGTTGTACGTGATCGCCGGCCAGCGGCTGCGCGAAGGCCGGTTGAACGGTGTGGTCGGCACGCTGATGACCAATCTGGCGCTGGAACACGCACTGAACGAAATGGGCGTCGGGCTTGCGCGTGCCAAGGTCGGCGATCGCTACGTGCTGGAAACCCTGCACCGGCAGGGCTGGCGTCTGGGTGGCGAGAATTCGGGGCACATCATCGACCTTGATCGCCATACGACCGGTGATGGCATCGTCGCTGCACTGCAGGTGCTCGCGGCGCTGCGCTCGCAGGACATGAGTCTGGATCAGGCCTGCTCCAGGCTGACGCTCTACCCGCAAAAACTCGTCAATGTGAAGCTGCGCCCGGGATTCGACTGGTCCAAGGCACCCATCATCGATCAGACGCGCATCGAAGTCGAAGGTGAACTGGCCCAGCGAGGTCGTGTGCTGTTGCGTCCGTCGGGCACCGAGCCGTTGTTGCGCGTCATGGTCGAGGGGCAGGATGCGGCGGAGGTCGGTCGGCTTGCGACGCGACTGGCCGAAGTCGTCAAGTCGGCGATGGCTGCCTGACGGCACAGCGGTTTTCATTCGAAATGCCGCCTCCGCACCTGCGGGGCGGCATTTTCTTTTGCTGCACCGCTTTTGTGCGCGATGCCTGTCGCGTGTAGATTTCCGCCCTTCACCTCAGGGAGGGCACGACCATGCGCTTCGACACGCTCGCAATCCACGCCGGGTATTCGCCGGATCCGACCACCAAGGCGGTGGCGGTGCCGATCTATCAGACCACCAGCTACGCCTTCGACGACACCCAGCACGGGGCCGACCTGTTCGATCTCAAGGTCAAGGGCAATATCTACACCCGCATCATGAACCCGACCAGCGACGTGCTGGAGCAGCGCGTTGCCGCACTCGAAGGCGGCATCGGAGCACTGGCGCTGGCTTCCGGCCAGGCGGCGATCACCTACGCGATCATGACCATCGCCGAGGCCGGCGACAACATCGTCGCCACGTCGGCGCTGTATGGCGGCACCTACAACCTGTTCGCGCACACGCTGCCGCAGTACGGCATCGAGGTGCGCTTCGTCGATGCGGCCGATCCGGCCTCGGTGGCGGCGAAGATCGATGCGCGTACGAAAGCGGTGTTCTGTGAGTCGATCGGCAATCCACTCGGCAATGTGGTCGACTTCGCTGCCTTCGCCGACGTTGCGCACGGCGCTGGTGTGCCGCTGATCGTCGACAACACCGTGCCGTCGCCCTGGCTGACACGGCCGATCGAGCACGGCGCCGACATCGTCGTGCATTCACTGACCAAGTACATGGGCGGTCACGGCACCAGCCTCGGCGGCATCATCGTCGACGGTGGCCGTTTCCCATGGACCGAACACAAGGCGCGCTTTCGCCGGCTTAACGAGCCGGAAGTGAGCTATCACGGCGTGATCTACACCGAGGCGCTGGGGCCGGCGGCCTACATCGGCCGGGCACGCACGGTGCCGCTGCGCAATATGGGCGCCGCGATTTCGCCGTTCAACAGCTTCCTGATACTGCAGGGACTCGAAACACTGGGGCTGCGCATGGACCGCCACTGCGAAAACGCGACCGCAGTCGCCCGTCACCTCCAGTCGCATCCCAAGGTCGAATGGGTGAATTACGCCGGCCTGCCGGAGCACCCGAGCCATGGTCTGGTGCGGCGCTATTTCGGCGGCAAGGCGTCCGGTCTGCTCACCTTCGGCGTCAAGGGCGGTCGAGAGGCGGGAGCGCGCTTCCAGGACGCGCTGAAGCTGATCACCCGGCTGGTCAATATCGGCGACGCCAAATCACTGGCCTGCCATCCGGCATCGACCACCCACCGCCAGCTGTCGCCGGACGAGCTGAAGCGGGCCGGCGTGTCGGAAGACATGGTCCGCCTGTCGATCGGCATCGAGCACATCGACGACATCGTGGACGATCTGCAACAGGCGCTCCAGAACGTTTGACGATCGGCGAAAGGGCGGTTCGATCAATTGTTACACCTTCACATGGCTGTAACAAAGCCTTCATAGACTGCGCGGGTCGCATCGAAATCGATGACACCTTACGGAGATTACTGATGAACGTACGCAAGATCGCCACCCTGACCGCCGCCATTGGCGCCCTGTTCGCATCCAGCTCGGTGCTGGCCCAATCCCTGGTGAAGATCGACGGGTCCAGCACGGTGTTTCCGGTGTCTGAAGCAGTCGCCGAAGAATTCCAGAAGGCCCAGAAGGGCAAGATCCGCGTGACCGTGGGTGTGTCCGGTACGGGCGGCGGCTTCAAGAAATTCTGCCGCGGCGAAACCGATATTTCGAACGCCTCGCGTCCGATCCTGCAGAAGGAGATTGATGATTGCAAGGCAAATGGCGTCGAGTTCATCGAACTGCCGATTGCCTTCGATGCGCTGACCGTGGTGGTGAATCCGAAGAATGACTGGGTTGACAAGGGCGTTACCGTCAAGGAATTGAAGGCAATGTGGGAGCCGGCTGCCCAGGGCAAGATCACCAAGTGGAACCAGGTGAATGCGGCATATCCCGATCGCGCGCTCAAGCTGTTCGGCGCCGGTGCAGATTCCGGTACTTTTGACTATTTCACCGAAGCGGTGACCGGCAAGGCGAAGTCCAGCCGCGGCGATTTCACGGCGTCGGAAGACGACAACATCCTGGTGCAGGGCGTTTCGCGCGACATCAATGCGTTGGGTTTCTTCGGTTATGCGTATTACGAAGAAAACAAGGACAAGCTCAAGGCGGTGAAGATCATTGCCGACGGCGGCAAGGAAGCGGTCGGCCCGTCGATGGAAACCGTGCTCGATGGCTCCTACACGCCGCTGTCCCGCCCGATCATGATCTACATCAGCGCAAAATCGCTGGCCAAGCCGGAAGTTCGCGAGTTCGTGGATTTCTACAACAAGGAAGGCTCCAAGCTGATCCGCGAAGTCAAGTACGTGCCGCTCCCGGCCAAGGCGTATGAATACAACCTTCAGCAGGTTGCCAAGGGCGTCAAGGGCACCAAGTTCGGAGGCGAGAACAAGGTGGGCATCACGATCGAGCAGTTGATGGCGCTCGAAGCCAAGTAACAGCGGATGTAGCAGGCCCCGGAGATTGATCTTCGGGGCCTTCGTCGTTTCCATTCAGGTTGCGTCCAAGGAAGTTTCGATGAATTCAAGTGTCGCCATGGCTGGCATGCCACAGGCCCCGCTGGTGGTCAGCGATCGGCTCAAGAGAAAGCGATCCCGCCACCTGAAGGAACAGGTGATCGAGGCGATCCTGCTGTTTGCAGCGTTCGTTTCCGTTTTCACTACAGTGGCCATTCTTTACGTGCTCATTTCGGAATCGATCGCGTTTTTCGAAACAGTTCCACTGATCGACTTCCTGACGGATACGCAATGGACGCCTCTGTTCGAGGACGCCCACTACGGCATCCTGCCGCTGTTGTCAGGTACGCTGACAGTGGCTGGCGTAGGTCTTCTGGTGGCCATTCCTCTCGGTACCATCATCGCAATCTACCTGTCTGAATTCGCGTCGGTCACGGTGCGCGAGACGGTGAAGCCCTTCCTCGAAATGCTCGAGGGCGTGCCGACCATCGTCTATGGCTACTTTGCGCTGCTTTTCGTGACGCCGCTCCTGCAGAAAATATTTCCCGGGTTGCCGGGGTTCAACATGCTGTCTCCCGGCATCGTGATCGGCATCATGATCGTGCCCTATATCAGTTCGGTGACCGAAGATGCGATGCGCGCAGTGCCGATGGCCCTGCGGGAAGGCTCCTACGCGATGGGTGCAACGCGTTTCCAGACCGCAGTCCGGGTGGTGACGCCAGCGGCCATTTCCGGTATCGCCGCAGCCTACATTCTCGGTGTGTCTCGCGCAGTGGGCGAAACCATGGTGGTTGCCGTTGCGGCCGGCATGCAGCCGACCCTGACCTTCAATCCGATGGAGCCGGCGGCCACCATCACCGCCTACATCGTGCAGGTGGCACTGGGTGATCTGCCGCATGGATCGATCGGCTATCAGACCATTTTCGCAGCCGGTCTTACGCTGGTGCTGCTGACATTGCTGTTCAATGTGCTTGGCTACTGGATGCGCAAGAAGTACCGCGAGGCCTACTGACATGAACAATACAAACACGGACAAGCTTGCTCACATCCGGGCCATCATCCGTCGGCACAAGCGCTGGGACATGCTCTTCGGTGTGGTGGGTCTTTCGGCCATGATGCTGTGCGTACTGACCCTGGTCGCCCTGTTCGCGCAGATGACCATCGACGGCGCTCCGAGACTGTCGTGGGAGTTCCTGACCAACTTCCCGTCGAGGCGCTCCGGCGAGGCCGGCATATTGTCGGCCTGGGTGGGGACCTCGCTGGTCATGCTGGTGACGCTGGTCTCTGCCGTGCCCGTCGGCGTTGCGGCGGGCGTCTATCTGGAGGAGTACGCACGCAAGAACTGGGTGACCGACATCATAGAAATCAATGTGACCAATCTTGCCGGCGTGCCGTCCATCATCTATGGGCTGCTTGCGCTGGGCATCTTTGTGTACGGTTTCGGTTTCGGGCAGAGCATTCTGTCTGCAGGGCTCACGCTCGGGTTGCTCATTCTGCCGGTCGTCATCGTCGCCACCCGTGAGGCGATTCGCTCGATTCCCATACATATTCGGGAGGGGGCCTACGCCTGCGGCTGCACGACGTGGCAACTGGTGCGCGACCACATCATTCCTTATTCCGGTTCGGGCATCCTGACCGGCGTGATCATCGGTATGGCTCGCGCTATCGGAGAGACTGCGCCCATCATTACGATCGGAGCGCTCACGTTCATTGCCTTCCTGCCGACAGCACCCTTCACGGGTGATCCGCCGGCCGGTTTGTTCGATTGGCTCTTTGCGCCCTTTACCGTGATGCCCATCCAGATGTTCAACTGGGTATCGCGTCCGGATCCCACCTTCCATTACAACGCGGCCGCAGCCGGTTTCATCCTGGTGTTCATGACGCTTGCGATGAACGGACTGGCCATATGGCTGCGCTACCGGCTCCGCCGGAACATCAAGTGGTAAGCGCTGCCCGCCTTCCATTCAAGAACGAGACCCGAACATGAATACAGTGACCGAAGCAAAAACGGCCATCAAGGCGGAAGTGCGCGACCTCAGTTTCCACTATGGCGCGTTCAATGCCCTCAAGGGCATCAACATGCCGGTGCATGACAAGAAGGTCACCGCCCTGATCGGCCCGTCCGGATGCGGCAAGTCCACGTTGCTGCGTTGCTTCAACCGCATGCATGACCTTTACGCTGGCAATCGTTACGAGGGCGCCATCGTATTGAATCCGGACAACACCAATCTGCTCGACGCCGACGTCGATCCGATCGAGGTGCGCATGCGCATCAGCATGGTGTTCCAGAAGCCGAATCCTTTTCCGAAGTCGATCTATGAAAACGTGGCCTACGGCCTGCGTGTCCGCGGGGAAACACGGCGTTCGGTGATCGATGAGCGCGTCGAGCAGGCGCTGCACGACGCAGCATTGTGGGACGAAGTGAAGAATCGTCTGAATGAGATGGGCGCCAATCTGTCCGGCGGGCAGCAGCAGAGGCTGTGCATTGCGCGCGCACTGGCGACCGATCCGGAAATCATCCTGTTCGATGAGCCCACATCGGCGCTCGATCCGATTGCTACCGCGAGCATCGAGGAACTGGTGACCGAATTGAAGGACAAGGTGACCATCCTGATCGTGACGCACAACATGCAGCAGGCGGCGCGCGTCAGCGACTACACCGCCTACATGTTCATGGGCGAGCTGATGGAATTCGGACTGACCGACCAGATCTTCATCAAACCGCAGCGCAAGGAAACCGAGGACTACATCACCGGTCGATTCGGCTGACCTGCAGTCTTCCGACGTGCGAACCCCGGATTTTTGCGCGGCCATGCGCTAGAATCCGGGGTTTTGCTTTTGGCAGGTGACTGTGGCGGCGATGCGAACACTGGTCGTAGGCAACTGGAAGATGCATGGCTCGCAGGCGGCGAACGCCGACCTGCTCAAGGCCTTGAGCGATGCGCCCGACCCGGGCTTCCCGGTGGCGGTCTGCGTGCCGTTTCCCTATCTGCATCAGGCGGGTAACTTGCTTGAGGGTTCCTCGGTTGGCTGGGGCGCCCAGAATCTGAGCGAACATGCACAGTACGGCGCCTATACAGGCGAAGTGTCTGGTGCAATGTTGAAGGATTTCGACTGCCGATACGTGCTGGTCGGCCATTCCGAACGGCGTGCGTTGTATGGTGAGAGCGACGCGCTCGTCGCCGTCAAGACAGAAGCCGCGCTGGCATCCGGGCTGGTTCCGATCCTGTGTGTCGGCGAAACGCTGGAAGAGCGCGAGTGTGCCGTGACCGAGTCAGTGGTCGAGCGGCAGCTCACTGCAGTCCATCAGCGCATCGGAAGCGAAGCACTGGCGCGCTGCGTGATTGCCTATGAACCCGTATGGGCCATCGGCACTGGCGTGACGGCCACCCCGGCGCAGGCGCAGGCGGTGCATGCCTTCATTCGTGCGCGCCTTGACGCACTGTGCGGTGCGGCGGTCGCAGCGCGCACATCGATTCTTTACGGCGGCAGTGTCAAGCCGCAAAACGCAGCCGAACTTTTCAGCCAGCCTGATATTGACGGCGGTCTTATTGGCGGCGCGGCGCTGGTGGCGGGGGACTTCCTCGCCATCGTTGCAGCTGCTGCTGCATCCTGAGGTGATTTGATGGGCATCGTTTTTTCAGTCGTACTTTCGGTCCACGTTCTGGTCGGAATCGCCGTGATCGTTCTTGTGCTGTTGCAGCATGGAAAGGGCGCCGACATGGGGGCTGCGTTCGGCGGTGGTGCGTCGGGCAGCCTGTTCGGGTCGTCCGGTTCGGCCAACTTCCTCAGCCGTGCCACCGGCGCGCTGGCGGCAGTGTTTTTCTGCACCAGCCTGGGGTTGAGCTACATTGCGTCGAATCAGCCGCGCTCCGGTGCCAGTTCGGTCATCGATGCAGCCAAAGGTGTGACGGTTCCTGCCGTGCCGGCTGCGCCTCAGGCGCCCGAAGCGCAGAATCCCGATTCGAAGGCTGCCGATATCCCCAAGTAGGTTTCGGCTGATGTGAAACGCGCTATACTCCGCGCGTTTCACGCTGCAGTGCAACGTGATGCAGGGTCCATCCGCCCCTGCGTCGATGCCGGCCCCGGACTACTCACCGTGTCGCCGGAACAGTTTTTACGCATGAACAACCCGTCATGTTGATCGAATATTTCCCGGTCCTTCTGTTCATCCTGATCGGTGTCGCCTTCGGTTTCGTGCCGATGCTCGCCGGCAAGCTCGTCGGGCCCAGTCGTCCCGACCCCGAAAAGCTGTCCCCCTACGAATGTGGCTTCGAGGCGTTCGAAGATACGCGGATGAAGTTCGACGTCCGCTATTACCTCGTGGCCATTCTGTTCATCCTGTTTGACCTTGAAATCGCCTTCCTCTTCCCGTGGGCCATCGTGCTCGAAGAGATCGGCATGTTCGGTTTCGTGGCGATGATGATCTTTCTCGGCATCCTCGTTGTGGGGTTTGTCTATGAATGGAAGAAGGGCGCACTAGACTGGGAATGAACGCGCTGGCTGTTCTCCCGGTACTTGCAGTTTTTTCGACGGATTGAGCGATGAGCATTGAAGGTGTACTGCAGGAAGGCTTCGTCACGACGCAGCTGGACAAGCTGATCAACTGGACGCGCACAGGTTCGCTGTGGCCGATGACTTTCGGTCTGGCCTGCTGCGCCGTCGAAATGATGCAGGCCGGTGCGTCGCGTTACGACCTTGACCGTTTCGGCATCGTGTTCCGTCCCAGCCCGCGCCAGTCCGATCTGATGATCGTTGCCGGCACGCTGTGCAACAAGATGGCTCCGGCGCTGCGCCGTGTGTATGACCAGATGCCCGAGCCGCGCTGGGTTCTGTCGATGGGCTCCTGCGCCAACGGCGGCGGCTACTACCATTACTCGTATTCCGTGGTGCGCGGCTGTGATCGCATCGTGCCGGTGGATGTCTATGTGCCGGGCTGTCCTCCGACAGCCGAGGCGTTGATTTACGGTCTGGTGCAACTGCAGAACAAGATTCGTCGCACCAGCACGATCGCGCGTTGAACATCATGAGCTCACGGCTTGAATCCCTGCGCGAGTCTTTGCTCGCGCAGTACGGCGAACGCATCCGGACAACGACGTCCGCGCTCGGCGAACTCACACTGGAGGTCGGTTCCGCCGACTATCACGACATGGCGCTCGCGCTGCGCGACAACGCGGACGTGCCGTTCGAACAACTGATCGACCTGTGCGGCATCGACTATTCGACGCATGCGACGCGCTCGTCCGGTACGCGCTATGCAGTGGTGTGCCACCTGATGTCGGTGACCTCCAACCTGCGCCTGCGCCTGCGCGCGCTGATTCAGGACGAAGATTTCCCGGTGATCGCGTCGGTCAACGACGTCTGGCCCGCGGCCAACTGGTTCGAACGTGAAGCGTTCGACTTGTTCGGCATCATGTTCACCGGCCACGGCGACCTGCGCCGCCTGCTGACCGATTACGGTTTCGTCGGCCATCCGTTCCGCAAGGATTTCCCGATTTCCGGTCACGTCGAAATGCGCTACGACCCGGACCAGAAGCGCGTCATCTATCAGCCGGTCAGTATCGCGCCGCGCGAAGTCACGCCGCGCGTCGTGCGCGAAGAAAATTACGGGGACGTCGGTCATGGCTGAAATCCGCAACTACACGATGAATTTCGGACCGCAGCATCCGGCGGCCCACGGCGTGCTGCGCCTGGTGCTGGAACTCGACGGCGAAGTCGTGCAGCGTGCCGATCCGCATATTGGCCTGTTGCATCGCGGTACCGAAAAGCTGGCCGAAACGCGCACCTGGATCCAGAGCGTGCCGTACATGGACCGGCTCGACTACGTGTCGATGATGTGCAACGAGCATGCGTACTGCATGGCGATCGAGAAGCTGCTGCAGATCGAAGTGCCGGAACGTGCGCAGTACATCCGCGTCATGTTCGACGAAGTCACGCGCATCCTGAACCACCTGCTGTGGCTGGGCGCGCACGCACTCGACGTCGGCGCCATGACGGTGTTCCTGTACGCGTTCCGCGAGCGCGAAGACCTGATGGACGCCTACGAGGCCGTGTCCGGCGCGCGTCTGCATGCTGCCTACTACCGGCCGGGTGGCGTCTATCGCGATCTGCCGGATTCGATGCCGCAATATGAACTGAACAAGTTCAAGAATGCTGACGCCATCAAGCGACTGAACGAGAACCGCAGCGGTTCGATGCTCGACTTCCTGCAGGATTTCACCGACCGCTTCCCGCGCTACGTCGACGAGTACGAAACCCTGCTGACCGACAACCGCATCTGGAAGCAGCGCCTGGTCGACATCGGCATCGTGACGCCGGAACGTGCCAAGGCGCTTGGCTTCACCGGCCCGATGCTGCGCGGTTCGGGCATCGCCTGGGATCTGCGCAAGAAGCAGCCGTATGAAGTGTATGACCGGATGGACTTCGACATCCCCATCGGCACCAATGGCGACAGCTATGACCGCTACCTGGTGCGCATCGAGGAAATGCGTCAGTCGAACCGCATCATTCGTCAGTGCATCGACTGGCTGCGCGTCAATCCCGGCCCGGTCATCACTGACAACCACAAAGTGGCGCCGCCGTCGCGCGAAGCGATGAAGGGCAACATGGAAGAACTGATCCACCACTTCAAGTTGTTCACCGAAGGCATCCATGTGCCGGAAGGCGAATGCTATGCGGCGGTGGAACACCCGAAGGGCGAGTTCGGCATCTACGCGGTGTCCGACGGTGCGAACAAGCCCTACCGGCTGAAGATTCGCGCCCCCGGCTTCGCGCATCTGGCAGCGATGGACGAAATGTCGCGCGGCCACATGATTTCCGACGTGGTCGCCATCATCGGCACGATGGACATCGTGTTCGGCGAGATTGACCGGTAAGAGATCGATGAGTGATCGATGAGCATGGACAGAATGACTTTCACGCTGACTGAAGCGTCGTGCGCGGCAATAGACCGCGAGGTCGCGAAGTATCCCGAAGGCCAGGCCATTTCGGCCGTCATGGCCGGCCTGCGCATTGCGCAGGAACAGAACGGCTGGCTGTCGCCGGACGCGATCGAAGCGGTGGCGCAGCATCTGCGCATCCCGCCGATGGCGGCGATGGAAGTGGCGACCTTCTACAACATGTATGACGTGAAGCCGGTCGGCCGCTGGAAGGTCACCGTTTGCACCAATCTGCCCTGTGCGCTGTCCGGCGGCGAGCAGGCGGCCGAGTACGTGAAGGAAAAGCTCGGCATCGGCTTCAACGAAACCACGCCTGATGGCCGTTTCACGCTGAAGGAAGGCGAGTGCATGGGCGTCTGTGGTGACGCGCCGGCCATCATCGTCAACAACACGCGCCTGTGCAGCTGGATGACCTGCGAACGCATCGACGCCCTGCTGGACGAACTGAAATGAACGCCGCGACCGAACTGCCCGTGATTTTGCTTGCCGGCCTGGATGGCGACCGGACCTGGGGTCTGGCCGACTACGTGAGGCGTGGCGGTTACGCCGCCCTGCGCAAGATCCTCGAAACCGGCATGACGCAGGAACAGGTCATTGCCGAGGTCAAGAAGTCCGACCTGCGCGGCCGCGGTGGCGCAGGTTTCCCGACCGGACTGAAGTGGAGCTTCATGCCGCGCCAGTTCCCGATGGACAAATACGTCGTGTGCAATTCCGACGAAGGCGAACCGGGCACGTTCAAGGATCGCGACCTGCTGCGCTACAACCCGCACATGGTCATCGAGGGCATGATCATCGCCGGTTACGCGATGGGTTGCAGCCGCGGCTACAACTACATTCACGGCGAAGTGTGGACCTTGTACACCCGCTTCGAAGAGGCGCTGGCCGAAGCGCGCGCCGCAGGTTTCCTTGGCAAGGACATCATGGGCAAGGGCTTCGATTTCGAGCTGTTCGCCCACCACGGCTGGGGTGCCTACATCTGCGGCGAAGAAACCGCGCTGCTCGAATCGATCGAAGGCAAGAAGGGCCAGCCGCGCTTCAAGCCGCCGTTCCCCGCCAGTCACGGCCTGTACGGCAAGCCGACGACGATCAACAACACCGAAACCTTCGCGGCCATCCCGTGGATCATCGCCAATGGCGGCGAACAGTTCCTCGCGCTGGGCAAGCCGAACAACGGCGGCACCAAAATCTTTTCGGTGTCCGGACACGTCAATCGTCCGGGCGTGTACGAGATTCCGCTCGGCACGCCGTTCGCCACATTGCTCGACATGTGCGGCGGCATGCGCGGCGGGCGCAAGCTCAAGGCGGTCATTCCGGGCGGCTCATCGGCACCGGTGCTGCCGGCCGACGTCATGATGGACTGCACGATGGACTACGACGCCATCGCCAAGGCCGGCTCGATGCTTGGGTCAGGCGCGGTCATCGTGATCGACGAAAGCGCATGCATGGTGAAGTCGCTCGAGCGCCTGTCCTATTTCTATTTCGAGGAATCGTGCGGTCAGTGCACGCCGTGCCGCGAAGGCACCGGCTGGCTGTACCGCATGGTGCATCGCATCGAGCACGGTCAGGGCCGTCCGGACGACCTCGATGTACTCGACAACGTCGCCACCAATATCGCCGGCCGCACCATCTGTGCGCTGGGCGACGCGGCGGCGCTGCCGGTCAAGAGCTTCATCAAGCACTTCCGCTCCGAGTTCGAATATCACATCGAACACAAGCGCTGCCTCGTTCCGGTCGACGTGCAGCGCGAAGGCAGCCGTATCTACGTGGACCACGCAGCATGCTAGAGATCGAAATCGACGGCCAGAAACTGGAAGTACCGGACGGCAGCACGGTGATGGACGCCGCCAACCGTCTCGGCGTGCACATTCCGCATTTCTGCTATCACAAGAAACTGTCCATCGCGGCCAATTGCCGCATGTGCCTGGTGCAGGTCGAGCGCGCGCCCAAGCCGCTGCCGGCATGTGCCACGCCGGTCACCAATGGCATGAAGGTGCAGACGCATTCGGATCAGGCCATCACCGCCCAGAAGGGCGTCATGGAGTTCCTGCTGATCAACCACCCGCTCGACTGCCCGATCTGCGATCAGGGCGGCGAGTGCCAGCTGCAGGATCTGGCGGTCGGCTACGGTGCGTCGACGTCGCGCTATCAGGAAGAAAAGCGCGTCGTGTTCAACAAGAATCTCGGCCCGCTCATTTCGACCGACATGACGCGCTGCATCCACTGCACGCGGTGTGTGCGCTTCGGTCAGGAAATTGCCGGTGTCATGGAACTGGGCATGGTGAATCGCGGCGAGCATTCGGAAATCATGGCCTTCGTCGGCCACACGGTTGATTCCGAACTGTCCGGCAACATGATCGATCTGTGCCCGGTCGGCGCGCTCACATCCAAGCCGTTCCGCTACTCGGCCCGCACCTGGGAACTGTCCCGTCGCAAGACCGTGAGCCCGCATGACAGCCTCGGCACCAATCTGGTGGTGCAGGTCAAGCACGACCAGGTCATGCGCGTGCTGCCGCTTGAGAACGAAGAGGTCAATGAGTGCTGGATTTCGGATCGCGACCGCTTCTCGTATGAAGCCTTGAACGGCGATCAGCGTCTGACGAAACCGATGATCAAGCAGGATGGCCAGTGGTTGGAAGTTGACTGGCAGACTGCACTCGAATACGTCGCCAACGGTTTGCGCCGCGTGGCGCGTGACCACGGCGCCGGCAAGATTGGCGTGCTCGCGGCGCCGTACTCGACCACCGAAGAGCTTTACCTCGCCGGCCAGCTGGCACGCGGGCTGGGTGGCAACATCGATCACCGCTTGCGCCAGAGCGATTTTTCGCTCGACGGCAAGCTGTCCGGCGCACCGTGGCTGGGCATGAAGATCGCCGACGTGTCGAAGCTCGACGCAGCACTGGTGGTCGGCAGCTTCCTGCGCAAGGACCATCCGTTGATTGCCCAGCGTCTGCGTCAGGCCGCGCGCCACGGCACCAAAGTCAGCGCGCTGGGGGTTGATGGCAGCGAATGGTTGATGACGCTGCACGAACGCATCACCGTGGCGCCGGCTGCGCTGGCGGCGGAATTGGCCGCCCTGGTGCGGGCCGCAGCGCAGATCCGCAGCGTCGCCGTGCCAGGTGGTGTCGAAGCCGGCCCGGTGACGGAAGTCGGGCTGCGCATTGCGCAAAGCCTCATCGATGAAGGCGAGGGCGGTCGCGCGATTTTCCTCGGCTCGGTCGTGCAGCAGGCGACCAACGCCGCCGAATTGCATGCACTGGCGCAGGCACTTGCCGATATCACCGGCGCACGGTTCGGCTATCTGGTCGAGGCGGCCAACAGCGTGGGCGCGCAGGTGGTGGGGGCACAGTCGGGCCTGAGTGCGCACGACATGCTCGCGGCCGGGCTGCACGCCGTCGTGTTGCTCAATACCGAACCGGAAGTGGATTCGGCGAATCCGCCTGCGGCACTTGCGGCGCTGCAGGCAGCCGATACGGTGATCGTGATGTCGCCGTTCAGGACAGGTCTGGATTACGCCGACTGCCTGCTGCCGATTTCGCCCTTCACCGAAACCTCCGGCACCTATGTGAGTTGCGAAGGCCGCATCCAGAGCTTCCATGCCGTCGTGCGCCCCAGGGGCGACACCCGTCCGGCCTGGAAGGTGCTGCGTGTGCTGGGCAGCCTGCTCGAATTGCCGGGCTTCGATTTCGACACGTCGGAAGCCGTGCGTGACAAGGCGCTGTCCGGTGCAACCGGCTGGCTGCCCGACGCGGCACTGGGCAATGAAGCGTCCGGTATCAGCGTGACGAACGCGGCGCCTGCGACCGGGCTGCAGCGCGTTGCCGACTTCCCGATCTACCGCACTGACGCCACGGTGCGTCGTGCCCCGGCACTGGCTGCCGCCCGCGACTCGGCGGCACCGGTTGCCCGCATGCACAGCACGACGGCTGCGCAATTCGGTCTGGTGGCCGGAAAGCGGGTCCGCCTGCGCGGAGCAGCGTCGTCCTGCGAACTGGATCTGGCACTCGATGACACGGTGCCGGCGGATTGTGTCCGCGTCGCGGCCGGCTGGCCGCAGACGGCAACACTGGGCAGCCTGACCGGCACCCTTACAGCGGAGGCGGTGTAATGGATGCGCTGCTGCAACCCGTGCAGGACCTGCTCGGCGCCGCCTGGCTGCCGGTCTGGACGGTGGTCAAGATCTTCGCGATCATCCTGCCGCTGCTTGGCTGCGTCGCCTACCTGACGCTGGCCGAGCGCAAGATCATCGGCTGGATGCAGGTGCGCATCGGTCCGAACCGCGTCACCTTCTTCGGCATCAAGTTTCTCGGCGGTCTGGCGCAGCCGATCGCCGACGGCCTGAAGCTGCTGTTCAAGGAAATCGTGCTGCCGTCGGCATCGAGCAAGATGCTGTTCGTGCTTGCACCGGTGCTGGCCCTTGCGCCGTCGCTCGCGGCCTGGGCAGTGATCCCGTTCAGCGAAGGCATGGTGCTGGCCGACATCAACGCGGGCCTGCTCTACATCATGGCCATCACGTCGATGGGCGTGTACGGCGTCATCATCGCCGGCTGGGCGTCGAATTCGAAGTACGCTTTCCTCGGCAGCCTGCGTTCCGCCGCGCAGATCGTCAGCTATGAAATCGCGATGGGCTTCGCACTGGTGACCGTGCTGATGGTGTCGCAGAGCCTGAACCTGTCGGACATCGTACGCGGGCAGGGCGAGGGCATGTTCGCCGACATGGGGGTCGGCGTGCTGTCCTGGAACTGGCTGCCGCTGCTGCCGATGTTCGTCGTCTATTTCATCGCCGGCGTGGCGGAAACGAATCGCTCGCCGTTCGACGTCGTCGAGGGCGAGTCGGAAATCGTCGCCGGTCACATGATCGAATATTCGGGCATGGCGTTCGCGCTGTTCTTCCTGGCCGAATACGCGAACATGATCCTGATCGCCTGCCTCACGTCGATCATGTTTCTCGGTGGCTGGCTGTCGCCGGTGGGTTTCCTGCCTGACGGCTTCCTCTGGCTCGCCGCCAAGACCTCGTTCTGCCTGTTCTTCTTCCTGTGGCTGCGTGCGACCTTTCCGCGCTATCGCTACGACCAGATCATGCGTCTGGGCTGGAAGGTGTTCATTCCCGTCACCATCGTGTGGCTCGTGTTCATCGGCGGCTGGATGATGTCTCCGCTGTCGATCTGGAAGTGAAGGACGCGTCATGGGATCGATGAAAGACATGTTTGGCGGTCTGATGCTGACCGAACTGCTGAAGGGCATGGCACTGACCGGCCGTCACCTGTTCGCACGCAAGATCACCATCCAGTTTCCGGAAGAGAAGACGCCGCAGTCGCCGCGTTTCCGCGGCCTGCACGCACTTCGCCGCTACCCGAACGGTGAAGAGCGCTGCATCGCATGCAAACTGTGCGAGGCGGTGTGCCCGGCGATGGCCATCACGATCGAATCCGACCAGCGCGACGACGGCACGCGTCGTACCACACGCTACGACATCGACCTCACCAAGTGCATCTTCTGCGGTTTCTGCGAAGAAGCCTGTCCGGTCGACGCCATCGTCGAAACGCGCGTGCTCGAGTACCACGGCGAGAAGCGCGGCGACCTGTACTACACCAAGCAGATGCTGCTCGCGGTCGGTGACCGCTATGAAGGCCAGATCGCCAGCGACAGGGAAGCGGACTCGAAGTACCGCTGACGGGTGCCGGTCCGCGCTGGTGCGCGGGCGGTACTTCAGGGAATGGACAAGAACGATATATATAGATGATGGATTTCCATACTGCAGTCTTCTACTTTCTCGCCACGATTCTGGTGCTGGCGTCGCTGCGCGTGATCACCGCGCGCAACCCGGTGCACGCGGCGCTCTATCTCGTGCTGGCCTTCTTCACGGCGGGGGGCGTGTGGATGCTGCTGCGCGCCGAGTTTCTCGCCATCACGCTGGTGCTGGTCTATGTCGGCGCGGTGATGGTGCTGTTCCTGTTCGTCGTGATGATGCTGGACATCAACATCGAGCGTCTGCGCGAAGGCTTCTGGGCGAATCTGGTGCCCGGCCTGATCGTTGCCGGCCTGATGCTGGCCGAAATGGTGGCAGTGCTCGGTGCGCGCTACTTCTCGGCGGCCGGTGCGCCGGCGCCGGAAGCACCTGCGGCCGGCTACAGCAATACCAAGGAACTGGGCCGACTGATCTATACCGAGTACGTGTATCCGTTCGAACTGGCGGCAGTCATCCTGCTGGTGGCCATCATTGCCGCCATCGCTCTGACGATGCGCAAGCGCAAGGACACCAAGTTCCAGGATCCGGCGAAGCAGATCGCGGTGCGTCGCGAAGACCGCGTGCGCCTGGTGTCGATGCCGGCCGAAAAAGACTGAGAAAAGAAGCGCACGACATGACATCACTGCTCTCCCTATCGCTGTCCCACTTCCTGGTGCTGGGCGCGCTGCTGTTCGCGATCAGCATCGTCGGCATCTTCCTGAACCGGAAAAACCTCATCGTGCTGCTGATGGCGATCGAACTGATGCTGCTGGCGGTGAACATGAATTTCGTCGCCTTCTTGCATTACCTGGGCGACCCGTCAGGCCAGATATTCGTTTTCTTCATCCTCACCGTAGCCGCCGCGGAATCCGCGATCGGGCTGGCCATCCTCGTGGTGCTGTTCCGCAATCTGAACACCATCCATGTCGATGATCTCGACAGCCTGAAAGGTTGAGCGACATGACCTCGATGCAAAAGCTCTATCTGCTCGTCCCGCTCGCACCGCTGATCGGCGCGATCATCGCCGGCCTGTTCTGCCGCGTCATACCGCGCTGGGTGGCGCACAGCGTCACCATCCTCGGCGTCGCGGTGTCGCTGGTCGCATCGTGGGTCATCTTCCAGGACGTGCAGGCCGGCAACACCTTCAACGGTGCGCTCTACACCTGGGCGACCAGCGGAGTGGGCGACGGCCGGCTGACCATGGAAATCGGTTTCCAGATCGACAAGCTCACCGTGATGATGATGCTGGTCGTCAATTTCGTGTCGCTGATGGTGCACCTCTACACCATCGGCTACATGGCGGAAGACCCCGGCTACAACCGTTTCTTCTCCTACATTTCGCTGTTCACCTTCTCGATGCTGATGCTCGTCATGAGCAACAACTTCGTGCAGTTGTTCTTCGGCTGGGAAGCGGTCGGTCTGGTGTCCTACCTCCTGATCGGTTTCTGGTACAAGCGCCCGACCGCGATCTACGCCAACCTGAAGGCTTTCCTCGTCAATCGCGTCGGCGATTTTGGCTTCCTGCTGGGCATCGGCCTGATTGCCGCGTACGCCGGCACGCTCAACTACGCCGAAGTGTTCGCCAAGCGCGAAGAACTGGTGGCGATGACGGTGGCCGGCACCGACTGGCCGCTGCTGACCGCGGTGTGCATCTGCCTGTTCATCGGCGCCATGGGCAAGTCGGCCCAGGTGCCGCTGCACGTCTGGCTGCCCGATTCGATGGAAGGCCCGACGCCGATTTCCGCGCTGATCCACGCAGCGACGATGGTGACTGCCGGCATCTTCATGGTGACCCGCATGTCGCCGCTGTTCGAGCTGTCCGAGACCGCGCTGTCCTTCGTGCTGGTGATCGGCGCGACGACGGCGCTGTTCATGGGCTTCCTTGGCATCATCCAGAACGACATCAAGCGCGTCGTCGCCTACTCGACGCTGTCGCAGCTCGGCTACATGACAGTGGCGCTCGGCGTGTCGGCCTACTCGGCGGCGGTGTTCCACCTGATGACGCATGCCTTCTTCAAGGCGCTGCTGTTCCTCGGCGCCGGCTCGGTCATCATGGGCATGCACCACGACCAGGACATGCGCAACATGGGCGGCCTGTGGAAGTACATGCCGATCACCTGGTTCACGTCGCTGCTCGGTTCGCTCGCCCTGATCGGCGTGCCCTTCCTGTCCGGCTTCTACTCGAAGGATTCGATCATCGAGGCGGTGCATTTCTCGACCATCCCCGGCGCCGGCTATGCCTACTTCTGCGTCGTGGCCGGTGTGTTCGTGACCGCCTTCTATTCGTTCCGGATGTACTTCCGCGTGTTCCACGGTCCGGAGAACTTCGGCAAGGCGCACCACGACCATCACGATGCGCCCGCCCACGACGCGAAGGCGGCTCACGCGGCGCACGATGACCACGCCCATGCGGCACACGGTGACGATCATGCAGCGCATGACGACGACCACGCCGATGAACATCATGGTCTGGCACCGGGCGAAAAGCCGCGCGAGTCGCCCTGGGTGGTCTGGCTGCCGCTCGTTCTTCTTGCGATCCCGTCGGTCGGCATCGGTTTCTGGACGGTGCAGCCCATGCTGTTCGGTGACTGGTTCGCTGGCGTCATCGAAGTGCTGCCGCAGCACGACACGCTGGCCGAATTCGGCAAGACCTTCACGTCTGCAACCGGCATGGCGCTGCACGGCTTGATGGTGCTGCCGTTCTGGCTGGCGGTGGGCGGCGTGGTGCTGGCCTGGATCATGTACATCGCGATGCCGTCGCTGCCGGGTCGCATCGCGCCGATCTTCCGCCCGATCAATACGCTGCTCGAGAACAAGTACTACTTCGACAAGTTCAATGAAGTGGTGTTTGCCGGCGGCGCGCGTGCGCTCGGCCGTGGTCTGTGGTCGGCCGGTGATCGCGCAGTGATCGACGGCGTACTGGTCAATGGCTCGGCTTCAGCGGTCGGCGCGTTTGCGCGCCTGGCGCGCGGTATCCAGACTGGTTACATCTACCGCTACGCTTTTGCAATGGTGATCGGCGTCTGCCTGTTGCTGCTGTGGAGGCTGGGCTTCAAGTGATGGGGTGCGGGCGGTGCAGCTGCCGCCTGCGGCGTGTGATTCAAGGGAGTGCTTCTGCACAGCGGGCCGGACCGGTCGGTGAGCAAGCCAGACAATTAAAGAAATGACCGATATTCCCCTTCTCAGTCTCGCCATCTGGTTGCCGATCGCCGGCGGCCTGCTGGTGCTGGCCAGCGGCGATGGCCGCAACGTCGCGTTCTCGAAGCTGATTGCGCTGGTGACCGCGATCTTCGGCTTCCTGATCACGATTCCGCTCTACACCGGTTTCGATCCATCGAGTGCGTCGATGCAGTTCGTGGAGCTGATGCCGTGGGTGCGCGACTACAACATCAACTACCACCTCGGTGTAGATGGCATTTCGATGCCTTTCGTCATCCTGAACAGCTTCATCACGCTGCTGGTGATCATGGCCGGCTGGCAGGTGATCGAAACCAAGGTGTCGCAATACAACGCAGCGTTCCTGATCATGTCGGGCCTGCTCAACGGCATCTTCTCGTCGCTCGACGGCATCCTGTTCTACGTCTTCTTCGAATCGTCGCTGATTCCGCTCTATCTGGTGATCGGCATCTGGGGCGGCAAGAACCGCGTCTATGCGGCGTTCAAGTTCTTCCTCTACACGCTGCTCGGCTCGCTGCTGATGCTGATCGCACTGCTCTACCTGTTTCACAAGAGCGGCAGCTTCGGCATCCTCGACTGGCACCGCGAGCCGCTTGCAATGGCGGCGCAGTCACTGATCTTCTGGGCCTTCTTCGCGAGTTTTGCGGTGAAGGTGCCGATGTGGCCGGTGCATACCTGGCTGCCGGACGCTCACGTCGAAGCGCCGACCGGCGGCTCGGCGGTGCTTGCGGCGATCGGCCTGAAGCTCGGTGCCTACGGTTTCCTGCGGTTCTCGCTGCCCATCGTGCCGGATGCAGCGACCCATTTCGCGCCCATCGTCATCGGCCTGTCACTGATTGCGGTGATCTACATCGGCCTGGTCGCGCTGGCGCAGACCGACATGAAGAAGCTCGTCGCGTATTCGTCGATTTCGCACATGGGTTTCGTCACGCTGGGCTTTTTCATCTTCAATCCGCTCGGTGTCGAAGGCGCGCTGGTGCAGATGATTTCGCACGGCTTCGTATCGGCCGCGATGTTCCTGTGTATCGGCGTGCTGTACGACCGCATGCACACCCGCAACATCGGTGACTACGGCGGCGTGGTGAACACCATGCCCAAGTTTGCCGCCTTCTTCCTGCTGTTCGCGATGGCCAACGCCGGCCTGCCGGCGACGTCCGGTTTCGTCGGCGAATTCATGGTTGTGCTTGGCGCGCTGCAGTTCAACTTCTGGACCGGTTTCGCTGCCGCGACCACGCTCATCCTGGGTGCGGCCTACACGCTGTGGATGTACAAGCGTGTCATCTTTGGCGCTGTCGCCAACAGCCATGTTGCCGAGTTGAAGGACATCAACGCCCGCGAAATGCTGATCCTCGGCGTTCTTGCCGCATGCACCCTGGCCATGGGCATCTGGCCGCAACCGGTGACTGAAATCATGCACGCGACCGTGAACCAGCTGCTGGGACACGTTGCCGTTGGCAAGCTCTGACGGACACACAGAATGAACTTCCCACTGCCTGACCTTTATCCCGCATCGGCCGAAATCTTCGTGCTGGTGATGGCCTGCGTCGTGCTGCTCGCCGACCTGTTCAAGTCCGAGCGCCAGAACTGGCTGCCCTACATCCTCACGCTGAGCACGCTGGTCGGCGCCTTCGTCATCCAGGTCGCAACGGCCGGGCCCGACACGACGCTCACCTTCAGCGGCATGTTCGTCGATGACCGCCTGTCCGACGTGCTCAAGAGCTGCCTGTATCTGACGGTGTTCGCAGTCGTCATCTACAGCCGCGGCTACCTCGAAGTGCGCGGCATGGAGCGCGGCGAGTACTACCTGCTCGTGCTGTTCGCCACGCTGGGCATGCAGGTGATGATTTCCGCCAATCACTTCCTGACGCTTTACCTCGGCCTGGAACTTCTGTCGCTCGCGCTGTATGCACTGGTCGCGCTTGACCGCGACTCCGCGCGGTCGACCGAAGCGGCGATGAAGTACTTCGTGCTCGGTGCGCTGGCATCCGGCCTGCTGCTGTACGGCATGTCGATGGTGTATGGAGCGACCGGCACGCTCGAAATTTCGGCCATCGCACGCAAGCTGTCCGACCCGACCACCAATATGGAAGTGCTGCGCTTCGGCCTCGTGTTCCTGGTCGCCGGGCTGGCATTCAAGATCGGCGCCGTGCCGTTCCACATGTGGATTCCCGACGTCTATCACGGCGCGCCGACGCCGATCACGCTGCTCATCGGTTCGGCACCGAAGCTGGCCGGTTTCGCGATGGCGATCCGCCTGCTGGTCGACGGCCTGCCGACGCTGGCCGATGAATGGCAGCAGATGCTGATGCTGCTGGCGGTGCTGTCGATCGCGCTCGGCAACATCGTCGCCATTGCGCAGACCAATCTGAAGCGCATGCTGGCCTATTCGACCATTTCGCACATGGGCTTCATGCTGCTCGGTCTGGTCAGCGGCGTCATCGAGCTGCGCGCGTCCGGCGACATCCACCTTTCGTACGCCTTCGGCAGCGCGATGTTCTACACCATCGCCTACGTGCTGATGAGTGCCGCCGCATTCGGCGTGCTGCTGCTGCTGACCCGCGCCGGCGTCGAAGCCGAGGAACTGGACGACCTGAAGGGGCTGAACAAGCGCAGCCCGTGGTTTGCCGCGGTGATGATGATGGTCATGTTCTCGATGGCCGGCATCCCGTTCTTCATCGGCTTCTTCGCCAAGCTGGCTGTGCTGCAGGCGGTGGTTGCCGCGGGTTATCTGTACGTTGCCGTGTTCGCGGTGATGATGTCGCTGATCGGCGCCTACTTCTACCTTCGGGTCGTCAAGCTGATGTATTTCGACGCGCCGCAGGACGAAGCCCCCATCGTTGCATCGACCGAAATGCGTGCGCTGCTGTCGGTCAATGCGCTGGCGATCGCACTGATTGGCCTGATGCCGCAATCCCTGTTGTCGCTGTGCGCCTCTGCACTGGGGCAGACGCTGAAGTAATGAAGGATCCCCTGATCGAAACCACGGTAGACAGTCGTCAGGTGTACGACGGCGTACTGCTGAAGGTTTATCAGGATCAGGTGGCGCTGCCAGACGGCACGCAGGCGGTGCGCGAGTACATCCGCCATCCCGGGGCGGTGGTCATCATTGCCGTGCTGCCGGACGGCAATATGTTGTTCGAACGTCAGTTCCGCTACGGCCCGCGCCGCACCTTCATCGAATTTCCCGCCGGCAAGATCGATCCGGGCGAGCCGCCGGAGCAGACGGCCGTGCGCGAGCTGCGCGAGGAAACCGGCCACGAAGCCGACGAATGGACGCATCTGGGCACGATGCATCCGTGCATTGGCTACTCGGACGAACGGATAGAAATCTTCCTCGCGCGCGGTCTGAGCCATGTCGGCGCCAATCTGGACGCAGGCGAGTTCCTCGAAGTGATTCCGCTGTCGCTTGAAGCCGCGATGTCTGCCGTCTGGCGCGGCGAACTGACGGATGCCAAGACGCTGTCGGCCCTGATCTGGGCGCAGCGGGTGTTCCGCCAGGGGTTCTGAACTCAGATCCCCGCAGCGGGCGCCGGCACCACGCTGCCGACGGCAAGCCGCACCATCATCGCATCGGCAATTCGCGAAATCGGCTGGTCCTGACAATGTGCCAGAAAGGCGCTTGCCGCGCCGAGCCCTGGAATGTCCAGGTCCGGTGACACTTCCAGCAGTGGCAGCAATACGAATGCACGCAGGTGCGCGCGCGGATGCGGCACGTTCAGCGTGTCGGTGCTGATCTGCCGGTCGTC
This sequence comes from Methyloversatilis sp., assembly GCF_030696805.1. Lineage (GTDB taxonomy): Bacteria > Pseudomonadota > Gammaproteobacteria > Burkholderiales > Rhodocyclaceae > Methyloversatilis. The sequence continues at coordinate 66,477 of NZ_JAUYRO010000112.1, read as the reverse complement.
GTACAGCAGCACGTCCAGATCCAGGGTGCGCGGCGCGTTCTGGAATTCGCGCACGCGACCGTGCGTGCGTTCGATACCGAGCAGCGCGTCGAGCAGCGCCTGCGGTTCGAGCGTGGTGCGCACGCGCGCAATGGCGTTGATGAAATCGGGCTGGTTGTCGTAGCCGATCGGCGCCGTGCGGTACAGCGAGGAGCGACGCTCAAGCGTAATGCCCGGCGTGGCGGCGATTTCATCGAAGGCGGCGAGCACCTGCGCTTCCGGATCGGCGAGATTGCTGCCCAGACCGATGTGGGCAATGCTGTCACGGCTCATGGCATGTTCTTTTCAGGTTCAACGGGTCGGCGGACTTTAGCACCGCTGCTTGCGGCAGCCCGGTTGGCTCACCCGTGGCGACATCAGGCTGCTCCGACACCGGGGCGTTGCCGTCATCGTGCGGATCAGCCTGCCACCGAACGGGCGCACCGGCGCGATGCGTGTCACACACGCGAGCGCATCAGGCGCGCCTTTTCGCGCTCCCAGTCGCGTTCCTTCTCGGTTTCGCGCTTGTCGAACTGCTTCTTGCCCTTGGCCAGACCAATCTCCAGCTTGATGCGGCCCCGCGTGTAATGCAGGTTCAGCGGCACCAGCGTATAGCCGGCGCGCTCGACCGAGCCGATCAGCTTGCTGATCTGTTCGGCGTGCAGCAAAAGCTTGCGGCTGCGCGTCGCGTCCGGATGGATGTGGGTCGAGGCTGACAGCAGCGGCGACACATGCATGCCGATCACGAAGACCTCTTCGCCCTTCAGCACAACATAGGCTTCCTTCAACTGGGTGCGGCCGGCGCGGATGGCCTTTACCTCCCAGCCTTCCAGCACCAATCCTGCCTCGAAGCGTTCTTCGATGAAATAGTCGTGAAACGCTTTCTTGTTTTCGGCGATGCTCATGTCGGGTAACCGTTGACCGGGGGAATTGCTTCTGTAGCTTGAACGAGAGGCTGCGCGAGAAGTCGCTGCGCAGCTAGAATTGCGATTTTACCTTCTGAAGACATGGCCGAAGTCCGAAAAACCGTGCTCATCGAGCGCAGCGCGGAACAGATGTTCAGGCTGGTCGACGGTGTCGAGCATTACCCGGAGTTCCTGCCCTGGTGCGGCGGCAGTGAAGTCATCGAGCGCACTGACACACTGACGCGCGCGCGCATCGACATCAACTACCACGGCGTGAAGGCGCATTTCGCAACCGCCAACGCCAAGTCCTTTCCGCACAGCATGACCATACGACTGGTCGAAGGCCCGTTCAAGTCGCTCGACGGCACCTGGGCCTTCAGGCAGCTGGGAGATGTGGCGTGCAAGATCGAATTCAACCTGCGCTACGAATTTTCCAGTCGTCTGATCGAAAAGGTGGTCGGCCCGGTGTTCAGTCACATCGCCAACACGTTCGTCGAGGCTTTCGTGAAGCAGGCCGACCGCATCTACGGAAAGGTGGGCTGACGTGAGTGCAAGCATCTGCGTCCAGGTCATTTACGCCCTGCCCGAGCGGCAGGACATCGTGACCATCGAATTGCCCGAAGGTGCCACGGCCGTGCAGGCAGTCGAAGCGTCCGGCCTGCTGCAGAAGTATCCGGACATCGATCTCGCGCGAAACAAGCTGGGCGTGTTCGCAAAGCTGGTGAAAGCAGATCAGGTACTGCGCGACCGTGACCGGGTGGAAATCTACCGCGCGCTGATCGCCGATCCGAAGGAAGTGCGCCGTCAGCGCGCAGCCGAAGGCAAGGTGCTGAAGAAGGGCGGTGGCGAGCGGGGCGGCGAGGCAGAACCGGTTGCCTGAGCCTGAGCGACGCCTTCGGCACGCCGCATGACCCGTAGCGCTACTTGCACCACTCCGACACCGACTGCTGCGCTTCGGAGGTTTCCGTCGCCCGCGTCGCGTCGTCGATGAACTCGCGTTCGCCCTGCGCGTTGTAACGCACGATGCGCTGGCCGGATTGCAGCGCAGCCAGCTTGTTGCGGGCGCGCGTGCAGTTGGCGTCGGCCTTTTCCTTCTCGGCCTTGTCCTTGGCCGCCCTGGATTCCTCTGCCGCGGCCGCCTCGCGTCGCTGCTGGAAGCCCTGCAGCTTGTCCTGCAGGTCGGTGTTCGGTGCGTCAGCGGCGGGCGGCGCGACCTTGATGTCCTTGCGGATGGCTTTTGCCCCGGGCGGCGGGCTGTCCGAGAACACCGTGTTGCCGTTGGCGTCCTTGTATTGATACACCTGGGCGGTCGCGACCAGCGGCAGACAGACCAGAGCGATGAGCGTTAAGCGAAGATGCACGTTGGAAACTCCTGCCCGGAATGAGTGAAGGCACAGCGGCGATCGCCGCGGACGCCTGCTGCAGCCAGCTGCGTCGCGCGGCGTATAATACGTTTTTGACAGATTGGAAAGTAGTCATGCGTGTTATCCAGAAGGCGCTGACCTTCGATGATGTGCTGCTTGTGCCGGCACATTCGAGTGTTCTGCCACGCGATGTAAGCCTCAGTACCCGTATTTCCCGCAACATCCACGTCAATCTCCCCCTGCTGTCCGCCGCGATGGACACCGTCAGCGAAGCACGCCTGGCCATTGCGCTGGCTCAGGAAGGCGGCATCGGCATCATTCACAAGAACATGACGGCCAAAATGCAGGCCGCTGAAGTGTCGAAAGTGAAACGGTTCGAAGCCGGCGTGTTGAAGGATCCGATCACCATCTCTCCCGACATGACGGTTCGCGAGCTGCTCGGGTTGACACGCAGTCACCGTATTTCCGGTTTCCCGGTGCTCGACGGCCCGCGCGTGGTCGGCATCGTGACCAACCGCGACCTGCGATTCGAAACCAATCTTGACCAGCCGGTGGCGCGCATCATGACGCCGCGCGAGCGCCTGATCTTCGTGCATGAGGGCGCCTCGCTCGACGAAGCGCGTACGCTCATGCACCGCAACCGGCTCGAGCGCGTGCTGGTGCTCGGCGAAAACGACACACTGCGCGGCCTGATCACGGTCAAGGACATGCTCAAGGCGACCGAACACCCGCTGGCCGCGAAAGACCCGCATGGCCGGCTGCGCGTCGGCGCGGCCATCGGTGTCGGCGAAGGCACCGAAGAACGCGCAGCGGCGCTGGCCGAAGCCGGCGTCGACGTGATCGTGGTCGATACCGCGCACGGCCACTCGCAGGGCGTGCTCGACCGCGTGCGTTGGGTCAAGCGCACTTTTCCGCAACTGGATGTGATCGGCGGCAACATCGCGACGGCCGACGCCGCACGCGCACTGGTCGATGCCGGTGCCGACGGCGTCAAGGTCGGCATCGGCCCCGGTTCGATCTGCACCACGCGCATCGTCGCCGGTGTCGGCGTGCCGCAGATCACTGCCATCGACAACGTCGCGACCGCGCTTGCCTCGACCGACGTGCCGATGATCGCCGACGGCGGCATCCGCTTTTCGGGCGACATCGCCAAGGCGGTCGCCGCAGGCGCCAACGCGGTCATGCTGGGCGGCCTGCTGGCCGGCACCGAGGAGGCGCCGGGCGAGATCGAACTGTTCCAGGGCCGCTCCTACAAGTCCTACCGCGGCATGGGCTCGCTGGGCGCGATGCAGCAGGGTGCGGCCGACCGCTACTTCCAGGACCCTGCATCGAATGCCGACAAGCTGGTGCCCGAAGGCGTCGAAGGCCGTGTGCCGTACAAGGGCCCGGTGGTCAACGTGATCACCCAGCTGATGGGCGGCCTGCGTGCGTCGATGGGCTATTGCGGCTGCTCGACGGTGGACCAGATGCGCAGCATCGCCCAGTTCGTCGAAATCACGTCGGCCGGCATCCGCGAGTCGCATGTGCACGACGTGCAGATCACCAAGGAAGCGCCGAACTACCATGTTGAGTGAGGGGCTGGGGAACAGGGGCTAGGGGCTGGAGGGACCGGGGCTGGATGAGCGAGGTGCGCAGCTATCGCGATTTGCTGGTCTGGCAACGAGCAATGGATCTCGCCCTTGCCTGTCTATGCCCTGAGCCGGTGTTTCCCCGAGGGCGAGCGCTTCGCACTGGTGAGCCAGTTGCGACGCGCCGCTGTTTCGGTCCCTTCAAATATCGCCGAAGGCCATGCAAGAAGCTCCACGCGTGATTTCCTGCGTTTTCTGTCGATCGCAGCCGGCTCTCTTGCCGAGATCGAAACCCGGCTCCTTCTCTCGCATCGCCTTGATTACGTGGATGCGCAACGAATGAACGTCACGCTGAAGGACGCCGATGAACTCGGCCGGATGATCAGAGGTCTGCAAGCGTCCCTATCGTCGCGCCTCGCGGACTCACCCTAGACCCCAGCCCCTGTCCCCTGATTCCTGAATATCCCATGCACAACAAGATCCTCATCCTCGATTTCGGCTCCCAGGTCACCCAGCTCATCGCGCGCCGTGTGCGCGAGGCGCATGTCTTTTGCGAAATCCATCCGGCCGATGTGAGTGACGACTTCGTGCGCGGCTTCGGCGCGCAGGGCGTCATCCTGTCCGGCAGCCACATGTCGGCGTACGAGGAAGAAACCGACCGCGCGCCGCGGGCGGTGTTCGAACTGGGCGTGCCGGTGCTGGGCATCTGCTACGGCATGCAGACGATGGCGCAGCAGCTGGGCGGCAAGGTGGAAGCCGGTACGGTGCGCGAATTCGGCTACGCCGAAGTGCGCGCGCGCGGCCACACGAAGTTGCTGGACGGCATCGAGGATTTCCGCACCGAGCAGGGCCACGGCATGCTCAAGGTGTGGATGAGCCACGGCGACAAGGTGACCGAACTGCCGCCCGGCTTCAAGCTGATGGCGTCGACCGACAGCTGCCCGATCGCCGGCATGGCCGACGAGACGCGCCGCTTCTACGGCCTGCAGTTCCACCCCGAAGTGACGCACACCGCACGCGGCGCCGACATCCTGCGCAAGTTCGTCATCGACGTCTGCGGCTGCGCCGCCGACTGGATCATGGGCGACTACATCCAGGAGGCGGTCGCGCGCATCCGCGAACAGGTCGGTGACGAAGAGGTCATCCTCGGCCTGTCCGGCGGCGTCGATTCATCGGTCGCCGCCGCGCTGATCCACCGCGCCATCGGCGACCAGCTCACCTGTGTGTTCGTCGATCACGGCCTGCTGCGCCTGAACGAGGGGCAAATGGTGATGGACATGTTCGTCGGCCGGCTGCACGCACGGGTGATCCACGTCGATGCGTCCGACCAGTTCCTCGGTCACCTGAAGGGCGTCAGCGATCCGGAAGCCAAGCGCAAGATCATTGGCCGCGAATTCGTCGAGGTGTTCAAGGCCGAGGCGGCCAGGCTGAAGGCGGGCGGTGAGGGACACAAGGGGGCGTCCTTCCTGGCCCAGGGCACCATCTACCCGGACGTGATCGAGTCCGGTGGCGCCAAGAGCAAGAAGGCGACGGTGATCAAGTCGCACCACAACGTCGGCGGCCTGCCGGAAAAGCTCGGCCTCAAGCTGCTCGAGCCGCTGCGCGAACTGTTCAAGGACGAAGTGCGCGAACTGGGCGTGGCGCTCGGCCTGCCGCGCGACATGGTTTATCGCCACCCCTTCCCCGGCCCGGGCCTGGGCGTGCGCATCCTTGGCGAAATCCACCGCGAGTACGCCGACCTGCTGCGCCGCGCCGACGCCATCTTCATCGAAGAACTGCGCAACACCCTCGACCCGGCCAGCGGCAAGAGCTGGTACGACCTCACCAGCCAGGCCTTCGCCGTGTTCCTGCCGGTGAAGTCGGTCGGCGTCAAGGGCGACGGCCGCACCAACGAGTGGGTGGTGGCCTTGCGCGCCGTGCAGACGCAGGACTTCATGACCGCCCACTGGGCAGAACTGCCGCACAGCCTGCTCGGCCGCACCAGCAACCGCATCATCAACGAGGTGCGCGGCATCAATCGCGTGGTGTACGACATTTCGGGCAAGCCGCCGGCGACGATTGAGTGGGAGTGACGGGTTTCGTGACGGTAAAAGCTGCGGATCGTTGATGTCCCAAGCGGGGGGACGGCTCTCGATGCGCCGCCAAGCGTGCAGAAGGTGGATAGCCTATGACCTGTCGCTTGGAAGCGGTTCGAGGTGAATCGCCCCGGGTTTTCTAGACGTTCCCGAGCCTCTGAAAGTATTGCTTTTCAAACTCTACCGGCGAGAGCTCGTTGCTGGAACCATGCCGACGCTTCACGTTGTAGAACATCTCTATGTAGTCGAACACGTCGGCACGCGCATCAGCCCGCGTCGGATAGATCTTGCGCTTGATCCGCTCGCGCTTGAGCAACTGGAAGAAGCTCTCGGCCACCGCGTTATCGTGACAGTTGCCGCGCCGGCTCATGCTCGGTTTCAGATGGTGCGCCTTCAGGAAATCCTGCCAGTCGTGGCTGCTGAACTGGCTGCCCTGATCGGAATGCACCATCACCTCCTCGGTCGGCTTGCGGCGCCACACAGCCATCAACAAGGCGTTGATGGCCAGATCGCGCGTCATGCGCTCGCCCATCGACCAGCCCACCACCTGCCGCGAGAACAGATCAAGGACTGCCGCCAGATACAGCCAACCCTCATGCGTGCGGATGTACGTGATGTCGGTAACCCAAGCCTTGTTCGGTGCGCTGACAGCGAACTGGCGTTGCAGATGGTTCGGCGCTACCACTGCCGGCTTGCCGGATCGAAAGTGCGGCCTGCGCGCATACCCTGTCTGTGACTTCATCTTTGCCAGGCGCATCAGACGCGCCACGCGATGCTTGCCGCAGCGCTCACCCAGGTCACGCAGATCGTTGTTGATCTTGCGATACCCATAGACGCATCCACTCTCTTCCCAACTGGTGCGGATGAGTGCTCCCAGCCGGGCATCCTCTCGGGCGCGAGCCGACGCAGGCTGTGTGCGCCAGGCGTAATAGCCACTCGGATGCACGCGCATCACCGAACACATGCGCCGTACGCGATATTCCATCTCGTGGGCTTTGATGAAGGCGTACTTCACCCGGACTGCTTGGCAAAGTACGCGGCGGCCTTTTTTAGGATGTCGCGCTCCTCGCTCACCCGGCGCAATTCCGCCTTCAGGCGCCGAATCTCATCGGCCTGACCGTCTTGTTGTACCCGCTGAGCCGGGCTCACCGAATAGCGCTTGATCCAGCCGTACAGGCTGTACGTACTGACACCAAGGCGTGCGGCAACCTCCGCCACTGGGTGGCCACGCTCGGTGACCTGCCTAACCGCTTCGACCTTGAACTCTTCGGTGAAGCGACGACCCGACTTCTTCTCTTCCATAAACACCTCCGTCATGCCTCGATTGTGAGGCTACAGGGTGTCTAGAAAATCCGGGGCGATTCAGTTTGCCAATTTACAACTGATACACACCCATTGCATTTGCACAGTTGGTGATCGCGCCCCGTAGTGAGGGCCGTAGGCCCGAACGCAGGGGCGCGATCACCGTGCGTCGCCCAGTCCTTTGCCGGGCGTGACAGCTTCCGCACGGTGGTCAGCCCCGTGCAGCGCCAACGCCCCTGAGCGCGCCTGTCCCCGCGACAGCCCCGTTCACCGGGTCTGGACGTCGCGGACCTGCCCGAGCTGCTCGCCGTGGCCCGAGCACATGGCTGCAAAGACTTCGTAATTTTAGAACTTGGTGTAATGCAAATTATGCTTTTACCGAACGCCTGAAGCCGTCAGAGTCTTGGCATCTCAACCATGCGGGACCGTCATCGTGAAGTTTCAGTTTCGATCCAACGACCGTGAAGGCCAGCAGTGGCAACAGCGTGTGGCCAACAGGCTGTGCCAGGCGCTGGGGGCACGTGTGAAGGTCAAACTGGACGACGTCGACGATGCTTCAGGCGGCGCCGAAAAGCCCGGCTGCGTCGAGGTTCTGGTGCAGCAGGGGAGCGGCCCTGTGGCCATCAGCGCGACCGCTCGAACCTGGCGGGACTCGGTCGAGGCCGTGGCGTCCCGGCTGCGGCAAAAGGTCGTGCTTCAAACGCACCGCGCAACGGTCATGGAGCCGCAGACGATGGCCGGGGCGCTGGTCGCCGGCGTCCGCCCGCTGCTGCTGCACGAACAGAGGGCCCGCGCGACGGTCTTTCGGATCCGCGCAAGGCGGGAGACAGTACCCCTTCCTTCAGCCCCACCTTTGAGCAACCCGTTCACATCCAAGGCCAATCATCATGCGCAGCTACCCCCACAACAGCCCTGAAGCCGCAGCGCGCATCGTCGCGATGGTGCTCATCGCCGACGGTCAAGTGTGCATGTCCGAGTTCGATATCCTGAAGAAGTTGGGTGCCGAGCGCGAACTTGGCTTGGTACCGCAGCTTCTGCCCCACCTCGTCTACACGCTGCGTGAAGAACTTATGCTGGGCGGCTACGGGACGGGATCGCTGCTGGACAACGTCGACGACAGCACTTTGGCATCGTTGATGGCCGAGGTCTCCGACCCGGTGCTGCGCAGGACGGTGCTGCGCCTGTCGCTGGCTGCTGCAAGGGCAGACGGCCACCTCGCCGACGGCGAAGCCAGGGTTGTCGAGGCGGCCCGTCACCATTGGCAGCTGTTCGACGGTGAGGAGCCCGTTGTTGCACCTCGCGCACGCCGGCAGGCGACGCGACCGGAGCCTCCCGGACGCTTCGGGTGCGCGCTTCACACACCGCCTTGATCGATGACAGCAACCGTTGCGGGGCCTGCGGGCGTTGCTGCGCGCTGGCTTTCCTCAGCCCCCGTTAGCACGCCGCGGGCGCCGCCGCCGTTCTTGTTTGATGAGCACGGCCCAGCCCCAGCACACAAAGGCGTAGGCTCACAGCCCCGGCACGGCGCCGGCGATGGGAAAACCCACCAGCAGGGCTGGACCCCAGGACGTCACCTGCCTCCAAAAGGCAGCGGGCCATGGCCGGCGAAGGCGTCGTCGTAACCTTTTGCTGCACGACATAGGCGCCCACGTGGGCGGACAGGCCCCAGATCGGCGCCATGGTGAAGGGGTTGGTCAGTCCGGTGGCACAGAGCGGCTGCCACCACATTGGCCCGCAGCGCCACAGTCGCAGCATGATGGCTGGTATTTGCTGTGGCAGCGGAAACACGCCGATGCCGACGCCCAACGCTACGCCCCGAGGCCACACTGCGCCGGTGCAGCACCCACATGCAGGGGTTTTCACGCAGGTAGTGGCCGCGCGAGACGGAGCTTCGCGTTTGTTCCATCGTCTGTGCGGTGGGCAACCAGCGACGAAGCCGTTCCGCGCGACGATGGACAGCATACGAAAGATCTTGCGGGTCACTGGATGATTTGCAAGGTCTGTTCAAGCGAAAAGCCAGCCCGGCAGTCGCTCACTCCCCCATGACAGTCCCAAAAGTATGGCGCCCAGGGTGACGCATAGCGCCAGTCCCGCCATAGCCAGCCCCAGCACAACTGCCACACCATCGCGAAACACCAGCCCCAGCCCGATGAGCATCAGCGTAAGCGCAGGGAGTACGTTGCCGAAGGGGATTGGCAGCACGACGATGAGAGCCATCAGCCCAATGGCGGCGGCGGTCGATGACCGTCTTTCCACCGATGCAAGATGGCTCAGCCGGGCCTTTGCGAAGCGTCCGGCCACGCTGTAGGCAGATGCAAGCATCCCCAGCACCCGCTGCGCCCAGTGGCGTGAGAGCTCAAGTTCGGCCACCCGCTGAGGGAGGCATGAAGACGACTGACCCTGCCACATCGCGGTCGCCAGCGCGACCATCCCGAGGCCGAGCACCGTGCCGACGCCCGGCACGGGCAGCAGACACGGCACCGCCATCAGCAGCAGCCAGGTGCCGTGTGCGGAAGGCCCGTGGGCTTGCGCCAGGGTTTGCATCGACACCCTGTCGGCAGGCAGGGTCGCGGCTGTTTCGCGCAATCGTTGCACGATAGATTCCGTCATGTTGCCTCCACGTCAGCACGGCGCCAGCGCGTCTTCCACAGCGGCACCACCGCACGAATGGCTTCGGCGAAAAGGCCGAAGCACTCCGTCAGCGTCGGGTTGCGCGCGCACCGGGTCGCGCAGACGCCGCGTCGCGATTGATGCCCCTCCAAAACGTCGACCTGCAGGGCACGGCGGGGACCGAGCATATTGTCCTGAGTGCTCATCGACTCACTCACGGCGCACTGGATGCCGCCGGACGGCGGATCATCACCACTACCAGCGTAACCACCGTCAGAGGAATGAAGAAGCCGAGCATGACGCCCGAAAACGCCTGCAGCGCGGCATGCTGCTGCGCGGCGAGGACCAGGTAGGCCACGTAGGCGACGTAGTAGCCCAGGAAGACGCCGCCTTCCCAGCGAGCGATCTCGCGGCCGGTGATGAAGACCGGAAGGCAAGCGAGCGCCACGGCCAGCATGACCCAGATGTCGAAGGCCAGCAGCGACGACGCCATGGCCAAGCCAAGGTCACCCGACACCAGGCCCGACAGGCCCAGGCAGCCGAGGATATTGAAGGTATTGCTGCCGACCACATTGCCCACCGCAATGTCACGCTCGCCCTTGATGGCCGCGGTGATGCTGGTGGCCACCTCGGGCATGCTGGTTCCGGCGGCGACGATGGTCAGGCCAATGACCAAGTCGCTTACCCCCATCGCCTTGGCGAAGTTCACCGAGGCCTGCACGAGGTACTCGGATCCGAACACCAGCGCCGCCAGGCCGGCTCCGATCAGCAGCAGCTGTGCAGGTAGCCGGTCGTCCCAAGCCCCCGCTTCCGCCGGCTTGATCTCTTGGGCGTACTCATCCTGGGCGGCCTGTGTTTCGCGCCTTGACTGCACGACAAGGAACAGCGTGTACGACACGAGCAGCACGAAAAGAACGCCACCGTCGAAAAACGACAGTCGGCCGTCCAACCCGAGCGCAAGAAGCAGCAGGCTCGCGCCGATCATGATCGGCACTTCCTGACGGATCAGCTGGATGTTGACCACCAGTGGCGCGATCAGCGCACTGATGCCGAGGATGAACAGTACATTGAAGATATTGCTGCCCACCACGTTGCCGATGGCAATGTCGGTTTTGCCATCGAGCACGGCACCGACACTCACCGCGACCTCGGGCGCGCTGGTGCCGAAGGCCACGATGGTGAGTCCGACGACGAGCGGACTGATGCCGAACGACAGGGCCAACTTGGACGCGCCGCGCACGAGCACGTTGGCGCCGATGACCAGCAGCATCAGGCCGCCGAGAAAAATGAGCATGTTCATGATTAAGCACCGTAGCCAAAACAAAATTCGCCCACCTCGGGCTGTAACGTCACATGGCCCGCACAGCGCAAGGCCTGCGCTTCAGTTCCCCGTACAGACCCCGAAGACGTTGCGCTCGGCGCAGTCGCACGGCCTGGCGCTGCCCTGACCCGAGCCGTCAGAGGCTCCGATCTGCATGGACGCATGGCGTCGCGCCTGTCGAAGAAAGCCAAACCCATCAAGCAGTCACGGGCGGGCGTGGCTGGGGACCGGAGCCGCCACTCCGTCGGCGCCACATCGCAACGAGCAGGTGAAGGCCCACGCCCAGCAGGACAAGCAGTGCGCTGCCGACGCCCCAGATCACCCAGGCGGCTACGCTCAGACCATCAGCCAGCGATGGCGCCGCCTGTAGCAGACCTTGCACGGCTGACGCTACGCCAGAAAGCAGCGACGTCATCGCCTGCACGATATCCGGCGGCACCCAGGGCGCCAACCAATCCGGCTGACGAAGGCCCTCGACTCGCGATCCAGCGCCCGTCAGCGCGCCGGCACTGGAAACCGCCCAGACGGTGGCGGCGTGAAACGCCCAGACGCCCAGTGACCAAAATGCCAACAGGCAGAACATGACAAACCAGCTGATTGCGTAGAGCATAATTAAATTACCCCGATGACTGATCAGGTAGCAGTCTCACGAGAAGTGTAGTTCGAACAAATCAACTTCAGGCGGATATAAACTTCGTTTTTTTCGATGTAAGCGATCATGCTCAACGACCGACATGTGCGCGACTTCTGGGTCGCCGCCAAGGAAGGGGCTTCGCAGGTGCAGCCGAGCGGCTAGGCGGGGCGGTACAGACCATCGGCGGTGATGCTCCGGGGCGTGCAGGAAAATCCGGAAAAGTAGTAAGACGATTCAGGGGGGAGTCCGCCTCAATGCCGAAGGCCGGAAACAAGGGCCCGGTTTCTCACCATCCTGCCGAGCAGATCGTGGCTGAGTTCGGGCTGAAAGGAATCGGCACTGATGGGGCGTCGGCATGGCTGCCTGCCGATCAGGAAGGGAAGCGTGGGTAACGATGACTGCTTGCCTGGCGCCTTACCGTGCGCCGGATCGCCCGGAGATGCTGCGCCGCCGTCGGCGAACCCATCGCATGCAAGGAAAAAGTAAGCGCACATCAAAATGACGGCACTGGCATACCGCCAGGATGCTGCTACAACCCGAAAGCACGCGCGAGCGTAGCTTCAAGTGCCGCCTGACCGGCGCACGTTTCTTTCACCCCACCGGGACATCGCACCATGCTTAAGGACAAGACTGCACTCGTGACCGGCTCCACTTCGGGCATCGGCCTGGGCATCGCTCACGGCCTCGCCGCGCAGGGCGCCAACGTGATCCTCCATGGCTTCGGCGATCCGGCCGCCATGGCCCGTCTGAAGGACGAATTCGCCGAACGCTACGGCGTGCAGGTGCGCTACGACGGTGCCGACATGCGCCGGCCCGAAGCGATCGAGGCCATGATGGCCGCGGCGCTGGCGGAGTTCGGCTGCGTCGACCTGCTGATCAACAATGCGGGCATCCAGCATGTGGCGCCGGTGGACGAATTTCCGGTCGAACAGTGGGATGCCATCCTCGCGATCAACCTGACGGCCGTCTTCCACACCACGCGGCTTGCGCTACCGGCCATGAAGAGTCGGGGCTTCGGCCGCATCGTCAATATCGCCTCCGCCCACGCGCTGGTGGCCAGTCCGTTCAAGTCGGCCTATGTCGCTGCGAAGCACGGCGTGGCCGGGCTCACCAAGTCGGTGGCGCTCGAAGTGGCCGAAGCGGGTATCACCGTCAACGCAGTCGCCCCGGGCTACGTGCGGACCGCTCTGATCGATGCACAGATCCCGGACACCGCCAGGGCACGCGGCATCACGGCCGAGGCCGTCGTTCGCGACGTGCTGCTGGCCGCACAGCCGACCAGGAAGTTCGTGACGGTCGAGCAGGTGGCTGCGCTGACGTGCTTCCTGTGCAGCGACGATGCCGCCTCGATCACCGGCGCTGTCCTGCCGGTGGATGGCGGCTGGACGGCGCACTGAGCGCGCGGCGGCGGCGGTGAGCCGCGGAGCGCCGGGCCGGGCTGACCGGTTCGGCGTGGGCAGCGCGTACGGCCTGTCAGCTGCGGCGATGGATGCCGCGATGCCCTACGAAAGATTCCGGTGTCGATCGCTGCGCAAGTGAAAAACGGCCTGTGCGCGCCGCTCCCGGTTCAGCGCGGGTCCGGGCATGAAGCTCGCCGTGACCGTGTGCGCCACGCACCCGTACCCCACAGCGTCATCAGACCCGCCAGCAGCATCGCCCAGGTTCCCGGCTCCGGGATCGGCGCCGCGACGGCAGGGTTGGTCAGCAGTCCGGCATCGCCGGACAGGGCATACCCCTGCGGCAGCAGGATGCTCAGCGTGCCGGTATTGAAGCCATCCACTGCGCCCCACGACTGGCTGTAATCGAGCGCGCCGCTGACCGGAATCAGCGGCTCGGGTGACACCTGGGTAAACAGATTGGCGATCAGCTGGAAGCTCTGACCCGGAAGGAGGCTCATCGTGAGCCGCAGTTCGCCGGCGACGTCCGCCATCTCCTGACTGTCGACCGTATAGCTTGCGCCGTCGAAATCCTCGACGACCTGCACGAAGCCCGGCTCGAAGTAGCGCTTGACGGTGCTGCCGGACACGTTGACCGCCTCGGCATCGAGCAGGTCGGTGCGGAAATCCATCGCTGCGGCGTATTCGACATTGGTGAATGCCACCGTCGAAGAGGGCAGGGCGACGGTCAGCGTCGCCCCCAGCAGGTGGAACACATTGCCGCTGTAGGTGTGAAAGGCGCCATCGAAGTTGAACACGAAGGTCACATCGACCGCTCCGCCATCCCCCTCGCCGACCACGGCCGCGGTGGCCTGTACCTGACCGAAGGCATTGCCGATCAGGGCATCCGGAATGCCCGACACACCGCGCGAATCGATTTCGCTGAATACGCGGATGACACCGTCGCCGTCATTGGCCTGGGACTTCGACACGATGGAGACGCCGCGGGCAGACACGAATGGTGTGCCATCGAGATTGAGCGACTGCAGACCCGTGCCGAGCACCGTCTGGACCGTGCCGGGCGCCGAGTCGGGGCCACGCTGAACCAGCGTTGCGGCGCCGGCCGAAAGCGGGAGGGCTGCCAGCGCGATCAACAAGCCGGTCATGTGCAGGGATGGACGTCGGGATGCCATTGGAAAGCTCCTTTTGCTTGATCGATGCGTGAGGCGAAACCTGGCTTGTGCGCTCCGGCCGGGTGTCAGCGGGTGCTGGCTGCCCTGCAGCAAAATGTGCGCCAGGCGCGAAGGCCTACCTTGGTTTTCAATGCTTTGCGTGCAAGGAAATTTGTAATGCGGTCAGCCAGCCCACCCGCTGTAAAGCATGCCGACACCCTTGCCGCAATCGACCCTGTCAGAGCGGGGGGCTTCTACGCGAGCCCGGTCGGCAACCGGTCCCAGTAAAAATCGAAAACTGCCTGCTGCCCGCGGATTTCGAGTTGCATACCCGCACAGTCGCGGTGCAAGCTAGGCAACCTGTCAAATCATTACGTGTCACATGAGCGAAACAGGTGCGCCGGGCGCGACGACTATCCTGATCGTCGACGACATGCCGGAAAACCTCGAAGTGCTGGATGGCCTTCTGCGTGCCGCGGGGTATCGCGTGAAGGCGGCGAACAACGGTCGCTCGGCGCTGCGTCTTGCGCAGGATGCTGACGCGCCGTCCCTGATCCTGCTCGACGTCATGATGCCGGGCATGGATGGCTATGCCGTGCTCGATGCGCTGCGAGCCGACCCGGCAACGCGTGATATCCCGGTCATTTTCGTCACGGCGCTTGCCGGCGCGGGCGACGAGGAAGCCGGGCTGGCGCGCGGGGCGGTCGACTACATCGCCAAGCCGCTCAAGCCGCTGGTCGTGCTGGCGCGTGTGCGCACCCAGCTCCAGGCGAAGCTGGCGCGCGACGTGCTGCGTGACCAGAACACCTGGCTGGAGCAGGAGGTGGCGCGGCGCATGACGGAAAACGACCGCATCCAGGCGGTCAGCATCCGTGCGCTGGCCGAACTGGCGGAAACACGCGACCAGGAAACCGGTGCGCACATCCTGCGCACGCAGATCTACGTGCGCGTGCTGGCCGAACAGCTCGCCACGCATCCGCGCTTCGCCCCCACGCTGACCCCGGCCTACATCAATCTGCTGGCGCGTTCGGCGCCGCTGCATGACATCGGCAAGGTCGGCATTCCGGACCACATCCTGCACAAGCGCGGCAAGCTGGATCCGGACGAATGGACGGTGATGAAAACCCACGCCCTGCTGGGCGCGCAGGCAATAGAGCGGGCCGAGCGTGAAAGCACCGGGTCAGGTGGCGACGAACAGGTCGGCTTCCTGTCACTGGCCAAGGAAATCGCGCGCTGGCATCACGAACACTGGGACGGCAGCGGTTATCCGGACGCGCTGGCCGGCGATGCCATTCCGGTGTCTGCCCGCCTGATGGCGCTCGCCGACGTGTTCGATGCCCTGAGCACCTGTCGCGTGTACAAGGCGTCCTTCCCGGCCGACCAGGTGAAGCGCGAAATCATCGCCGGTCGCGGCGTCCACTTCGATCCGGATGTGGTGGATGCCTTCATCACCCGTTACGACAATTTCATCGACATCGCGCAGCGCCATGCCGACAGCCGCTGAGCAGCAGGTGCTGCAGGATCTGGCGATGGCGCGCCAGCGCGGCCATCGCGGCGTGCTCAGCGTCGTGCTCGGCTATCTGATCATATCGGGACTGTGGATACTGCTGTCCGATCAGGCGCTTGAATTCATCACGCCGGCGGGTGCTGCACGCACCCGCCTTAGCATTCTCAAGGGATGGTTCTTCGTCACGGTCACTGCGGTGGCGCTTTATTTGCTGATGCGCCGCCTGGTCAGCCGGACGATGGACGTTCTCGAACGCGAAATGCGGCTGCAGGCCGAGCGCCGGCAGGCCACGGCGCTGCTCGATTCCTTTGTCAGCAGTTCGTCCGACCCGATGTTCGCCAAGGACACCGACGGATGCTATCTGCTGTTCAATCCCGAATCCTGCCGCCTGATGAATACGACCGAAACCGCTGTGCTTGGCCGTGACGACCGCTCGGTGCATCCGGCGGCCGAAGCGCTTCAGGTGATGGAAAACGACCGCCGGGTGATGCAGGAAAACCAGGTCATACGGTTCGAGGAGAGGCTGGTCACCGCCGACGGCGAACGCGTCTTCCTTAGTACCAAAGGTCCGATGCACGATGCTGCGGGCCGCGTGATCGGGCTTTATGGCGTCGCGCGCGACATCACCGAGCGCATCCGCGCCGAAGCCGCATTGCGCGAAAGCGAGGCGCGTTTCCGTTCGCTTTTCGAACAGTCGCCGGTGGCCTATCAGTCGCTCGACGAGCAGGGCCGCTTCATCGACGTGAATCCGATGCTGTGCGAACTGATCGGCTACGCGCGCGAGCAGCTGATCGGCCGCCCCTTCAGCGACGTGTGGATGCCAGCGGCGCGGCCCATGTATGGGACATGCTTCGCCGATTTCCTTCAGAAGGGGCAGATACAGCGCGAAGTCAGGTTGCAGCATCGCGATGGACATGAGGTTGTCGTGTGGACGATGGGTCGCATCCAGCGGGATGCAGATGGGAAGTTCGTCTGCACGCACAGCATCCTGGTTGACATCACGGAACGTGCGGCCGTTGCCAGCGCGCTCAAGGAGAGGGAAGAGCTGCTGCGCGAAATGGGCGAAATAGCGCATATCGGCGCCTGGTCGCTGGATGTGGCCAGCGGGCGCGTCAGTTCGACCGAAGAGGTCATGCGCATCCATGACATCGACGCGGGCGATGAAGCCACGCTGGCGAGCGGGCTTGAACGATTCGACGGCGACCATCGCCGCCGCCTCGAAGTGGCTATCCGGTTGGCGATCGACACGGCGCAGCCCTACGATCTGGAACTGGAAATGACCAGCGCGGCCGGTCGCCGCAAGTGGGTGCGGGCGGTCGGCGCCCCGGTCAGCGACGGCAGCAGGGTGGTGCGCCTGCGCGGCACGCTGCAGGACGTGACAGACCGCAAGCAGGCGGAACAGTCGATCCACATGCTGTCGCAGGCGGTCGAGCAGAATCCCGCCGGTATTGTCATCACCGATTCGGCCGGGCGTGTCACTTATGTCAATGACGCCTACCTGAAACTGTCCGGGCTGGGGCGCAGCGCGTTGATCGGGTGCGACCTGCGCATGTTGTACCTGCCGTCCGACCAGAACGACGCTGACCAGACGCGCGCCATGCGGCTGGCGCTTGACGAGGGGCGGGCCTGGCAAGGGGAATTCACGGTGCGCCGCGCCGACGGACGGGAAGCGCTCGGATACCTGGGCATGACGCCGATCCGTCAGCCGGACGGGCACATCAGCCACTACGTCGCGGTCACCCAGGACATTTCCGAACGCAAGCGCATGGAGCAAGAGCTGCAGCGCCACCGCAACCGGCTGGAAGAACTGGTGCTCAGCCGCACGTCGGAACTGGCGCTCGCGAAAGAGGCCGCCGAAGCGGCCAACCGCTCGAAGAGCCTGTTCTTCGCAAACATGAGCCACGAAATCCGCACGCCGATGAACGCCATCGTCGGCCTCGCCCATCTGCTGTCGCGCACCGCGCTCGATGCCGTGCAGCGCGAGCGGCTGACCAAGATCGAAGATGCGGCGAGCCACCTGCGCCACATCATCGACGACGTGCTCGACCTGTCGAAGATCGACGCCGACAAGCTCAAGCTCGAAGCGGTGGAGTTCAGCATTGATTCGCTGCTCGACCAGATCAGGTCCATGCTGCTCGAACGCGCGCTCGAACGCGGTCTGTACCTGCACGTCAGCAGTGAAGGCGTGCCGCCGCTTCTGGTCGGCGATGTGATCCGCCTGCGTCAGGCCCTGCTCAACTACCTCAGCAATGCCGTGACGTTCACCGAGCGCGGCGGCATCACGCTGACCGCGCAGCCGGTGGACGAGGGCGCCGAACAGGTCGACGGCACGGTGATGATCCGGTTCGAGGTCAGCGACACCGGTGTCGGCGTTGAACCGGCAGAGCTCGGGCGCCTGTTCGGCACCTTCGAGCAGGCCGACGCATCCACCACCCGCCGCTACGGCGGCACCGGCCTCGGTCTTGCGATCACGCGCCAGCTCGCCCGACTGATGGGCGGCGACGCGGGAGCGTCCAGCGAACCGGGCCAGGGCAGCTGTTTCTGGTTCACCGCCCGGCTGGCGGTACGTGGCGGCCAGATGGCAGTGACCGCCGCCGGTGAGAATCCGGACGACGCGGCGGGCCGCTTGCGTACCCGTTATGCTGACGCACGCATCCTGCTGGTCGAAGACAACCCCATCAATCGCGAGGTGGCGCTCGCCCTGCTGGAAGAAGCCGGCCTGGTCGCCGACATTGCCGAGGATGGCGTCCAGGCTGTGGAGCGGGGGCGCGAAACGCGCTACGACCTGGTGCTGATGGACATGCAGATGCCGCGCATGGACGGCGTCGAGGCCACGCGCCGCCTGCGCCGGCTGCCCGGCTGGAGCGCTGTGCCCATCCTCGCCATGACCGCCAATGCCTTCGATGAAGACCGGCGTACCTGTGCCGATGCCGGTATGGACGACTTCATTTCCAAGCCGGTCGAACCGGTCGATTTCTACAGCATGTTGCTGCGCTGGCTCAATGCGCGCGGGCCACGCAGTGCGCCGGCCGCACCGGTCGAATGCGCCGCTGCCCCCGACCCGCACGCGCTGCACTGCCTGCTTCAAAGTCTGCTGCCCTTGCTTGAAGCGGGCGACACGCGTGCCCGCGTGCTGGTGCGTGAGTCGTCGCCGGTGATTGATGCACTGGGCGAGCCCGGACGGCGCCTGCAGCGCGAGCTGTCTGCCTTCGACTACGACGCCGCATTGCTGACCGCGAAGAAATTGAGCCAGCGCAATTTGCACTGAGTGGCAACTTTGGGGAAACGCGGCACACTGTGAGCTGTCCAAGGTAAGAATTTGTAAAAATCACCTTCCTCCTCACAGCCAGCGAACTGTCCGATCCGAAATGCGCCTTTGCGTAGTGTGTCGATCCATCATTCTGCTGGCTGCCTGTATGGCGCTTTCTGCGTGCAGCGGCCCGCCCGAGTTGCCGTTGCGGGTCGGCCTCAATCCATGGCTGGGCTACGATCCGCTCGTTCTGGCGCGTGAGCGCGGCCTGATCGATCCGGCAAACCTGCGCGTCGTCGAACTCGAATCAAGCGGCGAAAGTGCGCGGCAGCTGCGCAACGGGCTGCTTGAAGCGGCCGGTCTGACACTGGCCGAAGCGATCGAGCTCGCAAGTTCGGGCATGGATATCAAGGTGGTGGCCATCCTCAGCTTGTCGAAAGGGGCCGACGCGGTGGTCGCGCAGCCTGGTTTCGCGAATGCTGCGGCACTGAAAGGCGCGCGCATCGGCATGGAAAACAGCGCGTTGGCCGATGTCATGCTGCAGCGCCTGCTCGAAGCCGGCGCGCTGCAGCGCGATGCGCTGTCGCTGTCGCGGCTGCCGGTGTTCGAGCACGAGAATGCGCTGATGCGTGGTCGAGTCGATGCGGTAATCACCTTCGAGCCCGTCCTGTCCAGCCTCGTGTCGGCCGGCTATCGTGTGCTGCTCGACAGCGCCGACATGCCGGGCGAGGTGGTCGACGTGCTGGTGGTCCGCAGCGAAGCGCTGAGCGCCCGGCCGGCCCAGGTACGTGCCCTGTTGCGCGCCTTCGAAGATGGCCGCCTGGCGCTTCTGGCGCAGCCGCAGGAAGCGGCACGAACGCTGGCCGCCGGCACCGATCTGGATACCGTCGCCTACCTTCGCGCACTCGGCAAGGTACGCCTGCTGGCGCTGGAAGACAGCGTGGTGCTGTTCGATGCGGGGCCCGAGGCGCGCGTGCTGGCACTCGGACAGCTGGTGGCCGACCTGAAGGCCAGTCAGCGCGTAATGGCCGAACCGGACTGGACACAGTTATTTGACGGCCGCGTTGCGGCAGATGTCATGGCCACGAGGCAGCGGCCATGACATTGCGCCTGTCTGCCCGCACTGTGGTGCCGGCTCTGATCACGGTGGTCGCGCTGGTGATGGTCGGCTTCGACCACATGCTGCAGCGGGCCGACTACCGCCTGCGCGTGGAGCAGGAACAGACGCAGCTGTTGGTCGAGCGGCTGGGCATCGAACAGTCGGCGCTCGATGAACTCATCCTGCAGAACCGGCCAGTGCAGTTGCGGCGTGCCGTGGCCGAGCTGGCGTTGCGCCCCCACCTGACGCACGCCTACCTCACCGCGCCCGGCGGCCGCATCGTGGGCTCGCTGGCGCGTGCCGATCTGGGGCAGACGCTGCCCGACATCCTCGCCGCCGACACACGCGGCGGCGCGGTACTGCTGGATGCGCCGCGCGCACCCGACAACTCGCTGCTGGTGCAGGTGGATGCCTCGCGCACAGCGCTGACCGGCCTGATGGCACTCGAAGGCGGCCACCAGTTGCTGGTGCGTTCGGACCTGACCCAGCCGTTCAGTCAGCGACTGCATGCCAGCCGCGTCGAACTGTGGCGGCATGCCGCGCTGATCCTGTGCTGGTCCCTGCTGCTGTCGCTGTTCCTGCACCTGATCTGGTTCCGTCGCGCCGCGCAATTGACCAACGCTGCACGGGCGCTTGGACAGGGCCGGCTCGACACCCGCGTCGATCTTGGCGGGCGCGACGAACTCGCTGAAATCGGTTCGGCATTCAACGACATGGCGGTGCGGCTGCAGGCGCAGCACGCGGCGGTGCTGGACAGCGAGCGACAGTTCCGCGCCATGTTCGAGCAGGCGGGCGTGGGTGTGGCACGCATCGACAGCCGCCTCGGCCACTTCATGTCCGTCAACAAGAAATACAGTGAAATCATAGGCTACGATGATGCCGACATGCGCCGCCTGGATTTCATGCGCGTCACGCACCCGGAGGATCTCCCGGGTAATCTGGCGTTGCTCGACTCGCTCAAAAGAGGTGAGATCCGCGAGTTTTCGATTGAACATCGGGTGTTCCACAAGGACGGCCGCGTCATCCGGGTCGCACTGAGCGTGTCGCCGCTGTGGGCGCCCGGCGCCGAGCCCGACTATCACCTGGCGGTGATTCAGGACATCACGGCGCGGCACGAGGCGGAACAGGCGCTCAAGCTCGAGCGGAACCGCCTGAGTGCAGCGGAGCGCATAGCCGGCCTGGGCAGCTGGGAGTATCACAGAGCCACCGGCGGAGGCTGGTGGTCGGAACAGATGCACGCGTTTTTCGGCCTTGATCCGGCCGACGGTGTCCCCGCACCCGAGCAGTATCTGAATCTGCTGCACCCGGACGACCGTGATCTGGTGGGGCGTGTGATGAGTCTGCTCGCACAGGGAGCGACCGAAGTACCCATTTTCGTCCATCGCACCTCGCCGGATATCGGGCCCGTGCGCCACCTGCGACCCAGCGTGCAGATGGTCACCGACGATGCTGGCGGCGTGGTCAAGTACGTCGGAACGCTGCTGGACGTGACGTATCAGTTCGAAGCCGAACAAGCCTTGCGCGCATCCGAGGAGCGGCTGCGCGCCACGCTCGAACAGGCGCCGAACGTGGCGGTGCAATGGTTCGACGCGCAAGGCCGCGTGCTGTACTGGAACGGCGGGTCCACCCGGCTGTACGGCTGGACCCCGGACGAGGCGATCGGGCGCAGTGTCGATACCCTGATGCACACGCGTGAAGAGGCCGATGCATTCCGTGATTCGTTTGCGCAGATCGCGCGCAGCGGACAGTCCATCGGTCCTTCGGAGTATCTGGTCAGGCATCGCGACGGCTCACCGCGCTGGATCGAAGCGACACTGTTCAGCATCCCCGGGCTCGACAAGGACCCGATCATGGTCTGCATGGACGTCGATATCACCGCGCGCCACAACGCCGAGCATGCGGTCGAGCAGGAGCGTACCCATCTGCGGACGCTGTTTGCCACACTGCCCGATCTGGTGTGGCTCAAATCTCCGGAAGGTGTCTACCTGTCGTGCAACAGGCAGTTCGAACGCCTGTGCGGCAGGACTGAAGCCGAACTGCTGGGCCGGACCGATTACGAGCTGTTCAGCAAGGAAGAAGCCGATCTGTTCCGCAGCCATGACGAAATTGCAATGCGTGTCGGCCAGAACAGCGCCAACGAAGAATGGGTGACCATGCGGGAAACCGGCGAGCGGATGCGGCTGCAGACCATCAAGACACCGATGCACGATGCCGGCGGCAAGCTGGTCGGCGTGCTTGGTATCGCACGCGACATCACCGAATTCCGTGAAACGCAGGACAGCCTGCGCGAGCTTAATCGTGACCTCGAACAGCGCGTCGCCGACCGCACGCAGGCGCTGTCCGATGCGATGAAGGAGCTGGAGTCCTTCTCGTACGCCGTGTCGCATGACCTGAAGGCGCCCTTGCGCGGCATCGACGGCTACAGCAAGATTCTGCTGGAAGATTACGGCGATCGCCTCGACGAACAGGGGCAGCGCTTTCTCGCCAACATTCGCAACGGCACACGCCAGATGCATGCCCTGATCGAGGATCTGCTGGCGTACTCGCGCATGGAGCGGCGTTCGCTTGAAGCGAGCCGGGTCGACCTGGGCGAGGTCATGCGCAATGTGCTGCACCGTCGCAGCGACGAAATCGCAGCGGCGTCAGTGCAGATTGTGGGCGAAGTACCGTCCATCATCGTACGTGCCGATCATCAGGGAGTCGAAATGGTGCTTCGCAATCTGCTGGACAACGCGCTGAAGTTCAGTCGCGATGCCAATCCGGCCATCGTCACGCTGCACGCGGCCGTGCGGGATGGGCGCGCCCATCTGAGCGTGCGCGACAACGGGATCGGTTTCGACATGAAGTATCACGAACGGATATTCGAAATCTTCCAGCGGCTGCATCGAAACGAAGACTTCTCGGGCACCGGGGTGGGGCTTGCGCTGGTGCGCAAGGCCATGCAGCGCATGGATGGTCGCGTCTGGGCCGAAAGTGTGCCGGGCGAGGGGGCCACCTTCCACCTGGAGTTTCCGGCATGAATCTCGCCACGCTTCTGCCGTCCGGTGCCCCGCCCATCCTGCTGGTCGAAGACAACCCGGTCGATATCGATCTGACCTGCCGCGCCTTCGCCCGCGACCCGCGGGCCGGTCCGGTAAGCGTGGCGCGTGATGGCGAAACGGCGCTCGGCTTCATGCACAGTTGGGACAAGGGTGAGCCGCCGCCAGCGCTGATACTGCTCGACATCAATCTGCCAGGCGTCAATGGCTTCGAGGTACTGCGCCAGTTGAAGCGCCATCCGGTGCATCGCAGCATTCCGGTGGTCATGCTGAGCTCATCGGCGGAACAGCGTGACCTGCTCGATGCCTATTCGCTGGGCGTCAATTCCTTCATCGTCAAACCGGTGGATTTCGATCGTTTCGTCGAGGCAACGGGCCAGATCGGACGTTACTGGTTCGAACTCAACCAGCCGCCGATCTGATGCGCATCCTCTACGCAGAAGATTCGGAGTTCGACGCAGATCTGACGCAGCGTGCGCTGCGCCGCAGCGACAGCGGGCTGGAGATCGAAATCGTGCCCACGCTGAAGGACGCCCGTCAGCGTCTCGCCGGGGCCGGCGTCGACCTGCTGCTGACCGACCTGAAGCTGCCCGATGGCAGCGGGCTCGAATTGCTGGCTCACATCAGGGAACACGCCCTGCCGGTCGCGGTGGTAGTGCTGACCGGGTCGGGCGACGGCAGTTCGGCGATTGCGGCGCTGAAGGCGGGTGCCGATGACTATCTCATCAAATCCGGCCTTTACCTCGAACGCCTGCCGCGCGTGCTTGACGCGGCCCTGCTGCGGCACCGTTCGATGTCGGCCCGGTGCGACCGGCCGATCCGCGTGCTGTGCGCCGAATCGAGCCTTGCAGATGTAGAGCTGATGCGCGGTCACCTGCTCAGGCACGCGCCGCAGATCCGCCTGGAAAGCACAGGCAGCGTCGATGCAGTCATCAACCGGCTGCCGGCAGGCCCCGATGTCGAAGCGACGTTCGACGTGTTGCTGATCGACGCGCTGCCCGATGAAACGACCGGGCTCGACCTGGTGAAGCTGATCCGCAGCGAGCGCCAGCTGTCGCTGCCCATCGTCATGCTGGCAGGTCAGGACAGCGAGCAACTGGCATCCAGCGCGTTGCACCTGGGTGTTGACGACTATCTGGTCAAGCATCCCGGCTATTTGTTCGAACTGCCCGCGACGCTGGAAAAAGTCCATCGCCGGGCCGAGCTGGTGCTTGAGAGCGAACGTCTCAACGCCACCAACCAGCGCATGTCGCAACTGCTGGCGGCCAGCCCGACCGTTGTCTACAGCCTGCGCCTGCAGGACGGCGAGTTCCAGTCGTCATGGGTCAGCGAGAACGTGACCCGCATCCTCGGCTATACGGTGGCCGAGGTGCTGGCCCCCGGCTGGTGGCAGGCCGGCCTGCATGCGCAGGACCGCGATGTCATGCTGGCGCGTTCCGAAGGCCTCTTGCTGGACGGACACATCAGTCTTGACTACCGCTTCAAGCGACGAGACGGAATCTCGATCTGGGTGCGCGACGAATTGCGACGGGTCGGCCAGAGCGGTCATTCGGTCGTCGAGTTCGTGGGCACGTGGAAAGACATCACCGCCGACAAGCGCGCCGCACTGATCGGCGAGGCGCGTGCCGAAGTGCTCGACCGCATCGTTGCGGCCGAACCGCTGTCGGTCATTCTGGAAGCGATTGCGCTGCGCATGCAGGCGATCGAACCGGGGACGCGCGTATCGATCCAGCTGTTGCATGAAGTGAGCGGCCGACTTGTGAATGGCGCCGCTCCCTCGCTGCCCGAGCGCTATCTGCAGGCGATCGAAGGCGTGCTGCCTGGTCCCGGCATGGGCTCGTGCGGCACGTCGGCCTGGGCGGGCGAAACCGTGCTGGTCGAGAATGTGTTCGAGCACCCGAGCTGGGCGTCCCATGTCGAGCTGGCGCGCCTGGGCGGGTTCAGTGCTTGCTGGTCAGTGCCTTACAAGGACAACGACGGGCGCGTGCTCGGCACCTTTGCGCTTTATCACGACACCCCCTGCCTGCCGGACGCCGCGCAGCTTGAGCTGATCAACGACTTCAGTCGCATCACCGGCCTTGCTGTGCAGAAAGTGCGCGCGGCCACTGCGCTCAGGCAGGCCGGGGCAGTGTTCGAAAGCACGCGTGACGGCATTTTCATCACCGATCTCAATGCGCAGATCGTCGCCGTCAATCGCGCGTTCACCCACATCAGCGGTTACAGCGAATTCGAAGCCATCGGCCAGACACCGCGCATGTTGCGGTCGGGGCGCCACGACGCGCAGTTCTACCAGGTCATGTGGTCGGCCGTGCTGGGCAGCGGCAACTGGCAGGGCGAAGTGTGGAACCGGCGCAAGAATGGCGAGCTTTACCAGCAACTGCTCACCATCAGCACGGTGCGCAATGAAGCCGGCGCGCCCAGCCACTACGTTGCCGTCATGACCGACATCAGCCAGCTCAAGCGCTCCGAAGCGAAGCTCGACTACCTGGCCCACCACGATCCGCTGACCGATCTGCCGAACCGCCTGTTGATGCAGTCACGCATCCAGCACGCCATCGAGCGCGCCGCACGCAGCCGCTGCCATCTCGCGCTGCTGTTCATCGATCTGGACCGCTTCAAGAACGTGAACGACAGTCTGGGGCATCCGGCCGGCGACGAACTGCTGGCCGCAATCGCGAAACGGCTGCGCAGCCGGTTGCGCGAGGTCGATACGCTGGCCCGGCTCGGCGGCGACGAATTCGTGCTGCTGATCGAGGAAATGACGGTGCCGGAAGACGCCGCCATTGTCGCGCAGATGCTGATCGATCTGCTGACGGCGCCATTCAGCCTTTCGCAGGGGCGAGAAATCTATATCGGCGCGAGCGTTGGCATTTCGGTGTTTCCGGACGACGGCCGCAACGTGACCGAATTGATCCAGCATTCCGATGTGGCGATGTACCAGGCGAAGGAAGCGGGGCGCGGTGCGTTTCGCTTCTACACCGAAGCGATGAGCCGCGCCGCGCAGGACCGGCTGCATCTGGACACGCGGCTGCGCCGTGCGCTGGAACGCGGCGAATTCACGCTGCATTACCAGCCGCAGATCGACATGGCCAGCGGCCGGCTCACCGGTGCCGAAGCCTTGGTGCGATGGATCGATCCGGAAGAGGGCCTCATTTCACCGGCGCGCTTCATTCCGGTGGCGGAAGAAACCGGTTTGATCGTGCCGATCGGCGAATGGGTGCTGCGCACCGCCTGCGCCCAGGCGCGCGCGTGGCGCGATGCTGGCCATGTCCTGACAGTGGCGGTCAACCTGTCGGCGCGCCAGCTGCAGCAGGCCGATCTCGCTCAGCGCGTCGCCGCATTGATGGCTGAGTTCGGCATCGGTCCGGACTGGCTCGAATTCGAGCTGACCGAATCGATGCTGGCCGGCGAACAGGCCGCCACCGAAATGCGGCTGCGCGAACTCAAGGCGCTCGGTGTTGCACTGTCGATCGATGACTTCGGCACCGGTTATTCTTCGCTGGCCTATCTGAAGCGCTTTCCGATCGACGTGCTGAAGATCGACCAGAGCTTCGTGCGCGACATCCCGCACGATCGCAATGACATGGAAATCGCCGCGACCATCATCGCCATGGCGCACACGCTGAAAATGCGCGTCGTGGCGGAAGGCGTAGAAACGCCCGAGCAGCTTGCATTCCTGAAAGAGCGCGACTGCGATACGTGGCAGGGCTATCTTTACAGCAAGCCGCTGCCCGGCGAAGAATTCGCCATGCGCTTCCTGCAGGGCTGATTGCGCGAACCTCTAGTGGGAGAAGCCCCTGTGTAAGCCAGAGCGCCGCTCCCACAGGGAAGCGCCCACCGGGCCGGTCGGCCGAGTGTTTACCCCGCGATGTTCTTGTCCCTGAACCGGCACAGATCGGTGATGTTGCACTGGCCACACAGCGGCCTGCGTGCGGTGCAGGTATAGCGACCGTGCAGGATGAGCCAGTGGTGGGCGTGGTCCATGAATTCCTTTGGCACGACCTTGAGCAACGCCTGTTCGACCGCGATGACGTCCTTGCCGGGCGCCAGGCCGATGCGGTTCGAAATGCGGAAGATGTGCGTATCGACCGCCATGGTCGGCTCGCCGAACACGATGTTCAGCACCACATTGGCCGTCTTGCGGCCGACGCCGGGCAGCGCTTCGAGCGCGGCGCGGTCGTTCGGCACTTCGCCGCCATGCTTTTCCAGCAGCTGGTGCGATAGCGACACGACGTTCTTCGCCTTGGCGCGGAACAGGCCGATGGTCTTGATGAACGCTTCAACGCCCGCGACACCCAGGCTCACCATGGCTTCTGGCGTCGGCGCCGCGGGAAAAAGCCGGCGCGTGGCGACATTCACGCCCTTGTCGGTCGCCTGCGCCGACAGTACGACGGCGACCAGCAGCTGAAACGGCGAGCCGTACTCGAGATCGCTTTTCGGGTGCGGGTTGGCGGCGCGCCAGCGCTCGAACATCGTCTGGATATCCGCGCGCGCGAGCTTGCTGAACCGCCCCCCCATCAGGCCGACGCCGTGTCCACCGGAGCGTGCGGTGCCGCCGGACGAGCCGCAGCGGCGCGTGCCACCCAGGCGTTGCGCGCGGCGATCAGCAGTCCGAGCAGGATGAAGGCGCCGGGCGGCAGGATGGCGATCAGCAGGCCGTGGTAGTCGTCACCCAGCAGCATGAGCGCCTGCGCGCCCGGAATGATCATGTCGATACCCGAAAAAAGCGTACCCGCGCCAATCAGTTCGCGTGAGCCGCCCAGCAGCGCCAGCACCCACAGCAGGCCGACGCCCATCGCGGCGCCATCCCACGCCGCAGCCAGCGGCGAATTCTTTGCCGCAAAGGCTTCCACCCGCGCCAGCACGATGCAGTTGGTGACGATCAGCGGAATGAAGATGCCCAGCACCAGATACAGCTCGTGCAGCCAGGCGTTGAAGGCCAGATCAAGGCAGGTGACCAGCGCCGCGATGATCAGGATGAATACCGGGATGCGGATTTCGTACGGAATCAGCGTGCGCAGCGCTGCCACGGCGCCACTGGCCAGGGCCATCACCAGCACAGTCGCCAGCGCGAGGCTGACCGCATTGACCAGCGTATTGCTGACGGCCAGCAGCGGACACAGGCCGAGCAGCTGTACCAGTGCGGTGTTGTTCTCCCATAGGCCCTTGCGTCCGATGTCGCCGTAGGCCGTGCGTTCTTCAAGATTCATCGTGAGCCCGTCCTGTTTCGTCCAGCGCGGATTTTCGTGGGAACAGCGGATGACGGCCGCGGCCCTCACCCCCGGCCCCTCTCCCGCTGATGCGGGAGAGGGGATTGGTGGCCTGATCCCGCATCAGCGAGAGAGGTGGAGTGGTGGCCTGATCCCGCATCAGCGAGAGAGGTGGAGTGGCGGTCTGATCCCTCTCCCGCATCAGCGGGAGAGGGTGGCGCGCAGCGCCGGGTGAGGGCAACGCGGGCGGCGCTGCACGCATCACTTGAACACCTCACCAGCCGATGCGCCGGTCGGCAGGCCGAAAAGCGCCTCGCGCGCCGGGGTGATCGCCGCCACGGCGCGGCCGGTGGCGCGCACCACGGCGCGTGGTGAAATCGTGGCGCCCGTCATGTAGGCGAAGTCGCCACCGTCCTTGCGTACCGTCCAGTTGGCCGCCTGCGCGGTGTCACGGCCGACGAACTGGGCGATCCACTTCGGTGTGGCACGGTCCTTGGCCGGGTCGATGTAGTCGCCCAGACCGGGGGTTTCCTTGTGCGCGACAACGCGCACGCCGCCCAGCGTGCCGTCGGCGCGCAGCGCGATCAGCAGGCGGATTGCACCGCTGTAGCCGTCGGGCGCCTGCGCTTCGAACACCAGTGCCACCGGCTCGGCGCCGCGCCGCGCGCGGTGCAGCATCACCGGCCCGGCGATGCCCAGCGCCGGCAGCGCCGGCAGCTGCACGACGTCGGTCAGCAGCGCATTGTCGTAGTCGCCCTGCGGCAGCACCTGGGCGATCAGCTCCAGCCGGCGCGCTTCGACCGATGCGCGGATCGGCTCGCGGGTGGCTTCGAAGGTGAGCGCCATCAGCGCGGTGAAGATGAGTGTGAAGGTGCCGAGCAGCAGGGCCGATCGAGCGGCGGTTCCCGCCGCACTGGCGGGTGGTGTCAATTCGTTCGGCACCGCCTCGGCCGGTGCCTGGTCGGCCGCCGGTGGCGCCGCCAGCGTGTCGCGCTCCGCGTCGCTCATCGTGCACCTCCGTCCGGCGGCTCGACCTTGTGGCCGAACACCGGCGGCTGGGTCTTGATGTCGATCAGCGGCACACAGATGTTCAGCAGCAGCACCGCGAAGGCGATGCCGTCCGGGTAGGCGCCGAAGGCGCGGATCAGCCACGCGATGAGCGCGATGCATGCCGCGAAGATCAGTTTTCCGCGCGGCGTGGTGGCGCCCGACACCGGATCGGTCGCAATGAAGAAGGCGCCGAGCATGGTGCCGCCGGCCAGCAGGTGGAAGGCCGGGCTGGCGTAGTGCGACGGGTCGATCAGCCAGGCCACGCCGGACACCAGCGCCATGGCGCCGAGGAAGGCGACCGGAATGTGCCAGGTGATGATGCGCAGCGCGAGCAGCAGCAGGCCGCCCGCGCCCCAGGCCAGCGCGACCCATTCCCAGCCGGCGCCGGCCAGGTGACCGAAAGCCGGTGACTGCATCACTGCGGCGACATCGGCGTTGCCGAGCAGTCCGGTGCGCAGCGCGTCCAGCGGCGTGGCGCCGGTCACCGCGTCGAGCGCGCGCTCCCCACCGAGCACCCAGTCGAGCTGTGTGGCTGCGTCGCTGCCCTGCAGTCCGGGCCATTGCGACATCAGCGCCGGAAAGCTGATGATCAGCACGCAGTAGGCCAGCATGGCCGGGTTGAACGGGTTCTGGCCGAGGCCGCCATACAGGTGCTTGCCGATGACGATCGCGAACGACGTGCCGATGACGATCATCCACCAGGGCAGCAGCGGCGGCAGGCACACCGCGATCAGCCAGGCAGTGACCAGCGCGCTGCCGTCGCCGAGCGCGCGTGCCACCGGGCGGTGGCGCAGTGACAGCATGGCCGCCTCGCAGGCCAGCGCGGTGGCGCTGGCGATCGCGATCTGCAGCAGCAGACCGATGCCGAACAGCCACACCTGCATCGCGATGGCCGGCAGCATGGCGACGAGCACGGTCACCATGACGCGGCGCACGCTGGTGTTCTGGCGGAGATAGGGCGAGTTGTACATCGGAGTCCGTGGTGGTCGGCGGGGCAGCCGGGTCGCTACTGCCCGGGGCAGTAGCGGGTCAGCTCAGGGGTTGTATGGGCTCAGGTAAATTTTGGGCTCACTCGGTCGGGGCGTCGCTCCCGCTCAGTTCCGATGCGCGCTTGCGGCGTTCCTCTGCCGCGTCGATCTGCGCCTTCTGGGCCGGCGTCAGCGCATCGGTGTTCTTCGCCGCGACCGCCTCCTTCTGCGCCCTGGCGCGCGCCATGGCCGCTTCGATCAGCGCTTTCTTCGGGTCTTCGGCGGCGGCCGGCGCAACATCGGCCGCGGGCGCCGGGCCGTCGGCCGGCTTGACCGCCGGCTTGGCGGCATTACGTGCGGCAAGCTTGGCGGCCTTTTCTTCCTTTTCGCGGTCGGCGCGCCAGTTGCGGAATTCGAAACGCTCGCGCGCCGAATCGGCGGCGTCCTTGTCGCGCTCGCGCGCCCAGATTTCGCTCTTGGCGTAGCGGTAGTAATCGACCAGCGGAATGTGCGAGGGGCACACGTAGGCGCAGCAGCCGCATTCGATGCAGTCGAACAGCTTGTATTCCTGCGCGCGGCCGAAGTTGCGCGCGCGCGAATGCCAGTACAGCTCGAACGGCTGCAGGTCGGCCGGACAGGCGCGTGCGCACTCGCCGCAGCGGATGCACGGCAGTTCCGGCTCCGGCGGCGCGAACAGTGTCGGCGACGAGGCCAGCAGGCAATTGGTGGCCTTGACCACCGGGGCATCGATGTTCGGCAGCGGAATGCCCATCATCGGTCCGCCCATGATGAGCTTGTCGGTGTCGGGCTTCAGACCGGCGGCGGCGAACAGATGCGAAATGGGCGTGCCGATGGCGACGTCGAAATTGCGCGGGCGCTCGACATTGCCGGCCACGGTGACGATGCGCCGGGTCAGGGCTTCGCCGTGCTCCAGCGCACGCCACACGGCCAGCGCGGTGGCGACGTTGAAGCACTGCACGCCGAAGTCGGTCGAGCGGCTGCCGTGCGGTACCTCGATGCCGGTCAACACGCGGATCAACTGCTTGGCACCGCCAGCCGGGTAGCGCGTCGGCACCACGACGACTTCGAGCGAGGCGTTGCCAAGCGCCCGTGCGGCGGCTTTCAGCGCGGTGGCGGCTTCCGGCTTGTTGTCTTCGAGCGCCACGAGCACCTGCTTCGCTGCCAGCATGCGCTGCATGATCAGCGCGCCGCGCAGGATGTTTTCCGGCTCGGTGCGCATCAGCATGTCGTCGCAGGTGATGAAGGGCTCGCACTCGGCGCCGTTGATCACCAGCGTGTCGGTGTGACCCGACTTGCCGGGGTTGAGCTTCAGATGGCTCGGAAACACTGCGCCGCCGAGACCGACCACGCCGGCATCGCGCAGGAAGTCGCGTATTTCGCCCGGCGCGGCGGCATGCCAGTCGAAAGGCTCGCGCTCGATCGCAGTGTCCAGCCCGTCCGGTTCGATCACCACGGCCGGCGACGACAGGCCCGACGCATGCGGCATCGGCCGCGGCTCGATGGCGACCACGCGGCCGGACGTGGGCGCATGCACCGCGCTCGATACATTGCCGTCGGGCGCGCCGATGCGCTGGCCGCCCAGCACCGTGCTACCCACGGTCACCAGCGGTCGCGGCGTGCCGCCTATGTGCTGGTGCAGCGGAATGACGAGCTGCGGCGGCAGCGCCAGGCGGGCGATCGGCTCGCGCGTCGATGCCGACTTGTTCGGATCGGGCTTGACGCCGCCGTTGAACGAAAAGAGCTTGTTCAGCATGTCAGGCCGCTTCCTTCGCCGGTAGCGTTGCCGGTTGCACCTTCAGTTCGAACACCGGGTAGCGCCATTTCCAGCTCTCGACCGTTTCGGTCACCGGCACCATGTCGATGCAGTCGGCCGGGCAGGGCGGCACGCACAGTTCGCAGCCGGTGCACAGGTCGCCGACGATGGTGTGCATCTGCTTGGCGGCGCCGACAATGGCGTCTACCGGGCATGCCTGGATGCACAGCGTGCAGCCGATGCAGGTGGCTTCGTCGATGACCGCAACCGACTTCGGCTTCTCGACGCCGTGTTCGGCATTGAGCGGCTTGTACTCGCGCCCCAGCAGATCGGCCAGCTTGCGCACGCCTTCGTCGCCGCCCGGCGGGCACTGGTTGATGTCGGCGTCACCGCCGGCGATCGCCGTGGCGTAGGGCTTGCAGCCGGGGTAGCCGCACTGGCCGCACTGCGTCTGCGGCAGGATGGCGTCGATCTTGTCGACCAGCGGGTCGCCCTGTGTCTTGAACAGCACCGATGCGGCGCCCAGCGTCGCACCGAGCACCAGCGCCAGACCGGCCATGACAAGCAGCGCCGTGATCACGAATCCAGCCCTGCAAAACCCATGAAGGCGAGGCTCATCAGGCCGGCGGTGATCATGGCGATGGCGTTGCCGCGGAACGGCGCGGGAATGTCGGCGCCGTCGAGCCGCTCGCGGATGCTGGCGAACAGCACCAGCGCCAGCACGAAACCGGCGGCCGACGCGAAGCCGAACAGCAGCGATTCGAGCAGGTCGTGGGCCATCGAGGCATTCAGCAGCGGCACGCCGAGTACGGCGCAGTTGGTCGTGATCAGCGGCAGGTAGATGCCCAGCACCTGATGCAGCAGCGGGCTGGTTTTCTGGATCACCAGTTCGGTCAGTTGCACGATGGCGGCGATCACCACGATGAAGCTCAGCGTCGACAGATAGCCGAGGTCGAAGGGCTTCAGCAGGAAGGTGTCGATCAAATAGCTGGTGCCGCACGCCAGCGTCAGCACGAACATCGTTGCCAGACCCATGCCCACCGCGGTTTCAAGCTTCTTCGACACGCCCATGAAGGGGCACAGGCCGAGGATGCGCACGAACACCACGTTGTTCACCAGCGCGGCACCCAGCAGCAGATAGAGGTAACTCGTCATGACAGGGCGAAGGTTCGCCAGGGTTTACTGCACGTCGCGGCACACGGTGCGCCGCGAAACCGCTGAATTATCCGTTAGTGCAGCGCAGCACTCAAGCTGCCGGCCCCCTGCGTGGCCGGTTATGGCGGCAAAACCCGGTCCCGACCCGCTTCACAGAAAGGTCATCAGCCCGACGCTCAGCACGCCGTAGATCGCGATCACGGTCAGAAAGTAGTTTTCGTCTTCCGCCCGCGTGACCTTGCGACCCATCACGAAGGAGCGCGCATACACCTCGCCCTTCACGAAGGCGTACACGGTGTAGATCGCGAGTGCGACGCCGACCAGCTTGAACATGCGCGCCGCCCGCCCTACTTGAGCAGGCCGCTCAGCATGCCGAGCGCGTTCTGCATGGCGTCGCCTTCCGGCACCTGACCATTCGGCGTGATGCCATCGATCACCTGCGGCAGCAGCGCGCTCAGCTGGCCCGACACTTCCTGCGACGACAGCCCGAGTTGCTGCGCGATCTGGCCGATCTGACCGCTGCCGAGCACCGATTGCAGCTGTTCGGGCGTGATCGGCAGGTTCTGTCCGGTGCCGACCCAGGACGACACCAGATCGCCCAGACCCTTGTCCTGAAAGGCGGCGATCAGCCCCTGCAAGCCGCCGGTCTGCGGGTTGTTGATCAGGCTCATCAAGATTTGCAGCAGGCCCGAACCCTGCGCGCCACTCTGGCCGGACAGCGCGCCGGCAACCTGACCTGCGATCGAATCGAACAGACCCATGGTGTATCTCCGAAGTCATTGAGCTGAGTGATGGTGCGGGCCGCAGTGTAACGCCCTGCGTCCCGACCGCCGATACGGGCGACCGTTCCCGCCGCCTCACCCCATCAGGGCGCCCGCTTCGGCCAGCAGCGTGCGCAGCAGCCAGCGGTGGCAGTGCGCCTGGTCAGCGCAGTAGCAACCAACCGAAAAATCGGTGCTGTGCGACAGCGCCGCCAGCAGCGCGATTGCGTGCCGCGCTTCCGGTGCTGCCATTTCAGCGAGATAGCGTTTCGAAAACGCCGGCCACTGCGCAGGCGATGGATCGGCCTTCCACTGCTTCAGCGTGTCCGCGGAAGGTGCGAGATTCGGAAACCACAGGTCGTACCAGTCGCGCGCAGCGAGTTCGGACTTCGGCACGCCGCGCGGCGGCCGCCGCACGGTGCCCAGTCGCAGTCCCTCGCCGGGCAGGCGCGGGCTGCCGAGTTTCACGATGAATACTGTCACGCAGCGGTCATCCGGCCTGTCTGAACTGTGGCTTGCGGCGTGCAACGAAGGCCCGGACGGCTTCGGCGAAGTCGTCACCGGCGGCACTGCGGCCGAAGGCTGCGGCCTCGGCTGACAGCTGATCGGCCAGCGGCTGACCGGCCGCGCCGTTGCCGGCGTTGTTCAGCAGGCGCTTGATTTCGGAAAACGCATGGCGCGGGCCGCGAGCCACGCGGGTCACTTCGGCAGCAAGTGTTGCTTCGAAGTCGGCCACCGGCACGACACGCTCGACCAGACCAAGCGCTTTCGCCTCGTGCGCATCGAAGCGGCGCGCGCTCCACATCAGTTCGCGCGCCCGGCGCTCGCCCAGTGCGCGGCTCAGGAAAGCCGACTGACCACCGGCACCCGGCTGGGCCAGCGCGATGCCGGCAGTGCTGAACAGCGCGTCGTCGGCCGCGAGGGCGAAGTCGGACGCCAGCATCAGCGACAGGCCGTAACCGACGCAGTCGCCGCGCACCGCCGCGATGACCGGCTGGTGCGCCGCGCGCAGCGCGAGGATGACCGGATTGACCTGTTCGGCGATCAGCGCCTCGAACAACGCCTGCCGCGCTGCCGGGTCGAGCGCGAGGCTCTGCGCGAATTCATGCACGTCGCCGCCGGCACTGAAGCAGGTGCCGTCGCCGCGCAGCACGAGTGTTTCGCAGGCCGGATCGGCCAGCACCGCGTCGACCGCCAGCCGCAATGCACGCATCATCGCCGATGTGTAGGCGTTGCGCCGCGCCGGGCGCGACATGGTCAGCGTGGCAACACCGCCGTCGAAGCGCGTCAGGATGCGGCCGTCGCCGTCGGTATCTGTCTGTACGGTCATGATCAACCTCCCCGGGTCGGTCTGGATCGAACCATGTCAGCCGCGCCGAAGACGCCGTTCATACGGGCGCCCCGACGTGTTCGATTCATTCGTTCGGCTTGGCCAGGGCGTCCGTGCCAAGGGATGGCCTGTCGAGCGTGAATTCGAACACCGCGCCGACACCGACGCTTCCGCGCGCCCGGATGTCACCGCCATGGTGGCGGACGATGCGGTGCACGACGCTCAACCCTACGCCGGAACCGGCGTATTCGCTCGCCAGATGCAGGCGGCGGAAAGGCTCGAACAGATGACGGGCATAAGCCATGTCGAAGCCGGCGCCGTTGTCGGTTACGCGGTACCACTGCCGGCCGTCCTCGACGAAGGCGTCGATGGCCACGCGCGGATCCTCCACCTTCGCCGAGTATTTGCAGGCGTTGCCCAGCAGGTTCTGCCACACCTGGGCCAGCATCGCTTCGTCGCCGGTGGCGAATGGCAGATTGCCGATGCGCAGCGTGGTGCGGCCGGTTTCGCCCATCTCGGTCAGCAGCGCCCAGGCTTGGGCAGCGCTGGCCTCCATGTCGAGGCGCACCGGTTCGAGCGCCTGCTGTGCCGCACAGGCGAGCCGGGTCAGCGCCTCGATGATGTCGTCCATGCGGCGCGCGACACTGTCGATGCGTTCGGCATGCCGCAGCACCTTGTCGACGTTGCCCGCCTGCAGATCGTCGCGCAGCATGCTGGAAAAGCCGCGGATGATGCGCAGCGGCCCGCGCAGGTCGTGCGAGATCGAGGCCGTCAGCGTCTGCAGCTCGCTTTGGGTGCCCGCCAGCGCAGCTCGTGCCTGGGCCAGCGCTTCGGCCTGCCGGTGCGCCGACTCGGTGAGCGCGTCGTAGGCGGCACGCAGCGCATCGCTGTCGCGCAGCAGATCGGTGACGTCGCGGATGATGGAAAACACCTCGCGCGCGCCGTCCGACCGGAA
Organism: Methyloversatilis sp.; assembly: GCF_030696805.1. Lineage (GTDB taxonomy): Bacteria > Pseudomonadota > Gammaproteobacteria > Burkholderiales > Rhodocyclaceae > Methyloversatilis. The sequence goes on along the minus strand of NZ_JAUYRO010000112.1, from coordinate 30,035 downwards.
CTCCCCCGACGACACCAGGCATTCGCGCAGGTCGCCGTCGTTCCTGCGCAGGCGCAACGGCGTGCTGCTCACAGCGCCGTCGGTGTGCATCAGTTCGAGCAGCGTGTTCAGGCCATCCGGGTCGACGAAGGCGCGCAGTGCGTCGATCGGCTCGCCGATCAGTGCGTCCGCCTCGGCACCCGTGAGCCGGCACAGCGCGTCGTTGACGTCGAGCACCCGGCCACTGTGGTATTCGCTGATCAACATGGCGTCCGGGTGATGGGTGAAGGCACATGCCAGCCGGTCTTCGGCCCGCTGCAGTGCCTGTTCTGCTTCGGCGCGAAGGATGCGTTCGCGCGCGGTCTGCGCCGCACGGCGACGCAGCCGCAGTGCCAGCCAGCCCAGTGCGACCGCCGCTCCCGCGCCGAGCAGCATCAGGTCCATGCGTTGCGTGATTACGCGCGCCTCGAGCGCGCTGTGCTCCGCCGCGGCGCGATGACTGCTCAGCCACTTCATGCGCAGGGCATCGAGCTGGCCAGAGCGTTCGAGTTCCTTCAGCGCGTCATTCAGCACTTCGCGCAGCGCCTCGTTCTCCGGTGCCACCGCAAAGCCGTAATCCTGCAGTCGGAGCATGAAGTCGCTCGCCACTACCGCGTCGTACCGGCCGCTGGCCAGCAGCTTGTCGCCGTAGGCACGCGGCATCAGCGCAAACACGGCGCTGCCGTCGCGCAGCGCTGCGAGCGCAGCGGCGTGATCTGCAACAGTCACAAAGCGGTACTGCTCGCCGGAGAAGAAATTCGCACGGGTTTCGCGCATCGGTTCGCTGTCGGGCACGGCAATGACGCCGCGCGCCAGGTCGGCCAGCGATACCGGTGCGCCAGTGTCGCGACGGTGATAGATCGACATGGCCGGTGTGGCGTGCGCACTTGCGAACGCCGCCCACTGCTCGCGGCTGCGCGTGTGCGACATGGCAATCAGGTCCAGCCTGCCGGCCCGGAAATCGGCCTCGATGGCTGACCAGTCGTCCAGACGCGGGACGATGTCGAAACCCGTCACGCGCGCCAGTTCGGCGATCAGTTCGATCTGGAAACCCTGCGGCTGGCCGCTCTCGTCGATGAACTCGAATGGCCGGAAGTCGCGGTCTCCGCCGTAGCGCAGCGCATCGGCAAATGTCGCGCCGCACGCGCCGACGCAGAGCATGACGACAAGCAGCGGACGGATTGCAGAATGGAAAAGGCGGGTGCTGCGCAGGCCTGACGCCGGCAGGCAAATCCTCATCGAGTGCTTCGGGTGGAACCGGTGCGTCATCGCTTGAATCAAGTGGGCTGCGGCGGTTGCGGACTCATTCCCGTTGTGGTCCGGACGCCCTGCCGGGCGCAAGATTACAAGAGATCTCCCCAGCAGCGTCGTGCTGTGCGCGTCCGTTACGGGGTCTGAAGGGCGATCATTACTGAATCACTTATGAATTGTGGGGGTTGTTGGTGTGCGCTGGCAAGACGACAGTCATCCCGCATTCTGCGGGTTCGGCCAGTGTGGGTGTTTCATGACGGTTCTGTTGCGTTGATTTCGCTCACTCACTGCATCCTTGGCCACTGACCAGCGCAAAGCCCTATGCTGGAAGCAGATCGGCATCAAGGCGATGGTAAGGTGCCAGCAAGTGCATCAGCGCCCGAACGTATTGGAATCGTTTCGCGGCCGAGTGCACCGTTCGGTACGACACGCCGATCAGCACACCCCTGCAATGGCCTGGCGCCGCATACGGCTCAAGTGAGCCGGCGTTGTGGCCGATACTCACCCACGTCCCGATCGGTATATGAGGACATAGAGGAGATCACACCCAATGCAGGACACCCCCCGCGACATGGCGGTTCGCGAGCAATCGGCCTCTCCCGCGGTCACGGTCGCCCTGCGCGCGCTGATCGTCGAAGACAATCCTGTTGACCTGTGCGTGCTGCTCGTCCGCCTGAGGGCAGGTGGCTACGACGTCACGTCGGTGTGTGTCGAAACACCGGGTGAGTTGCGCGATGCGCTGGTGCGTGGGAGCTGGGACATTGTCATCAGCGACTACCTGCTGCCGACCTTCAATGGTCTGGACGCTCTGAATATCGTCAAGCGCTTTGACCCGGACCTGCCGCTGATCATCGTGTCGGGTGGCATCGGCGAGGACACTGCGGTCGCGGCGATGCGGGCGGGCGCGCAGGACTACCTGTTGAAGAAAAACCTGCAGCGCCTGCCGGCCGTCATCGATCGCGAGATGAAGAAAGCGGCTGCGCATCGCGAGCGGCTGGCTGCGAATGCGTTGCTGCGCGAGAGCGAACTGCGCCTGCAGAGCATCCTCGCCACCCTCGAAGACATCATCTGGTCGATCGATCTCAGGACGCAGCGACTGGTCTATCTCAATCCGGCTGCGGTCAATATCTACGGCGTACCCGCGGAGGCGTTCCTCGACGGCCGCATCGACTGGCTGGACATGGTCCACCCGGACGACCGCGAGCGCATGCGCCATTCGCTCAAGGATGTGTCGAAGGTCGGCAGTCTGGCGAGCGAGTACCGCATCGTGCGACCCGATGGCGAAGTGCGCTGGATACACGATCGCGCCCGCGTGGTGTGCAACGAATCGGGCGCGCGCGTGCGCGTCGACGGCATTGCACGCGACGTGACCGAGCACAAGTTCAGCGAAGCCAAGCTTTACCAGGCGGCAAATTTCGACGCCCTGACCGGCCTGCCCAACCGCGCCATGCTGAGCGACCGCCTCAATCGCGCGCTGGCCCGCCAGGCCGACGGAAAATCCATGCTGGCCGTGTTGTTCGTTGATATCGACCGTTTCAAGGTCATCAACGACAGCATGGGCCACGACGCCGGCGACGAACTGCTGCGCCAGATCACCGAGCGCCTGTCGCACGCCCTGCGCGCGAGCGACACGCTGGCCCGCCAGGGCGGCGACGAATTCGTCATCGTGCTGCCCGACCTGCAGCGCGCGGCCGACGCCGAAACGGTGTGCCGCAACCTGATGCGCGCCATCGAGCCGCCGGTCGAACTGCTCGGCCATCCGATCTACTGCACCGCCAGCATGGGCGTGGCGCTGTTCCCGACCGACGGTGCGGACGCCGGCACGCTGCTCAAGCACGCCGACCTCGCGATGTACAGGGCGAAGAAGGAGGGGCGCAACACGCTGCGCTTCTACAACCCGGAAGAAGGAGGCGCGGCCAACAACCGGCTCGAACTGGAGCGTGAATTGCGCGCCGCGCTGGCCAACGACGAATTCGAGCTGCACTATCAGCCCAAGGTCGATCTGATGCGCGACGGACGCATCGCCGGCTTCGAGGCGCTGGTGCGCTGGCGACATCCGCGCCGCGGCCTGCTGTCGCCGCTGGAATTCATACCGCTGGCCGAAGAAACCGGCCTGATCGTGCCGATCGGCACCTGGGTACTGCGCGAGGCCTGCACCCAGGCGCACATCTGGGTGAACGAATTCGGCCCGCACCTGCGCATGGCGGTGAATCTGTCGGCGCGCCAGTTCGCCGGCAGTGATCTGGTGGAAACCGTCACCAGCGCGCTGCGCGACAGCGGCCTCGACGCCGGCAATCTGGAAGTCGAGATCACCGAATCGCTGCTCATGCAGGACGCCGGGAAATCCGTACGCGTGCTGCGCCAGATCAAGGACATGGGAATTTCGATCGCGGTGGACGACTTCGGCACCGGCTATTCCAGCCTTGCCTACCTGAAGCGCTTTCCGCTGGACGTGATCAAGATAGACAGTTCTTTCGTACGCGACATTTCCGACGACCCGGACGACGCCGCGATCTGCGCCTCTATTCTCGCCATGGCCCACGCGCTGCGCATGGAAGTCGTCGCCGAAGGCGTCGAAACGGCGCCCCAGCTTGCCTTCCTGCAGGAACATCGCTGCCAGGTCATGCAGGGCTACCTGTTCAGCCGCGCGCTGCCCGCCGCCGAAGCGACCGCGCTGCTCGCCAGCGGTCGGCGCCAGCCGCTCAGCGGCTCAGCCGCTGCGCAATAGCCATCGGCTCCCCGGCCGACCCGTCGGCCGCTTCACCAATTACGCCCTACCGGAACCCTTAGGGCAGGTCGTCGACCAGCGGCTTCCACGGGGCCACCAGGCGGTGCTTGCTCCGCATGAAGCTCCGCGATCTGCACGACTGCAAGCGCCGGTGCAGGCTCATTGTCGTGGCCCGTGCCGGTCAGGCGGCACTGCGAACCGGCGGCCTTGGCTGCATGGCTCGATAAGTGCTTGGTCTGTGCTACGGGAGTGCTGCACATGGCGACGGCAGGTTCAGGCAATCTTGCCCGCACCACGTCGATCAACTGCTGATTCCATCGCGTCTTGCGCAACGCAAGGCCGGCCGCGCACCTTTGCTTGAAGACCTGCACGAACGACCCGGCCCGACCGGCATTTTCGCGGCAGGCTCTTTTGTCCTTCCACCGCTTTCGCCCCCGAAAGAACTCCCCCGCCCTGGCGCTCCAGCCAGCTGACGGGATCAACAGGACACGACATGACTGCCACCACCGAATCCCCCGCGTTTCAGCGCCTTGAAGCTGAAGGTCGCCTGCAAAAGCCCGCGCTCAAAGGCCCGACACGCCTGCCCGGCCGCTTCGGCTTTCGCGGTGAAATCACCGTGACGACCGAACCCCCCGTGTTGCTCAAGGAGACCATTGCCGTTGCGGACAACGGCGAAGCGACCCTTTCGTTTCTCGCGGGTTCGCTGCCGTCCTTCAAAGCGCTGCCGGCATTGATCGCGGCCCTGGGCCCCAGTATCAAGGCGGGCGGCAAGTACTTCATCTACGTGTCGGACCTCGATCGCGCATCGCGCTATCAGATCGAATTCGACGGCGTGTCGGTCTATGTACTGCCGATCGATGACACCTCGGTGTACAACGAACTGATCGACTTCCTGTACCTCGACAAGACGAAGATGAAGAAGATGGATACGGCCGAAAAGGTCGACACCATCGCCGACGGTGCGCTCAAGTACGCCCAGGTGTACGAAGTCATCACCTACGAAGAAGGACTGAAAAGACTCTGAACAGGCAGCCGCCCTGTCGGGTTGGCGACGCATGCATTGTCGCCAATCACGACAATCCAGCCTGAAGACCACGCGTGATCGACGCCGTGGTCGAGCAGCCGGCCGGGCGCCGGGCCGCAGCCCGCCAGGCGCCTGGCTGCGATCTGGTCGCCATGGTCGCTGCGGTCTCCAGTCGGTCACCTACCCGGAAATGGCAGCCGATCTGCGTGCGGCGATCCTCTGTGCATCAACTGCGTCCTGCTTGGGACTGCGGCTGTTCCCTTCGTACGTATGGGGTAGCGGTTACGCAACGCCAATTCTGCCGAGCGTTGCAGCGAAGTCACGTCCATTTCAGATCAATCGTCCGGCGCGACGCGGCGCAGTCGCGCAGATAGAGATTGATCAGGCTCTGGTAGGGAATGCCGGTCTCTGCTGCGAGTGACTTGAAGTACTGAATCGATTCTTCATCGAGCCGGATGGTGATCTGCTTCTTTGGTTGTGCGGCGTGAGGGTTCTTTGTTGCTTTCGAGAAGTCGTATTCGGGGCGCAAGGTCATGTCCTGTCAGTAAAACGTCGCTTCGCGGCGCGTGGCACATCTGGCCGAAATGATGCGAATGATGCGATCTGAAGCGCGGTGGCAATGACACACGACAAGCAGCGTCTGGCCGTGTCCGTAACCCAGCAGAACAAATCTGTCTTCGTCTGCCGAGTGATCCGGGTCAACGATCAATCGCGCGTGCTCGTCCGAGAAGGCGGTTTTTGCCTCTTCGAAGCTGACGCCGTGCTTCCGGAGATTGGCGGTGGCTTTTTGTTCGTCCCATTCGAAAACGATCACGACGATGATCCCAATGTAACTACGATGTAGTTACATTTCAAGGACGTGATGGACTGTGTGAGGGCAGCGGTGGTCACCGTCGGATCAGTTGCACAGGGGTGTGGTCGAATATACCAAAAGGATTCTTCGGGCAAGAAATCCGCGGCGCGGTGCAGGTCAGCGGCGAGGCGTGCTGTACACTTCCGCCAACCTTCTTCCGATCGCCTCTTCGTGCCAGACATCCCCACCACCTTTGCCGTCGACGGACCGCTTGCGCGGGCGATCGAAGGATTCACGCCGCGTGCGCAGCAGACGGAAATGGCCGAGCGGGTGGCGGCGGCGATCGAACAGCGCGGGGTGCTCGTGGTCGAGGCGGGCACCGGGACGGGCAAAACCTACGCCTACCTCGTGCCGGCGCTGCTGTCCGGCACCAAGGTGATCGTGTCAACCGGCACCAAGACGCTGCAGGACCAGTTGTTCCAGCGCGACCTGCCGACAGTGCGCGGCGCGCTCGGCGTGCCGGTGACGATTGCGCTCTTGAAGGGGCGCGCCAATTACCTGTGCCACTACCATCTCGAACGTTCCTTGCACGACGGCCGGCTCGGGTCGCGCGAAGAGGCCGGTCATCTGCAGGCCATCGCGCGCTGGGCCAAGGTGACGAGCAGCGGCGACAAGGCGCAGTGCACCGAGGTGCCGGAAGAGTCGGGCGCGTGGCAGTCCGCCACCTCGACGCGCGACAACTGTCTGGGCCAGGACTGCCCGAACGCGAAGGAATGCTTTGTGACCGCGGCGCGGCGCGAGGCGATGGAAGCGGACGTGGTGGTGGTGAATCACCACCTGTTTTTTGCCGACCTGATGCTGCGTGACGAGGGCGTGGCCGAACTGCTGCCGGCCTGCAATGCGGTGGTGTTCGACGAAGCGCATCAGCTTGCCGAGACCGCCAGCCTGTTTTTCGGCGAGTCGGTATCGACCTCGCAGATGCTGGAACTGGCGCGCGACACGCGCGCCGAGGCGGTCATCAACGCCAAGGATTTCAAGCAGTTGCCCGAAGCCGCCGAGCGCATGGCCAAGACGGCGCGCGACCTTCGGCTGGTGTTCCGCGAAGAGAACGTGCGGCTGTCGGCGGTGCAGATCGACGAGCGCGCCGCCTTCGCGCCGGCGCTGGCCACCGTGCTCGACGCGCTGCGTGAGCTGGCCGGCGTGCTCGAAACCCAGGCCGGACGCAGCGAGGGGCTGGAAAAGTGCTGGCAGCGCTCGCTCGATCTGGTGGCGCGCATCGAACGCTGGCAGAAGCCCGACCAGCCCGACCGTGTGCGCTGGGCCGAGGTCTACACGCAAGCGCTGGCGCTGAATGCCACGCCGCTTTCGGTGGCCGACATTTTCCGGCGCCAGATGGAAGACAACCCGCGTGCATGGATCTTCACGTCAGCCACGCTGGCGGTCGGCGGCGATTTTGGCCATTACTGCGGCGAGCTGGGCCTGGCCGGTGCCCAGACCGCGCAATGGGGCAGTCCGTTCAACTACGGCGAGCAGGCGCTGCTGTACGCGCCTGAAAACATGCCCGAGCCGTCGGCGCCCACATACGCCGAAGCGGTGGCGCGCACCGCCTGGCCGCTGATCAAGGCCTGCCGCGGCGGCGTGTTCGTGCTGTGCACTTCGCTGCGCGCGATGAAGCGCATCCATGAGCTGATCGAAGACAAGCTGTCGGCTTACGACCCTGATCGCCCGTTGCTGATGCAGGGCCAGGCCACGCGCAGCGAACTGCTCGAGCGCCACCGCGCTGCCGGCAACGCGGTGCTGGTCGCCAGCCAGAGCTTCTGGGAAGGGGTGGACGTGCGGGGCGACGCGCTGCAGCTGGTCATCATCGACAAGCTGCCGTTTGCCCCGCCGGATGACCCGGTGCTGTCGGCGCGCATCGAACACATGAAGCGCGAAGGCCGCAACGCCTTCATGGATTACCAGCTGCCGCACGCGGTGATCAGCATGAAGCAGGGCGCCGGCCGGCTGATCCGCGACGAGCGCGACCACGGCGTGCTTGTGGTGTGCGACCCGCGCCTGATCGACAAGCACTACGGCAAGACGATCTGGCGCAGCCTGCCGCCGATGCGCCGCACGCGCAGCGAAGACGTGGCGGTGCAGTTTCTGGAAAGCCTGGGCGGCTGATCGCTTCGCGATTTTCCCGATCGGAGATTGCGCGAATTTCCGATCTGCGCCGGCACCCGCGCGGTACTCTGGCCGTAGTCTGGAATCGTTGATCCGAAGTCCGGGAGGTGTCGCCATGTTGCGCGAAGCACTTTTCAGGGGGCCGGCGCACGACGTCGCCCGTTCGTCGAAATTGCGCGTGCTGTCCGGGCTGCTTGCGCAGGCCGGCATTGAAACGGACGGAACCGAGCCGTGGGACATGCGCATCCATTCATCCGATCTGCCGGCACGTCTGCTCGCGCAGGGCAGCCTCGGTCTGGGCGGAAGCTATATGGATGGCGAATGGGACGCCGACCATCTCGACGAATTCTTCGCCCGGCTGTTGCGTGCGCGTCTGGGAGAGCGCGTGCAGCCGGCGCGCATCGTCCTGCATGCGCTCAGCGCGCACATTTTCAACCGCCAGACACGCCGCCGCGCCTGGCAGGTCGGCGAGCGCCACTACGATCTGGGCAACGATTTCTACGCTGCCATGCTCGATCCGCGCATGACCTATACCTGCGCCTACTGGAAGGACGCCGGCGACCTTGCATGCGCGCAGGAAGCCAAGCTCGATCTGGTGTGCCGCAAGCTCAAGCTCGAACCTGGCATGCGTCTGCTCGACATCGGCTGCGGCTGGGGCAGCCTGATCGGCTACGCGGCGGAACACTATGGTGTGGAATGCGTCGGCGTGACTGTGTCGCGCGAGCAGGTCGAGTGGGCGTGCGCGCGCTACGCAGGGCTACCGGTGGCGTTCCGGCTGCAGGACTATCGCGAGGTCGACGAGGCCTTCGACCGGGTGGCCAGCATCGGCATGTTCGAGCATGTCGGACGCAAGAACTTCCGCACCTTCATGCAGGTGGCGCGGCGCTGCCTGCATCCGGACGGCCTGCTGCTGCTGCACACGATAGGAAAGAACACGCGGCGCGGCGCGACCGACCCCTGGATAGACCGCTACATTTTCCCCAACGGCGATCTGCCGGCGGTCGACCAGATCGGCCACTCGCTTGAGGATCTGTTCGTGGTCGAAGACCTGCACAACTTCGGCGCCGACTACGACCGCACGCTGATGGCCTGGCATGGCAATTTCGAAGCTGCCTGGCCGCAGTTTGCCGACCGGCTTGGCGAGCGCTTTCGCCGCATGTGGCGTTATTACCTGCTGTCGTGTGCCGGCGCCTTCCGCGCGCGCGACATCCAGCTCTGGCAGTGGGTGTTGTCGCCGGCCGGTGTGCCCGGCGGCTATCGGCGCATCAATTGACGCGGCGCATCAACCGACATTGAAGTACTGGCGGATCGCCTCGTCGGAGGTGTGGGTGTTCAGCTCGCTGACATTGATCGACAGGCTGCCGGTGGCCCACAGGTAGTGCTTGCGGAACCATGCATAGAGCTCGTCCGATGCATTCTCGATCTCGCCCAGGCGGCCCGACTCGATCAGATATTGCAGCGCGCGGTCCGCTCCGGGGGTGTGCTCGGTCACAGCGCGATGCTTTTCGAGCGGCTGGAACAGGCGGCCCACATCGAGTGCCGTGACCGATTGCGGGCGCTCGGCCAGACGGCGCTCCAGCTTGTCGATTGCGGCCATCCACGACGGGCTGAGTTTGAAGCGCTTGCGCAGACTTGCGATCCAGTTTTGCAGAAGCGCAACATAGGTTTGTTCGGAGGCCTTTTCGCTCATCATGTTGGCGTTATCCTTGTGCGCAGTCGCAATCAGCCGGTGACGCGGGCTTTCAGCCAACGTCTTCCAGTTCGATTTTACGGTTGCACTTCGATCCGGCTTGAGCAGCGGTTGAGCAGGTTGGTCCGGCGAAACGAGTATTTGTTTGCGCGAGGCGCTCCGCCCGCGCGGCATCACGGTAGCGGCCCGGTTCATCGTGAATGATGGCGCCACGAGAACCGTTTTTGGTCTTCAGACATGCATCCGGTACGCCTCAGGCGGGATATCCGGATTTTGTGGTCTCAATCTACCGGTTACGCACCATGGTTTTCGAAGTCTACGGCCGGTTCGAAATCGAAGTTTGCGAGGAGTCGGGGGCGTGGGTCGCCTACCGGCTGGGCCCCGGCATGCGTCATCGCGACTATGAGGTGTCGTTCCCGAGCGGGCTGGCTGAAGACCGGCTGGCCGAGGCGCTGACCAAGTGCTTCCAGGACCTCGCTTCGCCGGGGTTGAACGTGCGCCGCGTCCGCTGAAAGCCGTCGCATTCACCGCCGCGTCGCCACGTTCGCCTGTTGCCCCCAGCGCGCCCCTGAAGGACCGTGATGCGGTTGCTGTGTGAGCGCTGCAACATGATCTGCCCGCGGCGGTGATGTACCCTTCATGTCATTCATCCTCTGTGCACCGATCACGATGAAAACCCTCTACGAAGCGGCCAGCCTCGTCGAAGCCCATCTGCTGAAGGATCTGCTGGCACAGGAAGGCGTGCCGGCGGTGATCCACGGTGAGTTCCTGCAGGGTGGCATGGGCGAACTGCCGGCTGCCGGCCTGGTCCGGCTGATGGTGGATGATCACCACTATGGCGCGGGGCGTGCGGTCATCGAACGCTGGGAAGCCAGCGCGGTCTGCGACATCGCTGACGCTTCGCAGCAGTCGGTGCATGACGACGCGTCGCCCGACAATGTCACCGCTCCTGCTGGCGAGCAGTCTGTGCAGCGGCAGCCCCATCAGCCCCCGCAGCGCCGGCGCAATGGCCGCAACCCCTTCGGCATGTGGATTGCCGTGGCCGTGGTCGCGACGGCATGCTGGCTGTACGCGCGCGCGGTCGAGGCCGTCGAGGTGGTCGAAGTCACCGATGTCGGCGGTCGCATTGACGGCCGTGCGACGAACGCCGACGTGCTTCCGGTGGCGCCGTCCTCGCCCGGGTACGGCGCCGCACAGCGCTTGCGCTGAGTGTCCGTGCCGGCTGCAATCGGTCCGGCGGCACCGCGCGCCGGGCGCCTGGGCAGCCGCATCCTCCTCGCTTCACTACTTTTTGTTGGCGCTTTGTGGCTGCTCGATCGCCTGTTTCCGCCGCCTTTGCCCGGCCCTGACGATGGTTTCATCGTGCTGGCGCGAGACGGCAGCCCGCTGCGCGCATGGCCGGGTGCGGATGGCGCGTGGCGCTATCCGGTCACGCTGGCCGATGTGTCGCCGCGCTATGTCGAAGCACTGCTGGGCTATGAGGATCGCTGGTTCCGCTGGCATCCGGGCGTCAATCCGGCCGCCTTGGCGCGCGCCGCATGGCAGTGGGCGGGCAGCGGGCGCATCGTGTCCGGCGGCTCCACGCTCACCATGCAGGTCGCACGCATTCTCGAACCGGTGCCGCGCACGCCGCGCGGCAAGCTGCGCCAGATGGCGCGTGCGCTGCAGCTCGAATGGAGGCTGTCGAAGGACGACATCCTCACGCTGTATCTGAACCACGCGCCGATGGGCGGCATCGTTGAAGGCGTCGAAATGGCCAGTCGCGCCTACCTGGGCAAGCCGTCGCGCGACCTGAGTCAAGCCGAAGCGGCGCTGCTCGCGACCTTGCCGCGCGCGCCCAGCCGCCTGCGTCCGGACCGCGCGCCCCAGGCCGCTCAGGTCGCGCGCGACCGCGTGCTGACACGTATGGCCACCTTCGGCATCTGGTCGCCCGAAGAGGTGGCCGACGCGCGTATCGAACCGGTCATCGCACAGCGCCTGCAGGCTGGCTGGCTGGCGCCGCTGGCGGCCGAACGTCTGCGCGGCCAGGTGCGCCGATCGGACCGCCGCGGCCTCACTCGCGTCGCCAGCACGCTGGACCGCGAACTGCAGAGCACGGTCGAGCGCCTGCTGGCCGACCGCGCCTCGGTGCTGCCGCCGAAAGTCTCGATCGCCGCGCTGGTGATGGATGTTGACACGCTGGAGGTGCGCGCCTATGCCGGTTCGGCTGACTTCACCGACGCCGGACGCAGCGCCCACGTCGACATGGTGCGCGGCGTTCGCTCGCCCGGCTCCACACTGAAACCCTTCCTGTATGCGATGGCGCTCGACGACGGCCTCATCCATTCCGAAAGCCTGCTGATCGACGCGCCGCAGGCCTTCGGCGGCTACCAGCCGGGTAATTTCCAGGCCGATTTTTCGGGGCCGGTCAGCGCGGCCGAAGCGCTGCAGCGCTCGCTCAACGTGCCGGCCGTCGATCTGCTCGACCAGATCACGCCGCCGCGCTTCGCCGCCCGGCTTGCTCAGGGTGGGCTCAAACTGCGCATTGCGACCGGCGAACAGCCCAACCTCAGCCTCATCCTGGGCGGCGCCGGCGTCACGCTGGAAGAACTGGTCGGCGCCTACCGCGCACTGGCAGCCGGCGGCCTGGCTGGAACGCCGCGCCTAGCGCCGGACGCGCCGCGCGCGGAATCACGGCTGATGAGCGAAGGTGCGGCGTGGATCGTGCGCGACATTCTGGAAGGCGGCGGTCATCCGGACCGTCCCTTCATCGAAGGCGGTGGCAGCGCGCCGCTGGCCTGGAAGACCGGCACCAGCTTCGGCTTTCGCGATGCCTGGGCGGTCGGTGTGGCCGGCCGCCATGCGCTGGGTGTCTGGATAGGACGGCCTGACGGTACGCCCAATCCCGGCTTCTTCGGCGCCAACGCGGCAGCGCCGCTGTTGAAAGACATCGCCGCGGCGCTACCGCGGACAGCGCGTGCATCGCGTGACCGGCCGGGGTCGGTGCAGGCGGTCGACATCTGCTGGCCGCTTGGCACGACCACGGCCGATACACCTGCACCACTGTGTCATCGCCGCCGCAGCGCCTGGTCGCTCGCCGGCGCCGTGCCGCCGACCCGTCCGGACCGCATCGACGGCAGCAGCCTGCGGCAGACCGTGTGGATCGATGCGGCGAGCGGCCTGCGCACCGTGTCCGGCTGCGGTAATGGGCAAGCACAGGATTTCGCGCGTTGGCCGGTGTTGTTGCATCCCTGGCTTGCCGGCTGGCTGCCGTCTGACCAGCGCATGCCCGACTGGAAACCCGGCTGCGCGCCGATTGATACCGCCCCGGCCGCGACGCTGCGCATCGTCGGCCTCACCGACGGCCTGCGCCTGCGCCCCGCGCCGCATCAGCGCCATGTGTCGCTGCAGCTCGCGGCGCGTGGCGCGCAGGGCACGGTGTACTGGCTGCTCGATGGCCGACGGGTGACGCCGGATGCCGGCGGCAAACTGCTGCTCGACGACCCCGGCGAACACCGGCTGACCGCGCTGGACGGGGAGGGGCGCCACCACAGCATTAGGTTCGTGCTCGATCCGGCACCGGATACCCGGGTCCTGCGATAAGCCCCCGACTGCTGCAAGCGGTTCTGGCGGCGGGCGCTATTGGAGCAGTCTGTGGATGCTGCGTGTGGAACGGGCGGTGGAAGCGCTCTGGGAAAGGTTGTGGGAGCGGCTGTGGAGCGGCGTCCCCGCCGCTCCCACGGGGACAGCTCCAGGCCGATTGTCGTTGCGCTGCGCTATCGGCGGAATGAAGTCCCGACCTGTTCCGTTCGCGGGAATTCGCCCACGGGAAGCTGGCCCGCGCCGGAGCGATGTGGTTCGTTTCTGCGATCAGGCGTGGGGCCGCCTTGACACGTACGGCAGCGATGGTGACGATGCGTCGCGCGTGCCGATGACGCAAGATCCGGTCGCATCCTTGATTGAAGGCCGCGATCGTCCGGAATATTCAAGCTGCCTGAATTTTGCTCAGGCAGTTTTTTTCAGCAATTTCAGTCACCAACCCGGGAATGACCATGTCTCAAATCATCGTTGAACACAATCCGTCGGAAGACAAGCTCAAGCAACTGGGCGTGTCGAGCTGGGAAATCTGGGAGAAGGAAGTGTCGAAGTTTCCGCTCGATTTCGGCATGACAGAAAGCGCCTATCTGCTGGAGGGCGAGATCCATGTCACGCCGCAAGGCGGCGACAAGGTGGTGATCAAGGCCGGCGACTTCGTGGTGTTCCCGAAGGGCATGAAGTCGATGTGGGAAGTGGTGAAGCCCTTGCGCAAGCACTACAAGCACAGCTGAACCACACGGATGACCCGATAGCGGGTTGAAAAAACAAAAGCCCCGGCGATCCGGGGCTTTTGTTTTTGCTTCGACGCATGGTCGCCTCAGCCGGCAAACGCACAGGCCGCGCACGCTGACCGCACCAAAATGCCGTTCTCCCGTGCGTCAGGGGGCGCGATACTCGACCCCGTGGCGCTTGAAGACGTCCTTCAGCTCGCCCTTTTCCGCAATGCTGTTCATCGCGGCCTGCAGCGAATGGGCGAGTTTTTCGTTGCCTGACTTCACCGCGAGGCCGATCACCCACTGGCGGCGATTGACCAGCGGCAGCGGCACGTCGGAAATGACGTAGCCTCTGGACCCTGCCAGACCGGCTTCCAGCTCGCTCTGCATGGCCATGACGGCACTGACTTCGCCGTTCTTCATTGCGGTCAGCGCCTCGGCGGCCGATTTGTAATGGCCGACGTTGTTGCGGTAGGCGCCGCCATCTGCGGACAGCAGCACCGTGGCGGGGTAGGTTTCCACTTCGACGCCGATGCGCTGGGTGCGGAAGGCATCGAGCGACTCGAGCTTGTCGATCTTCTCGACGTTGCGGGCGATGGCGAACTTCTCGCGGTAATACGGTGCGAAGAACATGGCCTTGTCGTTACGTGCCGTGTAGGTCGCGTCGATGGGTACGTGCAGCATGACATCGGCCGGGCCGTAGCCGAGTACCGTTCCGCGCCACACCATGTTGCGCAGGTCATCGTCCATGTTCTCGTCAGCCGAGAACCACAGGATTTCGAGCTTTACTCCGAGCCGTTCGGCCAGCAGTCTGGCGAGGTCAACGTCGATGCCGCTCGTGGCGACGTCGGAGAACGGGGCGAATTCCTTGTACAGCGCGACCTTGATCTGGCCGCTCTTGATCACTTCGTCGAGGTCGCGGCCCTGCGCCCATGCGCTGCCGGCGAAGGCGCCTAGCCACATGACGGCACACAGCATGAGCGCGGTGAATCTGTTCTTCATTCCTGGTCTCCAGAGGTATTGTGTGTGCGGGGATGGTTTCCCGCGAGGCCGCATTTTTGCACGGCAGACGGGAATCGGTTGCAATAACCGGCATCCGCTCCGCAGCATCAGCGCGGCTTGCAAGGTGTTCTGGCTGGCGGATCGCTCGGCACGCGCGCCGGCAAGCCGGACCGTGAAGAAAAAAACCGGCGCCAGGAGGCGCCGGTTACGGTCGCCCCAACAGCGGGGCGCAAGGAGGAGTCTTCAGATCTTCCGGATCAATCTTTCAGCAGTTTGAACACCCACATCGAGCCGCCCTGGTTCAGGTAGGCGACCTTCTTGGCCACGTCACCACCCCACAGCGGGACTGCGCCGCCCCAGCCGGCCGTCACGGCGATGTACTGCTCGCCGTCCTGGTCCCAGGTGATCGGGGGGGCCACGATGCCGGTGCCGACCTGGAAGGACCACACTTCCTTGCCGGTCTTGGCGTCAGCCGCCTTCAGGTAGCCCTCCGGCGTGCCCCAGAACACCAGGCCACCGCGGGTAACCATCGCGCCACCCCACAACGGGGCGTTGTTGCGCACTTCCCACACGATCTTGCCGGTCTTTGGATCGACGGCACGCAGCGCGCCGATGTAGTCGCCCCCGATGGCCTTCTCGTCCAGTGTCTTGATCGTGAAGCCGGCACCCAGATAGGCAGCACCCTTCTTGTAGGAGATCGGTTCGTTCCAGATTTCCATGCCCCATTCGTTGGACGGCACGTAGAACAGGCCGGTGTCCGGACTGTAGGCCATCGGCATCTGGTTCTTGCCGCCCAGGAAGGACGGCGTGGTGAATACCGATTCCCCCTTCTTGCCATCGGCGCTCTTTGCCGGGTCGCCCGGACGATTTGCCTCGTCGAATATCGGACGGCCGTTTTCGTCGAGTCCCTTGGCCCAGTTCAGTGCCTTCACGAACGGGAAGCCGCGCTCGAACTTGCCTGTGTTGGCGTCGAGCACGTAGAAGAAGCCGTTGCGGTCAGCCTTGCCGCCCATGCGCTTGCCGTTCATGTCGAAGGTGACGAATTCGTTCGTGCCGTCGTAATCCCAGCCGTCGTTCGGCGTGCCCTGGAAGTGCCACTTGATCTGACCGGTCTTGATGTCGATCGCGACCGTCGAGCACGAGAACAGATTGTCGCCCGGACGCAGGTGGCTGTTCCACGGTGCCGGGTTACCGGTACCGAAGTAGGCCAGACCCGTCTTCGAGTCATACGTGCCGCCCAGCCAGGTGGCCGCGCCGCCCACCTTCCACAGGTCGCCCGGCCACGTTGCGTTGGTCGTGCCGCTGATGCCGTTTTCGGTCTTGTTGCCGTCGGCATCGAACGTATAGCCCATGTGTCCTTCGATCGTCGGACGCACCCACACCATCTTGCCGGTCTTCGGGTCGCGCGCTTCGACGCGGCCGATGACGCCGAATTCACCGCCGGACACGCCGGTCAGCAGCAGACCACCCGCGATGATCGGGGCTGCGGACGACGAATAGCCGGCCTGGTAGTCGTCGATCTTTTCCTTCCACACCACCTTGCCGGTGTTCTGGTCGAGCGCGATCAGCTGCGCATCAAGCGAGGCAAAAATGACCAGATTGTCGAATACGGCTGCACCGCGGTTGATCACGTCGCAGCAGGGCATGATGCCCTCGGGCAGGCGGTGTTCGTATATCCACAGGCGCTTGCCGGTCTTGGCATCGAGTGCGAACAGGCGCGAGTACGAGGCGGTGACGAACATCTTGCCGTTCACGATCAGCGGCTGAGCTTCCTGGCCGCGCTGCTTTTCGCCACCGTAGGAATAAGACCATGCCGGCACCAGACGCTTGATGTTCTTGGTGGTGATCTGCTTGAGCGGGCTGAAACGCTGGCCTTCGGTTCCCATGCCCCACGAAAGAACGTTACCCGTGGTTTTGGCGTCATTCACGATGTCGGCGTCCGTCACACCGGCATGCGCGAGGGTGCTGTGCGCGAAGGCGGTGAGGACGAGCGCGGCAATAGCAGTTCTTTTCATGGATGGTCTCCTCGAATTTGGATCAGTCGTCTGACTGTCGGATTTTTCGTCGCAACGAGCGACGCCCGAGTGTTGCAAAACGCATGCCATTTACAGGATTTGCGCCAAAAATCCGGCTCGGCCTTACCTGGTGGGCGGCTGCGCCGGCAAGCGTGGCAAGGCTCCGGCGCGGGGATACCTTCCCTGAGCCGCGCGGATAAAGGCCCTGCGGCGGGTAGGTGTTCTATCGGGGCGCAGATGCGGCGTGGGTAACGCAGCGAGGCGGCCGGTCACGTTCGCGCCGGACGACTTTGGGGGAGCCGTTGCACGAGCGGCTGATGCGTCCGGATTTCAACCGATTTTTACAAATCGTTCGTACAAATATCGAACGTTCGCCAGAGGGTATGTCCCGGAGTGGGCGGGGTGACGCCCCGATCTATCGGGGATTCCTTCACGGCCGCCACTGGCGCGTCAGCATGTTCGGGCCATGCGCGGCGCGAACATTATCCCGACAGAGTATCCGTCGAATTGTGGTCGAATTGTGGTCGAGTGCTGTTGTCGGGCGTTTTCGGGTTCGCGTGTTTGTTCGTCTGCGGGGCGAGGGTGCCCCGTGGATCAGCGCTTGCCGTTGCCGCCCAGCAATGCGGCGACCTGTCGCTTGCCGCGCCGGGTGCCGCCTGCGGTGCCGTCGGCCGCGACGGCCGGGTCATCGCCGGAGGGCAGTGATTCGTACGGCTTGCTGAAGTCGAAGCCGTCCGCTGCAACCTGGCTCGCCGATGAACGCGGACTGCGCGGCGGACGTACTGCGTCGCCCGGCGACGACCGTCCTCGACGGGCTGCGCTTTCGGGCCGTTCCGCCCGCTCACCGCTGCTGGCGGCGCGTTCCCGCGGGCGCTCGCCACCACGCCCTTCGCGCGGACTCGATTCGCGCGCTTCTCGCTGCCGGGCGCGGCCCGGGTCGAAGCCTTCCGGCGTTGCCGGCTCTATTTCCTTGCGGATCAGCTTTTCGATGTCGGCCACGCGGCCGCGCTCTTCCGGCGCCATCAGCGAAATTGCCTCACCGCTGCGCCCGGCGCGGCCGGTGCGGCCGATCCGGTGTACATAATCTTCCGCGTTGTGCGGCAACTCGAAATTGATGACGAAGGGCAGGTCTTCGATGTCGAGGCCACGCGCCGCGACATCGGTCGCGACCAGTACGCGGACGGCGCCGCTCTTGAACGCTTCCAGTGCCTCGGTGCGCTGCTGCTGGCTCTTGTCGCCGTGGATGGCATCGGCCGCCACGCCCTGACGGATCAGGTGTACGGCCAGCCGGCTGGCGCCGAATTTGGTATTGACGAACACCAGCGCCTGACGCGACACGTAGTCGGGCTGCGTCAGCAGGTGCGTCAGCAGGGCGCGCTTGTCGTCGGTCGCGCAGGCGTGCACGCGGTGCGTCACGGTTTCGGCCGTGGCGTTGCGGCGGGCGACCTCGATCAACTGCGGGTCGCGCAGCATGGCCTGCGCCAGCTTCTTGATTTCTTCCGAGAAGGTGGCCGAAAACAGCAGGCTCTGCCGCTGGGCCGGCAGCAGCGCGAGGATGCGCTTGATGTCCGGGATGAAACCCATGTCCAGCATGCGGTCGGCTTCGTCCAGCACCAGCATCTGCACCTGGCCAAGCGCAATGCTCTTGCCTTCGACGTGATCGAGCAGGCGACCTGGCGTGGCGACGACGATTTCGCGGCCTTCGCGCAATTCCTTCACCTGCGCCTTCATGTCCACGCCGCCGTAGATGCAGACCGAACGCAGCGGCAGGTGCTTGGAGTAGGTGCGCACGCTTTCGTGCACCTGCATCGCCAGTTCGCGCGTCGGGCAGACGATCAGTGCGCGTACCGGATGGCGGGCCGGCGATGGCGAACTGCTGGCGTGCGGCGCGAGGCGCTGCAGCAGTGGCAGCGTGAAACTGGCGGTCTTGCCGGTGCCGGTCTGCGCACCGCCCATGACGTCGCGGCCCGCCAGCACGATGGGAATGGCCTGGGCCTGAATGGGGGTCGGCACGGTATAGCCGGTGTCTGCGACAGCGCGCAGCAATTCGGGGATGAGCCCGAGTTCTTCAAACGACATGTATGCGAAGCTCTTTGTGTAAGGACTTCCGCCTGGCATGCCGGTTCAGGCTGGGGAAATCGGTTCCGGAAAACCCGGCGCGAGTGCGCGCCAAAGTGAGCTTGGCGCGGGTATCGAGCCCGGGGCGCAGGCGCCTGGGCGGGGAAGTGGAGGATCGGGCCGGGCAATCCGGCCGGATCGGAAACTCCGGGCCGCGCCATGACCGGCGAGGCGACTGCACGCGCATTATCGCACAGAGCGGGGTTTCGCCCCGCTTGGCGCGGATTCGCAATACAGGAACCGGCGCTCCCCTCAGCCGTGTCGGCGGCGGGCGGATGCGGACTTGCCGGGTACGCCCAGGTAGCCGGTGACTTCTTCGCGGTCGTGGTAGAGCTGGCGAAAGCGGAGTTCGTGCTTCTTGTCGACCGACTCCAGCGCCTCGGCAATCAGGTCGGAACACAGCTGCAGTTCTTCATAGCGCCGCTTCATCGGCAGCTTCAGGTTGAAGATGGCGTGCTGGCACAGGCCCTGCGCCACCCAGCGCGCCACCAGAGCGGCGACGCGGCGCGGCTGTTCGACCATGTCGCACACCAGCCAGTCGACCGGCTTGCGCGGCACGAAGCGGAAGCCGTCTTCCTTCTTGTGGCGCACCTGACCGGTTTCGAGCAATTCGGGCTTCATCGGCCCGTTGTCGACCGCAGTCACTTCGAAATGGCGCGACACGAGGTGCCAGGTCCAGCCACCCGGTGCGGCGCCAAGGTCGACCGCACTCATGCCGGGCTTGATCAGCCGTTCCTGTTCGTCTTCGGTCAACAGGCTGTGAAAGGCCTCGGCCAGCTTGAGCGTCGAGCGTGACGGCGCTTCGCGCGGCATGCGCAGGCGCGGGATGCCGCCCGGCCACTCGCTGCGACGGCCCGGCCAGGAGAGCGCCACCGTGGCGCGGTCGGCCGCGGTGAAGAAGATGTGCAGGCGCGGTGCATCGCGGTCGTCGCTGAAGGCGTTGGCCGCTTCGAGCGCCTGACTGACGAAACTTTCCAGCTTGCGGCTAAGGCCGGACAGCGCCTTCACCTTGTCGGTGTCCGGCGTTTCGATCAGGAAATCGCTGAAGCCCGGCGCCAGTTCAAGTGCGGCTTCGACCACCGGTGTGACGCGGTCGCGTGGCGTCATGCCTTCAACGGTACGGCCTGCCCACACCAGCTGGCGCGCGAAGGTGAGGTCCTGCCAGCTCAGCTTGCGCATCAGTGCGCTCAACGCGCGTGCATCGGCAAACGCTTCGACGTAGCCGCTGCCGGCTTGCGCCTGCGGTTCGATCATCTGGCCGGCGTCGCCGCAGCGGTCCATGATCTCCTGCGCGCATTCGCGCTCGAAGCCGGCACGGCAATACAGCAGCAGGCCGAGGGGATTTGTTTTCAAGGTGTATCCGTTCAGGGTGAATCCGTGCCGGGCGGACCGGTCTGTGATACATGTCGCGTCCTTGGGAACGCAATCCGGTTTGCCGCATGAATCTTACGAAAGTTACCGGAATGAAGGCTGTCGGCACGAAGGATATCGCGCGCCGTCGTCTCGGACGCTCGACGCTTGAGGTCCCGGCCATCGGGCTGGGCACGATGACCTTCGGTCAACAGGTCGACGAGCGCACGGCCCACGCCATCATGGACGAGGCCCTCGAGGCCGGTATCGACTTTCTCGACGCCGCCGAAATGTACCCGGTCCCGGCGCGCGCGGAAACCTTCGGCGACACCGAACGCATCGTCGGCAGCTGGCTTGCGCGTCGCCCGCGCGAATCGGTCATCGTGGCGACCAAGGTGGCCGGACCGGCGCGCGGCATCGAATGGATACGCGGCGGGCCGCTGGCGCTGGATGAAAGCAATATCCGGCAGGCAGTCGAAGGATCGCTCGCGCGGCTGCGCACCGACTACATCGACCTGTACCAGATCCACTGGCCGGCGCGCAACGTACCGATGTTCGGCCAGTACGAATACGACCCGGGGGGCGAGCGCGAGGCGGAGTCGCTGCGCAGCCAGCTCGAAGCGCTGAGCGGGCTGATCGATGCGGGCAAGATCCGCCACATCGGTGTGTCGAACGAAACGCCGTGGGGCCTGATGACCTGCCTGCGGCTGGCCGATGAAGGTCTGCCGCGCGTGGTGAGCATCCAGAACGCCTACCACCTGATGAACCGCACATTCGACGTCGGCCTGTCGGAAGTGTGCACACGCGAGCAGGTGTCGCTGCTGGCGTACTCGCCGCTGGGCTTCGGCCACCTGACCGGCAAGTACGCCGAACGCGCTGATGCCGCCGGTCGCATCACAGAATTTCCGCAGTTCGGGCAGCGTTACTTCAAGGAGAACGTGGCACCGGCTTCGCGCGCCTACGCTCAGCTGGCGCTCGAACACGGACTCACCCCGACCCAGCTGGCGCTCGCATTCTGCTATCGGCGCCATGCCGTGGCGAGTACCCTGATCGGTGTGACCACGCGCACCCAGTTGCGGGAAAACATAGACGCCTGGGCCGCAACGCTGTCGAACGCGCTGAACGAAGCCATCGACGCGCTGCACCTGCGCTACACCAACCCGGCGCCGTGACCGGGCGCCCTGCCATGTCGTACAGAGGAGATTTCCGGATGTTCATCAAGCCGTTAGCCGCGTTGATCGCGGCCAGCGTCATGCTCGCGCCGATGTCGGCGGGTGCCAATACAGCAGCCGCCAAGCCAGCAGCCAGCGCCAAGGCAAGCAAACCCGCCGTAAAGTCCAGCGCGAAAGCCGGCACCAAGGCCGCCGCGCCGAAGGAAGCCGCCGAACTCGAACTGGCGCACGGTCTGGACGACGCAGCAGCAGTGGCCCTGCAGGCGCTGGTGGACGACTTCAACGCCGGCGGCAAAGCCAGACAGAAGATCGTGCTCAGCGCGCGCAACTGGGAAGACGCGGACGCTGCGGTGCCCACACTCCCGGCCATGCTGGTGCTCGACGACGGCGCGCGTCAGCGCTTTCTCGATGGCAAGCCGCGCTTCACTCCGCTGCACCAGGTGATGACGACCGCGAAGGAAAAGTTCGCCCAGGCAGCGATTCCCGCGCCGATGCCCCCTTACCTGAATGGTGCGAAAGGCCGTCTGAATGCGCTGCCGATCGGCCTGACCACACCGGTCATGTTCTATAACCGCGACGCCTTCGCCCGTGTAGGGCTTGACCCGAACGTGCCGCCCACTCACTGGTTTTCGCTGCAGGAAGCGCTCGGCACGCTGCGCGACGGCGGCTACGCCTGCCCTTACACCAGCGCGCGTCCGACGCAGATCCACGTGGACAACATCAGCGCCTGGCACAACGAGCCATTCGCGCGCAAGCAGGGCAAGACCGGCGAAGCGCTCGCCATCAACGGCCTGGTGCAGGTGAAGCATCTGGCGATGATGTCCTCCTGGTACAAGAGCCGCTACCTGCACATTTTCGGTCGCGCTGACGAGGCGGTGCCGATGTTCGCCGGTGGCCAGTGTCAGGTGCTGACGGCACGTTCGTCCGCCTGGCCGCAGATCAAGCGCGATGCCAGGTTCGATGTCGGCGTTGCAGCGCTGCCCTTCCATGAAGACATCCGCAATGCGCCGCGCCACACGCTGGCCGACGGCGCCAGCCTGTGGGTGAGCGCCGGTCGTGGCGCCGAGGAAACGCGCACCATCGCGCGCTTTGTCACCTTCCTGCTCGATCCGGACCGCCAGGCCCAGTGGTCGCTGGCCACCGGCTTCATTCCGCTGAACCGCGCCGGCATGGTGGCGATCAGCCCGGTCGATGCACCGACCGCCGACAGCGTCGCCCGGGTCGCACTGCGCCAGCTGGCCGGTCGCGCGGGTGCGAAGGACGAACAGACCAGCCACGCGGCCAGCGACCCGCGTGTGCGTGCGGTGCTCGACGAAGAACTGGAAGAATTGTGGGCCGACCGCAAACCGGCCAAGGCCGTGCTCGACACGGCAGTCCTGAGGGCAGGCCCATGTCTGACGTCGATCAACTCGTCCTGCTGATCCGCTCGGCGCGCGAGGACGCCGCGGTCGGCGAACCGCTGCGCCGGCTGCTTGCGCTCGACGACGCGGCGCGCGTCAAGGCGATCGAGAAGTGGGTGCGCGAAGGCGTCGCCGCCGGCACATCGGTGGGAATGCTGAGCGCGATCGCGTGGCTGACCGACGACGACGTCGCGCGTCAGGCGCGCGAGTTGCTCGATCCGGCCTGAAGCCGACCCGATGACGTCCAGGCGGTCGCCCTGGCCCTATCCGCTGTGGATTGCCCATCGCGGTGGCGGCTCGGCGGCGCCGGAGAACACGCTCGTCGCGATTCGCAACGGCGCGGCAGCCGGCTTCGGCATGGTCGAATTCGACGTCATGCTGAGCCGCGATGGCGTGCCGCTGCTGATCCACGACGAAACCGTCGAACGCACGACCGATGGCGCGGGCGCGGTCAGCGCGCTCGACGCCGGGGCGCTGCTGCGTCTGGACGCCGGGCGCTGGCACGGCCCGGCTTTTGCCGGCGAGCGCATTCCGACGCTGGATCAGGCGCTCGACTGCCTGCTCGCGCTGGGCATCACCGCCAATATCGAAATCAAGCCGGCCACGGGCTTCGAGCGACGCACCGGCGAGGTCGTTGCGCTCGCGGTCGCCGCGCGCTGGCCGGCCGACCGGCCGCCGCCGCTGCTGTCCTCGTTCTCGATGGACGCCCTTGAGGCGGCGCGCGAGGCGGCGCCCGACCTGCCGCGCGGCCTGCTGTTCGAAGACATTCCCGATGACTGGCCAGCCCGCTTGCGCGAGCACGCTGCGGTGTCCATCCATTGCAACGAGGCAGCCCTCGACGATGACGTCTTGCGCCAGGTGTGCGACGCGGGCGTGCCAGTGCTCTGCTACACGGTCAACGACATGGCGCGCGCGCGCGCGCTGATCGCGGCCGGTGTGCGCGGGCTGTTCACCGACTGCATGGCGTTCGCCCGGCCGGGCTGAGCAGCACCGGCATGTGGACGATGTTGGGCATCGCTGCGCTCACCCCAACCTACGGAACGCGATTTGGCGGCGGCTTGCCGGAGTAGGTTGGGGTGAGCGCAGCGATGCCCAACGACAGCCGCAACCCCATGTACGCCCGCCGCCCCATCTGCGGCAGCGGATTCGCACTCCATTTCGCTGTCGCGCGGGGCAGGCGGGCGAAGTGCCGGGGCGCTACAGGGGCGCCATCCGTGTCACCGCGTATTTGCCGAAGATGCGGTCCAGCGTGCCGTCGCGCGCCATCTCCGCGATGGCGTCCTGCAGCGCCTGCGCCAGTTCCGCGTTATCCGCCTCGACCGCGAGGCCGAGCGCCCAGCCGGCCTGCGGCAGGCCGGGCAGCGGCGGTGGCGTGCTGATGACGAATTTTGCGCCGGTCGCGGCCTTGATCGGCTCGACCTGACTGCGCAGTCCGAAGAATCCGGCAATACGGCCTTCTTCCAGCGCGCGTTGCGCCTCGTACGGCGAATGGAAGTGATGGATCTGCTCGCGCAGGCGGCCCGCGTCCGACGACAGCAGCGCGAACGACATGATGGATTCCGTTTCGACCCCCAGTGACTGGTCGGTCACGTCGGTGATGGCATCGAGCTTCGGCAGCAGTTCCGTGGTGCGGATCACCGCCATGGTTTCGCGGTGGTAGGGCGCGAAAATCTTCACCTGCGGGTTGCGGAAGCTCATGCCCGGGTCGACCGGCACATGCACCATCACGTCGGACGGGCCCGGCCCGAGACCGAGGAAATTGCCTTTCCACACGATGTTGCGCAGGTCGTCGTCCATGTTTTCGCCGGCGTCGTATGCGCGTACGTCGACCGCGACGCCGAGCCTTTCGGCCAGCGCGTGCCCGAGCTCGACGTCGATGCCCGTGCCCTGATCGGAATAGGGCGGGAAGTCCTTGTAGACGCCGACGCGCAGCGTACCGCTGCTGCGGATCTGCGCCAGTTCGCGCGCCTGGGCGCCGCTGTAGGCAATGGTGCACACGGCGGCGATCGCGGCCGTGACGAAGCAGGTGAACGAGACCGGACGCATGAAGTTCTCCTTTGGATACGCCGGTGCAGCTTACGGACCGCAACCACGCCGGGCGCCGGCAATATGCCGATCTTCAGGCGGTCAATTTGCCTGCCGCCCGTCCGTGGCGTCCGTCCTATCATGGCGGCCCACGCCGACACTGTCCGGCAGCAATGCCCGGATACGCCCTCATGAAACGTGTCGATCTCAAGCGCAGCCTGCTGTTGCGCATAACCCTTTTCGCATTCGTGCTGCTGCTCAGCGCGATCGCCGCCACGCTGCACGAGGCGCGCAGCCGTATCCGCGCAGACCTGCAGCGCACCGGCGGCACCATCCAGCAACTGATCCAGAATGAAGCGACGAATGCCACCCCGGCCTTTGACCGCGATCTGCGCGGCCTTGACCTGTCCGCTCTCGCGGGCCTGGGCCGCCTCATTCATTTCTGCGTGCGGGTCGACGACCTGTATTCACGAACGGTTGTGCGGCGCTGTTTTGGCGACGCTTCCGAACCGCTGTTGCTGCCGGCCTCGCTGATGCAACGGTTGGTCGGCGACAACGCGGTGTTCATCGGCCACGTCGGCAAGTTCCCTGGCATCAAGGTGGGCGAACTGACGATCACGCCCCATTTCGCCAGCGAAGGGGCCGCCGTGTGGCGCGACGTGCGCAACCTGCTGTTCATCACCGGTGGCGTACTGCTGCTCAACGTGCTGGTCTATCTGCCGGTGCGCCGCGCGCTGCTGCCTACCGCCGACATCCTGAACCGGCTCGCGCGCATGGAAAGAGGCGACCTGGCGGTGCGTTTGCCGTCCTTCGAACTGGTCGAGCTGCAGCGCATCAGCGAGGTGTTCAATCACCTGGCCGAGCGGCTGGAACAGACTGTCGCCGAGCAACGGCAACTGGCCCTGCGATTGCTCGACATCCGCGAGGAAGAACGCCGTCATCTGGCGCGCGAACTGCACGATGAACTGGGGCAGTGCCTGACGTCCATCCAGGCCGAGGCAGCCTATGTGCATGAGGTGGCAGGCGACCGGCTGCCTGTGCTGCTGCCCAGCGCCGACGCGATTTCGCGCATCACCGCGCACATGATGGAAGTGCTGCAGCTGATCCTGCGCGAACTGCGCCCGGTCGGGCTGGAGGAATTCGGTCTCGCCGCCAGCCTCGAACAACTCGTCGCCAGCCGCAACCGCAGCAGCCACGGCCGCTGCCTGCATGCGCTCGTGATCGACGGCGAGGTCGACTCGCTGGCCGACAACCTGAACGTGAGCCTGTACCGCATCGTCCAGGAAAGCCTGACCAACGCGGTCAGGCACGGCGACGCGCGCCACGTCGAGGTATCGCTGCGCCGCGACGGCCCGGAACTGCTGTTGCGCATCGATGACGACGGTCTGTCCGACCCCGGCACGGGCTTCAGCGGCGGGCTGGGCATGCTCGGCATGAGCGAGCGCGTGCTCGCGCTCGGCGGCACGCTGGTACTGGCGCCGCTCGATGGCCGCGGCCTGCGCGTCGAAGTCAGGCTGCGCGTGCCGGACGGGCGGGCGGCGGTACGCCGGCCATCGATGCGGCCGGCATTCCCGTTGGCCGCCAGTGGAGCGCCGGCATGATCCGCCTGCTGCTGGTCGATGACCACGCAGTGGTGCGCGAAGGGTACCGCCGCCTGCTCGAGCAGCGCGGCGACCTGCGCATCGACGCCGAAGCGGCGACCGCGGCCGAGGCGCTGGTGGCTTTCCGCAATGTCGGACCGGACGTCGTCGTACTCGATCTTTCGCTGCCCGACATGGGCGGAGTCGAACTGATCCGCCGGCTGCTGCAGCGCGAGCCGCGCGCCCGCATCCTGGTGTTCAGCATGCATCGCGACCCGCTGTTCGCGACCCAGGCATTGCGCGCCGGCGCCCTGGGTTACGTGACCAAGAGCTGCGCCCCCGAAGTGCTGATCAAGGCGGTGTACCAGGTCGCCGCCCGCCAGCGCGTGCTCAGCCCCGATATTGCGCCCGACATCGCGCTGGCGCTGCTGCGCGACATCGACAACCCGCTCGAGGCGCTGTCGCCGCGTGAATTCGAGGTGCTGCGCCTGTTGCTCGATGGCCGTTCGGCCGAAGAGATCGGCCTGTCGCTGCACATCAGCCCGAAGACCGCGCAGAACACGCACTACCAGATCAAGGCCAAGCTCGGCGTGAAGAGCGACATCGACCTGATGCGCATGGCGATCAAGTGGAAACTGGTGCGCGACGACAACGCCGAAGCTTGAGCGGCGGCGTGCGGCCGGGCTTCATCGCCTTGCGGCGGTCACTTCGCCGGCGCGGACGCGCGACAGGTAGTCGTCGGCTTCGCGCACGCCTTCGCTCGCCGCCCGGCGCAGCCAGTATTCGCCGGCCGCCGGATCGGTCGCGGTGCCGCGCCCTTCGAACAGCGCGACGCCATAGTGGTAGCGCGTCAGGCTGTGGTAGCCGTCGCCATCGTCGCTTTCGGCGCCGCGCCGCAGCAGCGCCGTGGCGCGCGGCAGATCCTGCGGCACGCCGACGCCCGTTTCGAGTATCTGCGACAGCCAGATGATCGAGAAACCGTCGTTCCAGCGGTCGACGCAGTCCTGGAAGATGCGGATCGCCGCGGCGTGGTCGCCGGTCTTGTCGGCGGCGTAGCCGTACAGGCATTTGAAGCGCCGCGGGCTGTCGATCCATGCCTCGTAACTCAGTTCGTTGCCCGATCCTTCCGCCGAGGTCGGGGCCGGAAGAGCGAACAGGGCGGCGGCGCACAGCGCGCCGGCCAGGGTGCGTACGGTGTGGGTGGCGGCGCGCAGGGCGCTGCCGGCGCCGCAGGTGTGGATGCGCATGGAATGCTCCGTACTGTAGGGACGAACGCATGCTAGGCGCAGCCACCGTGGCCGGCACGCGGCGAAGCGGGCGCGGGCAGTGCCCGGCGTGCGGTCGGGGAAAATGCCTGCCCGAGTGCCCGCCCGAGTGCCCGCCGCGGCGCTTCGATTGCGGCCTTGCCGCATCCCCTCAGGCCGATGCGGCGTGCAGCAAGGTCGAGCGCAGCGCCGCCTGCCACTGGCGGATCAGCGCGTCGGGCGCTGCATCGCGGCGCGGTTCGTGCCGCTGCGCGCCTTCGTCCGCCGGCTGCATGGCGACGCCGGCGCCGCGGGCGGCGAGCAGGGCGGCGCCGAGCGCGGTGGTTTCGGCGGTGGGCGCCACGCGCACCGTGCTGCCCAGCAGGTCGGCCTGCATCTGCATCAGCAGCGCATTGGCGGTACCGCCGCCGTCGACGCGCAGTTCGCGCAGGCGCACGCCGGCGTCGGCTTCCATCGCCCGCATCACGTCCAGCGTCTGCAGCGCGATGGATTCGAGCGCGGCGCGGGCGATGTGGGCACGCGTGGTGCCGCGGGTCAGGCCGTAGATCGCGCCGCGCGCTTCGGCCGACCAGTGCGGCGCACCCAGCCCGGTGAAGGCCGGCACAATGGTGACGCCGGCGCTGTCCGGCACGCTGGCCGCCAGCGCCTCGATGTCGCCCGAGCGGGCGATCAGCCCCAGCCCGTCGCGCAGCCACTGCACCAGCGCGCCGGTCACGAACACGCTGCCTTCCAGCGCGTACTCGATGCGCGCAGAAGCCTGCGCGGCACAGGTGGTGAGCAGGCCGTGGCGCGACACGATGGCCTGTTCGCCGGTATGCATCAGCATGAAACAGCCGGTGCCATAGGTGTTCTTGGCCAGCCCCGGCGCCGTGCAACCCTGGCCGTACAGCGCCGCCTGCTGGTCGCCGGCGATACCGGCGATCGGCAGCGCACGGCCGAACAGCGCGCTGCGAGTTTCAGCGAGAACACCGCTGGACGGCACCACGCGCGGCAGCAGTGCGCGCGGAATGTCAAACAGTTCGAGCAGGCCGTCGTCCCATTGCCCGGTGTGGATGTCCAGCAACTGGGTGCGGCTGGCGTTGCTCAGGTCGGTCAGGTGCTCGCGCCCGCCGGTGAGCTGCCACACCAGCCAGCTGTCGATCGTGCCGCAGGCGAGTTCGCCGCGCAGCGCGCGTTCGCGGGCGCCGGGCACGTGTTCGAGCAGCCAGGCGATCTTGCTGGCCGAGAAGTAGGGATCGAGCACCAGGCCGGTCTTCGCGCGCACCGCGTCCTCGTGGCCGTCGGCCTTGAGCCGGGCGCAGAAGTCGGCGGTGCGCCGGTCCTGCCAGACGATGGCCGGGGCCAGCGGCGTGCCGGTCGCGCGTTCCCACAGCACGACGGTTTCCCGCTGATTGGTGATGCCGACCGCGGCGATGTCGGTCGGCGCAAGCGCGGCGCGCATCAGCGCCTCCTTCACACAGTCGACGGTATCGGTCCAGATGCGATGCGCGTCGTGCTCCACCCACCCCGGCTGCGGGTAGTGCTGCGGCAGCTCGCGCTGTGCCATCGCGACCACGCGGCCCGCGGTATCGAACAGCAGCGCGCGCGAACTGGTTGTGCCCTGGTCGAGTGCGAGGATGTGGCGCATGTCTTCTCCTTGTCCGCCTGTCGTCTCCACGGCAGCGCAGTCATCGGGCGCTGCGGGCGGAATGCTAGAATCTGCGGCTGTTTCGCGCAGTTTAGCGCCCTCCTGATCCCCCATTGCCGACCATGACCAGCGCCGACATCCGCTCCGCCTTCCTGAATTTTTTCGCGTCCAAGGGCCACCAGATCGTGGCGTCCAGTTCGCTCGTGCCGCACGAAGACCCGACATTGTTGTTTACCAACGCCGGCATGAACCAGTTCAAGGACGTGTTCCTCGGCTTCGACAGGCGCAGCTACAACCGCGCGACGACGTCGCAGAAGTGCGTGCGTGCCGGCGGCAAGCACAACGATCTGGAAAACGTCGGCTACACCGCGCGCCACCACACCTTCTTCGAGATGCTGGGCAACTTCAGTTTCGGCGACTATTTCAAGCGCGAGGCCATCCAGTACGCCTGGGAACTGCTCACCGAGGTGTTCAAGCTGCCCAAGGACAAGCTTTACGTTACCGTTTACGCCGAAGACGACGAGG
>NZ_JAUYRO010000069.1 GCF_030696805.1 Methyloversatilis sp. | reverse complement strand
TGCGGCACGTGGCGGTTGCCGGGCAGCACGGCGTACACCCCGAGTTCAGGCGTGTCGAAGGCGTCCAGCACCGGCACCAGCCGGCCGTCCGCCAGCCACGGGTCGAGGATGAAGTCGGGCTGGCAGGTGATGCCCATGCCGAGGGCGGCGGCTTCGGTCAGCACATCGCCGTTGCTGGCGCTCAGGCGCGCGCGCAGCGGGACGGCGACGGTCTGGCCGTCGACGGTGAAGGTCCAGCTCGGCGTGGCGTTGGCGGTGTAACCCAGACATTCGTGGTGGATGAGGTCGTCCGGCCGTTGCGGCGCGCCGTGGCGCGCGAGGTAGTCGGGTGACGCGACGACGATGAGACGGCTGGTGGCCAGTCGTCGGGCAACGGTGGCGGGGTCGAGCCGGGCAGTGACGCGGATCGCGAGGTCCATGCCCTCTTCGATCAGGTTCACCCGCCGGTCGTTGCAGTCGATGTCCAGAGTGACTTCGGGGTAACGCCGCGCGAAATCGAGCAGCAGCGGCGCCAGGCGCTTCAGACCGTAACTCAGCGGCGCGCCGATGCGGATCGCGCCGCGCGGCGTCTGCCGCGCTTCGCCGATGCCGGTTTCGGCCGCTTCGACCAGGTTCAGGATGACGCGACACTTTTCCAGATAGGCGGTGCCGGCCGAAGTGAGTGACAGGCGGCGCGTGCTGCGCGCCATCAGCTTCACGCCGAGGTGGGCTTCGAGCCCGGCGATCTGCCGTGTGACCACCGAGCGCGCCACGTTGAGCTGCTGCGCCACGGCCGAAAAGCTGCCCAGTTCGGCCACCCGTACGAACAGCTGCATCGCGTCGAGTCGGTCCATTGTTGTCATTCCAGCAACGATCAATTACTGATTGTGGCCTATTTCGGCGCAACGATGACGGCTATGGTTCGGTCATGGACTTCAACACCGCTCTGATGACCACCCCATCCCGCACCACCGCCGGCCTTGCATCACTGTTCGTGCCGCACGGCGCACCGACCTTCGCACTGCAACCCGGTGCTGCCGGCGCGGCGCTGGCGGCGATGGCCGCACGGCTGCCCCGGCCGCGCGCCGTCGTCATCGTCAGCGCGCACTGGGACACCGCCGTGCCGACCGTGGGCGCGGCGACCCGTTTCGACACGATCCATGATTTCAGCGGCTTCCCGCCGGCGCTGCGCGCGCTGCGCTACCCGGCCACCGGCTGCCCGGAGCTGGCGCGCAGCGTGGCGGGGGCGATCGAAGCGGCCGGTCTGCCGGTGCAGCTCGACACGACGCGCGGGCTCGACCATGGCGCATGGGTGCCGCTGCGCCTGATGTATCCGGACGCTGACGTACCGGTGATCGCGCTGTCGATCCAGAGCACGGGCGGGCCCGATCAGGCCTGGCGGCTCGGCCGCGCGCTGTCCGCACTGCAGCCGGGGCTGCTCGTCATCGGCTCGGGCAATCTGACGCACAACCTGCGCGACTGGCACGCCGTGTCGCACCTGGGCGCCGACACACCGGGCTATGTGCGCGGCTTCGCCGAGTGGGTGGCCGAAAAGTTGAGCGCGGGCGACACCGCTGCGCTGATTGACTACCGGCGCCGCGCCTCCGGCGGCGTTCAGGCGCACCCGAGCGAAGAACATCTGCTGCCGCTGTTCGTCGCGTTGGGCGCGGCGGGCGACGGTGCACCGGCGACGCGCTTTCATGCAGGCATCGACGAGCACGTGCTGGCGATGGATGCCTGGTCCTTCACCCCCGCGTTACAGGGAGACACGCGATGACCTTCACGAACACCCGCGACAACTACGGTCGCATCGCCCGATGGCTGCACTGGACAACCGCCGCGTTGTTTCTCGCTGCCTACTGCTCGGTCTATTTCCGCCAGTGGTTCACCGAGAAGCAGACGCCGGAGAACCTGACCGCCCTGCAGATCCACCTGTCGGTCGGCGTGACGATTGCGGTCATCGTCGTGCTGCGCGTGCTGTGGCGTCTGGGCACCACGCAGCCGGCCGACGAGCCGGGTACGCCGCTGGCGCACCGTGCCGCGCATCTGGGCCACATGGCGCTGTATGCGGTGATGATCGTCGCGCCGATCACCGGCTATCTGGGTACCGGCGTCGATACCGACTTCTTTTTCCTGTTCGACATACCGAAGTTCGAAAGCACGGCGCTGTTCCAGGCCGTGGTGGCCGATGGCATGGGACTGGATTTCAAGACCTTCGAGAAGCCGATCGACTTCATCCACAAGGATGTACTCGGCGCCTGGCTGATCTGGCTGCTGATCGCCGGCCACGCCGCGGCGGCGCTTTACCACCACTTCGTCAGGCGTGACCGCACGCTGCTGAAAATGACCACCGGCGGCTGAGCCGCGAACAACGAAAGTTCGTGCCGCACTACCGCCATATCCATATGCAATACCACAGGAGCACTGCCATGACCCCGCTTAAAACCCTTGTTGCCGCACTCGCCCTCACCACGCTCGCCGCACCCGCGTTGGCGGCCCCTGAAACCTACAAGCTCGACGCCGGCCACACCTTCCCGCGCTTCTCGTACAACCACTTCGGCTTCTCTACACAGCTGAGCCGCTTCAACAAGACGACAGGCACGGTGACGCTTGACCGCGCCGCCCGGACTGGCACCGTGGATATCACCATCGACACGACGTCGGTCGATACGGGTTTCGCGGTGTTCGACGAACACATCCAGGCGGAAGACTTTCTCGATACCGCGAAGCACCCGACCGCGACGTTCAGGTCGAGCAAGGTGGTGTTCAGCGGCGACACGCCCACCGCGGTCGACGGCGTGCTGACGCTCAAGGGCGTGAGCCGGCCGGTCACGCTGAAACTGACGTCCTTCCAGGCCATGCCGCACCCCATCCTGAAAAAGGACGCCCTTGGCGCCAACGCGACCGTCACCGTCAAGCGCACCGACTTCAACATGGGCAAATACGCCCCGCATGTGGGCGACGAGGTCACGATCGATGTCGCGGTGGAGGCGATCCGGGAATAGGCCGTCCACCGCGCGGTGGATGTGCAGGCCGGCGGCTGTGGGAGTCAGCGGCTTGTGGGAGCCAGCGGCTGTGGGAGCGGCGTCCCCGCCGCGATCAGTGCCGCGATGGTCGCTGATCAAAGTGAGTATCGCGGCGAGGACGCCGCTCACGAAAACCTCGCTGCTCGCCACCCGCTACGGTGGCTCGCCAGGAAGGCCAGTCATCGATGTCGCTCTCGCCGGCCGGCGCGGGACAGCGGTGTGTCAGGCCAGCTTGCGCACCGTCTTTTCGCGCGCCCACTGACGGGTGCCCGCAGCGGCAATGAAGCCGGCGACATCATCGACATCGAACACACCTGCGTCGGCGACAACCCCGGCGGCCTTCAGCAGCGTGCGGCCCCCGTCGTCGAGCATCAGCGCCTTCAGGTGACCGAAGGCGTCGCGCACGAAATCGATGGCCGAGGCGTCGGCAGACAGTTCCACCGCACCCGGCGACGACAGCACGATGGCCACCGCGTCGAACATGACCGACGGCGTGCCGGCGAGCTGGCCGTCAGCGGCGAACGTCGAACCGTCGCGCAGCTTCGCACCGCCGACCTTGGGTGCGACAAGTTTCACCGTCGCACCGGCTTCGACCAGCGCCGTGTGCAGCGCTTCGATCGCTGTGTCATCGGTGCCGTCATTCATCAGGATGCCGACGACCCGTCCGGTCAGCGTGTTGCGACCCTTGCCGATGGTGCGCAGCGCCGGTGACGGCTCGCGGTCCTGCACCGGTCGGGCCGCAGCGGGCGGTGCCGGCAGCTCGATCATGCCGAGACCGTCGGCCACCCGACGCGCCAGTGCCTCGTCGATATGGCGCAAATGTCCGACCATCGCGGCGCGGATATGCGGGTGCTCGACCTTGGACAGCTCGAACACGAGTGCCGAGGCAATGTGCGCCTGTTCATGTTCGGTCTGGCTGCGCCAGAACTGGCGTGCCTGGCTGTAGTGATCAGCGAACGTGTCGGCGCGGATGCGGCCGCGCTGCCCGCCCTCGTCGATGGCCATACTGCGAAAGCCTGTGTCTGGTGATTCGCGCGCCACGTCCGGTGCCAGCGAATTGGGTTCATAGGCCACGCGCCCCTTGGGCTGGCCCATCTGCATGTGACCATCACGCTGCTGGTTCGAGAACGGGCACTGCGGCGCATTGACCGGAATCTGGTGGAAATTGGCCGAGCCGAGGCGCGACAGCTGGGTGTCGAGATAGGAATGCAGACGCCCCTGCAGCAGCGGGTCGTTCGAAAAGTCGATGCCGGGCACCAGATGCGACGGGCAGAACGCCACCTGTTCGGTTTCGGCGAAGAAATTGTCCGGCCAGCGATCCAGCACCATGCGGCCGACTTCCTGCAGTGGCACCAGTTCTTCCGGGATCAACTTGGTCGAGTCGAGGTGGTCGAACGGGAAAGCGGCCGCCTCTTCTTCGGTGAACAACTGCACCGACAAGGTCCATTCGGGGAAATTGCCGGCGGCGATGGCTTCGAACAGGTCGCGCCGGTGAAAGTCAGGGTCGGCACCCGCGATCTTGACCGCTTCGTCCCATACCGTCGATTGCAGGCCGAGCACCGGACGCCAGTGGAACTTGACGAAGGTCGATTTGCCGGCCGCGTCGATCAGCCTGAAACTGTGGATGCCGAACCCTTCCATCATGCGCAGCGAACGCGGCAGCGTGCGGTCGGACATGGCCCACATGACCATGTGCATCGATTCCGGGGTCAGCGAAATGAAGTCCCAGAAGGTGTCGTGTGCCGAGGCGGCCTGCGGAAAACCGCGGTCCGGCTCCATCTTCACGGCGTGGATCAGGTCCGGAAACTTGATCGCGTCCTGGATGAAGAACACCGGAATGTTGTTGCCGACCAGATCCCAGTTGCCCTGCTGCGTATAGAGCTTGACCGCGAAGCCGCGCACGTCGCGCGGGGTGTCGACCGAACCGGAACCGCCAGCCACCGTGGACAGGCGGCAGAACACGGGCGTGCGGGTACCGACTTCGGTCAGCACTGCAGCGGTTGTGTAGTCGGCCAGCGAGTGGGTCAGTTCGAAGTAGCCATGCGCACCGCTGCCGCGTGCGTGCACGATGCGTTCCGGGATGCGCTCATGGTCGAAGTGCGTGATCTTCTCGCGCAGGATGAAATCTTCCAGCAGCGTCGGTCCGCGCGGGTGGGCACGCAGCGAGTTCTGGTTGTCGGAAATCGCCAGCCCGTGGTTCGTGGTCAGTACCGGATGGTCTGCGCCGGCCAGCTGATGCAATTCGCCGCCATTGCCCGGGCAAGCCTTGCCGGACTCGGGTGCGGCGCCTTTGGCCTTGCTGTCATGCTTTTTCATGTGGTGTGTCCTTCGAATGTCTGTGGAGCGCGGAGGCGCATGGAAAATCGGTCGCGCCGGGTTCAGCTGTGCAGGAACTCGAGCACGTCGGCGATGAAGCGCGTCTTGTGGCTGGCGAACAGGCCGTGCGGCGCACCCTCGTACTCGATGAAACGGGCGTGCAGGATGGCGCGTGCGGTCAGGCGCGATGAAGATTCGATCGGCACGATCTTGTCGTCACTGCCGTGGATGATCAGTGTCGGCACCGTGAAAGACGCCAGATCGCCGCGGAAGTCGGTGCTCGAAAAGGCCTTCGCGCAGGCCAGGGTCGCCTTCAGGCTCGCCTGCATCGACACCGAACAGGCCCACGCCATCACCTCGTCGCTGACCGGGTGCGACACCATGCCGACACCGAAGAAGTTCTTGAAGAAAGGCGGCCAGAAGGCAGCGCGATCGGTCGCGATGGCGGCGGCGGTTTCATCAAACTTCGCCTGCTCGACGCCATCCGGGTTGTCATCGGTCTTCAGCCGGAACGGCAATGTCGAGGCCACCAGCACCGCCTGCTTCACCTTGTTGCCAGCGTGGCGCGACATGTAGCGCGCCACTTCGCCGCCGCCCATCGAAAAGCCGAGCAGTGTGGCGTCCTGCGCGCCGGTCTGTTCCAGCACGTCGGCCAGGTCGTCGGACAGTGTGTCGTAGTCATAACCGGTCCATGGCTGGTCCGAACGGCCAAAGCCCCGCCGGTCATAACTGATGGCGCGCATGCCGGAGTCGGCGATGGCCATCGACAGGTCGTCGAAACTGTCGGCCGACAGCGGCCAGCCGTGGGTCATCACGACCGGGCGGCCCTGGCCCCAGTCCTTCACGTACAGCTTCACGCCGTCGCGCGTGGTGAGATGGTTCATGGTGATCTCCGATCAATCGATACAGTTCATGCCGGCGTGTGGGGCGCGGCCGGAAGGTCATCCCTGGAGTGCTGGAACTTCAGATCCTGCCGGCCTTCTTGCGGGCCGCCGTGAGGCAGTGGCTGCGCGTATCGCTGGCCATGGCTTCGCACTTCTCGACCGCGCGCTGGTATTCAGCATCACGGCGGGTGTCGACCGGCGTCTGCGCAACGATGCCGGCGGCTGCGGCCCGGGCCTCGGCCAGCGCGCTCGCCTGCGCCGCCTTGGCTTCGGCGAGACAGCGCGCCTTGTCACCGCCCACCTTCTTGTCGCACCGCTCGCGTGCCACCGCGTACGCGCCTTCAGCGCGCACCACGGGTATGGCCGCTGCATCCGAATGATGGCCACTGCGGCGGTATGCGAGTTCGGCATGCGCCAGGGCCTGCACGGCTCGCGCCTGCTCGACGCAGATGTCCTTGGTATCGCTGGTCAGCTCGTCGCACACCGCCCTCGCGTGTGTGAAGGTCGACGCGATGCGCTGAGTCTCCAGTTCGAACTCGAAACGGTTCATCGGCCCGGCTGCGAGCGCCGGCCAAGACAGCAACACGAGTGCGCCGCGGGCAAGGATAAGGAACAGAGGGTTCATCGTGCGGTCATCGGAAACGGAAGGTGCGGTTCGCTGGACAGTTGCACCGTTGTATTCACCCATCGCAGTCAGGTCTGTTCGCCAGCGCACGCGTTGCCGGCCCATGATCCGGACGTGAGCCTGCAGACCGTGAATGCCCCACCCGCGCTGTGTCCGTCAGCGCACAGACAAGGATTTGACCGATGACCACGATGCAGGCCCGTGTACCCATAAGTCGGAGAAAAATTCATGAGTCTTGGAACCATATTGCTGATCGTGCTGGTGTTGATCCTGATCGGCGTCATTCCGACCTGGGGTCACAGCCGCAACTGGGGTTACGGCCCGAGCGGCGCACTGGGTCTGGTTGTCATCGTGCTCATCGTGCTGTTGCTGATGGGCCGCATATGACGCAGCGCAGGGCTGCGGCATCGCGTCCGGGCTATCTGACGGGTGCGATGCTGGCGCTCTGCGTGCTGCTCGCCGGCTGCGGCGAAGCGGCGAAACTG
Organism: Methyloversatilis sp.; assembly: GCF_030696805.1. Classification (GTDB taxonomy): domain Bacteria; phylum Pseudomonadota; class Gammaproteobacteria; order Burkholderiales; family Rhodocyclaceae; genus Methyloversatilis. Next base: position 2,842 of record NZ_JAUYRO010000069.1, on the reverse strand, counting down.
CCGGTCAGCGCCGGCACCGGGCCCGAACCAGTGCTGCCGGCGCCCGTCGGAACACTATTGCCCACGGTGAATATCGCGCCCGCCATCGGCTGGCCCGATGGGGGCACTCCCCTCGCCGCACCTGGCACACAGGTCGCTGCCTTCGCGCGCGGCCTCGATCACCCGCGCTGGCTGCACGTGCTGCCCAACGGCGACGTACTGGTGGCGGAAAGCAATGCGCCGGCAACACCGGACGACGGCAAGGGATTCAAGGGCTGGATCAGCGGACTGGTCATGAAGCGGGCCGGCGCAGCGGTACCCAGCGCCAACCGCATCACCCTGCTGCGCGACAGCGACGGCGACGGCATCGCCGACCTGCGCAGCGTGCTGCTCGCCGGCCTGAACTCGCCCTTCGGAATGGCACTGGTCGGCGACACGCTGTACGTCGCCAACACCGACGCGGTGGTCGGCTTTCCTTACGTCACCGGCAATACCGAAATCACTGCGCCCGGCGTCAAGCTGGTCGATCTGCCCGGCGGGCCGATCAACCATCACTGGACGAAGAACCTGATTGCCAATCCGGAAGGCAGCCTGCTCTACGTCACGACCGGGTCGAACAGCAATGTCGCCGAGCGCGGCATGGCTGCCGAAGAAGGTCGCGCCGCCATCTGGGAAGTGGATCTGGCAACGCGCACGCACCGCCTGTTCGCGACCGGCCTGCGCAACCCGAACGGCCTGGCGTGGGAACCGCATCGCAACACCCTGTGGACGGTGGTGAATGAACGCGACGAAATCGGCAGCGACCTGGTGCCCGATTTCCTCACATCGGTGCGCGATGGCGACTTCTACGGCTGGCCGTACAGCTATTTCGGCCAGCATGTCGATGTGCGGGTGCAACCGCAGCAGCCCGCGTTGGTCGCGCGAGCCCGCAAGCCCGACTATGCACTGGGGCCGCACACCGCCTCGCTCGGTCTGGCGTCGTCAGCCGGCACCACATTGCCTGCGGCATTCGCCAGCGGCATGTTCGTCGGCCAGCACGGCTCGTGGAACCGCCGGCCGCACAGCGGTTACAAGGTGATTTTCGTGGCATTCGACAACGGCAAGCCGGCTGGCGAACCGGTCGATGTGCTGACCGGATTCCTGAGCCCGGACGGCGAAGCCCATGGCAGGCCGGTGGGTGTCGCACTCGACCGGAAGGGCGCGCTGCTTGTGGCCGATGATGTCGGCAACACAATCTGGCGCGTCACGACAGCGGCGAAATGAGCACGACCCTGAGCACGACCCTCAGGCTTGCTGCCGGATTCACGACTACGCTCGTCGTGATGGTCTTGCTCGACATGATCTGGCTCGGCCTCGTCGCGAAATCGACCTACCAGCAGGGTATCGGCCACCTGATGGCCGAGCGGCCGATCATCCCGGTGGCCGTGCTGTTCTATCTCATCTATGCGGTCGGACTGACGATCTTCACCCTCCGGCCATTCGCCGGGCAGCCCGGCCTCGGGCAGACCGTCATCGCCGCTGCGCTGTTCGGCTTCTTCGCCTACGCGACCTACGACCTGACAAACCTTGCGACGCTGAAGGACTGGCCGGTACGCATCGTGCTGATTGACATCGCCTGGGGCACCTTCGTCAGCGCCGTGTCCGCCACCGCCGGCAAATGGATGCTCGACCGGCTCGCCGCGGGCTGACTGCCATCGCGGACAGGGTCCGCTCCTGCGAAGGGCAAGCACCGTTACGGTTTTCGTAGGAGCCTGCCCTGCAGGCGATTCCGGTCTCCGAAATGGCGACTCCGCTCGATCACGTGCGTATCGCGGACAGGGTCCGCTCCTACTCAGGGCAACACCGTCGCGGTTTTCGTAGGAGCCTGCCCCTGCAGGCGATACGGTCTCCGAAATGCGGCATCGCGTGATCGACGCGTGCATCGCGGACAGGGTCCGCTCCTACTCAGGGCAACACCGTCGCGGTTTTCGTAGGAGCCTGCCCCGCAGGCGATCCAGTCTTCGGACACGCGGCAGCGCGTGATCAACGTACGCATCGCGGACGGGGTCCGCTCCTACGAAGGGCAACACAGGAGCCGTCCCACGGGCGGCGAAGACGCCGCTCCCGCACTACGGCGCGTCACCTCACGGCAGCGTGTGCCCTTCGAACTGCTGTCTCAGCTTGAGCTTGAGCATCTTGCCGGTGGCGGTGTGCGGCATTTCATCCACGAACACGACGTCATCGGGAATCTGCCAGCGGGCGATCCTGCCTTCGTAGAACGCGAGCATCGCGGCGCGGTCGAGGTCGGCGCCGGGCTTCTTCACGACGACCAGCAGCGGTCGCTCGTCCCATTTCGGGTGGCGGCACGCGATGACCGCCGCCTCGAGCACGGCCGGGTGCGCCATCGCGATGTTCTCCAGCTCGATCGAACTGATCCACTCACCGCCCGACTTGATCACGTCCTTGCTGCGATCGGTGATCTGCATGTAGCCGTCCGCGTCGATGGTGGCGACGTCGCCGGTGGCGAACCACCACTGGCCGTCGAGCTCGCGCAGCGCGGAAGCGGCTTCGCCGAAATAGCGCTCGATGACCCAGCCGCCGCGCACCAACAGGTCACCGCTGCTGCGGCCGTCCCACGGCAGCGCACGGCCGTCGTCGCCGACGATGGCCAGATCGATGCCGCAGATCGCGCGGCCCTGCTTGTTCAGCAACGCGCGCTGCGCATCCGGCGGCAGCGTCGCGTGCTGTGCCTTCAGCCGCGACAGCGTGCCAAGCGGCGACAGTTCGGTCATGCCCCAGGCGTGGATCACCTGTACGCCGAAGTCCTCTTCGAGCGTCTGCCGCATGGCCGGCGGACAGGCCGCGCCGCCGATGACGGTGCGCT
>NZ_JAUYRO010000064.1 GCF_030696805.1 Methyloversatilis sp. | reverse complement strand
CCGAGGTGCCGCCAGACGAAGACATTTCGTAAGCTCGGAGACCGGAATCGCCTGCAGGGGCGGAACGGGGGTTTCGGCGAGCACGGCTCGCCGCCCGTGGAGCCGGTCGGCCATGCAGGGCCGACCGTGGGACGGCTCCTGTGAAAACCGCGATGGTGTTGCCCTTCGTAGGAGCGGACCCTGTCCGCGATCGGCACGTCGATCACGCGACGCCGTGTCAATCCAGCCTGAACACCACCGGCAGCAGAATTTCGCGTGCGCCACCCGCGTCGATGCGGCCGATCTGGCGTGCGGCGTCGAGCGCGGCCCGGTCCAGAATTGCGTGACCGCTCCCGGCCAGCACGGCGGCGTCGATGACCCGGCCCGACGCGTCGAGCAGCAGGCGCAGCGTCACTTCTCCTTCCAGTTCCTGCTCGACCGCCTCCGGCGGGTAGAACACATGACGGTTCAGTTTCTGCTGCGCCTGCTCGCGGGCTTTGGCGGTGGCGGTCGTGCCGCGCGGGGCCTGGACGACCGGTGGTGGGCGGGGTGTCGGCGCCGCCTGTTCGCTGCGCGTGTCCTTCAGCAGCGGTTCTTCCGCCTCGGGCTCCGGTGCGCGCGAGGCCGAGGCCGCAGGCGCGGTCTGCAGCCGGGCCTGCAGTACCGGCGCCGGCTCGGGGCGCGGCGCTTCGGCCGTGCGTTCGGGCCACAGCAGGAACAGGGCGTGCGTCAGCGCGGACAGTGCAAGTGCGAAATGAAGTTTCAGGCGGGACAAACCGGCGGACGGGATCGTTAGACTGGCGACCTCTATTGTGCCCGACCCACCGGGCCGCCTTGACGGGGACGCACTTGAGTCAAATCTACCGCCGCCTTGCCGCGCTGCTGCTGGCGCTCTGCCTGATCCCGCCCGCGCTGGCCCAACTGCCCGATCCGGCGCGCTTCGGCCGCGCGATGGAAATGGGTGACATCCGCTCGGCGACGCGCTGGCTGGACGAAGGCCTGCCTCCGGATTTCGAAGCCGACACGGTCGGCAGCGGCATGATGATTGCCGCCTGGGACGGCAATATCGAGCTGATGCAGCTGTTTCTCGAGCGCGGTGCCAACATCGATTACCTCAGCCGCATCGGCGAACAGGCGATCGCGCTGGCGGCGTGGCGAGGCCATCAGAAGGCGGTCGAATGGCTGATCGAGCGCGGTGCGTCGCTCGACCCGCCGGACAAGACCTGGGGCGCGCTGCATTACGCCGCGTTCGCCGGTCACCGGCGCATCGCAGACCTGCTGATCGCGCGTGGCGCGAAGCTCGACGCACGCGCGCCCAACCTGTCCACACCGTTGATGATGGCGGTGCGCGAAGGCCACGACACCATCGTGCGCGCGCTGGTAGAGGCCGGCGCCAGCACGAATGCGGTGTCCGACCGCGGTGAAAACGCGCTGGCCTGGGCGTTGCGCTACAACCGCCTGCGCATTGCCGGGCTGGTTGCGCCCACGGAAGAGGTGGCCGCGGCCGTGAAGGCGCAGCCGGCGCCGCCCGCCCCGCCACCGCAGGCGTCGGTGCCGGCGCCGCCCGATGTGGCGGCGCTGCTGAAGAAGCTGCGTGAGGCCGAGACGCGGGGCCAACCGACCGCCTCGCTGCGCAAGCAGTTCATGGCCGCAGTCGACAGCCACCGCAACAGCGCGACGCGGCAGACGGCGAAGGCCGCGCCGTCGGCGCTGGTCATTTCCGCCAAGCGGGGAAAGCCGGGTGCCGAGCGAGCCGAGCTGGTGTCCGGCGCTGCGACGCCGGCGACGCAGACGCTCGCGGCTGACGCCGGTGCGCTGGACATCCTGCGCGCGATCGAGGCGGCGCAGGCGGCCGGTCAGCCGACCGAAGAACTGCGCAAGCGCTTCAGGGCGGCGGTGGACAGGATCCGGGCGCCGTGAGCGCCGTGACCGCTTCGTGATGTGACAGGAACACCGGACCGCCGAGCTGCGCCAGCAGATCGGTGCGCTCGAGCTTGTCCATCACCGGCCCCTTCACTTCCGACAGGTGCAGCAGCACGCCCATGTCGCGCAACCGGTGCGCCACGCTTTCCAGCATTTCCAGCGCACTGGCGTCGATGTCATTCACCGCCGAACACTGCAGCACCACGTGCTGCGCGGCAGGCTGGGCGGCGACCAGCGCGAGCATGCGATCCTCGACCTGGCGCGCGTTCATGAAATTCAGGCCTTCGTCCACCCGCAGCCCGATCAGCGAAGGTTCGGTTACGACGCGGTGGCGGTCCACGTTCCGGTAGTGCTCGGTTCCAGGTACGCGCCCGACCACCGCCATGTGCGGTCGGCTGGCATGCCACAGCAGCGTGAGCAGCGTAAGCAGCACGCCGGCACCGACCCCGGCTTCGACGCCGGCCAGCAAGGTGACAACCAGCGTGGTGACCACCGCCGCGAAATCGGTGCGTGAACTGCGCCAGGTGCGGCGCAGCGTGTCGGTATCGACGAGCGTCATGATGGCCACGACGATGGTCGCCGCCAGCGTGGCCTGCGGCAGGTAATGCAGCAGTGGCGTCAGCGCCAGTGCGGCCAGCGCGATGCCGACGGCGGTGAAGGCGCCGGCGGCGGGGGTCGCGGCACCGGCGTCGAAATTCACCACCGAGCGCGAAAAACCGCCGGTCACCGGGTAGCCGCCGGTGAAGGCGGCTGCAAGGTTGGAGGCACCGAGGCCGACCAGTTCCTGGTCCGGCTCGATGCGCAGCCGGCGCTTGGCGGCGAAGGTCTGCGCCACCGATACCGATTCGACGAAGCCGATGATGCTGATCAGCAGCGCCGGCAGCAGCAGTTGCGACAGCAGTGCGGGGTCGAACGAGGGCAGGGTCAGGGGCGGCAGTCCGGCCGGAATGTCGCCCACCTTGCGCACGCCGATCTGGTCGAGCCGCAAGGCCCACACCAGCGCGGTGCTGCCGAGCACCGCAACCACCGGGCCCGCCTTGGCACAGGTGTCGGCCGCACGCGCCGACAGGCCGATCCGGATCAGCAGCGGCTTGAGCCGCCGGCGCGTCCAGTACAGGAAGATCAGCACGCCGGCACCGAGTGCTGCAGTGGGCAGATGGGTGTCCGGCAGATTGGCGATCAGGCCGGGCAGCAGATCGGGCAGCGTGTCGCCACTGGCCTGTATGCCGAGCAGATGCTTGAGCTGGCTCAGCGCGATCAGCAGCGACGACGCGGTGACGAAGCCGGATACCACCGGGTGGCTGAGGAAGCTGGCAAGAAAGCCCAGCCTGAGCGCACCCATGAGGGTGAGCATGACACCGGACACGAAAGCCAGCGTCAGCGCGGCCTGCAGCCGCGCGGCCTCGTCCACCAGGCCGAGCGAACCGACCGCAGCGGCGGTCATCAGCGACACGACGGCCACCGGCCCGACCGACAGCGCGTGGCTGCTGCCGAAGATCGCGTAGGCAAACAGCGGTGCGATGCTGGCGTACAGCCCGACCTGTGGCGGCAGCCCGGCCAGCTGGGCGTAGGCCAGGCTCTGCGGGATCAGCATCAGCGTGACGATGAGCGCGGCCAGCAGGTCGGCGCCGAACGTTGCGCGGTCGTAGCGCGGCGCCCAGCCGAGCACCGGCAGCCAGCGCGCCCACGCGCCCGACGTCGTGACCGGGTGCATCGCGCGGCTCACAGCACGTCGAGCGGAATCTTCAGGTAGCGCGTGCCGTTGTCTTCCGGCTCGGGCAAGTGGCCGGCGCGCATGTTGACCTGCACCGACGGCAGGATGAGCACCGGCATGTCGAGCGTGGCGTCGCGCGCCGTGCGCATGGCGACGAAATCGTCTTCGGAAATGCCGTCATGCACATGGATATTGTGCGCGCGCTGTTCGGCCACCGTGCTTTCCCATGCGGGCGCGCGGCCGCCCGGCGGGTAGTCGTGGCACATGAACAGCCGCGTGTCCGGCGGCAGCGACAGCAGCCGGCGCACCGAGCGATACAGCGTGCGCGCGTCGCCGCCGGGGAAGTCGCAGCGCGCGGTGCCGTAGTCGGCCATGAACAGCGTGTCGCCCACGAACACCGCATCCTCGATCACATAACTCATGCAGGCCGGCGTGTGACCCGGCGTGTGCAGTGCGCGCGCGGTCAGCGAACCGATGGTGAAGCTGTCGCCGTCCGCGAACAGCCGGTCGAACTGGCGGCCGTCGCGTGCGAAATCGCTTCCGGCATTGAACAGGCTGCCGAACACCTTCTGCACGGTGACGATGTGGGCACCGATGCCCAGTTGCCCGCCGAGCTGTGCGCGCAGATGTGGCGCGGCCGACAGGTGGTCGGCATGCACATGGGTTTCCAGTATCCATTCGAGTCGGGCGCCCAGTTCGCGCACGCGCGCAATCAGGCGGTCGGCGGACTGTGTCGAGGTGCGACCGGCCTTGGGATCGTAGTCGAGTACGCTATCGAGGATGGCGCAGGCTTGCGTGCTGCGGTCGAGCACGAGGTAGCTCACCGTGCTGGTCGCTTCATCGAAGAAGGCTTCGATCTGCATCGAACTGCTGGACATGATGGCTCCCCTGAATCGTAGGAGAGCACCTTATATCGCCTGCTGCGCCGCGTCAGTAACTGCGGTCACCGTCGTCGGCAATGAAAAACGGCGGGAGTGCCCGCCGTTTTTTTTCCTGCCTGTACTGCCGCACCGTTCAGCGGTTGGCGATGTACATCGTGATTTCAAAGCCAAAACGCAGGTCGGTCGCCTTCGGGGTTTGCCAGTTCATGTGAGTCTCCTTGGTGTGTGGTGCGTACGTCTTCAGGTCTTTCGCGTTGCATCGGCGTCTGCCGTGCGTGAAGTGAATAATGGACGCGACAGCATTTGCGCACCTGAAGATGCGCACGAAAGAAGGCCCATGATTTTCATGATCGCGGCCGATTGACGCTGCCACCGGCCGGCCGCCATACTCCGCGCGCAAAATAACGGACAACCCGAACATGACGCAGGAAAACCTGTTCTGCGCACTGCGCGCAGCCTTCCCGGACGATGTCGATGCAGTCGCCATCGAAACCGCCGATACACCCGATCCGCTGTACTACACCTGGCGCGACCTCGAACGCGGCACAGCCATGCTGGCCAACCTGATCGATTCGCTCGCGCTTCTTCCGGAAAGCCGCATCGCGGTGCAGACGGAGAAGAGCGTCGAGGCGTTGATGCTCTACCTCGCCGTGCTGCGCGCGGGCCACATCTACCTGCCGCTGAACACCGCCTACCAGGCGGGCGAGGTCGAGTACTTCATCGGCAACGCGGAGCCGGCTGTGGTCGTGTGCACCGAGAGGAACGTCAGATGGGTGAGCGATCTCGCCGCGCGTCTGGGTACACCGTATGTGTTCACGCTGGAAGACGACCGCAGCGGCAGCCTGCTCGAGGCGGCCGCGCCGCACAGCGACCGTCACACGCCGGCGCTGCGCGCGGCCGACGATCTGGCGGCGATCCTGTATACCAGCGGCACGACCGGCCGCAGCAAGGGCGCCATGCTGACGCACGGCAACCTGCTGTCGAACGCGCAGGTGCTGAAAGAGGTGTGGGGCTGGCAGCCGGGCGACGTGCTGCTGCACGCGCTGCCGATCTTCCACGTGCACGGGCTGTTCGTTGCCTCGCACGGAGCGCTGCTCAATGGCAGCCGCATGATCTGGTTCAGCCGTTTCGATCCACGAGCCGTGGTGGCGCGCCTGCCCGACGCCACGGTGTTCATGGGTGTGCCGACGCTGTACGTGCGCCTGCTGGCCGAACCCGGCGTCACGAAGCAGACCTGCCGCGGCATGCGTCTGTTCATCAGCGGTTCTGCGCCGCTTTTGATCGAAACTTTCCGCGACTTCCGGCAGCGCACCGGCCACACGATACTGGAGCGTTACGGCATGAGCGAAACCGCGATGCTCACATCCAACCCCTACCGGCCGGAAGACCAGCGCCGCGGCGGCACGGTCGGGCCGGCGCTGCCGGGCGTCGGCCTCCGTGTGCGCGACGACCTGGGGCAACTGCTGCCGGCGGGCGACATCGGCGGCATCGAGGTGCGTGGCCCGAACGTGTTCAAGGGGTACTGGCGCATGCCGGAAAAGACCGCCGCCGAATTCACCGCCGACGGCTGGTTCATGACCGGTGACGTCGGCCATCTGAGCGCAGACGGCTATGTGACCATCGTCGGCCGCAGCAAGGATCTGATCATCAGCGGCGGCTACAACGTGTATCCGGCCGAGATCGAAAGCGTCATCAACGACATGCCGGGCGTGGCGGAATCGGCGGTGGTCGGCGTGCCGCACGCCGACTTCGGCGAGGCGGTGGTCGCCATCGTGGTCGCCAAGCCGGGTGCGGCGCTCGACGCCGCCGCGATGACAGCACGGCTGAAGGCGCGGATCGCCAACTTCAAGGTGCCCAAGCGGTTGTTCATCGTGTCCGAACTGCCGCGCAACACGATGGTCAAGGTGCAGAAGAACCTGCTGCGCGACGCGCACCGCGCGCTGTTCGCGGCATGAATGAAGCCGCCGTTTTCGAACCCGACTGCTGCCCGCGCTGCGCGGGCAGCTTCACCTGTGGCGCGGCCGGGCCGGCGCCCTGCGACTGTTTCACGCTGAAGATCGATCCGGAGGTGCTGGCCGACCTGCGCGAACGCTACGTGGGTTGCCTGTGTATCGCCTGCCTGCGCGAATTGACGGATGCGGAGCCCCCTGCGCAGACGTCCGGGCAGGCGCCCAGGGCCGCCTGACGCACGACCTCAGGGCTTGGGTGCCGTCTCCGGCGCCGCGCCCGCCGGCGCGCTCTTGGGCTGGATGATGGCGCGAACGCGCTTCGACTGGTCGCCACCCGACGGCACCGCCTTCGCGTCGGCCGAATTGGTGACCGTATAATTTTCGCTGATCGAGTTGTATTCGATGTACTGGCCGCGCACCTCGTCGCCGCCGCTCTTCACGTGGGCACGCACGTAGAAGCGGGTGATTTCGGTCTTCGCGTCGTGCTCGATGCGCTCCCCCTCGCCTTCCATCCAGAGGTCCTGACCGTCGCGCTTCTGCCTGAAGCGCGCCAGACCGTTTTCGCCGCCGGTGGCCACGCCCTTCTGGTAGCCGGTCGCATCCTGCGTCACCACGACCTTGTTGGCCTTGATGGTCAGCGTGCCCTGCGTGAATACGACATTGCCTTCGAAGTTGTGGGTTTTCGTGCGGTCGTCCACCGTCACCTTGTCGGCTTCGAGATTGACCGGCTTGTCGCGGTCGGCGCGTTCCGCGCGGGCGGTGGCGGGCAGGCCGGCTGCCAGCAGCAGGGCCAGGGTGGTCAATGCGGCAGTGATCTGACGCGAAATCATGGGCGGCGGGCTCTTTCTATGGTGGCTTTGACGCGCGATTCGAGTACGTATTGTTCCTTGATGCGATCAGCGACCATGCCAACGCCGGTCGCCACCGACTTGCCCTGCGTCATGCGCACCGGCTGATCGGTGCGCGCGATTTCCTCTTCCGGATACACATACAGCAGCGTGGTCGCCAGCGTCATTTCGGCGCGGCCCGGACTGGCTTCGCGCAGCACTCGCACATTGTCGCGCAGGATGGCTTCCTTGCCATCCTTGGTCAGCAGCGCGCGTTCGGAGCTGATGTGGGTCGGCGCCAGCTTGCCTTCGTAGCGCAGCGTCGGGTGGTCGAGTTCGGCCGAGTCGTCGTCCGGGTAGTGGCGCATCTGCCGGGCCGTCAGGGTGTGCTGTATCGCGCCGGATTCGTCGTAGCGGTACAGCGTGAAGTTGTCGATGATCACGTCCGGGTCGTGACGCAGGCTGCCGCTCGACGGCTTGTCGTCGATGCGCGTCGTGCGCTCGAGCCAGATCGTCATGCCGGCGAGTCCGATCAGGATGAGCAGCGGCAGCGCCTGCTGGATGCGTCGGTTCAACGCAGGCAGTCCTGCAGCAGCGCGTCGAGCGCGCCGCGCGCGTCGAGCAGGTATTCGCACACTTCGCGCACTGCGCCGCGGCCGCCCTCGGCTTCGGCGATCCAGCGCGCATGCTGGAGCACGAAGAAGTGGGCATTGGCCGGTGCCGCTGAAAAGCCGCAGGCACGCATCACCGGCAGGTCGACGATGTCGTCACCCATGTAGCCGCAATGCGCCAGCGGAATGCCACGTTCGGCCGCCAGTTCGCGCATCGCGTCGCGCTTGTTCTCGACGCCGAGCAGCGCGGTGGTGATGCCGAGATTGGCTGCGCGGTGACGCACCGCCGCCGACGAGCGACCGGAAATGATGACGATTTCGACGCCCGCGCCGGCCAGCATCTTCAGTCCGTGTCCGTCCAGCGTGTTGAAGCCCTTCATCAGGTCGCCGTCCGGGCCGAACCATATCGTGCCGTCGGTCATGACGCCGTCGACATCGAAACCCATCAGGCGGACCTGGCCCGCCACCTCGCGTACCGCATTGCCGTCCATGTTCAGATCACCTTGGCCAGCATCAGGTCGTGCATGCTCAGCGCGCCGGCCAGTGCGCCGTGTTCATCCGTCACCAGCAACTGGTTGACCCGGTTGCGTTCCATCACGTCGGCCGCTTCGGCGGCCAGCTTCGCCTCGCTGATCGAGCGCGGCTGACGGCTCATCACGTCGGCCACCGGCACGGTGCGCACGTCGCCCAGGCGGTCGATCGCGCGCCGCAGGTCGCCGTCGGTGAACACCCCGGCCACGCCGCCGGCTTCATCCAGCACCACGGTCATGCCCATGCCGCCGCGCGTCACCTGCAGCAGCGCTTCGGTCACCGTGCAGTCGACACCCACCGTCGGCACGTCGGCGCGCGCGCGCATCACGTCGCGCACATGGGTCAGCAGGCGCCGGCCGAGCGCGCCGCCCGGGTGGCTGCGTGCGAAGTCGTCTTCGCGAAAACCGCGCGCGTCGAGCAGCGCAACCGCCAATGCGTCACCGAGCGCCAGCGCGCAGGTGGTGCTGGCGGTCGGGGCAAGATTGAGCGAGCAGGCTTCCGTGGCCACGCCGGCGTCCAGATGCACGTCGGCCAGCCGGGCCAGTGTCGAATCCGGCTTGCCGGTCATCGCGATCGTGCGGCCACCCTGCCGGCGCACCAGCGGTACCACCGCCAGCAACTCGGCTGTTTCGCCCGAATTGGACAGCGCGATCAGCACATCGTCACGATGAATCATGCCCAGATCGCCGTGCAGCGCCTCGGCCGCATGAACGAAATAGGCCGGTGTGCCGGTGCTGGCCATCGTCGCGGCGATCTTGCGCGCGATGTGCCCGGATTTGCCCAGACCGCTGACGATGACGCGGCCGGTGCTGTCGAGCACCAGCCGGACCGCGGCGGCGAAGTCTTCGCCAAGGCGATCGGACAGCGCGTCGATCGCGCGCGCTTCGATGTCGAGCACGCGACGGGCGGCGGCGACGATGTCTTCGGTGACGGGCGGGGAACTGTGTGTCATGCGTCTGGCGGGGGCAGGCCCGGTTGATCCGGCAGGTGCCCGCAGCGCGGGCGTTCGGGTGGATCGGTTATGATCGCTGCGGATTATAACAACCTGCCCACGGCAGGCGGCCGGCCATCCGCTCATGGCCTTGCCGCCCCTTCCTGCCCACCATGTCCGCACTCGAGCTGGTCCTGCTGTTGCTCGCCGCTTCAGTGCTGGTGGTCGGCCTTTTCCGCAGCGTCGGCCTGCCGCCCATACTCGGTTACCTGCTGGTCGGTGCGCTGGCCGGACCGCATGCGCTGGCTTTCATTCCCGATACCGACGAGGCGCGGCAGTTCGCCGAATACGGCATCGTGTTCCTGATGTTTTCCATCGGCCTCGAATTCTCGCTGCCCAAGCTGTTTTCGATGAAGCGCGTGGTGTTCGGCCTGGGTGGCACCCAGGTGGCGCTGTCGGTGGCCGGTGTCATCACATTCGCCTGGCTGTTCGGCCTGAGCCTCAAGGGCGCGATTGCCGTCGGCGCCGCCATCGCCATGTCGTCCACCGCGGTGCTGATCAAGCTGCTCGTCGAGCGGATGGAACTCGATTCCGCGCACGGCCGGCAGGTGATCGGCGTGCTGCTGTTCCAGGATCTGGCGGTCGTGCCCTTCCTGGTGGTGATTCCAGTGCTGTCGCTCGGCGCCGAGGAAAGCATGGAAGCGCTGGCGCTGGCCGGCGTGAAGGCCGCGGTGGCGCTCACCCTCATCCTGTATCTCGGCCCGCGCCTGATGCAGCGCTGGTTCTTCGTTGTGGCGCAGCGCAAGTCGCCCGAGCTGTTCATGCTCAACGTGCTGCTGGTGACGCTGGGCATGGCGTTCGCAACCGAACACGCCGGGCTGTCGCTGGCGCTCGGCGCCTTCCTGGCCGGCATGCTCATTTCGGAAACCCAGTACCGGTATCAGGTGGAAGAAGACATCAAGCCGTTCCGCGACGTGCTGCTCGGCCTGTTCTTCGTCACCATCGGCATGAAGCTCAACCTCGCGCTGGTGCTGTCCGAGCTGTTCTTCGTGCTGGTGACGGTGCTGTTCATCCTGATCGGCAAGTTCGTGGTTGCCGCCGCAGCGTCGCGCTTTTTCGGCTCGTCGCCCGGCACCGCGCTGCGCGTCGGGCTGTGGCTGTGCGCCGGCGGCGAATTCGGCTTCGTGCTGATGGCGCTGGCCGATGGGGCCAACCTGCTGCCCGACCGCATCCTGCAGATCGTGCTCGCCTCGCTGCTGCTGAGCTTGCTGACCGCACCCATCCTCGCCCACTACGCCGACCGCATCGTGCTGCGGCTGGTGCCGTCGGAATGGCTGATGCGTTCGATGCAGCTCACGTCGATCGCCGCCCAGTCACTGGCCACCGACGGTCACGCCATCGTCTGCGGCTACGGCCGCAACGGTCAGTACCTGGGGCGCTTCCTGGAAAACGAGGGTATTTCGTTCATCGCGCTCGACCTCGATCCGGAGCGGGTGCGCGAGGCGGCGGCGGCCGGTGAAACGGTGGTGTTCGGCGACGCCGGCAAGCGCGAAACGCTGATCGCAGCCGGGCTGACGCGCGCATCCATCGTCGTCATCACGTTTGTCGATACCGAGGCGGCGCTGCGCGTGATCCACCTGGTCAACGAGCTGCATCCCGAAGTGCCGGTGGTCGTGCGCACCTTCGACGAGCGCGACTACGACAAGCTGTCGTCTGCGGGCGCCACCGAAGTGGTGCCGGAATCGCTCGAATCGTCACTGATGCTGGCCACCCACGCTCTGGTGCTGCTGGGCATTCCGCTGCATCGCGTGCTCAAGCGCATCCGCCAGTTCCGAGGCGATCGCTATCACCTGTTGCGCGGGCTTTACCGCGGCGCCGAACATCTGGCGGAAGAGGCGGCGTCCGATCAGCAACACACGCGTCTGCATTCGGTGCCGCTGGCGCCGGGCGCCTGGGCCATCGGCCACCGCATCGACGAATTCCACTTCAACGACATCCGCGTCGAGGTGAGCGCGATCCGCCGACGCGGCATCCGGGCGCTGGAGCCCAGTTCCGATCTGGCATTCGAAAGCGGCGATGTGGTGGTGCTGCTGGGCGCGCCGGCCGAACTGGCTCAGGCCGAATCGCGCCTGCTCAAGGGCTGAGCGGCCATTCCTGCGAACCCGCCATCAGAACGCCACGCATACCGTGTAACGATCGGCTGCGGTTTCGGCCGCGGCGTCGATGTTGGCGGCAGTCGATGTGGCCGACGGCGTGCCATTGACGTCGATCATCGCGCGCACGTTGCCGGTGTTGGTGACGCCGTCGTCCATGGTCGAATCGACCTGACGGGCGAGGCGTGCCGTGATGCCGGACGAACAGATGAAGAAGGCGCCGGTCATCGGCCGCGAATCCGGACCGCTGCCCGTGGCCGGCGTGATCGGCGATGTGCTGGTGATGCCGATGGTGCCGTTGTCTGCGTTGCGCGGCAGGTAGGCCGGGTCGCTTTCGACGGTCGGGCCGGTCAGCAGATTGGCCAGTCGCAGGTGTTGCCACACCAGACGCGATTCATCGGTTGCAGTGGTCGAATTCCAGTTGCCGCCGATGCGCCCGTTGCCCTGGGTTTCCGGCGTGCCCGGCGTGGTCGCCAGCGTGCCCGCGACGTGCTGCACCACGGCCGGATCGTCGCCCGGCATGAAGCGGAAGCGGTCCTGGTAGGCATACACGGCGGTCGACATCGTGCGGAAGTCATTCACCAGACTTTTTGCCTTGGCGCTGTTGATCAGTTCCTGCCCCTTGAGCACGCCGCCCAGCAGCAGACCGATAATGACGAGCACGATGGCGATTTCGACCAGCGTGAACCCTTGTTGATTGGCTTTCATGTGAATCCTCCGTATGCGTCCCGTCGATGCAGATTTCGTGCCCGAAAGTACAGTGCCGGGAGTGTTTCCCGAATGGCACTGATTTGGAAACGTTTTTTTGCATTGGTGGTGGCGAACGACCGTTCACGGCACGCGAGTTACGGTGCGAAAGCCCTTCGATCTGACCGGATCCGGTCAGTCCTGTCACGATCCGGTCATTTTTCACTTTGGTGCGGCGTGGGCGATGAAAGAAGGGCGACACCGTGATGCGACGCCCTGCCGTGCCGCGCCGCATGCGCGTCATGTGGCTGACGCGGGCGCAACCCTGGCTGTTGCTGGGCGTGCTGACCAGTCTGCATCTGCTGTTGTGGCTGGACGACGACCGCCTGTTCGGTCGCGCGCTGCTGTTGCCCCACCTCGGCCTGCTGCTGCTGTGGCAACCCTTGCTGCGTGCGCAGTCCCGCATCGAATGGCCGGTGCTGGCGGCGCTGTGCGCACTGGTCGGCGTGTTCCTGTGGTTCTACGGGCCACTGGCGCTCAGCCTGTGGCTGCTGTTGCTGGCCGGTCTGGTCGGCGGCAAGGTGTTCTTTTCGCGCTCGCGCGGGCCGCGCATCTACTACCTCGGCGCACTGGCCTACCTGATCACGGCACTGCTGACCATTGCGCTGCCGCGGGCGTTGCCGCCCGGCCTGCCGGTACCGCCCGGCATCGACACGCTGGGTCTGTGGCTGGCGCCGGTGGCCTTGACCGTCATGCTGCTGGTGCCCGGTCGCGAGCGGGCCGACCGCGACCGCGAAGTGCTCGACTTCGTGTCGGGCACCTTCGTGCTGTTGCTGCTTGCCGTACTCGTGCTGGGCACGCTGGCGGCGATGCAACTGGCCGACGTCGATTACCTGCGCGCGCTGCTCGCGACGCTGGGCGTGCTGGCCAGCGCGCTGATGGTGATGGGCTGGGCGTGGAATCCGCGCGCCGGCTTCGGCGGCGTCAGTGTCGCCTTCACCCGCTATGTGCTGTCGCTGGCACTGCCCTATGAGCGCTGGCTGGAAAGCCTCGCGTCGCTGTCGCAGGAAGAGAGCCGGCCGGAGGAATTCGTCGCCCGCGCCGCCAACCGCCTGCTCGCCCTGCCGCTGATCAGCGGTGGCGAGTGGCGCACCCGCAGCGGTGCGAACGCCGCGCCACCGCGTCGCTTCGGCGAGGTTGCCGCGCACCGGCAGGATTTCGAACACCCGTTGCTCGACCTGACGCTCTATACCGCGCGCCCGCTGTCCGGCGGCCTGCTGTGGCACTTCAACCTGCTGGTGCAACTGCTCGGCCAGTTCTACCAGGCCCAGCTGCGCACCGAAGAGCTGCGCCGCCTGTCCTATCTGTCGGCCATCCACGACACCGGCGCGCGGCTGACGCACGACGTGAAGAATCTGCTGCAGTCGCTCAACACCCTGTGTTTCGCCGCCCGCGAAGCCACGGACCCGGACAGCGCCGCCCGTGCCAACGCGCTGCTGGCGCGCCAGCTGCCGGTCATCAGCGCGCGCCTCGAAGCCACGCTCGACAAGCTGCGCCGCCCGCAGCCGGTCGACGGCGAATGGACGCCGGCCCCCGAATGGCTGCAGGCCACCGCGGCGCATTTCGCCGGTCAGGGCGTGATGGTCGAAGGCATGACCGAACCCGACCAGCTGTTGCCCGGCGCGCTGTACACGACCGTGGCGGAAAATCTGGTCGGCAACGCGCTGCAGAAGCGGCTCGCCGAACCGGGTATCGCCATCGTGCTGCGCCTCGGTGGTGACCGGCTGTCGGTCGAAGACAGCGGCAGCGCCATCGCCGTCGATCTGGCCGAAAACCTGCTGCAGGCGCCAGTCGCCTCCGCCAGCGGTCTGGGTGTCGGGCTGTACCAGTCGGCACTGCTCGCCCGCGCCAGCGGCTTCCGCCTGCAGCTCGATCACAACGGCAACGGCTGCGTCCGCTTCGTCCTGGCACCCGATCTCACACGCTGACCCGCCATGCAGGGCCGGCTGTGGAGGGCTCCTGCAAAAACCCGTGAAGGCTAAAAGACTGGCGGTGTTTTTCGTAGGAGCGGACCCCGTCCGCGATAGGCACGTTGATCAAGCGGTACCGCCATTTGGGAGACGGGAATCGCCTGCAGGGCAGGCTCCTACGAAAACCGCGATGGTGTTGCCGTTCGGAGCGGACCCCGTCCGCGATCCGCGCGTTGATCAACGGTACCGCCATTTCGGAGACCGGGATCGCCTGCGGGCACGGAGCGGGGGTTTCGGCGAGCATGGCTCGCCGCCCGTGGAGCCGGTCGGCCATGCAGGGCCGACCGTGGGACGGCTCCTGCGAAAACCGCGAAGGCTTCACGACTGGTGACGTTTTTCGTAGGAGCGGACCCGGTCCGCGAGAGGCGCGTTGATCAAGCGGACTCGCCATTTCGGAGACCGGGATCGCCTGCGGGGGCGGAGCGGGGGTTTCGGCGAGCACGGCTCGCCGCCCGTGGAGCCGGTCGGCCATGCAGGGCCGACCGTGGGACGGCTCCTGCGACAACCGCGAGGGCTTCACAACTGGTGACGTTTTTCGCAGGAGCGGACCCGGTCCGCGAGAGGCGCGTTGATCAAGCGGAGTCGCCATTTCGGAGACCGGGATCGCCTGCGTGGGACGGCTCCTGCGAAAACCGTGACGGCTTCAAAACTGGTGACGTCGATTGTAGGAGCGGACCCCGTCCGCGATCCGGTGGTGAATACGGCGCATCGACGCTGGACTACTTCGCTTCGGCAAAGCCCTTCGCCAGCGCTTCCATGCGCGAGCGATTCACGCCGAAATCCGAGTAACCGGTCCGGGCACCGGAGCGGTAGTGGATGACCGACGCACCGGCGTCGATGGCGAACTCTGCGGCATCGACGAAGCGGAAGATGCGCGACCGGAATTCGGCTGCGATGAATCCCGGCTCTTCGCGGGTGATGGTGGCGCGCGGCTGGGCGAGGATGACCTGCTTCAGGCGCGCCTGCGCAGCGGCAGCGTCGCCGCTGAATGGAATGGGCGCCATCTTTGCTGCGCTGTCCGACTGGGTCGATACGCAGTTGGGCGAGTCGGGGCAGCGCGTCAGCACGCGCGGGGCGGCATCGGCCGCGAGGGCGGTGGAGGCGCAAGCCGCCAGCGCCAGTGCGGTGGCGCGGGTTTTCATGGTGTGCTCCTTGAGCCACGCCAGAACATCGGTGGCATTGCGATCGGGCGGAAACACCGGGTAGAACACCTTGACGATGCGTGCGTCGTCGGTGATCAGCGTAAGCCGCCGGTACAGTTCCAGCCCGGCCGCAGTGAAGGTGGGCAGGCGCAGCGCGGCCTTGAGTTGCAGGCCGTCGTCGCTCAGCAGCGGAAACGGCAGATGCAGGCGCGCCGCGGCTTCCTGCTGGTAATGGCTGGTCTGGCTGCTCAACCCGAACACGCCGGCGCCCAACGCCGCCAGTTCGGCATGGTGATCGCGAAAGGCGCACGACTGCGGTGTGCAGCCGCGTGCGCCGGGTATCGCGTCCCAGCCGTCGGGGAGCGGCGCATCCGGCCGGCCGGTCATCGGATACACGTAGATCACCTGCAGGCCGCGCAGCGCCGCGAGATCGGTCGTGCCGCCTTCAGTGCGCGGCAGCGCCAGCGCGGGCAGACGCATCCCTTCGAGGTGGGCGGCCGCCCCGTCGTCAAGCGGCACCGGCAGGTCGTCGGGCAGGGTGGTCAGCGATGTCGCCATCTATATATGCGGTGCGCGCCAGGCTTGAGCACGCGGGGCACCTACCAGGTGAGCGAGCGAGTGTTGTCGCGGAACAGCGCTTCGCCGACCCGCTGAGGGTCGTCGAGCTGCATGCCCTGCATCAGACTGGCTTCGGTCACGCCGTAGTGGCGCATGCACACGCGGCACACCAGTACCACGGCGCCCTTGCCCATCAGTTCGCGCAGCAGTTTCTGCTGATTGACGAAGTTGCGCAGGTTGGTGCTGCTGCCCATGCGCACGGCCTGGTCGTTCAGCAGCACGGTCAGCGCGTGGCCGCGCGCCATCTGGTCCCGCGCGAAGATGAGTCCCGTTTCCGAGCGCTGCGAATTGTCAGTGGTCAGGTTGAGGAACAGCGACGGGGGCTCGGCGGCAAACACCGGCATGCCCGCTGCAGCGACGATCAGCGCAATCGGCAGCAGCAGGCGTGAGGCAAAAGACATCAGGTTTCCTTCCACGATAGATCAAGGGTGACAGGCGCGAATTACCGCTTGCACGGCGCATTGCACCCATAAGTATCGCGCATTGCACCGCCTTGGTCGGGACAGCCTTGCGAAGGGGACGTTCCTCGTCGGGCACTCATTACTGCACCACCGCCACTTTCCACGTCGTGACAGGCCCTGGAATGGCGGGGCGACGCAGCGCGCTGTGTCGGCGTGACCGATGCTGCACTGCTCCGGCCAGCCTGCATACTTCCCGCGTGTGCAGCGAGGTCTGCCACGAACGGTGCACACCCCATCCAGGTCCGGCGGACGCCGGCGCACTGGATCGGTACATCGAGCGACGCCGTCGGAACGGCCAGCGAGCCTGACGTCGGGTCGACTTTCTTGCCCGACGGAAGGGAATGAACCATGGATACTCAGGACGACGTGCTGATCAAGAATCGCGTGATGCTCGTGCATTTCGACAGCTACAGCACCGCGCTCGTGTTTGCGAAGTGGAATGAAACACTGCTTCTGCCGGCAGGGCTTCCCGCTTCCGCCGAACTGACGTCAGCGCCCGATGAGCCCGCGGCTGCGCACGATGGCGAGGCGGTGAAGGCGGCGGTCATCGAAAGGCTGGGACTCAATCCGGCCGAGGTGGTGCGGGCATGCGATTTCAATCACTGGGTGTCCACCGAAACCGGCCCGGTCAGGGTGCATCTGCTGCGCTTCACCACTTTCGAGGCGCCCAAGGCCGCGCTCGAACCGCACGGCGGCGTGTTCCGGCCGATCAGCGCGCTGCGCGGCGGCGTGCTGGTGGAACTGCTGCTGGCGCGAGAGGTGTTCAATCTGATCGTGGGTGCGGGTGGGGGCAAGGCATAGGGAGGGCGCCTGTGCGCAGTGCTGCGGTAGCGGGCGGGCGTGGCGCGGACTTAAAGCCTGGCGGCAGAAGCCCGCAGACCTTCCGCAAGCGCAATGAAAACGTCCTCCGGGAAACCCGGTGGAAGCGTTCGGCCTATCTGTTCCAGCACCGCCTCGGAGTGCCCGCTTACCTCATCGATGATCTGCTCCATGCCTGAGCCCAGGCCACACCGGCTGCCGGTTTCGATGAAGTGTCGGCGCTGGATGTCGTGCAGGCGATAGTGTGTATTCTTTCCCCGCACAGCCATGGCGAGGCGCAGCTTTTCGCGGTCGAGTCGATTCGGGCCGGTTCCGGTGACCGGCCAGGCGGACAGGACATCGTAGAGCGGTGTCAGGCGGAATCGGCCCCCTGCCAGCAGGAAGAGGGAGAAGTTCTTTGCGTGGCCGTCCGTGGCGGCCATCATCCAGAACAGCAGTTGTGCCTTCAGCAGTGTGGCCAGGTCTTTTTCGCGTGCTTCCGAGCCCTGCAGGATGCCGGCAATCTCGATCATCCCGGGGCCGCCGTCGGCCTCGTATTTCGCCCTTGCAGGCGTGCCGGTCGCCTGGCAGAAATCCTCCTGTGGAAGACGGAGCCAGTACGTTCCCGCGCTGGCGAGCTTGCGGTCGAATCGCTCGACGACCAGTGCCTTCTGGTCTCCGAACCGGTGAATTTCGCACGGCGCGACCGGCAAATCGAATCCGGCGAGTATCTGCGCGCACAGCCATTCATTTTCGATAGAGGTGCGCATGTCGGCTTTGCGGTTGCCGACCAGCCCCAGTGGCAGCTTGAAGATATGCGTCGTGGGCGTGGCACCCAGGGGGCGACACCAATGCCCGTCGTGCCGGGTCAGCGCGGTCTTTTCCTGGGCACCGGCGATGGAAATCCGGAAATCGTCGTCTTCGTGGGCTTGTTGCCCAAAGGTCGAGGTCGTCAATGCGCCTGCAAGCATGCGTTCCACGCCCGCGTCGTCGAGGGGTTCAACCTGGATGCTGAACACCTCTTCCGGCGCACGGTTCTCGTGCAGGAGCTGCACCGCCCCGACGCAATCGCGGCCGATCGCCTGCAGCAGGTCGAACGCGTCGGTACTGTCGGTGTGGAACCGGGACTGCAGCCGTGCGCGGATGCGGTCGCTGTCCGGAAGCAGGTTGTCGAAGTAGTTGCGGACACGGTCTCCGCGCAGCGGCAGATTGTCCGGCGTCATCGGCAGCGACAAGGACAGCGGGCGCCCGTCGGGGGCGTTGACCCAGTCTGCTTCGTACTGGAATTCGGTCGGGCCACGGCCGGGCATGCGCCACTGACCAACCAGACGGCCGTTGGCCCAGACGTTCAGGGCGCGAGCGTGCGAGCGGCGCCCCATGGCTACCACTCGCCGGTGTCGGTGGGCGGCGTCTTTTCCTGGAGCACGACTTCGAATCCGAGCTGGCTTGCCAGGGAGAGCAACCTGTCCAGTGTCAAGCGCGCCGGATCCGCTTCAAGTTCAGACAGGCGATTCTGGCTGATGCCAAGGTTTGCGGCCGCCGCCGCCTGTGACAGGCCCATCGCCTTGCGCCTGGCGCTGAGTATCTGTCCGGCCTGATGTGCAGTGATCAATCGGGGCATGACGTTTATCGCCAATAACGATAATCAAACAATATCGAATTTCTCGATAAATGCAAGTTATCGATTTTAGCGATTGAAATCTTCTTGCGCTTCATGGGCGAGAGGGCGAGTCAGTCTCGATAGCCGGCCTCGCGCTCGCTGCGGATGTGGCCCATACGAAAACCCTGTCGACCTCGCCGATTATCGGTACAGCGCCATATGTCGGGCGACGAACCAGCGGGTTGTTTTCGAGTACGTCGAGGGCGGCGACGATGTCGAGGATGCGTCTTTCCTGCGCCCGGACTTTGATCTCCGCAAGGTGGGCAAGGATGCGCGAAAAATCGCGCGCAAGCTCCGCGAAACCCGGGGCAGCCGTACCCGGAAAAATACGCCGGGAAGCCGGTCTGTCAGGCATATCTTCGCGATGACCGACGCGGATGGTCGCGGCACGGAATGGTGCTGAGCTCCCATGTCGTTCCCTATCTCGCGACGAACAGGCTTTTGACGATGGCTCGAGTCGGCTTATTCGCGTCGTAAAGAACGTCCTCGCGGTCGCCGATGGCGAGCGACAGCACGTCACGGGTCTTGTGTATCGGCATCCATGTTCGAACCCGCGTGCCGGGGGCTTCGAATTCGAACACCAACTGCCCGCGATCCTTTGCAATCATCAGGTCGGTCACCGTGCCGCTCACCGCCACCCCGCGCGCGAACAGATCGGCCACACGCTTGATGCGCCAGAGGAGCACGGCGACGAGCGCGACGGACACCCCGACCGGAAGCACCAGCGGCAAGGCCGCGGCGCCACCGTACAGGTACGGGAAGCCGCAATGGATGGCCCAGGTGATCGGCATCGCCACCCATGACGCCAGCGCCGGCCAGTCGTTCCACATGATTCTGATCGGGCTGAAGTTCATGGTGTCGGGCGTTGGGATACGAGTTCGGGTGACGTTCGCTACCGCGGTTGGCGAACATCAGGCGGCAAGAGCGGCGAGGTCTGCCCAGCAGTATGGTTGGCTGCGCAGCGTACGATCGAGCGCGGAACGCCCTGTGACCCGCTCGGGGGCGTAGACATCCTGCCCGAAGCAGCGGCAGAAATCAGCGAGGCCTCTTTGTAGCCGTTCGAGACAGGCGGAGAAACCTTGGCGTCGGTCCTCTGCCTGCTCGGTGGGGACTATCACGGGTATGTGCTTATTCCCCGGTTTGTCCACCGCTTCCCGTTGGCGCGAGCCTGCTGAGGCTCTCTGCCATACGGGTCTGCCACCCCGGGCCTGTGGCCCGCCAGCGTTGAATGACATCCTCGGTCAGACGAATCGAAATCAGCCTCTTCGGATTCGCGGATCTGGGTCGCCCGCCTCGATTCACCTTTCCACGCGCAAGCATTTCATCGTTGAGTTCAGGCAGTTCATCGTATTCGGCCGGCTGAATGACATGCCCGTCGACCCGCTTCAGATCAGAGCCCAAGGATGGGCCCGATGCGCGCTTGCTCGCGGTCATTTGCTTTCCTCATGCTGAATACATGGCGATCCGCGCCACGCGGCGTATAGTCCGCCACCGAGAAAATGTTGCTACGTCCCCTATTGCTTCCCGGAAGGATTCAAGGGTTTCTCACCAGCCTGTGAGGCAAAACTCAGAAGGTCAGCGGACGGCAGACAGCGAAGTTGGCTCGGTTCGCTAGAGACCGGTTTGTTGGGTACCCGAAGCTTCAAGCTTGCGCGCAAGGGTTCTGGCCTTTGAAATGTCAAGCTCAAACTTTCCTACCCCGTCATAGATGCGGGCTACTGAAACTGCATTTTTTATGCAGCCATAGTAGATTGTCACGAGACCGCCACCGATATATTGGAGCAGCATGAGGTCGTCTGCGTAGTGGAGGGTTCTTTCCGAGATGGCGACAAAACCGCTCTTCTGAGCCGTGGTCTTGACACTGATTTTTCGGCCTTCTTTTGAAATAACATCAAAGCCGTGCTGATTAGCCCTGTGAGCCAGTGTTCCGCCGATCATGAGCGCGCACTCAAACTCCCCTAGGCGACCGATAAGGTGCCGAATTTCTGTAGGCTTAACGCCAAACTCATCGATTTCTAGTCGAACGAGTTGCAGATATTGATCTCGGAGAGCGACAAGGCGGTCCAAAGGGATCATTTTTTAGATGCCCAACGAGGCTGTAGAAAAACTCTATTCATGAGGATTTTGCGCGCTGCAAGTGCTTGATTTTCCATGGTCCGATTTTCAAGAGGACAGGTTTTTCTACAGCCTCAACGTTCAAGCTTAGGGGCGCTGCGCGGCTGCATCGCGCAACGTCCCTTGGAGCACAGTGTTGGGCTGCTTATAACTCTTTGCGAACACTAGAAACATAAGTGAGGGGATGGGCCTCTTTACGCGACCTCGGTGAAAGAACGGGTTTGATCGCAAACGCAATGCCAGCCCCAATCGCGCCTGCTATGAGGGGCGACATTCCTATGAACGGCGCGACACCTGCAGCTCCCAAGCCTGTGCCGGCGATATTCGTGAATTCACCCGCGATGAATCCGCGCAAAGACGAAAACGTTTTGGAAATTCCGGATTCTCCTAGCGCTCTATCAACCTCGGCTAGAGCAACCTCAAGCTTCAATATGGCTGACGTCTTTGCGCGCGGCAAATCTGACGCAGATGTCACGGAAAGATAGAGTTCGTCAAGGTAAATGCGAAGTGCAATTAACTCATCTCGTCGGCGAGCCTTGAATTCGAGAATTTCACTTAATGGGACATCGTCTTGAGGGACTGGCAAGGTGTTCCAAAGCTGGTATTCAATCGCAGTGACAGGACGTGAGTTCGCGAAATACGGCGCATCAGATAGCTGGGCGATCGACCATAGCCCGGGGTTTTCGTTGTCGCGTCTCTCAAACACAGCTTGCTGAGCTAAGAGAAAAAACTCCCCATTTCCCGACGACATTGCGCCCTGAAATTGGACACGAGTTCGAGCTGCGACGCCTGCAGAAATAAGAAATTCCATGTCAGGGTCTACACCGATGGAAACGAAATTGTTGTCGGGGTAGTCAATCTCGTCCCAGTACAACAAGTATTTACGCAAGTCGGCAGATGACGGGCTACCTCCGCATGAGATTCCACCCTCAGGTAACACTACGAAAGGCGGGGAAATGACAATTCCTCTTTTATCTGCCACGGTTTCTCCTAGCCAAGTAAAGCCCAAATTTGTTTTCGGGCGAAAGTTTTCTGGTTAAATGGCCAGCTAGTTTCGGCTCAATAACATTCATTTTCCGGAATGCGCTTCCGTATCAATGCCTTGCGCGGAATTCTGCTCCATATTCCGACCTTAAAATTCGCGCAAAAACCGCACCTCGCGGCTCCAGTATTATGACAAAGACTTCTCGACCTTCAACCACAGAATGTGCGGAAGGGCCTTTGCCTACGGTGGAGTTTTTTCGCTCGTAAGCAAAATGGTCACATTGCTACCGCACGCAACTTCACCCCCAACGCCCGCGCTACCTTGAGCACGGTGCCGAAGCTCGGGTTGCCGTTTTCGCTCAGCGCCCGGTAAAGGCTTTCACGGCTCAGTCCGGTGTCCCGCGCGACCTGGCTCATTCCTTTGGCACGGGCGAGATCGCCGAGGGCGCGCGCGATGCCTGAGATGTCGTCGTCCGCGCCTTCAAGCCAGGCGTCGAGGTAGGCCGCCATGTCTTCCGGCGTGCGGAGGTGATCTGCAACGTCATAGGGCGATGTGTTCGCCTTTGGCGGTGAAAGGGTCTTTTCGGCGGTCATGTTTGTTCTCCCCAGGTTCGGGCCAGACGGATCGCGCGTGCAATGTCGTTCTCCTGCGTCGACTTGTCGCCGCCGACCAGCAGTAGAAGCAGGACGTTGCCGCGCTGGGTGTAATACACACGGTAGCCGGGTCCAACATCAATCTTCAGTTCGGACACGCCGTGCGTCAGATTGCGATGCGTGCCCGGGTTGCCGTGGATCAGCCTGTCGACGCGCATCAGTATCCGCGCGCGACCGGTCACGTCCTTGAGGCTGTCGATCCAGTCGCGATACTCGTCGGTCTTTTCGACGCGCATGATCACACCAGAGAAGTGTAGCCGTTGGGCTACAGGTGGGCAATGGAGGGGTGGTGAGCCGGCGGAGGGTGCTCCGCGGCCGACAACCGGGTTCAGACAGCTGGATTGTCAGGCGCAGCGTGCGCGGCAGACATCGGCCGAAATGCCGAGGTGCTTGTTGCCAGCTTCCTCACTCCGCCAGCGGCTCAAACAGCGCCGCCAGATCCGTCTCCCCGAACTTCTCCAGCGCGGCCTCGTCGTTGCCGAGGATGCCTTCGGCAAGGGCGGCCTTCTTTTCCTGCAGGGCGACGATGCGTTCTTCGATGCTGCCGGCGACGATGAGCTTGTAGACGAACACCGGCTTGTCCTGGCCGATGCGGTGGGCGCGGTCGCTGGCCTGGTTTTCGGCGGCGGGGTTCCACCAGGGGTCGTAGTGGATGACGGTGTCGGCGTTCGTGAGGTTGAGGCCGACGCCGCCGGCCTTCAGGCTGATCAGGAACACCGGCACGGTGCCTTCCTGGAAGCGGCGCACGACGGCTTCGCGGTGGGTGGTGTCGCCGGTCAGCATGACCGAGCCGATGCCGGCGTCGTCCAGTTCGGTCTTGATCAGGTCGAGCATGGCGGTGAATTGCGAAAACACCAGCACCTTGCGGCCTTCGGCCAGCAGGTTTTCCAGCATGTCCATCAGGAGGTCGAGCTTGGCGCGTTCCTTCACGCGCAGCGCGGCATCGGTCTTCAGCAGGCGCGGGTCGCAGCACACCTGACGCAGCTTGAGCAGCGCGTCGAGGATGACGATGCGGCTGCGCGCGAAGCCGCGGCTGGCGATTTCTTCGCGCACCCGCTTGTCCATCGCGACGCGCACCGTTTCGTACAGGTCGCGCTGGCGGCCGGTCAGTTCGACCGTGCGAAGCACTTCGGTCTTGGGCGGCAGTTCCTTCGCGACGTCGTCCTTGCGCCGACGCAGGATGAAGGGTGCGACGCGTCGCGCCAGCAGTTCGCGCCGGATGAGGTCACCGTGCTTTTCGATCGGCGTGCGCCAGCTGCGCGTGAAATCCTTCGATTCGCCGAGAAAGCCGGGCAGCAGGAAGTCGAACTGCGCCCACAGCTCGCCCAGATGGTTTTCCATCGGCGTGCCGGTGAGGCACAGCCGATGACGTGCGCGCAGCAGGCGCACCGCCTTTGCCGCTTGGCTGCCGGTGTTCTTCACCGTCTGCGCCTCGTCGAGGATAAGCAGGTGGTAGTCGTGCGCGGCCAGCTTTTCGTGGTCGCGCCACAGCAGCGGGTAGGTGGTGAGGCACACGTCGTGCTGCGGGATCTGGTTGAACAGCGCGCTGCGGTCGGCGCCGTGCAGCTTGAGCACGCTCAGCTGCGGCGCGAAGCGCTCGGCTTCGCGCTGCCAGTTGAACACCAGCGAAGTCGGCAGCACGACCAGCGCCGGGCGGTCGAGCCGGCCGGCGAGTTTTTCGGTCAGCAGGTGGGCCAGCGCCTGGGCGGTCTTGCCCAGCCCCATGTCGTCGGCCAGGATGCCGCCCAGATCGTGTGCCCGCAGATGCTGCAGCCAGGCCAGCCCTTCGCGCTGGTAGGGGCGAAGTTCGATGCCGAAGCCCGCCGGCTCGGCGACCGGCGCGATTCCCTTCATGCCGCGCAGCCGCTCGACCCACTTTTCCAGCGACTGGAAGCCGGCGCGCGTCCACTTCGCATCGAGCGCCTCGGTCAGGCGCGGGGCGTCCATGCGCGACACGCGCAGCGCGCCGGCGGTCGGGCTGTCGAACAGGTCGACCAGGGTGCGCGCCAGCGGCTTGATGCGCCCGGCCGGCACCACGATGCGCTCGCCTTCCGGCGTTTGCAGTTCGGTCGCGTCTTCGTCGCGCATGCGGTCGAGCGCGACCGGGTCGAGCCAGCGGCCGTCGCGCTTGAACAAGGCGTACAGCAGCGGCGCCAGATCGAGCCGGCGGCCGCCGACGTCGATGCCGAGCGACAGTTCGAGCCAGCCGTTCTCGTTCTCGTCGAGATCCGCGTACCACTCGTCGACCACCAGCACGCGGTGGCGGAAGTCGGGCGGGCACTCGATCTGCCAGCCGGCGCGGGTCAGCGTGCCGGCTTCGGCGGAAAAGAAGCGCGCCCAGGCGGCTTCGCTTTCCAGCCCGAGTGCGCCGACCGGCAGCGGGTCGAACATCTGCAGCCAGCGCGCCTGCAGCGGCGCAAAGCCGACCTCGCTCAGCAGCGCGAGCGCGCGGCTTTCGGCCGCCAGATCGCGTTGGACGCGCACCGCGCGCCCGCTCGGCAGGGTGGCGAGATCGGACGAATCGGTGGCTGCGAAGCGCGCCTGCCCGTAGTGCAGCGACACGGTGGCGAGGTCGTACAGCGTGTGGCCGAGCGCCTTGTCGTAGCCGCGATGCGGCTTTACATGCCACACGGCGAGGCTCTGCAGCTGCAGCACCGGGCGCAGCGGCTCGGTCAGCAGCGGCAAGTTGGCGGCGTCGCGACCGAGCGGCGACGGCAGCGCGGGCGCCACGTCGGCCAGCGCCCCGGCCACCAGCGGCAACTCGGCCGGCGACAGCAGCGGCAGTTCCAGCACCGCCATCAGTGCGGCGCGGTCCGGGTGCAGCACTTCGCCGGCTTCACCTCTGCCGGCGTCGACATACCAGGGCGGCTCGGTCGGCAGCACCGTGCTGGCCGGTGGCGTGCAGGCGAGCAGGGCGCGCACGCCGAGCCTTTCGGTCTGCCACTCGAGCTGGCCGGGGCGCGGTTCGCCGGCCGCCAGCAGGTGGACGAGGCCGTCGCCGCCGCTGTCCAGCACATAGGTGCGACCGGTTTCGAGCGCGCTGCGCAGCACGCCCAGCCCGTCGCTGCCACGCAGTTCGAACGGTACAAAAGTGCTGCTGTGGCGCTTGCGGATGGCGTCGCGCAACACGCGGAACACCGGCAGATCGCTTTCGTGCACGAAGGAGGGTGGCTTGAGCAGCGCCTGTTCGTAATTGAACCAGGGCTGGCCGTCGCCGCTGAAGGCGCCGTCGCGCGTCAGGCGCGCCTTGAGCAGCCGGAACTCGGGCGCCTGCGTGCCGCGCAGCGCGACCAGAAAGATGATGGCGTCGCGCACCGGGTTGCTGCGCTTCTTCGTTGCGGTGCTGGTGTCCCGGGCCAGGCGCTGACCCAGGGTTTGCGCCCAGCGCAGGATCTCAGCGCGCGGCTTTTCGATCAGCTCGCCCTGCTGTTTGGCCGCCAGCAGCAGGCCGACCGCGTGCTTGCAGCGGTTGCCGACCGGGCAACTGCAGCGCGACGCCACTTCAAGCGTGAGCTTGCCGAAGTATTCGCGCCGCTCCAGCCGCACCGACACCTGATACGGCTGCGGCCGCGAGCCGCGCACCAGCGCGCGCAGCGTCGGGCCATTGACCTCGATGTCGCCCACCCGCGACACATAGCCGCTGCCGCGCACGATGGTCTCTTCCGAGAACAGCTCGCCGAGCATGCGGTCGTCGAGCTGCGAAAGCAGGCGGGTCAATTCCATTGCGAAGCGCGGTGCAGGAAAAAAGCGACGCCGGATTGTAAACCCTGCGTCCGACAGTACCGTGACGACACGCTACCTGCAGCGCCTGCTGCTACCGGTGATCGCCCTTCGGCGCACGCGCCAGCAACAGATCGACGCGAGCGAACAGGTCAGCGAACTGCTGCGCGGCGATGCGGCAGTGCGGGCACTGCGTGACATGGGTCTCGAGCTGCCTCGTTTCCGCGCCGTCCAGCGGACGATCACGCATTTCCGACACTAGGCGGGTGCTGTCACGGCAGCTTATGCCGCCGGCCGGCGCGGGGGCAGCGGTACTCACGGACAACTCCAGCCGCGGCTGACGCAGTCGCGCAGACGCATGCGGGCGCGGTAGAGCAGTACCCGCAGGTGGCCTTCGGTCAGCCCGAGTTGCGCAGCGATTTCGCCGAAGTCGAGATCAAGGAACTCGCGCATCAGGAACACCCGGGCGGTGTTGGCGGGCAATTTCTGCATGCACAGTTCGATCAGTTCGAGCAGTTCGCGGTGCGCCAAAGACGCTTCCGGGCAGCTGTCATTGAGCACGGATGGATGCCAGCAGCCGTCTGTCGTGAAGTGGTCGTCGAACTCGGCTTCATCGTCCGGCAGCACGTCCTCGGGGTCGAGACGGACGTAGCGGACACGGCGGCGGATGGCATCGACGATCTTGTGCCGCAGGATGCCGACCAGCCAGGCGCGAACGGGCACCTCGCCGGAGAAGCCAGCCAGGCCGCCGAGTGCCGCAGCGAACGTGTCCTGAACCACGTCATCGGCGTCGTCGCGCGACCCCAGCTGCAGCGCGGCAAGGTTGAGCAGGAATCGTCGGTGTTCCTCCAGCGTGTCGGCGCGCGGCTGGGACAGTGGGGTCATGGGCCGGCAGTATGCATGATTCGTGCTGTGCTGCCGGCCAGCCGCTCCGGCAGCACAGCCGGACGCTGCGGCCGACACGACCGCAGCGATCAAGGTTGCGCTCTGCGGGCGTTCGAGACCCCGTAAGCGGCGGCGCGCACCCGAAGAACCGGGTCGTCGGACGGCTCGACCCCCGCCGGCAGCCGGGTCGGCACATACACCCGATCATTGCAGTCCTGACCGCTGTATCGATCGAGCGACAGCCGGCCAAGGAGCACCCTGGCAGGCCCGTTCGACCATGTCACCGATGGGTCGGTGAGCGAATCGCCGCTGCCGGCGGGTTGCGCGTAAAGATCCAGATCGGCGCTGCCGCTGCCGAGACGGTCTCTGAACTCCTGTTCGAGAAAGTCGTCGGGCAGCGATTTTTCCTCGGCCTCGCTCAGATGGCGGGTGCCCGATACCGGCTCGAACTGCAGCCGTGCCCAAGTCGAGCGGCCGTCGGCCGCCATGAATTTGAAGGCGTGATTGGAGAAATAGGGCGTGCTCGCATACGAGGCCGGCGCTGCGTGTGCCCCCAGCATCGACGGTTGCCGTGTGCCCTCCGGATACTGTTCGTTGTGGGCCTTGATGCGCGCCGGGTCCGGTTTCTTCGTGGCTGGATCTGCCACGCGCGCTTTCAGGAAGCTCACGAAGGAAGCCGGCGTCGCAGCGAAGAACACGGGTTCGGAAATGAAGACCATGTCCCACCCTTCTTCGGGGCCCGTCAGTCTCACAGCGATGCCGCGCACCGAGCGACTTTTGTCGGAGACGCGCGGATTGCCCCCGCCGATCGAGAAACGCACTTCGGCCGGCACCTGCATCGCAGACAGCAGCCGGCTGCTTGCGAAGCTATCCGCTGCCGGCGCGGGCGTGAAAGTGCCGCGCGCGCAGAAACCTTTTGCGTGCGAACCGCGGGCACCGGCATGCTTTCCGAAGACGCCGTTGAGCGCATCGACCATGTCGGCCGGTGTCGGCTCGGCGGCCTGCAGCGGTATCGAGGCGACAGCAGCCAGGAGCAGCCCGGTGGCGGAAAAGGGGAGGGTCTTTCGTTTCATGGCGACTCCGTTCGAGTGAGGAAGGGTATGCGAAGGCATCGAGCCCTCGCCATGTAGTCGCGCGAAACGCCTTTTCGTTACAGCCTTTTCGGAGCGCCCGGGTCGCCGCCGTGCGCGGTGTACACCTGCCAGCTCACGTGCCGGTGCAGCATGCCGGCCGCGGCGCGGGCCTGTTCCTCGTCGCCGGCCACCACGGCAAACATGCCCTGGCCGCCCGGCTCGACATGCACGCCCATGCCGCCGTACGACGCGGTCAGCACGCGAGCCTTTTTCGCGGTGTTCTGCGGCAGCAGCAGCAGGGTGGCCGGGCCCTTGTCGGTGTCGAACACGATGTGCCAGCCGGTGCCGCCCGGCACCGGGCACAGCTTCACGTAACGCACCGACGCCAGCGGCACCCGCACTTCGGCGCCGAAGCTTTCGAACACCTGTGCCACCCGTTCCGGTTCGATCAGCCGCGTGCTCATCAGCGCCTGCGGCTCGTGCATCACGTGTTCGACTGCCAGCGCGATGCGGTCGCGGTCGGGCGCGGCGTGCCAGTACTGCGCGCCCATGCCCACGCTCAGCACCAGGCTGGCCGCCAGCGCCCACAGCTTGTACGGCGTGCGCGTCTGGCTGCGGCCGGCGACGATGATGCGTTCGGCCAGACCGTCGGGTACGTCGATGCTCACCGCCTGCTGCAGCGCGCGCTCCTGCGCATTGACCCGGCGCGAGAAGCTCTGGCAGCCGGCGCAGGCGATCAGGTGTTCTTCCGCGAGTTCGGTCAGGCGGCGCGGATCGGACATCTTTTCGCGCCGGAAGTCGATGCAGTTGAAGCCGTCGGCGCTCATGATTCGGCCCTCCGGCCGGCGGTGCCCGGTTGGGCGGTGAGCGTGCTGCGCAGCGCCTGCCGGGCGCGGGTCAGGCGGGTCATGATGGCGCCTTCGGTGGTGTCGAGCATGGTGGCGATTTCAGCACATGAAAAACCGCCCAGTGCCTGCAGCACCAGCGGTTCGCGCAGGGTCAGCGGCAGGCTGCCCAGCAGGTTTTCCGTTTCAAACAGCTCCATCGGTTCGTGGTCGGCGGCGATCTGCAGGTCTTCCAGCTCGACATCGACGTAATCGAACTGCTTCCGTTCGTACAGCCGGGCGTGCTCGCGCCGCACGATGGTGATCAGCCAGCTTTTGGTGGCGTTGGAATCCTTGATGTCGTCCCACGCCTTCCAGGCGCGGACAAACGTTTCCTGCACCAGGTCTTCGGCCACGAACTTGTCGCGGCACAGCCACCAGGCGAACCGGTACAGGTCCGGGCTGAAGGCGCGCACCGCCTGTTCGAAGCTTTTGCGTTTGCTGAATCCGAGTATCACGACGTCGTCCGGGGATGAGCTGACAAGCCTACAGACCCGTGGCGGGTGCGCAACCTTACATCGTGTGACAGGCCGAGCGAGCGGCCACTGCTCGCCGCCCGCAGACGGCTGGCCATTGAACGC
Organism: Methyloversatilis sp.; assembly: GCF_030696805.1. Taxonomy (GTDB): domain Bacteria; phylum Pseudomonadota; class Gammaproteobacteria; order Burkholderiales; family Rhodocyclaceae; genus Methyloversatilis. Next base: position 8,935 of record NZ_JAUYRO010000064.1, on the reverse strand, counting down.
GCCTGCGAAAACCGCGACGGTGTTGCCGTTTGTAGGAGCGGACCCTGCCCGCGATCCGCACGTCGATCACGAGCTGCCGCATCTCGGAGACCGGATCGCCTGCAGGGCAGGCTCCTACGAAAACCGCGACGGTGTTGCCGTTCGTAGGAGCGGACCCTGTCCGCGATACGTACGTTGAGCAAGCGATGTGGCGTCTCGAAGACGGAATCGGCAGCAGAGCAAACTGTGGATGGCTCGTGCAGGGACTTGCCTGTCTTTACAATGAGCGCCTTCAATGACTCCGGCTGCGCGACATGCAGAACTTCCTTGCCGTGGGCGGCGGTGCGGCGCTCGGTGCCTGGCTGCGCTGGGGGCTGGGCCTGACGCTGAATCCGCTGTTCGCCGGGTTTCCGCTCGGCACGTGGGCGGCCAATATGGTCGGCGGCTTGCTGATGGGTGTCGCGCTGGCTGTTTTCCAGTCGGTGCCGGATGTGCCGCCGCATGTGAAACTGCTCTGTACAACGGGGTTTCTGGGCGGTCTGACCACCTTTTCGAGCTTTTCAGGCGAGGTGTTTTCGCTCTTCCAGCGCGGCGACACGATGTGGGCCTTCGTCGCCGTGGCCGCGCACGTGATCGGTTCGCTCGCCATGACCGCGCTCGGTTGGTGGATGTGGAAGAACGTCGTGGGCTAGCCGTGCGCCGGGGATGGGGGTGTCGAGGGTGACAGGCCGCCGTTGGGCATCGCTGCGCTCACCCCAACCTACGTGGGCGGGTGCGCGGTGCGGTGGGGCGGGTGTTGGGCATCGCCTTCGGCTCACCCCAACCTACGGCGTGGGCGCGGGGTGCGACGACGGATGTTAGGCATCGCTGCGCTCACCCCAACCTACGGACTCGTCACGCTTTTGTAGGTTGGGGTGAGCCGAAGGCGATGCCCAACACCACCCCCGGCCCGCCGACTACCAACACCACCCACCCCAACCGCCCGTCGGCCTGCCTTTCAACGACAATGTCGCCCTTTCCGCCGCTGGCGGATCGCTGTCCCGCCCCATGACTGTGCCGCCCCCCGATCTGAACGCCATTCTCGAAAGCTGCATGAGCCGCGATGCGGCGGCAATCGGCCGCGCGCTGCGCGAACTGCCGCCGGGGCAACGCGCGCCGGACAAGTGGCCGGCAAAGCTGGCCGAACGCGTCGCGGCGTCGCAGGCCAAGGTCGCGGCGCGGCGCGCGTCGGCGCCGAAGATCGAGTACCCGGAAGAGTTGCCGGTGTCGGCGCGGCGCGACGAAATCGCGGCCGCGCTGCAGGCGCATCAGGTCATCATCGTGTGTGGCGAAACCGGCTCCGGCAAGACCACGCAACTGCCCAAGCTGTGCCTCGAACTGGGCCGTGGCGCGCGCGGGTTGATCGGCCATACGCAGCCGCGCCGCATCGCGGCGCGCGCCACCGCTGACCGTGTCGCCAAGGAATTGAACGTGTCGCTCGGCCGCGAAGTCGGCTTCGCGATCCGCTTCACCGATCGCACGTCGGAAGACAGCCGCATCAAGCTGATGACCGACGGCATCCTGCTTGCCGAAACGCAGCGCGACCGCTGGCTGGCCGCCTACGACACGCTGATCATCGACGAGGCGCACGAGCGCAGCCTGAACATCGACTTCCTGCTCGGCTATCTGCGCGAGGTGCTGCCGCGCCGGCCCGACCTGAAGGTGATCGTTACCTCCGCCACCCTGGACGCCGAGCGCTTCGCCAACCACTTCGCGCAGGGCGACAGGCCGGCGCCGGTGATCGAGGTGAGCGGCCGGCTGTACCCGATCGAAATGCGCTGGCGGCCGTTCGAGGCGCAGAAGGACCGCGACCTGTATGACGCGGTGTGCGACGCGGTGGACGAGGCCTTCTCGACGGGCCCGGGCGACGTGCTCGTGTTCATGCCGGGCGAGCGGGAAATCCGCGAATGCACCGAGGCGCTGCGCAAGCACCACACGCGGCTGGCCGGCGTGAAGCCGGAAGTGCTGGCGCTGTACGCGCGTCAGTCGGCGCAGGAACAGTCGCGCGTGTTCCAGGGTTCGAACGGCCGGCGCGTCATTCTCGCCACCAACGTGGCCGAAACTTCGCTCACCGTGCCGGGCATCCGCTATGTGATCGACACCGGTCTGGCGCGCGTGAAGCGCTACAGCTACCGCAACAAGGTCGAGCAATTGCAAGTTGAAGCGATTGCGCAGTCGGCTGCCAAGCAGCGCGCCGGCCGCTGCGGCCGGGTGTCGAGCGGCGTGTGCTTCCGGCTGTACGACGAAGAGGATTTCAACCTGCGGCCGGCGCACACCGACCCGGAAATCCTGCGCTCGTCGCTGGCCGGCGTCATCCTGCGCATGAAGTCGCTCAGTCTGGCCGACGTCGAGGAATTCCCCTTCATCGACCGCCCAGCGCCGCGCGCCATCGCCGATGGCTATCAGCTGCTGCAGGAACTGGGCGCGGTGGACGAGGCGCGCGATCTGACGCCGCTCGGCCGCGAACTGGCGAAGCTGCCGGTCGACCCGCGCGTGGCGCGCATGATTCTGGCGGCGCGCGACCACGGCGCCCTGAAGGAAGTGCTGGTCATCACCGCCGGCCTGTCGGTGCAGGACCCGCGCGACCGGCCCGAAGAACGGGCCGGCGCAGCCGATCAGGCGCACGCGAAGTTCGCCGACGAACGCAGCGAATTCCTGTGGTATCTGAAGGCGTGGGCGGCGTTCGACGAGGTGTGGCATCACCAGTCTCAGGCCAAGCAGCGCGAGTGGTGCCGCGCCAACTTCCTGAACTGGATGCGCATGCGCGAGTGGCGCGACGTGCACACCCAGCTGCACACGCTGTGTGCCGAGCACGACTGGAAGGAGAACGAACGGCCGGCCGAATTCGATGCGCTGCATCGCGCGCTGCTGACCGGCCTGCTCGGCAATCTCGGACTGCGCATCGAAGACGCGCGCGCCGGCGAACCGCCGTATCTGGGCGCACGCGGCATCAAGTTCTGGCCGCATCCGGGCTCGGCGCTGGCGAAGAAAGGCGGCAAGTGGATCATGACCGCCGAACTGGTCGAAACCACGCGGCTGTTCGCGCGCTGTATCGCGCGCATCGAACCGGAATGGGTGGAGGAGGTGGGCGCCCATCTGCTGCGTCGCTCGACCTATGAGCCGCACTGGTCGAAAAGCCGCGGCGAGACGGTCGCCTGGGAGCGCGGCGTCATCCACGGCATCACGCTGTATGCCAAGCGGGCGGTGCAGTACGGCAAGACCGACCCGGTGCTGGCGCGCGAACTGCTGATCCGCGAAGGGCTGGTCAATGGCGACGTGACCGACATCGCGTTGAAGCAGATGAAATTCCTGCAGCACAACCTTGACCTGATCGCGCAGATCGAGCGGCTGGAAGAGAAGCAGCGGCGCCAGGACCTGCTGGTGGACGAATCGCTGATTCACGCCTTCTACGATTCCATCGTGCCCGCGGACGTGATCGATTTGCGCGGCTTTGAGCGCTGGCGGCGCGACGCCGAGCGCGAAAACCCGAAGCTGCTGCATCTCACGCGCGAACAGCTGATGCGCCACGAGGCGGCCGGCGTCAGCAGCGAGCGCTTCCCGGCCAAGATGGATCTGCTGGGCCAGCGCCTGAAGCTCGAGTACCGGCACGAACCGGGCGCGGCCGACGACGGCGTCACGCTGACCGTGCCGCTGACGCTGCTGAACCAGATTCCGGCGGCCAGGCTCGACTGGCTGGTGCCCGGCCTGATCGAAGAGAAAGTGCTGCAGCTGGCCAAGACCATTCCGCCGAAGCTGCGCCATCGTCTGCAGCCGGTGGCCGGTTTCGTCGCCGATTTCATCGCGCAGGAACACGACCAGGCCGAACCGCTGGTGAAGGCGCTGGCGCGCGCGATCGAACTGAAGGTGAGCCTGAAGCTGCCGTCCGATGCCATCCGTGCCGAAAACCTGCCGGCGCATCTGATGATGAATGTGCGGGTGGTCGATGAGCACGGCCGGGTGCTCGGCCAGTCGCGCAATCTGGCCGAACTGCGCACCCGGCTGAAGGACGAGGTGGCGCGTCGTTTCGAGTCGGCACGCATCGCGCTGCCGCCGGCTGCACCCGTGGCGGACGCGGCTCGCCCGCCGGCAAGTGCACCGGCTGCGGCGCACAACGAGGCGGTGGCCGCGAAGGCCGCGACGGCGCGCGGCAGCATGGCCGACGCGCTGTCTGCGCTCGGCGCACGCGATGTGGTGGCGAAGGCGCCGGTGCCGCAGCCGACGAAGAAGGGCCGCGCTGCAGCCGAGCCGGCCGCCCCGGCGGTCGCCGAGCAGACCGCCGGCGACGAACGCTATCGCGCGTGGACCTTCGGGCCGCTACCCGAACTGATGGAAGTCGAAGTGGCCGGTCGTCGCGTCATCGGTTTTCCGGCGCTGCAGGACGAAGGCGAGTCGGTCAGCCTGCGCGTGCTCGACACGCCGGAGGCTGCGCTGGAGGTGCACCGGCGCGGCCTGCGTCGGCTGTTTGCGCTCGAGCTGCGCGATCAGGTGAAGTACATCGAAAAGAGCCTGCCCGGCCTGCGCGACATGGCGATGCAGTACATGAATCTGGGCAGCGAGCCGGAGTTGCGCGCGCAGCTTGTTGCCGCCACGATGGACCGCTGCTGCATGATGGACCCCTGGCCGCAGGATGCTGCGAGCTTTGCCGCGCGCCGCGACGAAGCCCGGCCGCGCATTTCGCTGGTGGCGCAGGAAATCGGCCGGCTCGCTGGCAGCGTGCTGACCGAATACGCCGCGCTGAGCAAAAAGCTCATCGCGTTGAAGGCGCATCCGGATGCCGGCGCCGACATGCGCGCCCAACTCGATGCACTGGTCGGCAAGTTCTTCATCGAACGTACGCCGTTCGAGCGGCTGACCCACTACCCACGCTATCTGAAGGCGATCGCGCTGCGCATCGACAAGCTGCGCACCGACCCGGAACGCGACGCCCGCGCGCTGGCCGACTGGCAGTCACTGGCCACCCTGTGGGACCGCGAACGCATCGTCCGCGCCCGCGCCGGCGTGGCCGATCCGTTCATCGATGAGTTCCGCTGGCTGCTCGAAGAGCTGCGCGTGAACCTGTTCGCCCAGGAACTGCGCACCCCGGTGCCGGTGTCGGTGAAACGGCTGCAGAAGATATGGGAGTCGCGTGCGCGGGCCTGACCGGCCTGCCGCCCACACCCACAAATGCACCCCACGGTCACTCTCTGCAAGAATGGCCGATGGGAAAGATTCCGGAATGACACGACATGTCTCCTGACACCGACCTGCGCCTGCGCGCGCTGATCGCGGCGTTCGAAGCCTTGACGCTGGACACCGTGGACCGGCTCGCTGCGCTGTACGCGGCCGACGCCACCTTCCGCGATCCGTTCAACGATGTGCGGGGGCGGGCGGCGGTGGCGCGCATTTTCAGCCACATGTTCGAGCAGGTCGACTCACCGCGCTTCGAGGTGCACTCGGCGATGAGCGAAGGCGATACGGCGTGGCTGGACTGGACGATGCATTTCACGATGCGCGGGCAGGCGCTGCAGATCGTGGGCGCGACGCGGCTGCGCTTCGACGACGCGGGGTGCGTCGCCGAACATCGCGATTACTGGGATGCCGCGCAGGAGCTGTACGAAAAGCTGCCGGTGATCGGCGGCGCGATGCGCTGGCTGCGCCGCAGGCTCGCGGTACCGGGCCTCTGACGACGCCCGGCGATCAACCTGCGCCTACTTGCGGGCGCCTGCCTGGTCCAGCCGGCGTGCTTCTTCAGGGCTGACGATCTCGATGATCGCGACCACCTTGGCGACGCCACCAGTGGCGGCAGCGACCTGCTTGGCGGCGTTCGCTTCGGCTTCGGTCAGCAGGCCCATCAGGTAGACCTTGCTGCCTTCGGTCACGACCTTGACGTGGTTGGCCGACACGCGCTGCGAATCGAGAATGCGCGCCTTCACCTTGGAGGTGATGACCGCGTCGCTTGAACGCTGGGTCAGCGACGACACACCGGCGATCGCCGTTTCATTGCTGATGCCGCGTACGTTCGGCACGCTGCCCGCGATGGCTTCGGCTTCGGTGCGCGTGGCTTCGTCTGCCACCTGGCCGGTCAGCAGCACATTGCGGTTGTAGCTGGTGACGCTGATGTTGGCGCGGCTGCCGAGCTTTTCGCGCAGGCGCGAGTTGGCGCGCAGTTCGATGCCTTCGTCTTCGACCTGGGTACCGCTGGTGCGCCGATCGAGCGCTGACAGCACAGCGCCACCGGCGCCGGCCGCGACGATCGGAAAGCAGCCTTGAAGCATCGGTACGCAGGCCGCGGCAAGTGCGGCTATAAGCAACGGACGCGCGAGTTTCGCGCGGGTGGTCTTGATCGGTGTATGGGTCATCATTCGGTTCCTAGAAGCATGCAATCAATGCCGTCACACAGGCAATGCAGGGTGAGCAGGTGAACTTCCTGGATGCGTGCCGTGCGTTCGGCTGGCACGCAGATATGGATGTCGCGTTCGGTAAGCATTTCGGCGATGCGTCCGCCGCCGCGGCCGGTCAGCGCGACCACGCGCATTTCACGTTCGTGCGCGGCGCGGATGGCCTCGATCACGTTGCCCGAATTGCCCGATGTGGACAGTGCGAGCAGCACGTCGTTCGGCTGGCCGAGCGCACGCACCTGTTTCGCGAACACCTGTTCGTAGCCGTAATCGTTGGCGATAGCGGTCAGGATGGAGGTGTCGACGGTCAGCGCGATGGCTGCGAGCTCGGGTCGTTCGCGTTCATAGCGGCCAACCAGTTCGGCGGCGAAATGCTGCGCGTCGGCCGCCGAACCACCGTTGCCGCACGCCAGAATCTTGCCAGTGGCCATCAGGCTGGACACCATCAGTTCGATGGCATCGCCGATCGGTGCCGCCAGCAATTCGACCGACGAAAGCTTGGTTTGCGCGCTGTCGAAGAAATGCTCGGAAATGCGTGAAACCAGGTTCATGAGGACACAGGGCAGGGTGAAGCGCGGATGTTACCAATATCCCTTGTGTTGCCCCGTTTACTTACAGCCGGAAACGAAGCCGCTTTTCATTGCGAGGGCACCAGTTCGACATACACGTCGATACGCACGCGCTGCCAGGGGTCGGGGTCGTCGGTCAGCCGGCCGATACGTGCACTCAGTCTCTGTCCGGCATCCATTTCGGCTGCCGCCTCGAAATTGGCGGCGCGCGGCAGATAGCCCAGCATGTGGCCGCGCCACAGCACGCGGATGGCGCGCCGGTCATGGCGGTTGTCGGGTTCGCGTTCCAGCGTCAGCGCATCGCCTTCGCGCAGGGCCGGACGCACCGCATGCAGCTGGTGGAACTGTGCACCGGCCAGCGGCGAGCGCTGCGCCAGCAGGCGCAGGCTCTGGGCGGACGCGAGGTCAGCAGCGAACGAGGCGAGCAGGGCCAGCACGCTACAGGCCGAACGCATCGCGTATCCATTCGATATGCCTGCCGTCGAGCCCGGATAGCGCCACCACGTCGAAGCGTGCCGGGCGCTGGCGCGCACGCCGGCCCTGTTCGGCCAGATAGTGCTGGGCGGCGCGGATCAGCCGCGCCTGCTTGGTCGGGCCGACGCTGGCGGCTGCACCGCCGAAGCGCGCATCGCGACGCAGGCGCACTTCTACGAAAACGAGGCTGTCACCGTGTTCGCACACCAGATCGAGTTCGCCGTCCGGCCAGCGCAAGTTGCGGCCGATCACCCGCAGGCCGTGCGCTTCGAGATGACGGGCAGCCAGCGCCTCGGCTGCGGCGCCGTGCGCGGCGCGCAGCGTCATGCCGGCTTGTGGCGGACCGCTGCCACGCTCAGAATGGCGGCCCGCCCGCAGGAAAGTGCCCCATGACCGATGCCGTGACGCCCCATGATGACCTCGCGCGAGAATTTACGACATCGGCATTGTATGTCGTCGGCACGCCGATCGGCCATCTGGGCGAGCTGTCGGCACGCGCCATCGCGGCGCTGCGCGCGGCCGACCTGATCGCCTGCGAGGACACGCGGGAAACGTCGCGCCTCGCCCGCCACCTCGGGCTGACCGCCCAGCTGGTGGCGGTGCATGAACACAACGAGCGCAGCGGTGCGGAGCGCCTGATCACGGCACTGCGCGACGGCCGGCGCGTGGCGCTGGTGTCGGATGCGGGTACGCCGGCGGTGTCCGACCCCGGCGCGCGGGTGGTGCGCGCGGTGCAGGACGCCGGCTTTCGCGTGATACCGATCAGCGGCCCGAGTGCCGCCGTGGTGGCCCTGTCGGCCAGCGGTCTGCTCGACGCACAGTTCCGTTTCGCAGGCTTTCTGCCGGTCAAGTCGGCGGCGCGACGCAAGGTGCTCGAATCGATGCGCGAACAGGACTGCGTGCTCGTGTTCTACGAAGCGCCTCACCGCATCGTAGAATGCATCGACGATATCGCCACAGTGATCGAGCCGGAACGCGAATTGGTGATCGCCCGCGAACTGACCAAGCTGTTCGAGCAGATCGTGCGGCTGCCGGTATCGGATGCGGCTGCATGGCTGGCCGCCGACCCGAACCGCCAGCGTGGCGAATTCGTGCTGCTGCTCGCGGCGGCGCAGCCGGAAGAGGGGCTGGACGCCACGGCGCGTCGCACGCTGGATCTGCTGCTCGAAGAGCTGCCGCCAAGTCGCGCCGTGAAGGTGGCGCAGGCCATCACCGGCGCGCCGCGCAAGTTGCTGTACGACCACGCAATGGCCCGTGGCACGGATGCGCCGCAGGACGAGGATGCAGTGTGATCGCACGCAGAGCCGGCCGTGGAGGGCTCCTACGAAAACCGCGAAGGCTTTGCAACTGGCGGCGTTTTTCGTAGGAGCGGACCCCGTCCGCGATAGGCGCGTTGATCAAGCCGAGTCACGTGTTCGGAGACCGGGATCGCCTGCGGGGCAGGCTCCTACGAAAACCGTGAAGGCTTTGCAACTGGTGACGTTTTTCGCAGGAGCG
>NZ_JAUYRO010000104.1 GCF_030696805.1 Methyloversatilis sp. | reverse complement strand
GCGTTGGCGGCGGCAATCGCGTCTTCAGCGTCTTGGGTGCCCATATTCGCCACATCGGCCAGTTTGATGCCGGTGGAGGGGTCGGTCACGTCGAAACGCGAACTGCCCTTGAGCCACTGGCCATTGATCAGGGCGTCAGTCTTGAACAGGGTTGGGTCTTTGAGCAGCGCGAGGGGGGAGGTCTTCATGTCCATGGGGGTCTCTTTCAGATGCGCCGCCAGCGCAGGGATGCCGGGCGGCCGGTGGGCACAGCCTGCAAGCATAGCGCCTCCAACGGGTTTGCGCAGGCCGGGTCGCTGGGAGGCAGCGCAAACTTATAATCGAAGGTTAGGCAAATCGCGCATCCACCGGTGCGGTCGGCCGCTCGGGGCTAAAGGCCCGCTGGCGCCGGCCTCACCAGCAACCCACACACCATGAGCACACCCACTTTCACCGTCGCCGACATCCGCAAGAGCTTCCTGGACTTTTTCGCGTCCAAGGGGCACACCGTGGTGGCATCCAGTTCGCTGGTGCCGGGCAACGACCCGACCCTGATGTTCACCAACTCGGGCATGGTGCAGTTCAAAGACGTGTTCCTTGGCTCGGACAAGCGCCCTTATGTGCGCGCCGCGTCGGTGCAGGCCTGCCTGCGTGCCGGCGGCAAACACAACGACCTCGAAAACGTCGGCTACACCGCGCGCCACCACACCTTCTTCGAAATGCTGGGCAACTTCAGCTTCGGTGACTATTTCAAGCAGGATGCCATCGATTACGCCTGGGAGCTGCTGACCGGGGTATTCAAGCTGCCGGCGGACAAGCTGTGGGTCACGGTGTACGCCGAGGACGACGAAGCCTATGCGATCTGGCGCGACCGCATCGGCGTGCCGGTCGAGCGCATCGTGCGCATCGGCGACAACAAGGGCGCGCGCTACGCCTCGGACAACTTCTGGATGATGGGTGACACCGGCCCGTGCGGCCCGTGCACCGAAATCTTCTATGACCACGGCGAAGACATTCCGGGCGGCCCGCCGGGCTCCCCCGATGAAGATGGCGACCGCTACATCGAAATCTGGAACAACGTGTTCATGCAGTACAACCGCGACGAAGCGGGCGTGCTGCATCCGCTGCCCAAGCCCAGCGTCGATACCGGCATGGGCCTGGAGCGCATCGCAGCCGTGCTGCAGCAGGTGCACAGCAATTACGAAATCGACCTTTTCGTCGCGCTGATCGCCGCCGCCGCGCGCGAAACGCACACCACCGGTCTCGACAATCCGTCGCTCAAGGTGCTGGCCGACCACATTCGCGCCTGTTCATTCCTGATCGCCGATGGCGTCATCCCGGGCAACGAGGGGCGCGGCTACGTGCTGCGCCGGATCATCCGCCGCGCCATCCGCCACGGCTACAAGCTCGGCGCACGCGCCGCCTTCTTCCACCGCATGGTGCCGGACCTGGTGGCGCAGATGGGCAGCGCCTATCCGGACCTGGCGACGGCGCAGAATCGAGTGAGCGACGTTCTTCGCCAAGAGGAAGAGCGATTTTTTACGACGATTGCAGGCGGAATGTCGATTCTTGAGAGCGCCATCGCTGAAGAGTACTTCACCGTTAAGTGGCTAACCGAGAAGACTGGGAAAGAAGCAAATGAGGTTCATATAGTCGGAATCGCTGGCCGATACTCATATCAATTTGATTGTTTGCTAGCTAACAGTGGTACTTGCGTGCCCGTCAACGTAGTCTTTGCGAAGCGTCTTGATCAGAAGACGCTCGATAAGTTGTTCAGCAACCTATATGCGATTCAAGAGTCGCTTTTTGCTGAATACGACAACCTTCATTTAGTGATTGTCACGGAACGTGAAAATGAAGGAATACCGAGCCAGCTTCAATCGCTAATGCAGGGTTCAAATATCACTATTGAAGTAACTCGGGTAACTGAGAAGGAACTGCAACCCTACAGAACACTTCGGGGTGACGTTGCGTTCAAGCTGCACGACACCTACGGCTTCCCGCTCGACCTGACGGCCGACATTTGTCGCGAGCGGGGCGTTACCGTGGACACAGCCGGGTTCGACGCGGCGATGGCCCGCCAGAAGGATCAGGCGCGCGCCGCCGGCAAGTTCAAGATGGCGAGCGCGCTGGAGTATGACGACACGACGACCGTTTTCCGTGGATATGACACTCTTGCCGTCGACGACGCGCGGGTGGTGGCGCTCTACAAGGACGGAACGCCGGTCGCGTCATTGACCGAGGGCGAGCAGGGCGTCGTGGTGCTCGACCGAACACCGTTCTACGCCGAATCCGGCGGTCAGGTCGGCGACCGCGGTGAACTGCTTTCTCCCTCTCCCGCATCAGCGGGAGAGGGCCGGGGTGAGGGCGCTTTTCCGGCGGATCAAACGCGACCGGCCCTCACCCCCGACCCCTCTCCCGCTGATGCTGCCCTCACCCCCAACCCCTCTCCCGCATCAGCGGGAGAGGGGGGTGTCTGTTTCATCGTCGAGGACACGCTGAAGATTCAGGCCGCGGTGTTCGGTCACCACGGCAAGCTGAAGGCGGGTGAACTCACGGTCGGCGACACGGTCAGCGCGCGCGTCGATGTGCGCGCCCGCGCCGCGACCGCGCGCAACCATTCGGTCACCCACCTGATGCACAAGGCGTTGCGCGAGGTGCTGGGCGAACACGTGGCGCAGAAGGGTTCGCTGGTCGATGGCGACAAGACGCGTTTCGACTTCGTGCAACACGCGCCGATGACCGACGACGAAATCGCCCGCGTCGAGCGCATCGTCAACACGGAAATCCTCGCCAACGCAGCGACGCAGGCGCGGGTGATGTCGATCGAGGACGCGCAGAAGACCGGTGCGATGATGCTGTTCGGCGAAAAGTACGGTGACGAGGTGCGCGTGCTCGACATCGGCTCATCGCGCGAACTGTGCGGTGGCACCCATGTGGCGCGCACGGGCGACATCGGGCTGTTCAAGATCACGGTCGAAGCCGGTGTCGCGGCTGGCGTGCGTCGGGTCGAAGCCATCACCGGCGAAAACGCGGTCGCTTTCGTGCAGGGACAGGATCGGCTGGTCGCGCAGGCGGCTGCGGCCTTCAAGGCGCCGCCGGCCGAGCTGCCGGCCAAGATTGCGCAGACGCTCGATCACGTTCGCACGCTGGAAAAGGAACTGGCCCGGCTGAAGAGCAAGCTGGCATCGAGCCAGGGCGACGATCTGGCCGCGCAGGCCGTGACCATCGGCAGTGCGAAGGTGCTGGCGGCGGTGATGGAAGGTGCCGATGTGCCGGCGCTGCGCGAAACGCTGGACAAGCTGCGCGACAAGCTCGGTTCGGCCGCCATCGTGCTGGCCGCGGTCAACGACGGCAAGGTGAGCCTGATCGCCGGCGTCACGCCGGATCTGACGGTGAAGGTAAAGGCCGGCGAACTGGTCAATTTCGTTGCTGCCCAGGTCGGCGGCAAGGGCGGTGGCAAGCCGGACATGGCACAGGCCGGTGGCACGCAGCCGGAAAACCTCGCTGTGGCACTGGCCGGTGTCGCGAAATGGGTGGAGGGCAGGCTGTGATGAAACGGATGATTTTGATGACGCTGGCGATCGCCGCCGGCGGGCTGGTGCAGGCCGGCGAGGGCGCGATGATCGAAGCGACCACCGCGGCTGGCGAGAAGGTACAGCTGATGCCGGACGGTCGCTGGAAATTCGTCGATCAGGCGAAGCAGGTCGAGGCGAAGAAGATTGCCGACACCTACCCGGAAAACCATCTGCGGCCGGAAGGCGCGCAGGGCGGCTGGTTCGGCACCCGCGTGCTCATGCCGGGCGACAAGGACTACAACCGCGGCACGCTGAATCCGAAGATGCGCTGACCCTGAGAGCCGGCGGCCGGCGCCGGCGGCAGCGGGTCACAGCGCCAGTTCTGCTTCCGCGGCGTGTTCCGCGCAGTACTCGATATCGGGCAGGATGGCTGCGCGGTCGAGGCCGCACAGGTCGGTGATGCTGCGGTTCAGGTGTTCGGCGATGTCTTCGGGCTTCACGTCATCATCGATTTCCATCGCGATCTGGGCGGCGACATTGGTCAGTCGCGCGAGGCGCGTGGCGCTGTCGTGATGCGGCTGGCAGTAGTACTGCATGGCCAGGGCGACGTCATCCGGAAAGTTCCAGCGCGCCGCCAGTTCGGCACCCACTTCGCAATGGTTTGTGTGCAGTTTCAGGTGTTCCACGGCCGCGCGCTCGTTGACACTGAGACCATGACAGTCACGTGCGATTTCCTCGGCCAAACGTGGAAAGGCGATGTGGATCATCAGCTGGCCCAGCCGGTGCATCAGGCCGGCGACGTAGGCGTTGTCCGCATTTTCGCCGGCATGGCGCGCCAGCAGTGCGTTGGCGCTGGCGGTCATCAACGCATGGCGCCAGAAGTCCTTCAGGTCAATACCCGGTACCTTGGGAAAGGCGCTGCTCACCCCGGCCGAAATGACCAGCGTACGCAGCACGCGCGTACCGACCAGGCGGACTGCATCGTCGATCGAGCCCACCGTGCGGCGGCTGCCGTAGAAGCCCGAATTGGCAATGCGCAGCACGCGCGCGCTGATCACCGGGTCGAGCCGGATGTCGGCGATCAACGGCTGCAGGTCGGCATCTTCATGTTTGAGGGTGTCGATCATCTTCTGCACCACCCGCGGAATGACCGGGAGCTGGGCGGTGGCGCTGAAGATGCGTTCCATTGCGTTCATGCAGGCTTCCTTTGGGCGTTCTGTTCATTGGCCGAGCGTTGCCGCCCAGGCCATGGATTCGGAGGTCGCGTTCGTGAAATCGGTCAGTCTTAGCGCCGGCAGTCGGGTCAGCGTGAGTAAGAAGTCGTCTGGCGCGTTGTCTTCCCAGTTGCGCATCAGCGTGAGCAGAGCACCGAGGTTGCCCGAGCCATCGTTCAAGGCATTCTGGATGGAGACATCGACCGCCAGGGGCTTCAGAATTTCCTCCATGCGGACGCCGAGCAAAGCCGGCAGCAGCGAAAGGATGCCGGTCAGGAACGCGCGTTCGGGCTTGCAGTCACGGCTGCCGCACCTTTCCGCCAGCAGCTCCATGGTGCGCGCGCGGGTGGCGGCCATGGCCAGCAGCGGATTGCCGACCGTGTTGCCGCCCTGAGAGCAGAACAGCAGCAGCTGCAGCCAGCGCATCAGCTGGGTGCGGCCGAGCAGCGTGATGGCCTCGCGCGCGGTCGATATCTGTCGCTTGCTGCCGTTGCCGACCGAATTGGTGATGCGCATCAGGTTGACCAGAAGGGCCGGCTCCTGCTTGATCAGCGGCTCCATCTCGGCCGTGTCGGCGTCGACCAGCACAAGGCCAAGCAATCGCAGGAGCGTGGTTTCGCCCGCACTCAGCGCACGCGCGCGGAGCACGCTCGGTCGCGCGAAGTAATAGCCCTGAAAAAAGGCAAAGCCGAGATCGTGACAACGCTTCGCCTGTTCGGCGCTATCCACCTTTTCCGCCAGCAGCTTCGCCCTGTAGGGCCGGAAGCTTTCGACGATGGCCGGCAACGCCTCGTTGTCGACGCCCAGCAGATCGATCTTGACGAAGGACGCGATCTCGATCAGCGGCTTGAAAGACTCTTCCAGGCTCAGCACATCATCGAGTGCCAGCCTGAAACCCTTGTCCACCAGTTCCCGCGCGCGGCGAATGACTTCCGGCGTCGGCTCTATCGATTCCAGCAATTCGAAGACGATCTTGTCGGCGGGCAGCAGCTCGATGGCGCCGGACAGCAGCATGTCCTGGCTGACGTTGATGAAGCCGAAGACATCGCCGAGCGAGCTCTCCAGCCCCAGCTCGTTGAACACGGTGGTGATCACCTGGGCGGTCGCGCTGATGTCACTGACGAATTCCGCCCGCTCCATCTGTCCTGAGCGGAAAAGCAGTTCGTAGGCGTACAGCCTGCCCTGGCGGTCGAGAATGGGCTGTCGCCCGACAAAGATGTTGGAAGTTGAATTTAACGGCATGTATCGGTTTCGGCAGGCCGCCGGCAACATTGAGGGTGTTGCATCATTTTTTTTGCCGAGCACACAGACTGAATCACGGAGGGTGGCGCGGGCGCACCGCCCTCCGGATGGGCTACCCGTCAGAACGGCAGTGTCAGCTCCGGCCGGGCGCGTAGCAGCACACCGCGGAAATCGTCCTGGATGCGGGCCAGCGCGGCGTCGGTGTCGGCTTCGAAGCGCAGCACCACGACCGGCGTGGTGTTCGAGGCGCGCATCAGGCCGAAACCGTCGGCGTACTCGACGCGCAGACCGTCGATCTTGATGATTTCGCGCGCGCCGTCGAACACCGCCGACTGCTGCATCCCGGCGATCAGCGCATGCGGCTCGCCCTCGTTCATCTTGAGGTTGAGCTCCGGCGTCGATATCGCGGTCGGCAGGGCCTTCAGCACGACGTTGCCGTCCGGCGAGGCGGACAGGATTTCCAGCAGCCGCGCGGCCGCGTACAAGCCATCGTCGAAGCCGAACCAGCGCTCCTTGAAGAACATGTGGCCGCTCATTTCACCCGCGAGTGCAGCGCCGCTCTCCTTGAGCTTGGCCTTGATCAGCGCGTGACCGGTGTTCCACATGATCGGCTCGCCGCCGTGTTCGCGCACCCAGGGTGCGAGCAGGCGTGTGCATTTCACGTCGTAGACGATCTGTGCGCCGGGCTGGCGCGACAGCACGTCGGCGGCGAACAGCATGAGCTGGCGGTCGGGGTAGATGATTTCGCCGTCGCGTGTCACCACGCCCAGGCGGTCGCCATCGCCATCGAAGGCGAGGCCGATTTCGGCATCACCCGCGGCCAGCACGCGGATCAGGTCTTCCAGGTTTTCCGGCTTCGACGGGTCCGGATGATGGTTCGGGAAGTGGCCATCGACTTCGCAGAACAGTGGCGTCACCTGGCAGCCCATGGCTTCGAACAGGCGCGGGCCGATATCGCCGGCGACACCGTTGCCGCAGTCGATGACGATTTTCATCGGTCGCTTGAGCTTCACATCGGACGTCACGCGGGCGATGTACGCATCGCGCACATCGGCATGACGTGTCGTGCCCACACCATGCACCAGATCATTTTCAATGATCCGCCGACGCAGGTCCTGGATCATGTCGCCGTACAGCGTCTGGCCGCCGAGCACCATTTTCAGGCCGTTGTAGTCGGGCGGGTTGTGGCTGCCGGTCACGCTGACCGCGCTGTCGGTGCCAAGATCGAAGGCGGCAAAGTACGAAAGCGGCGTCGGCACGCAGCCGATGTCCAGCACGTCGACGCCGGCGGCATTGATGCCGGCGGCCAGTGCGCCCGCCAGTTCAGGGCCTGACAGCCGGCCGTCGCGGCCGACCGCGATGGTGCGCTGGCCGCGCTTGACGGCTTCGGAGCCGAGCGCGTGGCCGATGGCGCGAACCGCCTCCGCGGTCAGCGTCTTGTCGACGATGCCCCGGATGTCGTAGGCCTTGAAAATTTCGGGTGCGGGGAAGGACATCTGTTTTCCTTTCTCTGGATTCGGGGGCGGCACGGTGCAAGCGGTGCCATGCGGCAGCGCGGCAATTATCCGCCGCCAGCCATGACAGTGACGCGCATCAGTGCGCAGTTCAGTGCGCAAACCCTCATCCGCCGGTGATCAGGCGCGCGATGAAGGCGCGCGAGGCGGCCGGGCGCAGCGCGTCGCGCTCGCCGTCCATCATGCCGAGGCCGAACACGTAGGCGTACAGCAGCAGACTGCGGCTGGCGGCCTCGTCGGCGTCATGGCCGGCGGCGACGAACAGTGCGGTGGCGCAGTCCAGACGCACCGCATCGACGGCGTCGATCACCGACTGCGCTGCGGCGTCGTGGCGCGCCCAGTCGCGGATCGCCAGTTCCACGCGCATGCCGCGCTGGTTGCGGGCAAGGCTGTAAGTGTCGATCACGTGGTGAAGTTGCGCGATCTCGTGGCCGGGCGCACATTGCGTGCGCTGCGTGATGTCGTCGATGCGGCCGGCTCGCCAGTGCTCGAGCAGGGCGTTCAGAAGCGCCCGCCGGTCCTTGAAGTGCCAGTAGAAGCTGCCCTTGGTCAGCCCGAGCTGGCGCGCCAGGCTTTCCACCTTGACGCCGTCGACACCGCTGTCGGCCAGCGTCTGAGCAGCCGCGCGCAGCCAGGTATCGCGGTCGGTCTGGGACCGGGGCAAGAGGGGTTCGGGTTCTGGCATGAGGCTATTCCGCTTCCGGCTATTGACCATGGATTCTGACATACGGTAGCGTATGGACCCTGACATACGCATCCGTATGGATGCGGCAGCACCTTTCGGCGCAGGAGGCGCGAACGATGAAAGTACTGGTTCCGGTCAAGCGGGTGATCGATTACAACGTGAAGATCCGCGTGGCAGCAGATGGCAGCGGCGTGGAAACCGCCAATGTGAAAATGTCGATGAATCCGTTCGACGAAATCGCGGTGGAAGAAGCAGTGCGGCTGCGCGAAGCCGGCACGGTGAGCGAAGTGGTTGTCGTGTCGTGCGGGAGTGCGGCCTGCCAGGACACCTTGCGCGCCGCAATGGCGATCGGCGCCGACCGCGCCATTCTGGTCGGTACCGAGGTCGAGCTGCAGCCGCTCGCGGTGGCCAAGCTGCTCGCGGCGGTGGCGACACGCGAAGCGCCGCAGCTGATCGTCTGCGGCAAGCAGGCGATCGACGACGACGCCAACCAGACCGGTCAGATGCTGGCTGCGCTGCTCGGCTGGGGTCAGGCGACCTTCGCTTCGAAAGTGCGTGTGGCAGACGGTCGCGCCGTGGTGACGCGCGAGATTGATGGCGGGCTGGAGACGGTCAGCGTCGCGCTGCCGGCGCTGATCAGCACCGATCTGCGCCTGAACGAGCCGCGCTACGCCAGTCTGCCCAACATCATGAAGGCGAAGAAGAAGCCGCTCGACACGTTGACACCCGACGAACTGGGCGTGGACGTGACGCCGCGCCTGACCACGCTGCGTGTCGCCGAACCGCCGAAACGGCAGGCCGGCGTGAAGGTGGCCGACGTCGCCGAACTCGTGGCGAAACTTCGCAACGAAGCCAAAGTGCTGCGCTGAGGAATCCCCGACATGAACATTCTGGTCATTGCCGAACACGACAACGCCGCGCTGCGCCCGGCGACGCTGAACACGATCACCGCCGCCGTGAAGATCGGTGGCGACATCACCGTGCTGGTCGCCGGCCACGGCTGCGCCGCTGCAGCGAGCGCCGCAGCGGCCGTCGCCGGCGTCACGAAGGTGCTGACTGCCGACGCGCCACAATTCGCTCACGCACTGGCGGAAGACGTGTCCGCGCTGGTGCTGACGCTGGCTGCTGGCTACACCCACCTGCTCGCACCGGCCAGCAGCTTCGGCAAGAACTTCATGCCGCGCGTCGCCGCGTTGCTCGATGTGGCGCAGGTATCGGATATCGTCGCCGTCGAGTCGGCCGACACTTTCGTGCGCCCGATCTACGCCGGCAACGCGCTGGCCACGGTGCAGAGCCGCGACACGATCAAGGTGGTCACGGTGCGCGCGACCGCGTTCGACCCGGCGCCGGCTGCCGGCGGTAGCGCGGCGATCGTAGCCATCCAGCCACCGGCGCCGACCGGTCTGGCCACTTTCGTGTCGCAGGAATTGTCGCAGTCGGTGCGGCCTGAACTTGGCTCGGCGCGCGTCGTCGTGTCCGGCGGACGCGGGCTCGGCAGCGGTGAGGCCTACCACAGCGTGCTCGAACCGCTCGCCGACAAGCTCGGTGCCGCGCTCGGCGCGAGCCGCGCCGCAGTCGATTCGGGTTATGCGCCGAACGACTACCAGGTCGGTCAGACCGGGAAGATCGTCGCGCCTGATCTCTATATTGCGGTCGGTCTGTCGGGGGCCATCCAGCATCTGGCCGGCATGAAGGAATCGAAGGTCATCGTCGCGATCAACAAGGACGCCGATGCACCGATCTTCCAGGTCGCCGACTACGGTCTGGTGGGCGACCTGTTCGAACTGGTGCCGAAACTGGTTGCTGAGCTCGGGTAGGCAAAACCGGGGCGTCGCTGGGAAATTCTTTCGCCGCGGCGATCTGCGGCACAGTATCAACGGGCCGGCAGAGCCCCGGAGGTGTGAGCCATGAGTGAATACGTTGCCCCGCTGCGCGACATGCGTTTCGCGCTCGAACTGGCCGGGCTGGCCGATGTGGTGGCGCTGCCCGGGCTGGAGGATTCGAGCCCCGACGTGGTCGATGCCGTGCTCGACGAGGCAGCCCGCTTCACCTCCGAAGTGCTGTCGCCGCTGAACCGGATCGGCGATCGCGCCGGGGCCACGCTGAGCGCGGACGGTCGCGTGAGCTTGCCGGAGGGCTTCAGAGACGCCTATCGGCAGTATGCGGAGAACGGCTGGAACGGCATGGGCTGCGACCCGGCACACGGCGGTGCCGGCATGCCGCACGTCGTCGTGACGATGATCCAGGA
This sequence comes from Methyloversatilis sp., assembly GCF_030696805.1. Classification (GTDB taxonomy): domain Bacteria; phylum Pseudomonadota; class Gammaproteobacteria; order Burkholderiales; family Rhodocyclaceae; genus Methyloversatilis. The sequence continues at coordinate 1,787 of NZ_JAUYRO010000104.1, read as the reverse complement.
AATGGTGATGGGCGCGAACATGGCGTTTTCGCTGTGCCCGCTGCTCACCGCCGGTGCCATCGAAGCGCTGTCGCTGTGCGGCTCGGATGAACAGCAACACCTGTATCTGGACAAGATGGTGAGCGGCGAATGGACCGGTACCATGAACCTGACCGAGCCGCAGGCCGGCTCCGACCTCGCTGCCGTGCGCACCCGCGCCGAGCCTCAGGCCGACGGCAGTTACCGGGTGTTCGGCCAGAAGATCTACATCACCTTCGGCGAACACGAACTGGCTGACAACATCGTGCATCTGGTGCTGGCGCGCACGCCGGGTGCACCCGAGGGCATGAAGGGTATTTCGCTGTTCATCGTGCCCAAATTCGTTCCGGATGCCGACGGCAAGCCGGGCGTGCGCAACGACGTGCGCTGCGTGTCGCTGGAACACAAGCTGGGCATCCACGCCAGCCCGACCTGCGTCATGGCCTACGGCGACGACGGCGGTGCGATCGGCTGGCTGTGCGGCGAAGAGCACCGCGGCATCGAGTACATGTTCATCATGATGAATGCCGCGCGCTACGCCGTCGGCCTGCAAGGCATTGCGGTTGCCGAGCGCGCGCTGCAGGCCGCGATGGACTATGCGCGCGAGCGGGTGCAGGGCACCGAAGCCGGCGTGAAGTCGGGTGAGCGCGTCGCCATCATCCGCCACCCGGACGTGCGCCGCATGCTTATGCTGATGAAGTCGCAGGTCGAGGCAATGCGCGCGCTGGCCGCCGTGACGGCGGCCTCGCTGGACCGTGCCGAACAGGATCCCGACCCGGAGACGCGCGCTCGCGCGCAGGCTTTCGTCGAACTGATGATTCCGCTGGTCAAGGGCTGGAGCACCGAAACGTCCATCGATATCGCCTCGCTGGGCGTGCAGGTGCACGGCGGCATGGGCTACGTCGAGGAAACCGGTGCGGCGCAGTACCTGCGCGACGCGCGCATCACCACGATCTACGAAGGCACGACGGCGATCCAGGCCAACGATCTGGTCGGCCGCAAGATCGCGCGTGACGGCGGTGCCGCCGCCCGCACGGTGATCGCCGATATGCGCGCGCAGTGCGACGCGCTGGACGCGACCGGTGACGCGGCGCTGGCCGTGATCGCCGCCGCACTGCGCGATGCAGCGCAGGCGCTGGAGCGCGGAGTGGGCTTTGTCGTCGAACATTTCCGCAGCGATGTACGCGCCGTGCTGGCCGGTGCGGTGCCGCTGCTCGGCCTGTTCGGCCGCGCAGCGGGCGGCTGGCAGATGGCGCGCGCCGCGTTGTTGTCGCACCGTCATCTGGCCGGCGGCAGCAACGACGCAGCCTTCCATCGCGCCAAGATCGCCAGCGCCCGCTTCTACGCCGACCATGTGCTGAGCCAGTGTGCCGGCCTGGCGCATGTCGTGTGTCGGGGGGCGGCCGGTACGCTGGACGAGTCGCTCGACTGAACGACGGCCACATCGACGGCGCCTCGGACCGCTCCTGCGGTTCCGGCGGTGCCGTGCGTCCGGTGCCTTGGCTGCACGGTCAGCGGCCAGCATCCGGGCGCGCGATTCCGGTGTTTCGAGGCTGACGCGGCCGATGGCGCCGTGACATGCGTTTTTCGTAGATACTCCGTTTGCCGTCAAGTCACTGTAGAGGGAATTGAGAACAGTGACGCGGAATTGAAGGGTGTGTTGTTGCGGATGCAAGCCCAGATGCCGGTGAGCATTTTGCGCATGAGCGCACACTGCGCCTGGATCTTCTTTTTTCCACGCGCGATCAGTCGCTGATAGAAGGCACGCG
>NZ_JAUYRO010000096.1 GCF_030696805.1 Methyloversatilis sp. | reverse complement strand
ATCCGCACGTTGATCGAGCGCCGTCGCGTGTTCGGAGAGTCAGGCTCCTACGAAAACCGTGAAGGCTTCACAACTGGCGGCGTTTTTCGGAGGAGCGGACCCCGTCCGCGATCCGCACGTTGATCGAGCGCCGTCGCGTGTTCGGAGACCGGGATCGCCTGCGGGGGCGGAGCGGGGGTTTCGGCTAGCATTGCTCGCCGCCCGCATAGCCGGTCGGCCATGCAGGGCCGACCGTGGGACGGCTCCTACGAAAACCGCGAAGACTTCACAGCTGGCGGCGTTTTTCGTAGGAGCGGACCCCGTCCGCGATCCGCACGTTGATCGAGCGCCGTCGCGTGTTCGGAGACCGGGATCGCCTGCGGGGCAGGCTCCTACGAAGGGCAAGACTGTCGCTGTTTTTCGTAGGAGCCTGCCCCTGCAGGCGATGCGTGTGTGGATCAACGACCATCTCGATCCTGACTGCGGTGACGCAGCGGCTGTTGTCGCTATGCTTCATTTCGCGCGCTTCAGGATGCCGATCGGCGGTGCCCAGCTTTCGGTGGGTGACTTCTTGCTGGTGACCAGTGTCAGCTGGGACGGGGCGAACACGTTGGCGTTGTGCGTCACCGGGGTGGTGATGAGGTACTGCGCACGGGTGGCGCCGAGGAAGCGGCCGACGCGGTCGATGTTGGCGACGTCCAGATGCGCGAACGGTTCGTCGATGAATACGAAGCCACCGGGTCGCGTGTCGTCCATCAGCAATGCGATCAGCAGGATGAGCGACTTCATCACCTGCTGACCGCCGGACGCCTCGCCGTCGTTCAGGCCGACCGCGCCCTTGCGGTCGAAGTCGAAACTCACGTCCAGCCCGGCCTGGGCGAGCGCCAGATCGTCGTTGTCCAGCGGCGGTGCGCCGCAGTCCACACCCACGTTGGCCAGTTCGCCCAAGGCGCGCAGGTTCTTGCCGTACTGGCGCACGGTGGCGCGCAGCTTGGCAATGTAGGCGGCGCGTGCGTCGTCGGTGTGACGGCGGGCCGTGGCGCAGTATCCCTGGCGGCTGGCGTAGTCCTGCTCTCGCCGCGCGAGGTCGTCCTTCAGCCGGTCGCGCAGCGTCAGCGCGGACGGGTCGGTGACCCAGTCGCCGGTGGCCAGCAGGTCGCGCAGGCGACCCAGTTCGCGCCGGGCGGCGCGGGCGTCGCCGTAACGTTCGGTCAGCTGGGCAAGTTCGCGTGCATCGAGCCAGTGCGCCGGCATGCCACGGCGGCGCGTGCGCAGCGCCACCAGTCGCTGCGCCTGTTCGGTGCGGCGAGGTGTCAGTTGCTGCGTCAGATCGCGCAGGCGCGTGCCGGTGGCATTCAGCTCGCGCCGCCTGCGATCGATTTCGGTGTCGATGCCGGTCAGGTTTTCGCGCAGGCGCTCGACTTCGTGCCGGGCGGCATCGCGCGCGGTGAGGGTCTGGTCGCTGTCGGAGCGCGCACCGGGCAAGGCGGCACGGGCCTGCGCAAATTCGTTGCTGCGCAGCGCCAGCAGGCTGGCCGACTGCAGGCCGAGCAGGCGGGCGCGCATGGCGGTCACCTGTTGGCGTACCCGGTCCAGCTCGGGGCTGAGCGTGCGACGCGACGCGTCGAGTTCGGCGATGTCGCGCCCCAACTGCTCGATGCGCGCCTGCCGGGCCAGTTCGCCGAAGTGGAATTCGGCCGGACGACCGAGGTGGCGCGCGCCGCGCCGCTCGCGGTGATAGCCGTCGCGAGTGATCCATTCGGTGTCGCGCGGCAGATGGCGCGCGGCATCGGCGCTGTCCACGCGCTGCATGCGGCCCAGCAGATCCGCGAGCCAGCGCGGTACCGCAGCGGCAAAGCGCACGACTTCGGCCAGCGAGCCGGCACGCGCCGACATCACGGTTTCGCGTTCGGCCACAATGAAGTGGCGGAATCGCGCCTGTTCGCCGAGCGCCCACGCAGCGTGGCGGTCGTCTTCGCGCTCCAGCAGCACCAGATGGCGGTAGGGCCGCAGTACGGCTTCGAGTGCCGCCTGCCAGGCGACGTCGGTCACTTCGACCACATCGGACAGCACGCGGTGTGCGATGCCGGCTTCATCCAGCTTCGTGCGGAAGGCGCTCACCTCGGCGTCACCGGGTGCGCCGCGTCGTTCCTGGGCGGCGCGCAGCTGTTCGGCCTTGTCTTCGAACTTCGCCACCAGCACGCGCTCGTCGCCCGCCAGCTTCGCAGCAAGCGCTTCGGCTGCGGCATGTTCGGCTTCGAGCGTCAGTGCATCGGCGCCGTGTTCGCTGGCCACCCGCTCGCGCAGCTTGCGTTCTTCGTCGAGCAGCCGCTCGACATCGCGCAGCGCATCGTGCGCTGCCAACTGGCGCGCTTCCGCCTGCTGCTCGTCGGCGCGCACCTCGGCCAGTGCAGCAACCGCAGTTTCACGTTCGCTCGTCACCGCGGCCAGCCGCGCCGTCAGCGTGGCCTGTTCGCGACCCAGCCAGCGCAGGTCGTCGCGCAGGCGGGCAAGGTCGCCGCGCTCGTTCGACATGTCGCGCGTCAGTTCGGCGACTTCGAGCCGCGGCACGATTTCCGTTTCCAGCGCCAGCACCTCATCGGCGTGCTGCTTCCACTGCCGGTAATTGTCGGCTTCGAGCCGCTTGGCTTCAGCCTGCGCACGCAGCCGTTCGAGGTCGAGGCCGATGCCTTCGAGTTCGCGTTCGGCGCCTTTCTGTTCCTCGCGCGCAGCCTGATAGTTATCCAGCACCTCCTTGTCGCCGAACACGTCGAACACCAGGTCGAGCAGGGCGCGCGGCGAGTATTCGCACAGCTTGTCGGTGTCGCCCTGTTCCAGCGACAGCACCTTGGCGATGGCCGGGGTCAGCCCGCCCCACGCAAGGCGGTTCTGGTAGTCGCGCAGGCCGGTCCATTCGCCGCCGGATTCCAGTGTTTCGATCGCGACATCGCCGTCGAGGATGGCGTAGTCGCGCGTCCAGTCGCCGCCGGCGCGCTTGATGCGGCAGGCCAGCGTGACCTCGTCGTGGATGCACGGAAAGAACGGCCGCTTGCCGGTGCCGCTGGCCACATTGGCGACGACCGCGCGGATCCATGCGTAGTCGTGCTCGCCGCGCCGCACGTAGCGCCGGAAGTCGCGCTTGCCGGAACAGCGCAGCGCAAACAGCGTGCGCAGCGCATCGAGCAGCGTGGTCTTGCCCGAACCATTCGGGCCGACGATGGTGATGATCTGTGCATCGAGCGGCAGCGTGAAGCGCCGCCAGAAATCCCAGTGCACCAGTTCGAGTTGCTTGATGTGGAACATGGGTGGCTCGTCAGCGTGCGTGAGAAGTGAGTGGGCGGTGGCAGAGAGGGTGGCGGTGATCAGCCGCCTGCCGATGATCGACGGGCGTATCGCCTGCAGGGCAGGCTCCTACAACAACCACGCCTGTGTTTGCCTTTCGTAGGAGCGGGCCCTGCCCGCGATACAGACTGCAATCATCGACAGGTGCCTGATCACAGGCGGGGCGCGCGCCGGCCAGGGACGGGCGAGTCATGCTTCGGCCTCGTCGTCGGCGGCGGCGGCCGCGGCGGCCAGTTCGAAGGCATTCGCTTCGGGCATGGCGTGGCCGGCGCCGGTGAGCACGTCGGCCAGCGTGCCGTGTATGACGCGGTCGGCCAGGATGCGGTAGTCGAGCAGCACGTCGAGCAGCGGGCCTTCGAACACCAGGCCGTTGCGCCGCTCGATGAATCCGAGACGTGACAGCTTGCCGAGTGTGAATCTGAGCTTCGTGATGCCACCAAGCCGGGCACCGAAGTCGGCCACCAGCGAAGCTTCGGTCAGTGCGCCCGATACCGAGTCGCCGTGCTCGACCGGTTGTTCGGCGCCGAACATGTCGTCCTGCCCTTCGTCGTTCAGTGCGCGCCGGCTGACCTGGCGTTCGCGCTTGGGCAGCACAATCAGCGACCAGATCACCATCAGCCAGGCCAGTTCGTCGCGCATCAGCCCGACATTGCTGGCGGCGTATTCGCGCGCCTGTCCGAACACCGGTTCGCGCATGTCGTCGGCGATGCCGACTGCGATGTGCGCGGCATAAGGGTTGTCGAACAGCTGCAGGCCGACCGCGGCGAGCCGCTGGTCGAGCGCATGTCGGAAGCCGTCATCAACCAGGGCGCGGCGGGCCAGCCGGTCGGTGCGCGGCATCGAGCGGTGCGCCAGCAGGCGCGCGGTGAGGGTGCGAAGTTCTGTTTCCATATCCATCAGTTCAAAGGACCTGCTGCAGATCGACGCGGCAGGGTCCGGTCAAGGGCGGAGGACACCGTCGGGACAGCGGCCGCTCTCCCGTGTTGCTGCGTCCATGCAGGACGCAGCCGCATCACGACGCGCCCCTCGGCAGCACTTCGCCGACCGTGATCGCAGCGATGTCGTCGTCGGTCAGCGACTGCAATTCTTCGGTGAAGCGCACGTCGACCGCCAGGCGCAGGAAGTCGGCAACCGGGCCTGCGCCGGCTTCGACCGCCGGGTCGCCGCCTGCTCCGGCGTCACGCAGCAGCGCGAGCAGCGACATGCGGTAGGACGCCTGCGCGAAACCGCTGCCCGGAATCACATCGGCCAGCGCGACCGGGCCGGGCAGGGCGCCAAGGCGATGCGCGAAACGTTCGAGCAGGTGCAGGTCTTCCGCCGGCGGTTGGGCGGCGACCGGTGCGTCGTCAGGCGCCGGCAGCGCGGTTGTGGTGTCGCTGACCGGCTCGGCGGACAGCGTGGGTTCTGCGCGGTCCAGCAGTTCGTGGTCACCCGCCAGCAGCGTGAGGTCGGGGCAGGGCGCAAGCGCGTCGGCCGCCAGCCCGGCGAGTGCCGCGCTGTCGAGCCGGCGCAGCCAGCCCGCGACATCGGATGATGAAATGCCGGAGCCACCCAGCGTCACGCGCTGCGATTCGATCTTGTTCAGTGCGCGCTGGAACGAGGCGTCCACCCGCGCGAGGCGCGACTGCGCCAGACCGATGCGCTGCGCCAGCCGGGCCCGCTCGAACGGCAGGTCGTCATCGGCCAGCAGGTCGCGCAGCAGCGCGGTGCCCCGTTCCAGCCAGCGGCCGTTGGCGTCCAGACGGCGGCGCGCCGCGATGATGCGGAATTCCGACCCGGAGGCGATCGCGTCCTCGAAGTGCAGCGTGAGATCGTTCAGCTTGCCCAGCAGGTGCTGCAGCGCGTCGCCGGTGTCGCCATCGACCGCCTGCAGGCCGGCGATCTGTGCGGTCAGGAAGCCCAGCTCCACATCTTCGTCGCCGGACAGTTCGAGCAGCATGGCCAGCGCCGCGCACGCGTTGCGGCCGATGTCGGACAGCTGGTACTGACTGTCGACGACGCGCAGCAGGGCGTGGTCGCGCAGGCGGCGCAGCACGGTTTCCAGCTTGACCGGGTCGATGAAGGCGAAGCGTGCGCGCAGCGCCTCGGGCGACCAGCGCGGCGCGTCGGCCGTGCGGCCGATCTCGCCCAGCACCAGCACGCGCAGCAGCACCTCGGATTCCGAGCCGTGGAACAGCGTCGTGAAGGCGGACAGCAGGGGCCGCGCGCGTGCCAGCCGGTCAAGTTCGGGCAGGTCGCCGGGGCTGACGCCGGGCGAGAGAAAGTCGGCAAAGCCCGCCGCAGGATCGATCAGGAAGTCGCCCGCGCTCACCGGTACAACTCCAGTTTTTCGAGGCGTGCCTCGATGTCGTCGATCACGGCCTGGTAGGCGGGGGCACCGATGCCACCAAATCGCCGGAGAAACTCTTCCTCCGGCATGAATTCGGGCAGGCCATCGATCGGTGGCAGCACTTCATCGACCGGCAGACCGGCCGCAAAGCGCTGCGAAACGTTGCCGCGGCCGGCGGCAATCTGTTCGCCCAGCCGGGTGCCGGCGCGGTCGGCCAGCAGGTCGGTGAAGGAGAAGCCGCTGCCGACCTGCGCATCGCGCACCTCCTTCGACAGGCCGATGGCATCGGCCCAGCCGGCGCCCGCGTGCAGGGCGAGCAGGGCAGACCCGACATAGTGCTGCGACAGATCCTCCCGCCCGCGCAGCGTCAGGCTGAGCCGCGGCACAGGCAGCCATTCGGCAGCCTGCGGCACCAGATCGCGCGGGTGGCGGCCATTGACGAAAAGCGCGAGAGCGAGCACGGCGGACCGTTGTTCCGCCAGGGCGTCGCCATCGCCGGAACGCTGTCCGGCCAGCGCAAACAGCGCCTGCATCGCACGCAGCAGTTCGCTGTCGCCGTCCTTGCGCATGCCCACCACGACCTTCACCAGCGCCTCGTGATAAAAGCCGAGCCGTTCGGCTTCGCCGGCCGGCAGCATCGACTGCACACCTTCCTTCCACAGTTCGGTCGACCAGACGTAGTTCAGTGCGATGCCCGCCGGACTGATCTGCACCCGGTCGAGCAGGTCGATGAAGCGCTGCGGATCGATGCCGACGCCGGCCATCTCCAGCACCCTCGGCACGGCGCGGCCCACCAGCGGCTGCGCGATGAAGTCAGGTACGGTGAGCTGACCGATACGGAGGGTGTCGAGCGCCGGCTGGCCGGTGTCTGACACCGCCACACGCGCCTGCACATTGACCCAGCGCGATATCGCCGGCACCTGGGTGCTGGCCGCGATGTTCATTCCGCCGGCGTCCGGCTGCAGATCGAGCCGGGTCGCCGGCAGCCGGCGGCCCGCTTCATGCGCCAGCAGCTGCAGGTCAGCCGTGTCGAGCCGGATTTCGCTGCGCTGACCGGTGCGCAGGCGGCGCGGGTCGTTCAGGGCGAGTTGCTGAAGCAGCTTTTCGGCCGCTTCCGGCGACACCGCCGGCGGCTCGGGCAGTGCCGGATTGGCATCGACCATCAGCGACACCGCGCCGATGACGGCGGCCAGTGCAAGCAGCAGCGTCAGCGGCACCAGCCACAGCAGGAACTTCAGCAACTTCACACGCCCTGCTTCAGGCTGGCCTGGATGAAGCCGTCGAGGTCGCCATCGAGCACGCCCTGCGTGTTGCCCACCTCGTAATTGGTGCGCAGATCCTTGATGCGGCTCTGGTCGAGCACGTAGGAGCGGATCTGGTGGCCCCAGCCGATGTCGGTCTTGGAATCTTCCAGCGCCTGCTGCTCAGTCTGGCGCTTGCGCAGTTCGGCTTCATACAGGCGCGACTTCAGCATGGCCATCGCTTCGGCGCGGTTGCGGTGCTGGCTGCGATCGCTCTGGCACTGCACGACGATGCCGGACGGCGCGTGCGTGATGCGGATCGCCGAGTCGGTCTTGTTGATGTGCTGACCGCCGGCGCCCGACGCACGGAAGGTGTCGACCCGCAGATCGGCCGGATTGATTTCGATCTCGATCGAGTCGTCGGCTTCCGGATAGACGAACACGCTGGAAAAACTGGTGTGCCGACGCGCGCCGGAATCGAACGGGCTTTTGCGCACCAGCCGGTGGATGCCGGTTTCGGTGCGCAGCGTGCCGTAGGCATATTCGGCGGTCACCTTGATGGTGGCGCTCTTGATGCCGGCCACGTCGCCTTCCGACTCTTCCATCACCTCGACGTCGAAACCCTTGCGTTCGCAGTACTTCACGTACATGCGCAGCAGCATCGATGCCCAGTCCTGCGCTTCGGTGCCGCCGGCGCCGGCCTGGATTTCCAGGAAGCACGGATTCGGATCCTGCGGATTGTTGAACATGCGGCGGAATTCGAGGCCTGCCACGTCGGCTTCGACCTTCGCCTTGTCGGCTTCGATTGCCACCACGGTGTCTTCGTCGGCCTCTTCACGAGCCAGTTCGAACAGTTCGCTGGCGTCGGCAAGCCGTGCGTCAATCGATTCGATGGCGCGCACGACCGCTTCCAGCGTGTGCTTCTCCTTGCCCAGTTCCTGCGCGCGCGCAGTGTCGCTCCAGATGCCCGGATCTTCCAGCGCGCGTTCTACCTCTTCGAGCCGCGATGCCTTGGCATCGAAGTCAAAGATACCTCCGCAGTTCGCCGGCCCGCGACTGCAGGTCGGTCAGATGATTGGCGATGGCGTTCAGACGTTCTGCTTCCATGATGTGCGGGCCCGGAATACGGAAAACCGTCGATTGTACCGGCTGCAGCGGCCGGGCACGGTGAGCGGACCCTCTGCCGGCGCGCGCAGTGCCGTGTGTGCGCCGACGCGACCGTGGGGGTACGGGACGATTTCCCTTGTACCCGGGGCTGGGCTGCGACACCGTAACGGGCGGTTTTCCCGGTCGGCACGGGCGGATCAGCCTCGCCCGCCGCCCCGACTGGCGGATTTCCTGAACCGAAGGCCGCGCGACGATCTCTATACTGCAGCGCTTCGATCACGTCGTCCCGGTGCCTGGCACGCGCGTTGGGTTCGATGTGGCCGACAGCAGTCGAATAAGAATTAATCAAGGAGGAAACCCCATGAAAAAGATGACCCGCCCAATCGCAGCGCGCAGCCTGTGGTCTGCCGCACTTTTTTCGTTGTTTGCCGGTGCCGGTCTGGCGCAGGCGCAGGGCACGGCCTATGTGAGCAATCAGGAAGGCGGCATTTCGATCATCGATCTGGCGAAGATGCAGGTGACCGGTGAGTACGCGGTCGGCGGCAAGGTGCCGCGTGGCCTGGGCGTCACCGACGACGGCAAGACGCTGGTCGTTGCGGTGCGTGAAACCGGCGACGTCGCGCTGATCGACACGGCCAGCGGCAAGATCATCAAGCGCGTCAAGATCGGCAAGAACCCGGAATTCGTACGCGTGCGCGGGGACATGGCTTTCGTGTCGTTCGAACCGACTTCCAAGCTCGGCCCGCCGCCGAAGCCGGGCACCGAAAAGAAGGAAGAGAAGAAAGAAGGTGGCAAGGACGGCGCCCACGGCCATGACGACGACGATGACGACGAGGACAGGGAGCCGGCACAGGTCGCCGTGGTCGACCTGAAGGCCGGCAAGGTGGTGCGCAACATCGTGGGCGGCCCGGAAACCGAAGGCATCGAATTCTCGCCTGACGGCAAGAGCCTGGTGGTGACCAACGAAGCCGACAACACGCTCACGCTGCACGACATCAAGTCGGGCAAGCTGGTGAAAAAGGTCGATGTCGAAAAGTACGGTGCCCGCCCGCGCGGCATCAAGCTGTCGCCGGATGGCAAGACCTATATCGCCACGCTGGAATTCGGCAATAACTTCCTGGTGCTGGACGACAAGCTGACGCCGATCAAGACGGTCGCGACCGGTCAGACACCGTATGGCGTGGCCTTCGATCGCAAGGGTGAGCGGTTGTTCGTCGCGACTGCCCGGGCCAAGGCGCTCGAGGTGTTCGATGCGAAAACCTTTGTCAAGATCAAGGACGTGCCGCTCGACGCCGAGCGCTGCTGGCACTTCACCTTCACGCCGGACGAAAAGCAGATCCTGGTGGCCTGCGGCCGCTCGAATCAGGTTGTGGTCGTCGATGCCGCGAAGCTCGAAGTGACCGCCCGGATCGAGGACAAGAAGCTGCCCTGGGGCGTGGTGACCTGGCCGCGTGCGATGGGCAGCCTCGACCAGCCCTGAGCGGCATTTGCACGGTCCGGCCGGCGGCCCGCTACAGGCGGAAGCGTCCGGTCAGATCGTTCAGTTCGTTTGCCAGCCCCTGAAGGTGCGTGACCGAGGCGGCGAGGTTGCTGCCGGCCGAGCGGTTCTGCTCCGACATGGTTGCAATGCTGTCCACGTGCTCGGCGATGTCGCCGGTGGCGCGGCTTTGCTGTTCGAGCGCCACGTTGATCGACCGCACCTCGTCGGCGGCTTGCGATACCGCCCGGTGGGCGACGGTGATGACGCCGGCGGCAGAATTGCTCGACGATTCGGCGACACCGACCGCTTCGCGGCCGTTGGTCAGCGCCGTCGCCAGGCTCGTCGCCCGCTCGGCCAGGCTGCGGGTGATGGTGTCGATCTCGCCGGCCGAAGCGCTCGATTTCTCGGCCAGCTTGCGCACCTCGTCGGCCACCACCGCGAAACCGCGGCCCTGTTCGCCGGCGCGTGCCGCCTCGATGGCAGCATTGAGCGCCAGCAGATTGGTCTGGTCGGCGATTTCGCGCACTTCGCGCGTCATGCGGGTGATCTGCTGCGCGTTGTCGACGAAGGCAGCGGCTGCACCCGACACCTCGTTCATCACGTTCGCCGTGCGGCCGATCGATTCGCGCAGCTCGGTCAGGTGCGATTGCGCACGCGCGGACTGGTCCAGCGATTCGTCGGCCTGGCGCGCGGCGTTGCCGGCATTGGCGGCCACGGCGCGGATGCCGGCGGTCACCTCTTCGACCGAGGTGGCGGTGGAACTCGCCGCGCTCGATTGCGCGGCCGAGGCGTCGGCCACCCGGCGCGATTCGCCGCTGACCGTCTGCGACGCATCGACCAGCGAGTGCGCCGACTGCTTGAGTTGCGACACGAGGGCGCCCAGGTCTTTGCGGATGCGTTCGGCACTGAGCGCGATGGCACCGAGTTCGTCCTGTGTGGTGCAGGCCACGTGACCGCCGAAGTCGCCGCCGGCGAGCCGTTCGAGATCGGCCGACAGGCGTCGCGCCGGGCCGATGATCGTGCGCTGCAGGGCCCACAGGAAAAGTACGAAGGCAAGTAGAACGACGATGGCGAAGGCCCCGCCGATCACCATCAGCTTGTTCGCCGTCTCTTCGCGCACGGCCAGCGCCTGCGCCCGCGTGATGTCGCCCGACAGGGCATCGATGGCCGACCATTCCACGGCGAGGCCGATGACCGCGGCCAGCAGCAGTGCGGCGGTGCCGCCGCCGCAGATGACCAGGAGCTTGTTGCGGATGCTGCGCGATATGAAGTTCATGTGCATTCCCTGACGAAAAATTCGAAAGACCTCGACACGGAGTCAACGGACGCGGCGGGCAAATCTTCTGCGTGCGGGCAGCTTTATTTCGTTCATCCAGATTGGTCGGGCGCAGATGGACGGTGGCGGGCGGCTGCGGACGCTCGGTTCAGCTTGTGTTGGTGGGCGCTGAAAAGCTCGAAGTCACCGCCCGGATCGAGGCCAGAAAACGGCCGTGGCGCGCGGTGACCTGGCCGCGTGCGATGGGCAGCATGGATCAACCCTGAAAGTCGCCGTATCCGGAAAATGAAAAGCCCTGCCTGCGCCGGTCAGTATCCGGCGCAGGCGGGCGTGCATTCGCGGTAGCCTGTGGTAAGGCACCGCGACCGCGCAGGCAGGTAAGGCCTGCGGGCTTGATGCGCGGTGTTCGGGGACATCCCGGCCGGGTGCCCCCGTTTGTTCAGCCGCCGATCGACGCGCGCAGCGCGGCCAGCGATTCGAGGACGGATTCGGGTTTCTGACTCGCCGGAATGTCGGCGAACCAGAACTGACCGGCTTCGAGTACCGGCAGGGCAGCGCCGCTCCACAGCGCCTGACTGACATCGACGCCTGCAGACGACGGAGCCGGCACGCGCAGGCTCGGCGAAATCACCGCATCGAAATCGGCCAGCGCAGGCGAAGGCAGCAGGGCATCGCCCTGCGCGCGCAGCGCGATGGACCAGCGATAGTGTTTCGCGACATTGATCAGCGGACGATAGCGCTCGACGTCCGTCTCGCCCATGCGGGGGTCGTCCGGGCGTTCCTCCAGCAGGATGCCGCCCACCGGGTGAGCGGACACCGAACGGATCAGGTCTGCCATGTACATCGCAGCATCTTCGATGCCGTCCGGGTCGAGCTCGATGTCGCTGCGGCCCGCCAGTTCGTTGGCGTGAAACAGCCAGTGCTTGGGCGAGGGCATCGCCAGCACCAGCGGCGTCTGGCCGCGCAGATTGGCGATGACCGCTTCCACGATTTCGGCCAGCAGCGCGCGCGGCTCGTCCTGTTCCAGCAGCTTGCGCAACGGAAAGGACAGCCGCTTCTTCGACCCGAGTTCGGCGCGCACTTCAGGGTGACGCACCAGCCATGAATCGAACAGCTCGCCGACTTCCACCACGGCCACGTCGGGCCGCAGCAGCCCCTGGGCCTGCGAGAAGTACGCCAGATACCGGGCACCGCTCAGCCAGGGATCGCCGTCTTCACCCAGCAGCAGTCGCCGGGTGTAGGCGGAGGACTTCAACCAGACCTTGAGGCCGCTGCCACCTTGCTGACCGGGCAGGATGTCGGCGAGGCGCTGACTCATTGCTTGTCGCTCCCCATCGCACCCAGCGCAGCCAGACGGGCTTCCAGTTCTGCGATCCGCACGTCTTTCGGGTGGGTCATGTAGTTCGGACGCGGCGTGTCGGCGTCGCGGAACTTGTCGGCGCTGCCCATGTAGAGCTTGGTGATGTCATCGCCCCAGCAGCCGAAGTACTGCAGATGCGTCGGCGGCGTCGGCTTGTTCCAGCTCTTGATGAACTCGGCGTAGGGCACGCTGCGGGCAATCCGTGCCTTGCGTTCGGCATCGCGGGCGGCGTCGGTCGCTTCCTGGTTGATGGCCAGCGTCACCGGATCGAACTTGACCTTGTACAGGCGTTCGGCCACGCCCTGCGACATCAGGCCTTCTTCGATGTCACGAATCACGCTGGCCGGGTCGCGTTCGAGCAGGTCGCCGTAGCCGGCACCCGCGCCCTGCGAAATCATGAACAGTTCGCCGCGCTTCGAAATTTCGAAGCCCATGCCCATGTGATAGGTGCTGTAGGTGGCGCCCTCAAAGGGCTGGTCGTTCATGATTTCTTCGATCGAGTGCTTGAACTTGTGCGGCTCGTTCTGCAGCACGTCGTAGACATCGACGCCCTTGACCTTCGACAGCGGGTAGCAGCCGCAGGCGTAGCCGCCAAACAGCCCCTGGATCGGCGGAATTTTCGCGCCCTGGGCGGTGGTCATGAAGCCCCACTGTTCGGAGTCCTTGGTCGCCACGATCATCGTGTAGCCCTGGCCGCCGCGGTACTTGCCCGGGGCGATGGCATCGCGCGTCATCTTCTTCGACACGAGCTGCAGGAAGGGCACGTCTTCCTCGTTCAGCTCCTGTTCGCCGATGTCCGCCATGGTGGCGAAAATCGGAGCCAGGGCATGTTCGCCGTCGGTGTCGGAACGCGCGCCGCCGCCCATGCCGTTCAGGTCGGCACACAGGTTGCCCAGCGTTTCGCCGTGCTGGCTGACCCCACCCCAGATGAAGGTGTTGATCATGTTGAAGGTCGGCGCGTGCACCTTGGTGTACTTCTCCGGACAGCTGTAGAGAAACTTGGCCACCGCGTGCTGGCCGGCGGTGAAGCCGGTGAAGATGGACATCAGCGACTGCGAGTTCGGTGCGTCGTACGACGAATTGACGATCGAATGCGGATCGGTGATCACTTCGATCGGTGCGAACGCCGCCTGACCGCGCGGCAGGTCCGGCCACACGTAGCACAGGAAGCACTGCGCCAGCATGCCCTTGAGGCCGGCCAGGATGGTGTTGGTGGCGCGGTTGGTGAATTCCGGGCTGGAGCCGCGGAAGTCGAAGATCAGCCGGTCGCCGGTCTTGGTCAGCTTGCAGTTGATCTTCACCACGCAGTTCTCGCGCAGCGTCGAGTCCTGGATGATGTAGGTGCGCACCGTCATGTCCGGCCATTCGCTGACCCGGCGCTTCACTTCGGCACGGACGTTTTCCATCGTCGTGCGCAGCGTCGCGACCAGTGCTTCCGGGCCGTCGCTGTTCAGCGTTTCCTCGATGCGCTGCTTGATGCGCAGGCAGGCGAACAGCTTCACCTTCATGTCTTCGTACTGCAGCTTGGGCTCGCGCACCGAGTTCTGCAGGAAGGTCAGGATGTCGCGCTTGATCTGGTAGTTCTCGACCACCTTGAACGGGCACATCTTGAGGCCTTCGTCGGACGGGCTTTCGGCCATCGACGGCATGCCGCCCGGCTCGATCGCGCCGTTCTCGCCCTCATGCACCGTGGACGCCACCCAGCACACCAGCTTGCCCTGGTGGAAGATGGGCAGGATCATCGACTGGTCGGTGTTGTGGACGTTGCCGTAACGCGAGTCGTTGTGGATGAAGCCGTCGCCGTCGCGCACGCCCACCGTCGGTTCGTTCACCCAGTTCTTGATGATGAACTTGATCGGGTGGTGCACCAGCGCCGAGAAGATCAGCACGCCGCCGGCGCTGGCGATCGCCAGATCGCCCGAGGCCGAATAGACGCCCGTGATGATGTCGCCCCACTTGGCGCCCGGTGCCGCACCCATCTGCTCGACCATTTCGTAGCCTTCGTCGCAACCGGCCTGGATGCGGTCACGGATCTTGGCCACGGTGTGCGCGTCGCTGAGGTTCTTCATCGCAGCGTCTTCGTCGGCGCTGCGCGGCATCAGGTCATGGTTCCGCATGATTTCCGGGTCGGGACCCAGAAACAGCGTGGTGTCGTTCAGGAACTTCTTGATCAGCGCGACTTCTTCGGCGCTCGGCACTTTCGGTGCCACCTTCGTGCTTGTTTCGCTCATTTTCAATCCTGTCATCTGTATGGGTTTGATCGGGATGCCTGCGCGTTCAGCCGCGCAGGAACCAGGACGCACCCTGTTTGGCGGCCACGAAGGTCCAGCCCGGATCCACCAGAAAGGTCGTGACTTCGGAGGCGATGATGGCCGGGCCGGCGATCTGCATGCCGGGTTCGATCGCATCGCGGCTCCACACCGGCGTATCGAAGGCGCTGTCATGGCCGACGAACCAGCACTTGCGGCGGCTGCCCGGTGCCGGCGGTGCGGTGCGCTGTTCGGCCGGGACCGGCTTGATGTTCTCGAACTTCACGGTTTCATGGCGCACGAAGGCAGCCACCCGGATGGTGTTGATGCGGATGCCCGCTTCCGGTGCCTGCGAGCCTTCGCCGAAGCGCTTGCCGTAGTCATTCGAGAACTGCGTGATGATGGCCATCACGTCGCTCACGCCATGTACTTCGTGCTGCGGGATGACGGCTGTGGTCTGCACCAGCTGGTTGCCGTAGCGCATGTCCAGTTCGAGGCTGTGGCAGACGTCCTCGCGCGGCACGCCCTGACGCTGCAGATCCTGGGTACCCAGTTCCTTCAGCTCGGCCACGATGGAATTGAAGCGGGCGTAGTCGTCGAACAGGTGACGCGTGTTCGAGTCGTACAGCACCATGTAGAGCGACTGTTCGTGAATGTGCAGCTGGTGCATGTTGCCGGCACCGACCGCCGAAAACACCGAGCTGAGCGGGGGTGCCAGAATCCGGTCGATGTTCAGGTTCTGCGCGATGCCGCAGCAATGCAGCGGGCCGTTGCCGCCGTAGGCCAGCATGGTGAATTCCTTCGGGTCGTAACCCCGGGCGCGCAGCTCGGTGAACAGCCCGTTGGCCATGTTGGCATCGACCTTTTCGCGAATCAGCAGCGCGGCTTCGATCACTTCGCAGTCGAGGTCGTCGCACAGCGCGTCTTCGATGGCCGCCTTGGCACGACGCGGATTCAGCGGAATCGAGCCACCGGCGTAGTTGGCCGCATCGAGGTAACCGAGCAGCAGGTCGGCATCGGTCACGGTCGGGTTCATGCCGCCGCGGTCGTAGCAGGCCGGGCCGGGGTCTGAGCCGGCCGATTCAGGGCCGCACTTCACCGTGTTGTACATGCGGTCGTAGCTGGCGATGGAACCGCCGCCGGCACCCAGCGTGACAAGGTGGACCATCGGCACGGACACCAGCCAGCGGTCGATCACCGGGTTGAAGTCGTAATGCTTGATGCCGCCTTCGACGACGATACCGATGTCGTAGCTGGTGCCGCCCATGTCGGTCGCCACCACATTGCCCAGGTCGCACTGCATGGCCAGGTGTTCGGACGCCGCGATGCCCGACACCGGACCGGAGTGGATGGTCTGCAGCGCGTCGGTCGAATTCAGTTGTGCCATGCCGCCGGAGTTGTGGATCACCAGCATCGGCTTTTCATACTTGTGGGCGCGCAGGTTCTGCTCGAGCGCCGACAGCGCGTGGTACATGGTCGAGTGCAGATAGCCGTCGATGACGGCCGAGGTGGCGCGCACGTATTCGCCCTTGCGACCGGCCACCTGGTGCGACAGGATGATCGGGATAGCGCCGAGCAGATGCGACGGATATTCCTCGAGCAGGATTTCTTCGATGCGCTGCTCGTTCACCGGGTTGACCACCGAATTCACCAGTGCCACGACGATGATTTCGGCGCCGCGGTCCACCAGTTCGCGGATCTGCGTGCGCACGTCTTCTTCGTCCAGCGGCATGACCTGCTCGCCCTGGAAGTCGAGGCGTTCGCGCACGCCGCGGATCATGTGGGCCAGCACCAGCGGCTCGGGGCGCTGCGCGTTCGGCAGATCCTGCTGGCCGAGATTGTCCAGACCTTCACCGTAGCCGCGCGCACGGCTCAGCGGCACCGTCGCCTCGAAGCCGGCGGTCACCAGCATGCCGATCTTCGGTCCCTTGTGCTCGATCAGGGCATTGGTGCCCAGCGTCGTGGCGTAGCGGACGGAGTCGACCTGGGACAGGATTTCTTCCAGTTCCAGACCGAGCACGTGATAGGCCTTGCTCAGTGCTTCGTTGAAGCCCAGTGCAAGGTTGTGGTGGGTGGTCAGGGCCTTGGCCTCGATGTGCTTGCCGTCCCACACCACGAAACAATCGGTGAATGTGCCACCGATATCAACTGATACGCGCCTCATGCTATCTCCTCGATTCGTTCGTACTGACGCACGCAGCCCCTGCGGGCCTGCACGCCGGCAATGCATCCGGGCTCAGTGGCCGTGTCCCTTGTCCGCCGCGACTGCGGGGCCGACGACCGGCGTCTTCTGCTCGCCGCGCCTGGCCCACTGGGCCTTCAGTGCGGGCAGATCCGGTTCCATGTCGTACAGCGGCGGATGGCCGGGAATGGCGTATTCGGTTTCCACCTGGGTGCCGCAGGACGGGCAGCAGAATTCGAGGATGCGCACCCATTCCGGATCGGGGCTGAAGGTGAAGCGGTACTTTTCCGGGTCGAGGATGGGCGGATGGATTTCGCGCGGGTCGCGGTTATGCACCAGCAGACCTTCCTTGTAGCTCTTCCCGGCCGAGCCGATCACGTGGTCGCACACGCGGCATTCCCAGTTTTCGGTCTCCAGGTCGATGCGCAGATATTCGGTCATCAGTACTTTCATTTTTCTCAGCCCTTCCTGTTCAGCATGATGTCGCCCGCGTCGCTGATGACGAAACTCCAGCCATCGAGCACCCGGCAGGTAAAGTAGTCTTCTTCGAGAATGGCCGGTCCGGCGGCCTGGTCGCCCGCCTTGAGCTGGCTCAGCTTGTAGACCGGCACGTCGACGCGACCCTTGTCGCGGATCAGCACCTTGCGCGTGCCGTCGGCCTTGGCAGCGCTTCCCGCAACGAAGCGTGCGGTGTCGGCCGCGCTGGTGCGCAACGACTTGACCGCTCTCAACTGCAGTTCGACCGCCACAGCGCTCGCCAGCGCGGCGGGCAGGGTCGGCGTGCCGGAGATCGCGTGCGTGCTTTCGCTGCCGTCGCTGTTCTCGCCCACGAGCCACGCCTCGACCTCGTATTCGCCGGCGCCGAAGCCTTCGGCGAACATGTCGCGCGATGCCTTGACCTTCAGTGCTTCCAGCGCCTCGGCCAGTGCCTTGTCGCTGCGGTCACCGAGCGCCACGGCGTAGCGCTGCGATATGTCGCAGGAACCGATGCCGAACGCGCTGAACACGGCGGCCAGCTTCGGCACGGCCACCTTGTCGATGCCGGCCTTTTCGGCGACGCCGCACGCATTCAGCGGGCCTGCGCCTCCGAAGGCCAGTATCACGGTGTCCTTCGAAATCTTCGTGAAACGATGCAGTTCGACGGCGATCTTGTCTTCGTAGGCGTGCTCCATCTTGAGCAGCGCTTCGTCGAGATCGACGCCGAGCGGTTCGGCAATCCTGACCTGGACGGCCGTTGCGGCGCGGTCCAGATCGAGCGCCATGCCGCCGCCGAAGTAGGACTTCGGGTCGAACAGGCCGCTCAGCAGACTGGCGTCGGTGATGGTCGCTTCCTTGCCGCCACGGCCGAATGCCGCCGGTCCGGGTACGGCGCCGACGCTTTCCGGGCCGATGACGACACGGCCATTCACCACCTTGATGATCGAACTGCCACCGGCGCCCGCGCTCATGATTTCGCACAGCGGGAAGGACACGCTGATGCCTTCCACGTGACCGCGCTGGACCTCGGCGACCTTGCCGTCGAGGCACTGGCCGATGTCGGTCGTCGTGCCGCCGACGTCGATGCCGATCACGTCCGACATGCCGTACAGCCGGGCGAAGGACTTCATGCCCTCCATGCCGCCGCGCGGGCCGGAGCTGTAGGTCTTGATCGCCACGGTCTTGGCCACGCGGGAGGCGTCACCGTCATTGCGGAAAATCAGCAGCGGATTCTTGGTGCGATAGTCGCGCAGGCGCTTTTCCGCATTGAACAGGAAGGCTTCCATCGCCGGATGGAGAAAGGAATTGATCAGCGAGGTCCAGGTGCGGCGAACCATGTCGCGGTCGGTGGACAGGTCGCTGCCATACAGGATGGGCACCGCGCCGAGCAGATGGCGCGGGTACTTGCGCAGCGCCACCTTCTTGAAGCAGGTTTCCACCGCCATGAAGTCGGCGCCGTCGAAGCTCACGACGAGGCGACTGGCACCCATCGCGGTCAACTTGTTGATCGCCTTGACCACTTCGATTTCGGCATCGGGGCCGGTGACTTCGGCGCTGTCGAGGAACACGACGCGGTCGCCGACCAGCGCTTCGTACACTTCCGGGTCATGCTCGGCCAGCCGGACCGGCAGGTCGCGCAGCGCGCCGTCGATGATCAAACCCAGACGCGGGCCCTTGCGTTCGCAGATGGCATTCGTGCCCTGCGTGGTCGAGTAGCGGATCAGGTCCACTTCTTCGAGCAGGCGCTTCACGTCCGCTGCGCCATAGATCACTTCGGACGCCTTCTGCAAGCCGTCGAAGAAGCACTTGCTCAGGTCATAGGGTGTCGTGAGCACCTTGGTCTTTTTGACGACGCCGTCCGTCATGATGCAGATATCGGTGAGCGTTCCACCGTTATCGATGTTGATGTGCACTGCCATTCCCCATTACCTCCCGCCATCCATTCGTGGATCAAGACCGCTTTTAGAAGATCAGAAATCGATACCGACGCCGCATGGCCGTCCGCGGCATCAATGTCTTCTGCCGGCGAACGGGACCCGTGTGACACGTGGACTTCCCGACAGCACCAACGCAAGCGCTGTGCCACACGCGAGATATTTTCAAGTAATTGATTTATATAGGGATTAAAATGGCCAAAATGCGCTGAAAGCCAGACGATGGTTCGTTATCCGGACGATCGTCCGATCCCTCTTGATTGCTGCGACGCAATATAAAGGCGTGTTCGAGGCAGGCTCGGGGGATGGATTGCGAAGGGGAAGGGAGGACAAAAAAGCGCGGGGGGAGGGAGGGCCGGAGCGGGCGAATTGCCGTGCGTCGTGGCGCACACGGTCCGGGCGACCTGAGGCGGCCGCACTGCCGGCTCGGCTCAGCGGATGAAGCGTTCCAGTACGGCGCGGAACAACGGCGTGCCTGCCTGTTCGAGCCATTCGAACGCCACCATTTCGCGGCTGACGATTTCCGCGCCGTTCTGCTGCATGCGCTGCAGCGCCAGCGCCTTGTCGCGGGGGCGTCGCGAGCCGACCGCATCCTCGACGACGAACACCTGCCGACCCATGGCGAGCCGGTCTAGCACGGTCTGCTGCACGCAGACGTGCGCCTCGGTGCCGACGACGACCCATTGTCTGCGTCCGGCTTCGGGTGCCCTGAGCAGGCTGCTTTCGGCAAGCGCCGAGAAATGCGTTTTCTCGACGATGGTGCCGTCCGGAAAGCGCGCCCGCAGACCGGCTTCGGTCGGCCCGAGGCCTTGCGGATACTGCTCGGTCGCCAGTATCGGCACGCTGATCGCCTGTGCCACGTCGACCAACCAGGTCGCGTTCTCGAGAACGGTCTGGCCGTCATCGATGGCCGGCAGCAGGCGTCCCTGCAGATCGATGACCAGCAGTACGGATTCACAAGGTTTGATGCGCATGCTGGCTCTTTCCTGTTGCGCCGGCCGCCTGCCGTGTCGGGAGGCGGCTGGTGTGGGTTACGCCCGGTCGTCAGTCATCGGTCGGACGCGCGACGGGCAGCGGCACCATCACGGCCTGACCGGGTTGGCTGCAACCGGCGTCGCAACAGCGTCCGGGCTGCCTGTTGCGTGTGATCGAACGCTTCTCGTCCGCCAGCACGCCGCGATCAAGCAGGCGCTCGACCAGATCGACCTTGTCGCCGACCGGGTAGTTGCGCCAGATTTCCTGTTTCAGTGCGGCGGGCGATCCGCCGCCATGCAGGCTGATCAGCGAATACCAGCCGCCCTGATACGAGGCGGTCAGGTCTTCCATGAAGCGCGCGACCTCGATCCGCTTGTCGTACGGGATGTCCGGATTGGCACGCAGCACCTCGGCCAGCGTCGCAGCGGTGGCCGGGTTGTGGTCTTCGTGCGGGCCGGGCAGGGCGACGATCAGGCCGCCTGACACTTCGTGCGCCAGCCGGTGCATGTCGTAGATCTGGGTCGACAGCAGCAGCTTGCCGATATTGGCGAACACCGGCTCCGGCATGAAGGTGTACGAGTACGGATCGGCCGCCGCATAGACGCTGGCGGCCACACCGCAGGCGTAGAAACCTTCGGTGATCTTGATCAGTTCGACCATCGGGTCGCGCAGATTGGCCTTGCGGTCGGGGTCCAGCCCGTTCGCTTCGCACATCAACGCGGCAGCGCCGATCAGCAGGTCGCCGAAACCGGCGCGCGCGGCGATGCAGCTGTGGCGGTGGTGGGTGGCGTAGTTATAGGTGACGGCGCCGGAGTGTTCCCACTCGCCGGCGAGGAACACGCGCGCCCAGGGCACGAACACGCGGTCAAAGATGACCACGCCGGTCGATTGGCCGTAGCGGCGCGAAAACAGCGGTGAGCCATGCTCGGGCTTCTCGCCCGGCCGGCCGGCGGGGCGGGCGACGATGGTGATGCCGGGCGCGTCGACCGGTACCGCACAGCACACGGCGAAGTCTGCGTCGGCTTCGGTCATGTTGCGCGACGGCATGACCAGGAACTCATGCATGTAGGGCGCGCCGGTGACGATGGCCTTGGTGCCGGAAATGACGATGCCGCGGCCGTTGCGCTCGACGATGTGCAGGTAGACGTCCGGATTCGACTGCTGGTGCGGCCGCTGGCTTCGGTCGCCCTTGGCGTCGGTCATCGCGATGCCCAGCGTCAGGTCTTCGTCCTGCACGCGCTGCAGGTAGTCGGCAAAGCGGGCGCCGTACTCGGTGTTGCCCCGCGCGTCGTCGAGCCGCGCCACCGCCTGGCCGATGCCATTGAGTGCGTCATGCGCCAGATAGCGCTGCGCGCAACCGGTTTCCTGGCACAGGATGCGCACTGCTTCGAGCTTGTTCAGCAGGTCGCCGGACGACTCGTTGATGTGCAGCATGCGATTGACCGTCCGGCCGCTGCGCGTCTGCACGGCCGTCATCAGCGGCGCTTTGGCCGGGTCGTGCGCGAAATCGTAGCTCACCGCGAGTGCGTTGATGCCGGGCTGCATCGACGGTGCGTCGACGACCGAATCGAGCAGTTGGCCATCGACATAAACCCTGGGGGAAAGCTTGCGCAGGGACTCGCGGAAGTCCCGACCTGTCATCAGCGTGCCGGTGTTGGCGGCGGGGGCCGCTTTTCCATGCAGGGGAAGTGTGGAACGTTCCATTGATTGAACACTGTTCAAATAATTGCGTCAGGTTAAAATCAGGTCATGGTCAAGTCAACCGTACGGTCGCCGGACGACGAGCCGGTGCTGCCTGCGCCGAACGCACCGCGCGTGCTGCGCGAGGCGGCCATCAACGAAACGCGGCGCACGCTGATTCTCGATGCCGCGCGGTCCGCGTTCTTCGAACTGGGGCTCGAAGGCGCCAGCCTGCGGGAAATCGCCAAGCGCGCCGGCTACACACCCGGCGCGCTGTACAGCTACTTCGGCAGCCGCGAGGAAATCTACGCCGCACTGCTCGGCGAGTCGCTGCACCGGCTGAAGCAGTGCGTGGATGACGCGACGCCCGCAGGCGGAGTTGCCGCGACGGACGAGCGTGCTGCGCTCGTCGCGCTGCTGCGTGCCCGGGCAATGGCCTTCTTCGGTTTCTACCGCGACCACCCGCAGGACATGGACCTCGGGTTCTACCTGTTCAACGGCGCGCGGCCCCGCGGCCTGACACCCGAACTGAACCAGCAGCTCAATCGCCGGTTGCAGGCCGCACTGCTGCCGATCCAGGAATTGCTGGCGCAGCTCGGCCTGAACGAAGCGGAGGCGGTGATCGAAACCAGCGCGATCTTCGCGCACATCGTCGGCCTGCTGATGCTGAACAACACCGGACGCATCCGCTTGTTCGGGCAAAACGCGCACGACCTGCTGGTGCGCTATCTCGACCCGTTGTCGGCAAGGTTCGCCGGCCCCGCCTGACGCGCTTCAGGTGCCGCCGCGACCCGGCGCGGGGCGGGCCGAAAAACGCCGGGCCTGGACGACCCAGCCGTCTGCCTGCAGACCACCGGCCGGCGCGACCGGCATCCTCTGCGACAGCCAGCAGCGCGTCGCCATGAACGGGTTGGCGGCCACTGCGCGTGCGGCAGCTGCCTGCGGAGGAAGATTGGCAAGCAGCGTGCGGATGAGGTCGCGCTCGTCGTCGCCGATGTCCCGCGTGATGAACACCAGACGCCCGTGGCGATCGTCGAACGGGCCGCCTGCCGGCCACGCAGGCAGGCGCAGCGGCGGGTAGGCCACGTCCTGCACGCACTGGATCACCTGCGGCAGGTCGTCACCGGCCACATTCATCAAGCCCTTCACGCGCAGCAGACGCGGACCCCAGCTTTCCAGGATGCGACCCATGGCGACCGAAAACCCGTACCACGGCACGGGTGCCTCGAAGCGCACGACGAAGCTCGATACCGAATCGTCGTGGCGCGCCGACGTCGCACGCGCCGGTGCCGGCTGTGTGTTCCAGCGCAGCGGTGCCGCAGCGTGCGCGGCCCGGGCGCTTTCATCGAGAACGCGTTCCTCGCCCAGCCACGCCGCCACATCCGGCAGCTTGCCGGTGGTGGAATAGATGCCGCTGCCGAACAGCTGGTCGGGCTCGATCCGACCGTGGCGCACGTCCAGACGCAGCGCGCCCGGATTGAGCGTGTCGAGCCGCGCATCGAGCGCTGCCCGGCTATCGGCACCCGCCAGGTCGCCCTTGGTGATCAGCAGGCGGTCGGCCATGGCGATCTGGCGCAGCGCTTCCTGATGGCGGTCGATCTGTTCCAGGCCATGTGTCGCATCGACCGCAGTGAGCACGCTGTCGCACACGAAACGGGCGGCGATGAAGCGCTCTTCCATCAGCGTGTAGATGACCGGCACCGGGTCGGCCAGACCGGTGGTTTCGATCAGCACCCGCGTGACCGGCGGAATCTCGCGCTTCGAACTTCGGAGGTGCAACTGTTTGAGTGCGGCCACCAGATCGCCCTGCACGCTGCAGCACAGACAGCCGGAATCGAGCAGCACCGTGGTGTCGTCGAGTTTCTCCACCAGATGGTGATCGATGCCCACTTCGCCGAATTCGTTGATCAGGACCGCGGTGCCGGCCATCGCGGGATGCTTCATCAGCTCGTTCAGCAGGGTCGTCTTGCCGGCACCGAGAAAACCGGTCAACAGGCTCACCGGAATCCGGTCTATCGGGGCGCCGACGGTGCGGGCGGTGGATGAAGCGCTTGATGTCATCGGTCTCTCCGAAGATTCTGCTTGTGCGGGCGGGTCCGGGAGCCCGGAATCGCCTCGCGCGTTGCGACGGTATTCGAGCAGGGAGTGCAAGCGGCGGACGCCGTCATGGTCAGCATGAGGCCGGGATGCATTTCACCTTTGTTATCAATATCCGGACCCCGTTCACAGCCGCTGTGCGCGTGGTGCCGACAGTCGTACTTTGGTATAAGGCATCATTGTAGAGGGTCGCGTGCGCATCGCTTGCGTATCCGTCCGGGACGCCGATTCAAGGTGCCAGCCAGCTGTTTTCGTGGCACCGGTACCGACATGCGCGGATGCGGTCGTTCTTCAGGACACAACAGGGAGGTGCATGAGTTCGGCCACTTCAGCGCAGCTGTTTTCCGAGCCGGAAAACGATCATCAGGTCATGGCTTCATGGGAACGCTTCCTGAACGGTGACGAAGGCGGCGCTGATGCCCTGCGCCGCCTGATCGATGATTCGTGGCGCCGCTGTCAGGGCGCCAGCGTCGATCCGGCGATTTATCAGGCGCCGCCGCCGATCAAGGAAAACTCGCTGCATTCGCTGCAGACCGAATGCAGCGAACTGCTGACGGCGAGCACGCCGGTGATGGCCGCGGCGCGCGACTTCCTTGCGGAAACCGGCACGGTCATGGTGCTGACCGACCAGAGCGGAACGATCCTGAATCTCGAAGGCGACATGTCGACGCGTGGCGCCGCGGAGGACGTGCATCTGCTGTCCGGCGCCAACTGGAGCGAACTCGCCTGCGGCACCAACGCCATTGGAACCGCGCTGGCTGTCGGCCATGCCGTGCAGATTCATTCGGCGGAGCACTACTGCGCCGGCATCAAGCGCTGGTCCTGCGCAGCCACCGTGGTGCGCGACCCGTACGACAAATCCATCCTCGGTGTCGTCGATGTGTCGGCTCTGACCGAGTCCTACAACCGTCTCAGTCTCGCGCTGGTCCTCGCGACGGCGGGCCGCATCGAGAACCGGCTCGCCAAGCTGGAACTGGACATCCGCTACCGCCTGCTCGAAGAGTGCGTCGACCGGCTCGCCCGCCGGACCACCGATGGCGTCATCGTGTTCGACCGGCGCGGACGCGCCATCAAGTCCAACGGACGCTCGTCGACCATCATTGCCGATCTGGGCATCGACGCAGCTGTCGACGGCCCGGAAGGGCTGTCATCCATTTCCCTGCGCTGGAACAAGCGAAAGGATTCGCCCGTAGACCTGCCTGACTGGATACGCAGGGAATGGGTCGAGCCCGTCATCGAAAATGGCGAACACATCGGCAGCGTGCTCACCCTGCCCAACCGGCGTGGGTCGATGCTGGCCGGCAGCAGCCGCGGCAGTCTGTCCGCTGCCAGCGGCGACGCCGCCGACCAGCGCGGTTTCGAAAAGATCATCGGCAAATCGGATGTCCTGATGCAGGCAGTCGGCCGCGCGCAACAGTTGGCGAAGTCTCGCGTGCCCGTGCTGCTGCTGGGAGAAACCGGCGTCGGCAAGGATGTGTTCGCGCGTTGCATCCATGAATCGGGGGCATTGGAGGGGGCGCCATTCGTGGCGCTGAACTGCGGCGGTTTTTCGCGTGAATTGCTGTCCAGCGAACTGTTCGGTTACGCCGAGGGCGCCTTCACCGGTGCCCGGCAGGGCGGGGCCATCGGCAAGATAGAAGCGGCCAGCGGCGGCTCCCTCTTTCTCGATGAAATCGGCGAAATGCCGCTCGATCTGCAGCCGCACTTCCTGCGCGTACTCGAGGAGGGTGAGGTCTATCGCATCGGTGAAAACAAGCCGAGAAAGGTGAACTTCCGGCTCATTGCGGCAACGAACCGTGACTTGCGCAAGGAAATCCAGTCCGGTGGATTCCGCATGGACCTGTTTTACCGCGTGGCCGTCACCAGCATCAATATTCCGTCGCTGCGGGCCCGCAGTGACGACATCGCGTTGCTCGGCGAACACTTCCTGACGCAACTGTCGCAACGGCATGGCATGCCGCTGCGGACCTTGTCGCCCGCTGTTCTGACCGTATTGCAGCAGCACGCCTGGCCGGGAAACATCCGCGAGTTCCGCAACGTCATGGAAAGCATGTTGCTCACCTCGGGGAACACGGTGCTGGACGTGGACGACCTGCCGCCTCATGTGCTGTCGCCGCTGCCGGCTGCGTCAAGGTTGCCGGCGCCGTCCATTTCACCGAGTGGATCCGTCGCGGCAGGGCCGGTTGCAGACAGCGCCCCGTCCTTGACCAGTCTCGAAAATGCCGAACGCGAAGTGATCGTGACCGCGATCATCAAGCATGGCGGAAACATGACCGCCGCGGCGCGCGAAGCGGGCATCGCCAAGAGCACGCTCTACGTCAAGCTCAAGCGCTTCGGCATCGACGAGCAACTGAAACGCTCCGGTCTGGACGGCCTCACGCGCGGCCGGCAGGATACGGCGGTCTGACCGCAAGCTGGCGCCGTCCGGCGACAGCCGGATGGTGCAGTCGCGCACTGCGGTAGCGGCCATGCGCAAGGCATGGGCGGTCATCGACGGCCAACCTCGTCACCCAATTGCAACATTCACCCGGGACAATCCGCATTCGCGAATTGCGGTATTCCCGCGTCAGCGCTTCCCATCCGCGGCTCGCGGACCGGACACACCGCAGACTACGACGGACCGGTCTCGCGTCCAGACATTCACGACCGTTCAGGCGCTCCATGAAAGAATCGCTCGCGCAGGAACAGGTCGACGTTCAGCTGCTGCTGTTCACGATCGAAACGTCGATCCGGGTGGTCAAGCGTTTCCAGTTTTTCCTCTGGGCGCAGGGTTCGCTGCAGACATTCCTGCCGCACGAAACCCTGCTGTGCGCCTGTGGCGACCTCGAGCGCGGCAACTTCCGCGCGCTGGTGTTTTCGCGTTCGGTGCTTGCGCCGGAAATCGAGGCGCAGATGACCAATCCGGCCGACGGACTGATCGGCCGTCTGATCGAAGACTGGCGCCATGGCGCGCGCGAACCGCTGGCCCGTTCGAGCGGACCGCGCAACCGGGACAGCAGTACGGCGCTGCTGCGCACCCTGGGCATCGAACATGCGCTGGCGCACGGCTGTCGCGAGGCGCGGGGCGAGCAGTCCACCTTTTTTGCATTGCTCGGCGTGCCCGCGGCGCCGACCAGTCAGGACGCGCGCCACATCGAGCTGCTGATGCCCAACCTGCATCTCGCACTGCTGCGCATCGTCGAGTTCGAGCGTGCCGAATCGGGCGAACGTACCGGCGTTCGCCCGCCGCTGCAGGCAACGCTGAGCGGGCGCGAACTGCAGGTGCTCGACTGGGTGCGCGAAGGCAAGACCAATCAGGAAATCGGGCAGATCCTGGACATCAGCCCGCTGACCGTGAAGAACCACATCCAGAAAATACTGCGCAAGCTGGACGTGACCAACCGCGCCCAGGCCGTGGCGCGCGTCACTGCGCTGCGCGCACACGAAGGCGGCGCCGAAACGGCGCGGGACATGTCATGAAGAGGACGATATCGATGCTGCAGCGCCAGACCTTTTTCCTTCTGTTCGGCCTGTGGCTGGCCGGCGCGCATGCACATGATGTACCGCCCGAATGGCAGGGCCGCATCGCCGAGCCCGAGCGGACGCGCGCGGCCGTGCCCGCGACCCCACTTGAGTACGCCGACATCAGGCGCAGCGGCGCGGACGTCGATCCGCGCGCTTACCGCGCCGCGGATCTGGCGCTGCTGTCGGCAGCGCGGCGCGGCGAGTGGGCGACCGCGGCGAAACTGCTGAAGGCGGGTGCGCCGGCCAATGCTCGCGATGTGTGGGGCGACAGCGTGCTGGTCCATGCCGCGGCGGCCGGCGAGACCGAATTCGTGCGCGCGCTGATCAACGCCGGCGCACACGTCGACCGGCGCGGCGCAAAAGGCTTCACGCCGCTGGGCGCCGCGGCGCTTGCCGGCCATCACAAGGCGGTCGACCTGCT
The DNA here is from genome assembly GCF_030696805.1 of Methyloversatilis sp. GTDB lineage: Bacteria > Pseudomonadota > Gammaproteobacteria > Burkholderiales > Rhodocyclaceae > Methyloversatilis. The sequence goes on along the minus strand of NZ_JAUYRO010000096.1, from coordinate 131,530 downwards.
GCTGCGCGCCGGTGCCGACATCGATGCCAAAAGTTCGAACGGCCATACGGCCCTGATCGACGCCGTGATGCTCGACCGCAGCGAGGTGGTGGCGGTGCTGCTGCGTCACCGGCCGAAGTGGGAACTTCAGACCGAGCGCGAATTCGGCCGCCATGCGCTGTCGCTGGCGGCGGCGCTGGGTCATCTGAACGTGCTCGACCAGCTGCTGACGGCCGGGTTCGACCCCAACATCACCGATGGCGGCGGTTTCAACGCGCTGTACTGGGCCGTGTTCAAGCGGCAGCGCCTGGCGGTGGCCCACCTGCTGGCGATCGGCGCCGACCCGGGCGCGATGTCGACCGACATCTACGACTGAAAAACTGCGCCTGGGCAGCACTTTCCCGGCCGCCACGCTGCAATCCGGCCACCGTCCCGCGGGTATCCCGCCGCGCATGTCCAGCTGGACACGGCGGCGGCTGGCCCGGGATGTGGCCCCGGTGATACCATCCGCTGTTATTCCCACGACCTGCGCGGCCTGCAAAACGATGCGTCCGGCACACCGCGGCGCGCACTGAGCGGCCCCGGCTCCCAAGGCTTGAATTCATGGTGTCTTCCAATTCGGTGGCGGAACACGTCCGTTCGGTTCACGCCATCATCAGCCGTCCGCAACGCCCGGCAGGCCACGAACTTGTGGCCCGCTCGTGGCTGCGCTGCTTTCACGAACTGGGGCTCGACCCGGCCGCCGAAGACAGCCCGCCGCCGCTGGCGCCCCAGGCCTGGCGCGAGCGCGGCGACCGGCTGGGCGAAGTCATGGACAGCGCAATCCCTGAAATGCAGACGCTGCACCGCCAGCTCGACGACCCGCAGTCGGCGCTGGTGCTGGCCGACGCCGAAGGCGTCATCGTCAGCATCGTGCGCCACCCCGGTTTCGCGCGCGAAGCGTCGCTGCGCGGACTGGTCGAAGGCGCGCGCTGGAGCGAGGACGTGCAGGGTACCAATGGCATCGGCACCGTACTGGCCGAGCGTCATTCGCTGGTGATCGCGGGCCACGAGCACTTTTTTGCCCGCCATACAGACATGGTGTGCGCCGCGGCACCGATCTACGACGGCGCCGGCGAGGCGGCGGCGGTGCTGGCCGTGTGTTCGCTGGCCCCTGGCGGCGCGCGCGCGCTGCGTGCGCTGATCGAGCGCTCGGCGCGGGTGATCGAACACCGCGCCTTCCGCGCCCGCCATGCGGCCGACTACATCATCCGCTTCCACGCCCACGCCGGCCGTGTACTGACCGCGGTCGACGGCCTGCTCGCACTGTCGCCCGAAGGCGAAGTGATCGAAGCCAACCACATCGCGTTCGAACTGCTGTCGCCGGAAGGCGAAGCGCTGCTCGGACGCGAAGTGACTGAATTCTTCGGCCAGTCCCTCCCCGAACTGCTGTCGCGCACCTTCCGCGCCGGCTTTCATCCGCTCGCGTTGTCGATGCCACAGCACCAGACCTGGCATCTGCTGGCCCAGCAGCCGTCGCGCACCCGCACGCAAAGCGGCACGCGCGCCAGCGATTCCGCGTCTGCGGCGCAGGCGCTGGCCGAGCTGGACCTGGGCGATCTGCGCATGGCCGGCAATGTGCACAGCGCGATGCGCATCCTCGATCGCGACATTCCGCTGCTGATCGCCGGCGAGACCGGGACCGGCAAGGAAGTGTTCGCGCGCGCCTTTCACGCATCAAGCCAGCGCGCGCGCGGGCCTTTCGTCGCGATCAACTGCGCGTCGCTGCCCGAGGCGCTGATCGAATCCGAACTGTTCGGCTACAAGCAGGGCGCCTTCACCGGCGCCAACCGCGACGGGCGTCGCGGCAAGGTGCTGCAGGCCGACGGCGGCACGCTGTTTCTCGACGAGATCGGCGACATGCCGCTGCAGTTGCAGGCGCGCCTGCTGCGCGTGCTCGAAGAGCGCAAGGTGACGCCGCTGGGCGGCGAGAACGCGGTGCCGGTCGATCTGCAGCTGGTGTGCGCGACACACCGCGACCTGCGCGCCATGGTGCGCGACGGCAGTTTCCGCGAAGACCTGTATTACCGTCTGCGCGGCATGGAAATCAGTCTGCCGCCGCTGCGCGAGCGCACTGACCGCCGCTCGCTGATCGAGCGCTGCCTGAACGAGGAAAGTGCGGGTCGCCACCCGCCGGTGCGCCTGGGCCAGGCGGCGATGAATGTGCTCGATCGCTTCCGCTGGCCGGGTAACATCCGGCAGCTGCGCTATGTGCTGCGTACCCTGGTCGCGCTGTGCGACGGGCCGGAAATCACGCTGCGCGACATGCCGGCCGAAATGCTGGATGCGCCCGAGCCGCTGCCGCCCGCCATCGTCGCGCACGAACCTGTGCAGGACACGGCGGCTGCGCCATCTGCACCGCCGAGTAACCTCAATCCACTGCAGTCGGCAGAGCGCGACGCGCTGCTCGGCGAGCTTCGGCGACATCGGTGGAACATCGCCGGACTGGCGCGCGAGCTGGGCGTCAGCCGCAACACCATCTATCGCAAGATGAAGCGGCTCGATATCGATACCGATGCGCAGGTGGGCGATGGCTTCTGATCCGCGGCTCGATCCGAAGTGGGACCCGCTCGAACTGCTGCCCGACGCCCGGATCGCGTGGGGGCTGACCGGTTCCGGACACTTCCTGAAAGAGTCGCTCGAACTGGCGGACGACATGAACAGCATCGATCTGTTCATGACGCGCGCCGGCGAAGAAGTGCTCAACATGTATGGCTACCCGCTGGCCGACATGAAGAAGCGCTACCGCATCTTCCGCGACAACACGGCGAGTGCGGCCCCGGTCGGACTGTTCTACCAGGGCCAGTACCACACCGTGGTGATCGCGCCGGCCACATCGAACACCGTGGCCAAGTGCGCGCTGGGCATTTCCGACACGCTGGTGACCAATATCTTTGCGCAGGCTGGCAAGTTGCGCATTCCGACCATCGTGTTCGCCTGCGACAGCGAACCGGTGGTGATCACCGAATCGCCCAGCGAATGGGTGACGCTTTACCCGCGCGCCATCGACCTCGCGCACACCGCGACCCTCGCGACCTTCGAACACGTGACCGTGGTCGACAGCGTCGAGGCGCTGAAGGCAGCGCTCAAGCGAAGACTGGAGTCTGTTGTCGGATGAACGCGAACGTTCCTGTGACGACAGACCCCGACCCGCCGGAGAACGCCGCACCACGCCCCGTCGAGCGTGTCCTCTTCCTGACCGGCCATCTGGCGCAGAAAAGCCTGCACCGGATACTCGGCGACATGGAGCCGCTGCCCTTCGCACCGCAAGTGCTGGACATCGGCATCAATGTCGCCGGGCTGATGACGGCCGAGCTGATCCGCCGCCGCCTGCCGCATCCAGTCGCTGCCGACCGCATCATCGTGCCCGGCCGATGCCGTGGCGATCTCGACGCGCTGGCGCAGCACTACGGCGTACCGGTGCAGCGTGGTCCGGACGAACTGAAGGACCTGCCGCTGCACTTCGGCCGCAAGGCCCGGGTGGCCGACCTGTCGAAGCATGATGTGCTCATCTTCGCCGAAATCGTCGATGCGCCCCGGGTCGAGGTGGCGGCAGTCGTCGAACGCGCACAACGCTACCGGCGCGACGGGGCCGACGTGATCGACATCGGTTGCCTGCCGGACACCGATTTTCCGCATCTCGAGGACTGCGTGCGCGCGCTCAAGGCCGAAGGGTTCCGCGTCAGCGTCGATTCGCTCGATCCGAAGGACCTGCTGCGCGGCGCCCGTGCCGGCGCGGATTTCCTGCTCAGCCTGAAGGAAGACACGCTGTGGGTGGCCGACGAGGTCGATGCCACGCCCATCCTGATCCCGAACACGCCGGGCGACCTCGATTCGCTGCGTCGCGTGGTCGACCTGATGCTTGCGCGCGGCCGGCCTTTCTTCGCCGACCCGATACTGGAGCCCATCCACTTCGGGCTGACTGCGTCCATCGTGCGCTTCCACGAACTGCGCCGTACCCACCCCGACATTCCGATGATGATGGGAGTGGGCAATCTGACCGAACTGACCGACGCCGACACCAGCGGTATCAATGCGTTGCTGATGGGCATCATTTCGGAGCTGCACGTGGGCGCAATCCTCGCCACCGAGGTCAGCCCGCATGCGCGGCGCGCCGTGCGCGAAGCCGACTGGGCGCGCCGCATCATGTTCGCCGCGCGCGAGGACAACGCGCTGCCGCGCGACTATTCCGGCGCGCTGATGACCACGCATGCGCGCCGCCCCTATACCGACACGCCGCAGGAAATCGTCGATGTGGCCGGCGCGGTGCGCGACCGCAATTTCCGCATCCAGGTCGCGACGGATGGCGTGCATATCTATAACCGGGACGGCCATCAGGTCGCGACCGACCCGTTCGATCTGTACCCGAAGCTGGGCGTCGAGGACGACGCCGGTCACGCCTTCTATCTTGGCGTGGAGCTGGCGCGCGCGCAGATTGCATATCAACTGGGCAAGCGCTACGCGCAGGACGAAGAGCTGGAATGGGGCGCTGCGGTAGAGCCCAAGCCGGTCGACCTGCAGGTGCATCGCGCGCCCGGCAGCACCACGAAGAAGAAGCCGAAGAAGGCCGCGGACCGGGTGGCCGACGCACAACAAGGCTCTATGCCCGACGGCACACAGGGTCCCGACCAGGACCGCATACAGGACACGCCATGATCTGGGAAACCATACTCACCACCGTCGACGTGCAGGGCCGCACCCACATCACGCCGCTGGGCATCCGCGAGGAGCGCGGGCTTACCGTGCTGTCGCCGTTCCGTCCGTCGTCCACACTGGACAACGTGCTCGCCAACCGCGTGGCGGTGGTCAATTTCACCGACGACGTTCGCGTGTTCGCCGGTTGCCTGACCGGCCGGCGCGACTGGCCGGTGGAGGCGGCCGAAAAAGTGGCCTGCGCGCGACTGGTCAACACGCTGGCCCATCGCGAACTGGAACTGGTCGAGGTCGAGGAAGACGACGTTCGCCCGCGCCTGTTCTGCCGCACCGTGCATGAAACCAGTCACGGCGCCTTCCCCGGCTTCAATCGCGCCCGCTCGGCCGTGGTCGAAGCCGCCATCCTGGTCAGCCGCCTGCACATGCTGCCGATCGAAAAGATCGACGCCGAACTGGCCTATCTGCAGATCGCCATCGACAAGACCGCCGGCCCGGCCGAACGCGAGGCGTGGGGTTGGCTGATCGAGAAGATCGACGCCCATCGCGCCGGAGTGCAGTCTTGATCCGCATGCTCGCCAGCGTGCGCGACCGGGCCGAGGCGCTGATCGTGCTGGAAGCCGGCGTCGACCTGATCGACCTGAAGAACCCCGCCGACGGCGCACTCGGCGCGTTGCCGGTCGATGTCATCCGCGACGTCGTCGATGTCGTTGCCGGCCGCACGACCACCAGCGCCACTGCCGGCAACATCGAGCCCGATGCCATCGGGCTGCAGGTGGCGATGGCGAGCATCGCAGCCACCGGCGTCGACTACGTGAAGGCTGGCCTGTTTCCGCGCGGCTGGACGCACGGCGGGCGCGACTACGCCGGGGTGTTCGGCTGTCTCACCGCGCTGCAGCCGCTGCCGGGCACACGCCGCATCGCGGTCATGTTCGCCGACCTCGCGCCGTCGCTTGATCTGGTCGACGCGGTGGCCGAGGCCGGCTTCGACGGTGTCATGGTCGACACCGCGCTGAAGCAGGGCCGCAGTCTGTGCGACGTTGCTTCTTCTGACTGGCTGGCAGATTTCATCGCACGCGCTCGCGGCCGCAGTCTTCTTTGCGGTCTGGCCGGGTCATTGCGCATCGAACATATAGACGTGCTGGCTGCGCAGGCTCCGGACTACCTCGGCTTTCGCGGCGCGCTGTGCGTCGGGCGCGAGCGCGGCAGCGAACTCGACCGCGAAGCAGTGCGGCGCGTGCGCCAGCGGCTGCGCGCCATCGAGCACGACGCGGTCGTCTGATGGCTCGTCGGTCGCCCGTCTTCAGCCCGTTGTTGGGCATCGCTGCGCACACCCCAACCTACGAACTACCCTCCGTACTGTGCGACCCGTAGGTTGGGGTGAGCGCAGCGATGCCCAACGAATCGGCCGTACCACCCACGTCGCCGGAGCAAACCGGTCGTTTGCTGAACGCCGGATGTGGGGGATCGGCTGTGCGTCGAGCGCGAGCGCGGCAACGGCTGCGCGCCATCGAGCACGACGCGGTCGTCTGATCGCTCGTCGGTCACCCGTCTTCAGCCCGTTGTTGGGCATCGCTGCGCTCACCCCAACCTACGAACTTCCCTACGTACTGTGCGACCCGTAGGTTGGGGTGAGCGCAGCGATGCCCAACGAATCGGCCGTACCTCTGGCACCGCCGGAGCGACGCATGCGTCGCTAAACCCCTTGTGAGGGAGGTCGGCTGGGTACAGCCGACCCGTGTCGCCGGAGCGACGCATGCGTCGCTAAACCCCGGCGACACCCCACTGCGCGCATTTGCGTTCTATCGTCTTGCGCGACACGCCGAGCTGGCGGGCGGCTTCGGATTTGTTGCCGCCGCAGGCGGTGAGTACATCGAGGATGTGCTTGCGTTCGACGTCATCGAGCGCGGTACGCTCGCCTGCGGCGGGGGCGGGCGGGGTCAGGCTGCCGAGGGCGTCGGCCGGAAAGTAGCCAAGGATGAGGGCGCGTTCGACCAGATTGCGCAGTTCGCGGATGTTGCCGGGCCAGTCGTAGCCGGCCATGCGCAGCACAGTTTCGCGGTCGAGCGGAATCGGCGCCACACCGAGGCGGGACGACAGTTGCGCCATGAAGTGGGCGACCAGCAGCTTCACGTCTTCACGCCTTTCGCGCAGCGGCGGAATGGTGATGCGCACGACGTCGAGCCGGTAGAACAGGTCCTGGCGGAAACGGCCGGTGCGCACTTCGGTGGCGAGGTCGCGGTTGCTGGCGGCGACGATGCGGATGTCGACCGGGACTTCGCGAGTCGAGCCGACGGGGCGGATCATGCGGTCTTCGAGCACGCGCAGCAGCTTGGTCTGCATGGCTTGCGGCAGCTCGGAAATTTCATCGAGGAACAGCGTGCCGCCCTGGGCGTAGAACAGCAGGCCGGGGTAGTTGTCCTGTGCGCCGGTGAAGGCGCCTTTTACGTGGCCGAACAGTTCGGATTCGATCAGTTCTGCGCTGATGGCGCCGCAATTGACAGGCACGAACGGGGCGGCGGCGCGCGGGCTCATCTGGTGCAGTGCGCGCGCAGCGACTTCCTTGCCGACGCCGGATTCGCCGGTCAGCAGCACGGTGCTGGGCATCGCTGCGGCGCGCCGCAGTACGGTGGCCAGTTCGCGCACCGGCGCGGATTCGCCGACCATGCCCTCGACGCCTTCGGTCTGGCGTGCGATCTCCCGGCGCAGCACATAGTTCTCGCGCAGCAGCCCGGCGCGGTCGAAACAGCGGCCGACGGCATTCATCATCTGGTCGATGCGGAAGGGCTTCAGGATGAAGTCCGACGCGCCGGCACGCAGTGCGTTGATGGCGGTTTCGATATCGGCAAACGCGGTGATCAGGATGACATCGCACTGGTGCCCCTGTTCGCGCAGTTCATTGAGCCATTCGAGGCCGCTGCGGCCGGGCAGGGTGATGTCGAGGATGATGAGATCGAAGTGAAGCCGGGTGAACAGCTGCTGCGCGGTTTCGACGCTGCAGGCGGCTTCCACCAGACCGCAGCGCGAACCCAGAGCGCGCGTGATGAAGCTGCGCATGCCTTCTTCGTCATCGACCACCAGCACCGAGTACTGCTGCCAGTCGCGCGTGCCCGCGCGCGCCGCAGCCGTCACGGGTTCTGCACGGCGACCAGGATGCTGCACGGCGCTTCTTCGACCAGCGAGGCGCCGACCGAACCCTTCCACCAGCGCTCGAGCCGCGACGGGTGGTGTTTGTGTCCGATAACGATGAGGTCGACCTTCAGTTCGCGCGCCATGCGGCTGATTTCGCGCACTGCGTCACCGGTCACCAGATGACCGGCTGCCTTGACATTGCGCGCGGCAAGCTGGGCCAGGCCATCGTCGAGCACCTGCGCAAAGCGCGCGTTTTCCTCTTCCTGCGGCACGTCGGCGACAAAGCCTTCGGCGACGAACAAGGTCGGCGCAATGGGCGCGACCGCGAGCAGGTGGATGTCGGCGTGCAGCAGGTTGTTGATGTCGGCACACTCGAACAGTGCGCGGCGGCCGGATTCGGATCCGTCGTAGGCGAGCAGGACCTTGCTGTACATGGGACGCTCCCTGTCGATGCAGTCAGATCTGCCGCGCGGGACTGCGCGGCACGATGTTTACCAGAGCTTCCACCACGGGTCGTCCTTGCCGTCCTGGAAGCCCAGTTCCGGATAGGTGCTGTCGGGGAAGTTCTTCACCATGACGCGCTGGGCGTCTTCCTGCAAGTCACTCAGGCCGAGCTGTTCGTACGAGCGGGTGAGGATGTACAGCGCTTCTTCGGTCGACGGCGATTCCTGGAAACTGCTGATCGCGAACTGTGCGCGGTTGGCGGCGGCGAGGTAGGCGCCGCGGCGGAAGTAATAACGCGCCACATGTACTTCGGCGGCGGCCAGCGCATTGACCAGGTAGCCCATGCGCGCCTTGGCGTCAGGCGCATACTTGCTGTCCGGATAGCGGGTGATCAGCTCCTTCAGCGCATCAAACGAGTCGCGCAGTCCCTTGGGGTCGCGTTCGGTCATGTCCTGACGCGAAATCTTGCTCATGAAGCCCATGTCTTCATTGAAGTCGACCAGCCCGCGCAGATAGAAGATGTAATCGATGTTCGGGTGATTGGGGTGCAGACGGATGAATCGCTCGCAGGCGGCAAGCGCCTGTACGCGGTCACCCGAGCGGTAATAGGCGTAGGCCACCTCGATCTGCGCCTGCTGCGCGTAGCGGCCATACGGGTAACGCGCTTCCAGTTTTTCGTACATCTTGACCGACTGATCGAAGGCACCTTCGTCGAGCAGCTGCTTCGCTTCGGTGTAGAGGCGCTGCGCCGACCAGTTGGCAGTTTCGTCGATCTTCTTCGGCAGGATGTTGCAGCCTGCGGACAGCACCACGAACACTATCGTTAAAATACGCCACATGACCGCACCAGCCCTGGAAGAGATTCAAGACGACGATTATATCGCCGAGCAGCCCGGTCATCGACTTCATGCAGTGGTACCGCCCGGCGTGGTCGGCCAGCGACTTGACGTGGTGCTGGCCGCAGTGTGGCCGCAGTACTCGCGGGCACGCCTTCAGGACTGGCTGCGCGCGGGCCGGGTGAAAGTGGACGAGGTACCGGTGAGCGACACCCGGCGCCGCACCTTCACCGGCGAGCGGCTCGAACTTGATCCCGACGCACCCGCGCCCGATACCGTGCATATGCCGCAGGACATCCCGCTGCACATCATTCATGAGGACGACACACTGCTGGTGATCAGCAAGCCGGCCGGCATGGTCGTGCACCCGGGTAATGGCGTGCCGGACGGCACCTTGCTCAATGCGCTGCTGCATCACCGCCCGGCGCTGGCGCAGGTTCCTCGCGCAGGCATCGTGCACCGGCTGGACAAGGATACGACCGGCCTTCTGGTAGTGGCCTGTACGCTGGAAGCACAGACCGATCTGGTGCGCCAGCTGCAGGCGCGCTCCGTGTCGCGTCGTTACATTGCAGTGGTCAGCGGCGCCGTGCGGGCCGACGGGGTGGTCGACGCGCCGATCGGCCGTCATCCGGTGCACCGCACGCGCATGGCCGTCGTGCCGACCGGGCGGCCGGCGCGTACCCACTACGCCGTGCGCGACCGGTTGCGCGATGCCACGGCCCTCGAGTGCCGGCTGGAAACCGGCCGCACGCATCAGATACGCGTGCACATGGCATCCATTGCTCACCCGCTGCTCGGTGACGACACCTATGCGCCACGCCCGGTTGCGGCGCAGTTCGGCCGGCAGGCGTTGCACGCCTGGCGCCTCGGGCTGATTCACCCACGCAGTGGCGTCGAAGTCGCCTGGGAGGTACCGCTGCCGGACGACATGGTGCAACTGATGGACAGCCTGCGGGATCCCCGATGACGCTGCCGCTGATCCGCCCCGACTGGCCGGCCCCGCCCGGCGTGCACGCGGCCGTGACGACCCGTATCGGTGGGGTCAGCCAGTGGCCGTTCGGTCCGTTCAACCCGGCGTCGCACGTGGGCGATGATCCGGCTGCGGTTGCAGCCAATCGCGCGCTGCTGCGCGATTGCCTGCCGGCCGAACCACTGTGGCTCGATCAGGTGCACGGCGTGGACGTGGCGGATGCCGATATCGCCGGCACCGCGCGTGCCGACGCATCGGTGTCGCATCAGCCGGGATCGGTATGCGCCGTTCTGACCGCCGACTGCCTGCCGGTGCTGTTCTGCAACCGACAGGGTACGGTGGTGGCCGCCGCGCATGCAGGCTGGCGGGGTCTGGCCGCAGGGGTGCTCACCCTTACCGTCGAGCGTATGCGCTGTCCGGCGAGCGACATCCTTGCCTGGCTGGGTCCGGCCATCGGGCCGGACGCCTTCGAGGTCGGACCTGAAGTGAAGGACGCCTTCGTCGCGCGGCTGGCCCGGGCAGAAGATGCCTTCAGGCCGGGTGAGGGCGACCGGCTGTTTGCCGACATCTATCGGCTGGCCCGGCTCGAACTGGCACAGGCAGGTGTACAGGCAGTCTATGGCGGCGGTTTGTGCACGGTCGGTCAGTCCGGCCTGTTCCATTCGTTCAGGCGCGACGGCCATACCGGGCGCATGGCCAGTCTGGTCTGGCGGACGGCAGGCCCCGCTGCGCCGCCGGATCAAGGATAATCCGGCCTCTTTTCAGCTACGCGCTGCACTTTATGTCTGTACTAATGTGGATCGTGCTTGCCTCGTTCGTGGGTGGCGTGATCAGTGTATGTGCCGCTGCGCTGGTCGGTTTTGCCGCGAAGCCGCACACGATTCCGCTGCTCATCAGCTATTCGGTCGGTGCGCTGCTCGGTGCATCGTTGCTGGGTGTGCTGCCCCAGGCGATCACCGAAATCGGCAGCGTCGAGTTGGCCACGAGCATACTGCTGGCCGGCATCCTCGGTTTTTTCCTGCTCGAAAAGCTGGTGCTGTGGCGGCACTGCCATGAAGTCAGCTGCGAGGCGCATGATCCGGTCGAAGTGAAGCGCACTTCGACGGCGCATTCGTACCGGCCGGTCGCGCCGGCCACTGCGCCCGTGGCGCTCCAGGCGCACAGCCACGTCGCGGGCGGGGGCCATGCGCATGGCTATGGCAGCGAAGAATCGATGCGCAGCGCATCGTTGATCCTGATCGGCGACGCCTTCCACAATTTTGTTGATGGCGTACTGATCGCCGCTGCCTTCACACAGAGCATTCCGCTCGGCATCGTCACCGCGACCGCCATCGTGGCGCACGAAATTCCTCAGGAAGTGGGCGATTATCTGGTGCTGCTGCACTCGGGCATGAGCCGCATGAAGGCGCTGGCCTTCAATCTGCTATCGAGCATGGCTACGCTGGTAGGCGCCGTGGGCGCGTACTTCGCACTGGCGTCGATGTCAGGGGCGGTGCCCTACCTGCTGTGCATCGCGGCTGCCAGCATGATCTATGTTGCCGTCGCCGACCTGATCCCCGGACTGCACCGTCGCGCCGAGCTGTCCGCCACCATTCAGCAGGTGGTGCTCATTTCGGCCGGCATCGGCAGCATCGTGCTGATCCACCATCTGGTCGACGGATTCGCCCACTGAAGCTTCGGCTTGTGCGAGCAGCGATTTCCGGTACGCGGCACGCCGTCGGGCCGGCGTGCCGAAAATCCACAAAAAGAGGGCCAGTGGCGCCAGACCGTAGAAAACAAAGGTCATGATGCCTGCGATGATGGACTGTTCGGTGATCGACATCATCAGCACGACGTAGATCCAGGCGATGGCGACGATGTACATCCGGTGTGACTCCTTCCGCAATCCGGGATTGACACAGTTTTTGTGCAATGCAACAATTCCCGGCGATGCTGAACTGTGCAAGATATAAATGTGCTGCATTCATGCAATGCCGGACCTGAAGGCAGGTCCCTTTAATGTTGCCGCTGCTATGCTCGGTGGCCGTATATCCGTACCCGATGACGCTGCAGCTTACCGTCGCTTGCCGTGCATCCGGGTACTTCAGGAACGACAGGGATCGAAATAGATGAGCAGCGAATCGGCAAGCCCCGGGTCTTCTTCATTGCCTTCTTCCGGCGAGCAGACCCAGGACTGGATGGCCATCATGACTGCCATGAGCCGCAACTTCAGCGATTTCATGGCACGCCAGCAGCGTCCCGACGCTGCCGGTGTCACATCCGCTCAGACACCGTTTCCGTCAAACGGTTTTCCGCCGCCCGAAATCGAGCGCTTCAACGCCCTGCACCAGCAGTGGCTGACCAACCAGCATCAGCTCTGGCAGGCGTTCACTCAGCGCAAACCCGATGAAGCGGGCACTTCGGTGGTCAGGATGGATCCGTCGGATCGTCGCTTCCGGGCGCCGGAATGGTCGGAAAGCCCGTATTTCGACTATCTGCGCCAGGCTTATGCGCTCAATTCGGCCTTCATGCGCGAGTGTGTCGAAGCGACTCCGGTGGCAGACGGACGTGCCAAGGACCGCATGCGCTATCTGTCAAAGCAGATGATCGAGGCGATGTCGCCGGCGAATTTCGCCGCGACCAACCCCGAATTCATCCAGACGGCGCTGCGCACCGAAGGCGAAAGCATCCGCAAGGGCATGGAAAACCTGCTGCGCGACCTGCAGCAGGGCTACATTTCCATGTCGACACCGGGCGCCTTCGAGGTCGGCAGGAATCTGGCGGTGACGCCCGGTTCCGTGGTGTTCGAAAACACGCTGATACAGCTGATCCAGTACGCGCCGCTGACCGCAAAGGTACATGCCAAGCCGTTGTTGATCATTCCTCCCTGCATCAACAAGTACTACCTGATGGACCTGCAGCCGGAAAACTCGCTGGTGCGCTACCTGGTTGAGCAGGGCTTCACGGTATTCCTCGTGTCGTGGCGAAATCCCGACGATTCGATGGGCACACTGACCTGGGAAAACTACCTCAGTCTCGGCCCGCTGACAGCGCTCGAAGTCGTACGCGACATCACCGGTGATATGCAGCCGAACACGCTGGGTTTCTGCGTTGGCGGCACCATTCTCGCTTCGGCGCTCGCCGTGGCCTGCGGTCGTGGCGAAAAACCGGCCGCCAGCATGGCCTTGCTGACCACGCTGCTCGACTTTTCCGACGCCGGCGAACTCGCCTGTCTGATCGATGAAGGCATGGTGGCCGCACGCGAAGCATCAATCGGTCGCGGCGGTGTGCTGCCCGGGCGCGAACTGGCGCAGACCTTCAGCAGCCTGCGACCCAACGATCTGATCTGGAATTACGTAGTCGGCAACTACCTCAAGGGCGAAACGCCACCGCCATTCGACATCCTGCACTGGAACTGCGACAGCACGAATCTGCCCGGGCCTTTCCTGGCCTGGTATCTGCGCAATCTGTATCTGGAAAACAGCCTGCGCGTTCCGGGCAAGCTCGAAGTACTCGGCGTACGGCTCGATCTTGGCAAGATCGACATGCCGGCTTACCTGCTCGCCACATCGGAAGATCACATCGTGCCGTGGACAGGCGCCTATCTGGCGCGTGGCCTGCTCGGTGGCGAAACCACCTTCGTGCTCGGCGCAAGTGGTCATGTTGCCGGCACGATCAATCCGGTTTCGAAGGACAAACGTTCGCACTGGACCGGCGGTGACGCATCGAATGCGCTCGAGTGGCGCGCGGGTGCGACCGAACATCCCGGCAGCTGGTGGAAGCACTACGCCGCATGGCTGGCAGGCAAGTCCGGCAAGAAGGTCGCCGCGCCGAAAGCCCCCGGAAACGCTCGACACACGGTGATTGAAGCGGCACCCGGACGGTATGTGAAAGGGTTGGCAACGACTTGAGAAATGGCAGCCTTAAAGAGGGGGGCTGCGGCAGCGAAATACCCTCACAAAATCGGAGGAGACAAGCATGGCAAGAGTTGCACTGGTAACGGGCGGCATGGGCGGACTGGGCGAAGCGGTCTGCATCAAGCTCGCTGCATTGGGTTTCCGCGTGGTCACCACGCACAGCCCGGGCAATACGAAAGCAGCCGAATGGCTGCAGTCGATGAACAACATGGGCTACGGATTCAAGGCTTATGCGTGCGACGTGTCCGATTTCGATTCGTGCAAGGCGTGCGTGGAAGCCGTGACCAAGGAAGTGGGACCAGTGGATGTGCTGGTGAACAACGCCGGCATCACCCGCGACATGACGTTCAAGAAGATGACGGCAGCGGACTGGAAAGTAGTGATTTCGACCAATCTCGACTCCTGCTTCAACATGACCAAGCAGGTCATCGACGGCATGACCGAGCGCAAGTGGGGCCGCGTCATCAATGTGTCGTCGGTCAATGGCTCGAAGGGTGCCTTCGGCCAGACCAACTATTCAGCAGCCAAGGCCGGCATGCATGGCTTCACCAAGGCGCTTGCGCTGGAAGTTGCGCGCAACGGCGTCACCGTGAACACGATTTCGCCGGGCTACATCGGCACCAAGATGGTGATGGCGATTCCGCAGGACATCCTCGACAGCAAGATCCTGCCGCAGATTCCGGTGTCGCGTCTGGGAAAGCCGGAAGAAATCGCAGGCCTGGTGGCCTATCTGGCGTCCGACGAAGCCGCTTTTGTGACAGGCGCCAACATTGCAATCAACGGTGGTCAGCATATGGCCTGACCGCCAGCGCGGATTTCCGCGCAAAACTTCCACCCCGTCCGGCGGGGGTGGAAGCTCACTGACGCAGCTGGCTGGGAGATGAGAGATGACGAAAAGAGTGGCGCTGGTAACCGGCGGTATGGGCGGCTTGGGCACGGCAATCTGCAAGGCACTGGCAAAGGACGGCTACACCGTGGTGGCCAACTGTCTGCCGGGTTTCCCGCAGAAGGACGAGTGGCTGACGAAGATGCAGACGGAAGGTTTCGACCTGAAGGCCGCCGAAGGTGACGTGTCGGACTATGAGTCCTGCAAGGCCATGATCGAAAAGGTCGAACAGGATTTCGGGCCGGTGGACGTCGTCGTCAACAATGCCGGCATCACCCGCGACAAGTTCTTTTCGAAAATGGACAAGGGCCAGTGGGATGCAGTGCTGACCACCAATCTCGACAGCCTGTTCAATGTGACTCATCAGGTCGCTGGCCGCATGGCCGAGCGTGGCTGGGGACGCATCATCAACATTTCGTCGGTCAATGGCGTCAAGGGTCAGGCAGGCCAGACGAACTACTCGGCAGCCAAGGCCGGCGTGATCGGCTTCACCAAGGCACTGGCAGCAGAAATGGCAACCAAGGGCGTCACCGTGAATGCCATTTCGCCGGGCTACGTCGGCACCGAAATGGTCATGTCGATCCGCGAAGACATCCGCCAGAGCATCATCGACTCGGTGCCGATGAAGCGCCTGGGCAAGCCGGAAGAAATCGGTGCGGCGGTGTCTTATCTTGCGTCGGAGCTGGCAGGTTATGTCACCGGCGCAACGCTGAACATCAACGGCGGGCTCTACTACCAGTAAGCCTTGGCGTCTGAACAATCAGGGCGCAAAGTATCAAAGCAAAGGCCTTATGCGGCACTGCCGCATAAGGCCTTTGCTTGCTGTATGATCAAAAATGTTGCGGACGGAACCCACCGTCCCGACGCAGAGCCATCGAGCGAGGACAGGACACAATGAGCGTTTCGCAAAGCCGCGAGGGGACCAGTTCCACCCACAGGCTGATCAAGAAGTACCCCAACCGCCGGCTTTACGATACCCGTACGAGTTCCTACATCACATTGTCCGACGTAAAGGAATTGGTCCTTGAAAACGCGGAATTCCAGGTTGTCGATGCCAAAACCGGCGACGACCTGACGCGCAGCATACTGCTGCAGATCATCATCGAAGAAGAGAGTGAAGGCGTGCCGATGTTCACCTCCGACCTGCTGTCGCAGATGATCCGCTTCTACGGCAACGCGATGCAGGGCATGATGGGCAAGTACCTTGAGGGCAACATCAAGGCATTCACCGACGTCCAGTCCAAGTTGCAGGATCAGGCGCGCGCCATCTACGGCGACAACAACGCCATGAGCAAGGATCTGTGGGCCCAGTTCCTGAACTTCCAGGGTCCCGCCATGCAGAGCATGATGGGTGCCTACATGGAACAGAGCAAGCGCATGTTCGTGCAGATGCAGGAACAGATTGAACAGCAGACGCGTTCGATGATGTCCGGCTTCAAATTCCCGGGCTTCACGCCGCCGCAAAGCGGCGACAAGGGTCCGCCTCCGGCCAAGTAAGCGGCGACGAATGACCGGGCGCACCACCCAGAGCCGATCCGCAGGGTCGGCTTTGTCGTCTGCGGACATGCCGCGTTGATCAATGCCTCCCTGCTTGCCGGCCGACTTGTGCTGGTGCCGATGACGCATGACGACGTATCCGATCTCGCACTGATCGCAGCCGACACGTCGATCTTCCGCTATATCCCCGACATTCCGCTGCCTTTCGACGCCGGACGCTGGGTGCGCAGCGTGATTGCCAACGACGCGCACCGCATCAAGCACGTGATCCGTCTCAGAACAGGCGAGCCGGTCGGCTTCCTGCAACTCGGGCAACGGCGCAACGGCGACCTGCAGATCGGCTATTTCCTCGCCCGCGCGCACTGGGGGAACGGATTTGCTCGCGAGGCCTGTCTGTCCGTGCTCGGGTTTGTCGCCAGTCTGGGCGACGAACGGCCGGTGCATGCTGCAGCGCACCGCGACAATCTGGCTTCGCTCCGCATGCTCGGATCGATGGGCTTTCGCCGCCTTGGTTCGATGCCGCCCCAGGCCGATCTGCCGCCTGACATGATCGACCACGTCCGGCCGCCGTTCCAAGCGGTCCGGGACGAGCGGGGCGGTATACTTGCGCGTTGATTTCCTATCGAGTGCTTCATGAGCAAGAATCCGAGTGTGGGCTTCCTCAGCCTTGGGTGTCCCAAGGCCACGGTAGACTCCGAATCCATCCTGACCCGGCTGCGCTCCGAGGGCTACGACATCTCTCCGACCTACGACGGTGCCGACATCGTCGTGGTGAACACCTGTGGCTTCATCGATGCTGCGGTCGAGGAGTCGCTGGACGCGATCGGCGAAGCCCTGGCCGAGAACGGCAAGGTCATCGTGACCGGCTGCATGGGTGCCGAAGGGCCGAAGCGCCAGCAGGTGCTGGAGACGCATCCGCAGATATTGGCGGTGACCGGTCCGCATGCGACCGAGGAGGTCATGAATGCGGTGCATCGCCATCTGCCGAAGCCGCACGACCCGTTCACCGACCTGGTGCCGCCTCAGGGCATCCGGCTGACGCCGTCGCACTATGCCTACCTGAAGATTTCCGAAGGCTGCAACCACCGCTGCAGTTTCTGCATCATTCCATCGATGCGCGGCGACCTGGTCAGCCGTCCGATCGGTGACGTGATGCGAGAGGCGGAAACGCTGCGCGACGCCGGAGTGCGCGAGCTGCTGATCGTGTCGCAGGACACCAGCGCCTACGGTGTTGACGTGAAGTACCGAACCGGTTTCTGGGGCGGCAAGCCGCTGCGCACCAAACTGTACGATCTGGCCAGTGCGCTGGGCGAACTGGGCATCTGGGTACGCATGCATTATGTATACCCGTACCCGCACGTCGACGACATCCTGCCGCTGATGGCCGAAGGCAAGATACTTCCCTATCTCGACGTACCGTTCCAGCACGCCAGCCCGCGCATCCTGAAGGCGATGAAGCGCCCGGCCAATGCCGAGAACAATCTGGAACGCATCCGCGCCTGGCGCGAAATCTGTCCGGACATCACGATACGCAGCACCTTCATCGCCGGCTTTCCGGGCGAAACAGACGCCGAATTCGAAGAACTGCTGCAGTTCCTCGGTGAAGCGCGGCTGGACCGCGTCGGCTGCTTCGCCTATTCGCCGGTCGATGGCGCGACTGCCAACGATCTGCCGGGCGCGGTGCCGGAAGAGGTGCGCGAAGAGCGCAGGCAGCGTCTGATGGAGTTCCAGGAAGACATCAGCACGCAACGTCTCGAAGAGAAGATCGATCGCGAAATGATCGTGCTGGTTGACGAAGTGGATGACGATGGTGCCCTCGCACGCAGCGAGGGCGACGCGCCGGACATAGACGGTCTGGTGCACATTCTTGACGGGCAGGACCTCGATGTCGGCGACTTCGTGCGCGTACGCATCACCGACTGCGATGTGCATGACCTGTACGCCGAGCTGGTCATCGAGGACTGACGATGGAGCGCGAGCGCATCGCTGACGCGCTCACCAGGCTGCGCGACATCGTCGGCGATGCCCATGTTCTGTCTGCCGCAGGCGATACCGCCCGGTACTTTACCGACTGGCGCGGCCGCTACATCGGCGATGCGCTGTGCGTCGTGCGCCCGGCGACGACCAACGAGCTGTCACGCGTCGTGCGGCTGTGTGCCGACGCCGGGCTGCCCATGGTGCCGCAGGGCGGCAATACCGGCCTGTGCGGCGGCGCCACGCCGCGCGCAGGGCAGGGCGAGGTGCTGGTCAATCTGTCGCGCCTGAACCGCATCCGGGCGCTGGACCGCGATAACGCGTCGATCACTGTGGAAGCAGGGTGCAAGCTGGCTACGGTTCAGACGGCCGCGCGCGATGCCGGCCTGCTCTTTCCGCTCAGCCTCGCGTCGGAAGGATCGTGCGAAATCGGCGGCAACCTGTCGACCAACGCGGGCGGCGTGCATGTGTTGCGTCATGGCAATGCGCGTGACCAGGTGCTCGGACTGGAGGTCGTGCTGCCCGACGGTCGTATATGGGACGGTCTGCGCGCCTTGCGCAAGGACAATACAGGCTATGACCTCAAGCACATGTTCATTGGCGCCGAGGGCACGCTGGGCTTCATCAGTGCCGCTGTGCTGAAGCTGTCGCCGCTGCCGGCCCACTCCGCGCTTGCCTGGGTGGCGATGGATGATGTCCAGCGTGCGATCGATCTGCTGGCGCAGCTGCGCGCCCAGGCAAGTGACGTACTCAACGCTTTCGAACTGGTCGGGCGCGAGGCGCTGACACTGGTGCTCAAGCACATGCCAGACACGCGCGACCCCTTGTCCGGCGTTGCGCCCTGGTATGCGCTGATCGAGCTGTCAGGTAACCAGCCCGGGCTCGATGAGCGACTGGGTGAGATTCTGGGGGCCTCGATGGAGCAGGGAGTGGTGTGCGATGCAGTGATCGCGCAAGATCTTTCGCAGGCGGCTGCACTGTGGGCGCTGCGCGAAAACATTTCCGAGGCGCAGCGCATCGAGGGATTCAGCGTCAAGCACGACATCAGCGTGCCGGTCAGCGCGATTGCGCGTTTCATCGATCAGGCGGGCGAGCGCATCGCGCAGGCGTTGCCCGGCGTACGTATCGTGGTGTTCGGCCATGCCGGCGACGGCAACCTGCACTACAACCTGTCCTTCCCGCAGGCAGACGACAATGCGCGTCTACTGGCCGACGCTGTGACTGCCAACGCGCTCGTCTACGAAGCGGTGCGCGTGCTGGAGGGGTCTGTATCCGCCGAGCACGGCATCGGCCAGCTCAAGACACAGTTGCTGGCTGAGTGCAAAAGTCCGGTGGAGCTCGACCTGATGCGCGCGGTGAAACGCGCGCTGGATCCGCACGCGCTGATGAATCCAGGAAAACTGCTGCCACCGCCTTTGAACTGAAGGTGCCCCCTTATATGCTAAACACCTACTCCGATGGAATGCATGAGCGTGTCGGGCAAAAATAATCGGCTGGCTCACTTTACAAAGCGCCCGGACTGCTTATAATGCGCGTCTCTTTCGACGGGGGTATAGCTCAGCTGGGAGAGCGCTTGCATGGCATGCAAGAGGTCAGCGGTTCGATCCCGCTTACCTCCACCAAGCGAAAGAGAAGAAGCAAAAGAAGCAAAAACTAGGTCCCCATCGTCTAGAGGCCTAGGACACTACCCTTTCACGGTAGGTACCGGGGTTCGAATCCCCGTGGGGACGCCAGTGATTTCGCTGGTCAGTCAAGTGAGTCCGGAAATGCTAGTGCCGGCACCAACAAGGAGTGGTAGTTCAGTTGGTTAGAATACCGGCCTGTCACGCCGGGGGTCGCGGGTTCGAGTCCCGTCCACTCCGCCAGCAATAATCGGGGCGCTGCATGCGCCTCGGTCAAAGAAGGGGCCGCTCATATGCGGCCCTTTTCTTTTGTCGCCCGATTCGCGTTCCGTAGAGAACAGTCTGCGAGTCGGTTCAGAACAGTTCGATTTCGCCGCAGTTGTCCACCTCGAGCAGTTCGTCGCTGCGCAGCAGAGCCTCGTGCGAATGCACCTGGTTGCGCCCGTGCTTCTTCGCGTGATACACGGCGCGGTCGCCACGGTCCACCGCGCTGCTCGCATTGTCCATCGCGCGAACGCGCGTGAACCCGACGCTCGCGGTGACTGTGCCGACCCGCGGGAAATTGAAGCCTGCAAGCTGTTCGCGGAAGAACTCGAAGGCGAGCATGGCCTCGCCTTCGTGCTCGGCACGCAGCAGCACGATGAATTCCTCGCCGCCGAAACGATACAGCTGCTCGCTCTGGCGAAAAGCACTGCGCAGCAGGCGGGCCACGAGCAATAAGACCTCGTCGCCGATCAGGTGACCGAAGTTGTCATTCACCTGTTTGAAATGGTCGATATCGATGACGCCCAGCCACCAGGACAAAGGCCTGTCGTCCTTTGTCGGTTCGATGCATTTCAGGAACTGTTCATCAAAGGTCTTGCGGTTCAGCAGACCTGTCAGGCTGTCGCGTTCGCTGTAGTCGAGCAGCGTGATCTGGTTGCGATATATCTTCAGCAGGCCGGTCACCAGCCGGAGCTGAACTGCCAGCAGAGGCTGTTCGCTGATCAGTTCGATGATGCCGAAGCGTCGTGGCCCGGCCCATACCGCGAAAAGATTGAGCCACGGACCGTCATCGTCGCGCAGCGGCAGATCAAGCAGCGGTTCGTCCTGTGCGAAAGCCTGTTCGAACTGGGGGCGCGACAACAGCTGTGGCAGCGCTTCGAGTGGTGTCCAGGAAGGGTCCGCCGCAACCATGCCTTGACCTTTTGCCATAGCCGCCTGCAGCAGAAGACGCAGGTCTGAACCGTCGCCGACGCAGCGGTACAGATTCAGCCGCATCGGGTCGAGCCAATCCCCCAGTACCGAAACAAAGGTACTGTCGATGAGATCGCGGTCACGGTATCCGGTGAGATTGGCGACTGATCCGATGAGATCTGACATAAACGGCGGCGTGTCCGGAAACAGGAGGATCGTTGTGGTTATCGGCCCGGACCCGCAGGCACTTGAGTGCCGTCCGCGGCGACAGTCATCGCAGGTTCCCGGGCCTCCGCCGGTGCCGGGCGGTGATACGCTCCGTTTTCCCCGTGCCCGATGGATGCAGCATGCCTGTCCACATTCTTGATTCCCGCCCACGCCTTCGCAAGACCTTGATCGGTTTGATCATTTTTCTGGTCTTGTTCGGCCTGTTCGGATTCTTTGCAGCGCCGCACGTCGTGCGGTCACTGGCAGAAAAGCACGGCTCGGAGTTTCTCGGCCGACAGCTCACGCTGAACGAGGTATCGATCAACCCCTATACGCTCGAAATGTCTCTGGTCGGCCTGCGCGTCCTGGAGGCGAACGAAGAAACCGAGGCGCTGAGCCTTGCCCGGCTGGCGGTGGATGTGGAGTGGTCTTCGGTATTCCGTGGCGCGCCGATCGTGCGCTCGGTAGAGATCGATCAGCTGCGCGTCCGGCTTGCGCGCATCGATTCATCGACCTACAACTTCAGCGACGTACTGAACAAGATTCTCGATCAACCCCCGACCGACGACGAGCCGGCGCGCTTCTCGATCAACAACATCGTCCTGCGCGGCGGTCACATCGATATCGATGACCAGCCATTGGGGCGGCAGCATACGATCAGCAACATCGAAATCGGTCTGCCCTTCGTGTCCAATCTGCCGTCCGACATCGAGCTTCATGTCGAGCCGTCGATCTCCGCGCGGGTCAACGACGCAGCATTTGCGTTACAGGGCAAGGTGCGGCCCTTCATCGACGAGCGCGAAGCGACGCTCAAGCTGGAACTGAAGGCGTTGGGCCTGGCGCGAAGCGACGAATACTCTCCGGTACCGCTGGATTTCCGCATTGCCGCTGGCACGCTTGATACCGACATCGAGATCGGTTTCCGGCAGCCATTGAAAGGCGAGCCGCGCATCACGCTGCGCGGCACCCTGGGCCTGCACGATCTGAAACTTGACGACAAGTCCGGTGCAGCGTTGATCAAGCTGCCGGCGCTCGATGTCGTGCTCAACGAAATTGAGCCGCTGATCGGCAAGGTGGACATCGCCAGCGTCCGCATCGACCAACCGGACATTGATGTCGCGCGTGCAAAGGACGGCCGCCTCAACCTGTTGTCGCTCGTGCCATCGGCCAGGACGGAGCAAGCCGAACCCGCCCCGGCTGATGCTCCGGCCGCTGCGTCGCAGGCGGCAGCGACGACGAAGCCGGACATCAAGATAGCGCTGTTCGAAGTGGTGCAGGCACGCATCGGGGTCAGCGACGCGCTGCCGGTGCGCCCGTTCGCCTTTGTCGTCGAACCGATCGACATCGTGCTGCGCGACTTTTCACTGCAGGGCGACGTGCCGGCCACGCTGGTGGTCGACGCAAAAGGCGAGGGCGGTCTGCAGGTCACGGTGGATGCCCGTGCGACAGCCTCGACGATGACTGTCGAAGGAGAGCTGACGGTCGCCAGCCTCGACATCCCGCGCTTTGCCGGGTATCTGCCGGCGTCGCTCGACTTCATGATCGAACAGGCGCAGGCGCGGCTGGGTACGAAGCTCAAGGTCGCACTGGTCGAGGGCGTGCCCCAGGGTCAGGTCACCGTGACCGAGGCGGGGGTGGCCGGGCTCAAGCTGGTGCGCAAGGGCGCCAAGCAGCCGTTCGCGCAGGCGGACGACATCGTGCTGTCCGGCGCAACGGTCGATCTGGCGGCCCGCACGGTGAAGGTGGATGCGCTCGACATCGTGCAACCGAAACTGCGCGCCGCGCGCGAAGCCGATGGCAACATCGATCTCGCAGGACTTGTCGTGGCGCCGCCGCCGCCGATGGCAACAGCATCGATCGCAGCCGACTCGCCGCAGCAAGGTGTGCCCTGGACCGCGTTACTCGGTGCCTTCCGCCTGACGGACGGCGCGGTCCGGTTCGAGGACCGCACGCTGAAGAAGCCTGGTGTGGTCGAACTGGACAAGATCGCGTTGACCGTGGACAACATCGGCACCGACAAAACCCTCAAGTCGCGTGTCGATCTGGCGTTTCGCGATGCAGCGGGCGGCTTGTTCGGCGCGCGCGGCGGCTTTTCGCTGCAACCGGTGTCGGCCGGCCTGAAACTGGATGCGCGACGTCTTGACCTGCTGGCAGGACAACCGTGGATGGCCGAGCGGCTCAACGCCGAATTGCTGCGCGGCAATGTCAGCCTGCGCGGTGACCTGGGCGTGCAGGTCGCCCCGGCAGGCAGCTGGGCCTTGTCATGGAACGGCGAGACGACCGTGGCCGACGTCCATCTGACCGACAAAATACACGCCTCCGACCTGCTCAAGTGGCGCTCGCTGTTCATCGGTGCGGTGGCGTTGAAGCTCGACAGCAGCAAATCCGACCTGCTGTCGTCGCTGTCGGTCGGCGAGGTTGCGCTGTCCGATTACTTCGCCCGCATCATCCTGTCGAAAGAGGGCCGGCTCAATCTGCAGGACATTGTGAAGCAGCCGGCCAGCGCCTCCACGTCGGTTGCGCCACCCATCGCGCCGATCGTTGCCGCGCCGCCGGCCAAGCCCAAGCCACCGGCCTCACAGAGCGCCGCACTGGCCAGGATGATCGATGCAGCGCGGCCGCCGGTCGACGTGAAGACGATTGTGTTGCAGGGCGGACAGGTTGATTTCAGCGACTTCTTCATCAAGCCGAACTACCGCGCGCAATTGTCGAAACTTGGCGGGCGGGTGTCCGGCCTGAGTTCGAAGTCGGGTACCGCGGGCGAGGTCGAACTGCGCGGCGTGGTCGAAGGTTCGGCGCCGATCGACATCACCGGACGCATCAATCCGCTGGCCGGGCCGCTATTTCTCGACATCAAGGCCAATGCGCGCGGCATCGAGCTGGCGCCGCTTTCGCCCTACTCGGGCAAGTACGTGGGTTACGGCATCGAGAAGGGCAAGATGAGTGTCAGCATCGCCTACAAGATCGAGAATGACCAGCTCACGGCGCAGAACAATGTGGTGCTCGACCAGCTCACCTTCGGCGCGCCGGTCGACAGCCCGGACGCGATCAAGGCACCGATTCTTCTCGCGGTGTCACTGCTGAAGGACCGCAACGGCGTCATCGACATCCATCTGCCGATCAGCGGGTCGCTGTCTGATCCGCAGTTCTCGATCGGTGGTCTGGTGGTGAAAGTGATCGTGAACCTGATCGTCAAGGCGGTCACATCGCCGTTTGCATTGCTCGGATCGCTGTTCGGATCCGACGCCGACCTCGACCACGTCGCGTTCGAACCGGGCCGGGCTTCGCTCGGCGACACCGCGCGCGGCAAGCTCGATACGCTTGGCAAGGCGCTGACCGATCGGCCGGCATTGAAGATCGAAGTGACTGGCCGTACCGACCGAGCGACCGACGCGGAAGGCTATCGCCGTGCGCTGCTCGACAACAAGGTGAAGGCAGTCAAGGCGGCGAAAAGCAAGTTGCCGGTCAATGAGGTGGTGGTTGATCCGGCCGAGTACCCGGATCTGCTGGAGACGGTTTACAAAGCGGCCTCGTTTCCGAAGCCGCGCAATATTGTCGGGCTGACGAAGAGCCTGCCGGTCGGCGAGATGGAAACGCTCATCATGACCAATACCGAAGTGAGCGACGAAGATCTTCGCCTGCTCGGCCTGGCGCGCGCGCAGGCGGTGAAGGACTATCTCGCGCAGCAGGCAAAGATCGATGACGCACGGCTGTTCGTCATTGCGCCGAATACGGTCGCGAAAAACGGCGAGAAGACAACTGATGACAAGGCATCACCGGCTCGCGCCGATTTTTCGATCAAGTAGGCTGCCTGGGCAGCCGGCGAACACTCAGTGCATCACTTCCTGCGCAGGGATGATATGGGCGATCTGTTCAGTCGCTTCGCGCGTGCGTTCGGACAGCGTACGCACCTCGTCGGCCACGACCGAGAAGCCTCGTCCGGCATCGCCGGCTCGCGCCGCTTCGATCGCCGCATTGAGTGCCAGACGGTTCGTCTGGCTGGCGATGTCGCGGATCGTCGTGACGATTTCGTGGATTTTCTGGACGTTGTCCTTCAGTTGCTGGCGCTGGTTCAGTTCCAGTTCCTGGAGATGGCGTTCGTTCAGTTCGCTGTCGATGCTCGTTAGCGCGCCGACCGCACGCAGCGGCGTGCCGTCAGCGGCGCGCCGGGTGCGGCCGCGGGCGCGGAACCAGCGGTACTGGTTGTCCTTGCAGCGCAGCCGGTAGTCGATGCAGTAGGGTGTGCGGCCACTGCGGTCCATCAGATGGTCGATGAATGCCTTGAAAACGGCCTGTTTCTCTTCCGGATGCAGGCGTGAGGCCCAGCTGTCGAGTACGTTGGGAAATTCCTCTTCGGTCTCGAAGCCGATCAGCTGACGGAACTGATCCGACCACCAGAATGTGTTTGACGGATTGACCGGATCGCCAGCGACGACGTCCAGATCCCAGATGCCGTCGTTGAGCATTTCACTGGCCAGCGTGAAGCGGGTCAGCGTGACGTCCAGCATCGCTTCATCTTCCCGGCGCTGAGTGATGTCGGTCATTGAACCGGCAATGCGCAGCGACTGGCCGGACGCGCCGAAGGCCGTCACCATGCGACCGCGTATCCAGCGGTAGCTGCCATCCCTGGCGGCGATCCGGTACTGCATATCGGGCCAGCTGCCGTCGCGGCGGTTGCACCATGCCTGGCTCAGCGCCTCCAGCGTGGCCTTGCGGTCATCCGGATGAAGGCGGCTCGACCAGCTTTCGAGCCGGTTCGGAAAGTCGGCTTCGCTGTCGAAGCCCAGCATGTGTCGGACGGTATCGGACCACCAGACTGGCGCTTTCAGGTCCAGAGTTCGGCTGTCGCCCGGCGTGGCTTCCCACAAACCCGCTTCGGACACCGACGCCATCATGTCGCCACGCGTACGCGCCCGATCGCCCGCCTCGCGCGCTTCAGTCAGCTCAGCCTTCGCGGCCGCCAGATCGCCTTCCAGCTGCCCAACCTGTTCTTCCGCGACGTGCAGACCCTTTTTCACGCCATTGAGCGCATTTGCCAGCGAGCCCAGCAACGCGCGCTGTCGTGCGCTGCCACGCGCAGAGGGTGCGTAGCCGTCGCCACGCAATGCGTTGTCTGCAATCTTCTGGATTTCCTGATGCAAGTTCGACCCGAAAAGGCTGTTCAGCATGTTTTTATTCCTCCGTTATGCGCCCGCTTGTGGCGAACTTTTAGCAAGGCGATCGGCACGCCTTGTGGATTCGTGGTTAGCGGACGCTCCGGTCGGATACTTGAAGCATTTCTTCACACCGCGAGGACGATGATTGCGCAAAGAAATCCGGGACTTCAAGGTGCGACTTGCTGCGCTGAAGATGACGGGCGGGTGCCTATGGGCATCCTCCCGTCATTCGGTCAGCCGTAGCGCAGTTCGGTGGCCTTGCCCCAGAACACGCGATGCGCGAACAAGGTGTAGCCCAGGATGGCCGGCACGGTGAAGGCGCAGCCGGCGAGGATGAGGTTGAGGGCAGCCGTAGAACTTGCGGCCTGCCAGATCGTGATGCGGTCCATCACGACATAGGGATAGAGGCTGTAAGCCAGGCCCAGGCCACCCATCAGGAATACGCCGATGGTCAGGATGAACGGCAGCCAGCACAACGTTCCCAGCGCGCGCGCGCCCGAAAGGGTCCACCACAGCGCCACAAAGCAGGCGAAGGTGGCAAACGGTATGGGCAGCAGGCCGATCAGCTGCGGCAGGCTGAACCAGCGTTCGGCCACCGTGCTGCTGACCCAGGGCGTGGCCAGCGAAATGAGACCCATACCGATGATGACCGGTATCAGTGCAGTACGGCCCCACTGTGCGGCACGACGCTGCAGCTCGCCGTCCGTCTTGAGCACCAGCCAGCTGGCGCCCATCAGCACATAGGCGCAGGGCAGGGCGATGGCGATGGCCAGCGCGAACAGGTCATAAGCCGTACCTTCCGCGAAGCCGGTGATGAAGCGTCCGAGCATCCAGCCCTGGGCCACCGAAGTGACGGTCGAGCCGATGAAGAAGCCACGGTTCCACAGCGGCTTGTGGGTGTCCTGTGCCTTGACCCGGAAATCGAAGGCGACCCCGCGCAGGATGAGCCCGATCAGCATCAGTGCAATCGGCAGATAGAGCGCAGTCATCACGACCCCATGCGCTTTCGGGAAGGCGATCAGCAGAATGCCGACGCCGAGCACAAGCCAGGTTTCGTTGGCATCCCAGAACGGACCGATGGACGCGATCATCATGTCTTTCTGGCTGTCGTCGGCACGATGCAGCAGCATGCCGACACCCAGGTCGAAACCATCCAGGACCACGTAGAGGAACATCGACAGACCCATCAGGCCCATGAAGATGACCGGCAGAAATTCGGCCCAGGTCATGCTTCACCTGCCTTGCGCGCCAGTTGCGTGCTCCCGAGTACGTTCGCACCGCCGCTCGGCGCCGGGTCATAGGTATCGGAGGGCTTCTCGGCCATGTAGCGCAGCACGCCGATGTAACAGACGATCAGCGCCGCATACGTGATCAGGTAGCCGGCCAGCGTCAGGGCGATGTAGGGAGCAGGCGTCGAAGACGCTACGTCGGCGGTCTTGATCAGGCCCTGCACGATCCAGGGCTGACGACCGATTTCGGTCACATACCAACCTGCGACGGTGGCCACCCAGCCCGAAAAGGTCATGCCGGCAATCGATGCGATGAGCCAGCGCGGCGCTCGCTCAGGCTGCCAGCCATGGCGGCGCAGGATCCAGCATCCGACCCAGCTGACCAGCAGCATCAGCGTGCCGACCGCAACCATGATGCGGAAACCGAAAAACAGGGGTTTGACGGGCGGATGGTTCTCGAACTCGTTCAGTCCTTTCAGTTCGCCGTCCCATTCGTGGGTCAGGATGAAAGAGGCCATCTTCGGAATGCCGATCGCGAGATCGTTGCGCCGTTCCGCCTCGTTCGGCAGTGCGAACAGCAGCAGCGGGACGCCCCTCTCGGTCTCCCACACGCCTTCGATCGCAGCAATCTTCTGCGGCTGGTGCTGCAGCGTATTGAGGCCGTGCATGTCGCCGACCACGATCTGCACCGGAATCAACAGAGCGGCCAGCGTCAGTGCGGCACGCAGTGCCACCGCACTGGATGGGTTGGCCTTGCGACGCAGTACTTGCCAGGCCGACACGCCCGCCACCAGGAAGGACATGGTCAGGAAGGAGGCCAGCAGCATGTGCGCAAAGCGCCACGGGAAAGACGGATTGAAGATGATTTCCAGCCAGCTGGTGACGTGGAATTCGCCGTCGATGATTTCGTAGCCGACCGGCGTCTGCATCCATGAGTTGAGCACCAGTATCCAGAAGGCACTCATCGTGGTGCCGAAGGCGACCAGGAAGGTGGCCAGCATATGTATACGTTCGCTGACGCGGCCATGGCCAAACAACATGACACCGAGGAAGGTCGCCTCGAGGAAAAAGGCGGTAAGCACCTCGAAGCCAAGCAGCGGGCCTGCGATGTTTCCGACCTTTTCCATGAAGCCCGGCCAATTGGTACCGAACTGGAAGCTCATCGTGATGCCGCTGACGACGCCCAACGCGAAAGTGAGCGCAAAAACCTTGGTCCAGAAGCGGTAGGCCGTCAGCCAGGGACGCTGGTTTGTCTTGAGCCAGCGCCAGCGCATGAACAGCAGCATCCAGCCGAGCGCGATCGTGATCGTCGGAAACAGGATGTGAAAGGTGATGTTGGCCGCAAACTGGATGCGCGCCAGCAGGACGGGATCGAGATCCATGAGGTCACTCCTTGCTGCCGGATTTGAGCTGGCCGGTCAGTTCCAGCAGTTTCTGTACCTTTGAACCCATGCGCATGAGCTTGGCGAGCGTCTGGGCATCGAGCCGCTGTACATCGTCAAACCAGGTACTCAACAGATCGATCAGATCGTGCATGCTGCGCATGCGCTCCTGCGCGATGCGGTCGGCTTCGCTTCCCGGTTCTTCAAGCAACGCGCTACGCAACATGGTCAGCGTCGGTTCCATCTCGCGCCGTCGGCGTTCTTCGGCCAGCGTGCGGAACACTTCCCAGGCATCGGTCGGCGCCTCGAAAAACTCCCGCCGGTCGCCGGCGACGTGCTTCATCTTCACCAGTCGCCAGGACTGCAGTTCCTTCAGTCCCATGCTCACATTCGAGCGCGAACAGGCCAGCGTGTCCGCGATCTCGTCGGCGCACAGCGCAGTCGGCGACACGAAGATCAACGCGTAGATCTGGCCGACCGTACGATTGATGCCCCAGCGGCTGCCCATTTCGCCAAAGTGGCCGACAAAGCTCTGTACCAGTGGTGTCATGAACGTGTGGATTGCAAGGACTGTTTGCGGTTTCGTTAATATACATCAAATTTCAGTAATTACTGAAACTTCGATAACCTCCTGAAGCAGAGGACGCCGTCGGACAGCAGAGGCGCCAATTCGCGACGTCAAGGGCGAAGACTTGTGGCCCCGGTCTTGCTACAATCTATGGTTGTCCTTCTACGTCCCGCAGCATTTTTCCGGAGATTCACCATGGCAGCAGAACGCACCCTTTCGATCATCAAGCCCGATGCCGTCGCCAAGAACGTTATCGGGAAGATCTACCAGCGTTTCGAAGACGCCGGGCTCAAGGTCGCCGCATCGCGCATGACCCATCTGTCGCGCGCCGAGGCCGAAGGCTTCTACGCAGTTCACCGCGAGCGTCCGTTCTTCAAGGATCTGGTCGATTTCATGATTTCCGGCCCCGTGATGATCCAGGTGCTGGAAGGTGAAGGCGCCATCCTGAAGAACCGCGACCTGATGGGCGCAACCGATCCGAAAAAGGCCGCGCCCGGCACCATCCGCGCGGATTTCGCCGATTCGATCGACGCCAATGCGGTACATGGCTCGGACGCGCCGGAAACCGCCGCCGTCGAAATCGCCTATTTCTTCCCCGCGCTGAACGTCTACTCGCGCTGAGAGCCGTCGCGTGATCCGCACCAACCTGCTGCAGTTCGACGCCGAAGGGTTCGCAGACTTTTTCGCTGGTCTTGGCGAAAAGTCCTTTCGCGCGCGGCAGGTCATGCGCTGGATTCACCGCAACGGCGAGGGGGAATTCGCTCAGATGAGCGACGTCGCCAAGTCGTTGCGCGCCAAACTCGAACAGATCGCCTGCGTGGAGGCGCCGGTGCCGGTGCGCGACAGCACCAGCACCGATGGCACGCGCAAGTGGCTGATCAATGTCGGCGCCGGCAATGCCATCGAAACCGTCTTCATTCCTGAAGAGCGTCGCGGCACGCTGTGCATTTCGACCCAGGCGGGCTGCGCGCTCGATTGTGCATTCTGTTCGACCGGCAAGCAGGGCTTCAACCGCAATCTCGAGGTATCGGAAATCATCGGTCAGCTGTGGCTGGCCAATCGCGCGCTGGGCGGCGTACGCGGTGGCGAGAATGATGGCGAACGTGTGATCTCGAACGTCGTGATGATGGGAATGGGCGAACCGCTGGCCAATTTCGATGCCACGGTGAAGGCGCTGCGCCTGATGCTGGACGACAACGCCTACGGCTTGTCGCGTCGTCGGGTGACGGTATCGACCTCCGGCATCGTGCCGGCCATGGACCGCCTGGGCGAAGCCTGCCCGGTCGCGCTGGCTGTTTCGCTGCATGCGCCGAATGACGCGCTGCGCGACGAACTGGTGCCGATCAACAAGAAGTATCCCTTGCGCGAGTTGCTTGCCGCCTGCGTACGTTACCTCGATCACGCGCCGCGCGATTTCATCACCTTCGAGTATGTGATGCTTGATGGCGTGAACGACAGCGACGCCCATGCGCGCGAACTGGTCGCGATTGCGCGACAGGTGCCGTGCAAGTACAACCTGATTCCGTTCAACCCGTTTCCTGCGGCACCGTTCGGACGGTCGTCGAAAGAGCGCATCCGTGCGTTTTCGGACATCCTGATGGCGGAAGGCATCGTCACAACGACACGCAAGACGCGCGGCGACGATGTCGATGCCGCTTGCGGGCAACTTGCCGGTCAGGTGCTCGACCGCACGCGACGTGCGCAGAAAACCATTCCACTCGTGGAGGTTCCAGCACGGTGACCAGATTTTCAGCAGGTGTTGCGACCGTCCTTTCGTTCGTTGTTTTGCTCGCCGGATGTGCGGGTGGCCAGAGCGGGACTACAGCCGGCTCAGCGGGCGGCAATCCGAATACGACCACCACCGTGCAGAGCCGCACCGGCGCTCAGTCGTCGGAATACAAGCCGATCGAACCGATCGTGACCGGCGCCGCGCGCACCCGTGCAAAGTCGCATACCGAACTCGGCATGGCCTATCTCGAAGCGGGCAACGTGGCGGTGGCGCTTGAAGAAGGGCGCATGGCGCTGCGCGATGACTCGTCCTACGGCCCAGCCTACAACCTGATGGGTCTGGCACATATGTACCTTGGCGAGAAGCCGCAGGCGCGCGACAACTTCGAACGAGCCTTGCGTCTGGCATCGAGCGATCCGGACATCAACAACAACTACGGCTGGTTCCTGTGCCAGGACGGCGACACCGCACGTGCGATGCAATTGTTCAACGAGGCGGTCAGGAATCCGCTGTACGCCACACCGACCCGTCCGTACACGAATGCGGGGCTGTGCGCATTGCAGGCGAATGACCTGCAGACGGCGGAAGTGAATTTCCTGCTGGCGATAAATGCCGATCCGGGCAATACGCAGGCGATCTACAACCTGTCGGCGCTGCTGTATCGCAAGGGCAGCTATCTCGAGGCGCGCAAGCAGTTGAGTAATTTCCACGCGCAGCGCGATTCGGTGGCGGAAAGTCTCTGGCTTGCGGTGCGTATCGAACGCAAACTGGGCGACAAGGTGTCCGAAGCCGGTTTTGCCAGCCAGTTGCGCCGCCGGTTTGCCGGCACGCCTGAACACCAGCAACTGATGCAGGGGAACTACGACTGATGTCTGAGCAGGACGAGGTGGTCGATCTGCCGCGCGATGCGCCAACAGGCTCGGTCGGCACACGACTGAAGCAGGCGCGCGAAGCGCGTGGCATGTCCATCGACAATGTGGGACGTGCGATCAAGCTGGCACCGCGTCAGGTGGAAGCCATTGAAGCGGATGATTTCGACAGCCTGATGAGCCCAACCTACGTTCGGGGTTTCATCCGGAACTACGCAGCGCTGATCGGTCTGGACGCGCAGACTCTGCTGGGCAGTCTCGACCAGCAGCATGTACGTGCCACGCCGCAGCTGATTGAACAGGCCAATGTCGGTGTCGCCATGCCGGTACAGTCTGCCCGGCGCAAGTGGCTGTTGCCACTGCTGGCGATGAGCGTTCCGGTGCTGGCAGGCCTTGCCTTGTATGTATGGTTCGAGTTCTGGCCGGACGTACCGGTCACCGGTCAGCCGGACGTTTCCCAGATCGAAGCGTCGCCGCTCAACGGTTCCGCATCGCCGGTAGCAACGGACGGTGTTGTCCGCTTCGATCCAGCCGATGCGTTGGCCAGCGATGCGCTGCCACTGCCCGCTGAATTGTCGAGTGAAGCGGCCCCCGCCGCTGTCGTCCAGGACATGGTATCGGAGGCGGCTGGCGCGGCAGCACCGGGACAGCACCGACTCGAATTCACCTTCACTACGGACTCGTGGGTGGAAATTCGCGACGCCAGCGACGCCATCCTGCTCTCGGAACTGAACCGGCGCGGCAGCACGCGGACGGTGAATGCCACCTTCCCGGTCTCTCTGGTCATCGGAAACGCGCGTTCCGTGACCCTGAAGGTCGATGGGCAGCCGCATGACCTGGCGCCGTCGATCAAGGTTGATGTCGCGCGACTGAGGCTCGAGTAATGGGTGATCAAGCAATGAGTTCGCTGGTCCGCCGCGCGACACGTTCGGTCAGGGTAGCGGGCATCACGATCGGTTCGGCAGCGCCGGTGGTGGTGCAGTCAATGACCAACACCGACACCGAAGACCATATCTCCACAGCCATCCAGGTGGCCCAGCTGGCACGCGCCGGTTCGGAAATCGTGCGCATCACGGTGAACACGATGGAGGCCGCGGCCGCCGTGCCGAGGGTGCGCGAGCAGCTGCTGAAAATGAATGTGGATGTGCCGCTGGTCGGTGATTTCCACTTCAACGGCCACAAGCTGCTGCGCGAACATCCGGCCTGCGCCGAGGCTCTGGACAAGCTGCGCATCAATCCGGGCAATGTGGGCAAGGGAAGCAAGCGCGACGAACAATACGCTGCGCTGATCGAGATCGCCTGCCGTTACGACAAGCCGGTGCGCATCGGCGTGAACTGGGGCAGCCTCGACCAGACCCTGCTGGCACGCGTGATGGACGAAAACGCCCGCCGGCCACAGCCCAAGGACGCTATCGAAGTGATGCGGGAAGCCATGGTCACCTCGGCGCTGGAAAGCGCGGCGCAGGCGGTCGAATGGGGACTATCGCCAGACCGCATCATCCTGTCGTGCAAGGTGAGCGGCGTTCAGGATCTGATCGCCATCTACAGCGAGCTGGCAAAGCGCTGCGATTACCCGCTGCATCTTGGTCTGACAGAAGCCGGCATGGGGTCCAAGGGCATCGTGGCATCTACGGCGGCGATGGCGGTACTGCTGCAGCAGGGCATCGGTGACACGATCCGCGTATCGCTGACACCCGAGCCCAACGGCGATCGCACGAAGGAAGTGATCGTGGCCCAGGAAATGCTGCAGACCATGGGACTGCGTGCCTTCACGCCGATGGTCGCGGCCTGCCCGGGCTGCGGACGCACCACCTCCACCTTTTTCCAGGAACTGGCATCGGACATCCAGAGTTATGTGCGCGACCGGATGCCCGACTGGAAAACGCAGTACGACGGCGTCGAGCGGATGACGCTTGCGGTGATGGGCTGCGTCGTCAATGGTCCGGGTGAGAGCAAGCATGCCAACATCGGTATTTCGCTGCCGGGAACGGGCGAAACGCCGGTGGCGCCCGTTTTCGAGGACGGCGAAAAGACTGTCACGCTGAAGGGCGACAACATCTCTGCGGAATTCCGCGGCATCGTCGACGCCTACGTTGCCCGCACCTACACCAGGAAGATCGCCGGCAAGACCGGCGCCTGAACAAAGAACAATGAGCAAACTGCAAGCCGTTCGCGGCATGAACGACATCCTGCCGGACGAAGCCGAACGCTGGGAAGCCTTTGAAACCATCGTGCGCGACTGGCTGCGCGCGTACGGATACCGGCCGATCCGCATGCCGCTGCTCGAGCACACACCGTTGTTCAAGCGCGCGATCGGTGAAGTGACGGATATCGTCGAGAAGGAAATGTATTCCTTCGAAGACGCCCTCAATGGTGAACACCTGACGCTGCGCCCGGAAGGCACGGCCTCCTGCGTGCGCGCGGTGACCGAGCACAACCTGCTGTACGACAGTCCGCGCAAGCTCTGGTACATGGGCCCGATGTTCCGCCACGAGCGCCCGCAGAAGGGTCGCTACCGCCAGTTTCATCAAGTCGGCGTAGAAGCGCTCGGCTACGCCGGG
Organism: Methyloversatilis sp.; assembly: GCF_030696805.1. Classification (GTDB taxonomy): domain Bacteria; phylum Pseudomonadota; class Gammaproteobacteria; order Burkholderiales; family Rhodocyclaceae; genus Methyloversatilis. Next base: position 96,728 of record NZ_JAUYRO010000096.1, on the reverse strand, counting down.
CCCGATGTCGATGCCGAACTGATCATGATGTGCCAGCGCCTGTGGGACGATCTCGACCTGATGGGCATCCGGCTGGAAATCAATTCGCTCGGCTCGCCAGAAGAGCGCCTGCAGCATCGCGCCGAACTGATCGCCTATTTCGAGGCGCACGAGGAACAGCTGGACGAGGACGCGAAGCGCCGCCTGCACAGCAATCCGCTGCGCATCCTCGATACCAAGAACCCTGCCATGCAGGCACTCGTCGAGTCGGCGCCGAAGCTGTCCGACTACCTGGGCAAAGCATCGCTGGCGCATTTCACCGCCATCCAGGACACGCTGCGCGCTGCCAATATTCCGTTCCGCATCAATCCGCGCCTGGTGCGTGGACTGGATTACTACAACCTCACCGTATTCGAGTGGGTAACCGACCAGCTTGGCGCCCAGGGAACGGTGTGTGCCGGGGGTCGCTACGACGGACTGGTCTCGCAACTCGGCGGCAAGCCGGCCCCGGCAGCCGGCTTTGCCATGGGTATCGAACGTCTGTTGTCGCTGTGGAATCCGGTGCAGGCCGACGCGCTGATCGAACGTCCGGAGGCCTATGTCGTCCACTCGGGAGAAGGTGTCCAGGCGGAGGCTTTTGCGCTGTCCGAGCAGCTGCGCGACGCAGGCTTTGCCACGCTGATGCATTGTGGCGGAGGCAGCTTCAAGTCACAGATGAAGCGCGCGGATGCGTCCGGCGCTGCGGTTGCGCTGATACTTGGCGAAGACGAAGTGGCATCAGGCGATGTCACATTCAAGCCCCTGCGCGGTGGTGACCAGATGCGCATCAGCCGTGACGACGTGGCCGAACATCTGGCCATGCTGCTGCTCGGTGGCGACGACACCGACGACGAAGAACCTTTGTTGCACTGAAAATCAATCTACAACCGGAAATACCGGACAGGAGTCCAGGACATGGCAGCACTCGATCTTGAAGAACAGGAACAGCTTTCGACCATCAAGGCATGGTGGGCGGCGTGGGGCAACCTGATCACCTGGACGGTGATCGCGGTTTCAGCGTCGCTGATCGGTTATCAGGCGTGGAACTGGTACAACCGTGACCAGTCGGTGAAGGCCAGTGTCGTGTTCGACGCGCTGCAGGATGCCGCCCTCGCCGGTGACCTGAAGAAAACCCGCGAAACCTCGGGCCAGCTGACCGAACACTTCGGCGGTAGCTCGTATGCGAGCCTGGGGGCGCTGCTGTCGGCCAAGCTGCATGTCGACAACGGTGACACCAAGACCGCCCGCGCACAGCTGGAATGGGTCAAGGCGAATGCGCCGGAGAACATGCTGCGCGACCTCGGCCGCCTGCGTCTGGCGTATGTGCTGATCGAGGAACAGGCGTTTGACGAGGCGAACAAACAGCTCGACGACAAGGTCGATCCCACGCTTGAAGCGCGCTTTCTCGAAGCACGCGGCGACGTGCTGCTGATGCAGGACAAACGGGACGAAGCCCGCACCGCCTATCAGTCCGCACTGACGAAGATCGACGAAAACGCCAAGGCAGGCGGCGCGCTGGCCGGCGCTGCACCGCAGGGCTATCGCAATGTGGTCGAGATCAAGCTCGACGCGGTCGGTGGCGCCCGGTGACGCGACTGACCGTTTTGCTGGTGGCCTGCGCCCTGCTGGCGGGGTGCGGCTCGACGCTGGACAGCCTCGACAGCCTCAATCCGTTCAGCGGCCCGCCCAAGCCCAAGATGCCGGTACTCGAGCCGCTTGAAGCCAGTGTTCCGGTGACCGAACTTTGGCGCTATGAAGTTGGCCAGTCAGGCAATTCGGTTTTCGAACCTGCGGTGATCGGCAAAAGTACCTTTGTCGCTGCGCGTGATGGCACGATCGCCCGTCTGGATGACGGCAGGCAGGTCTGGAAGATCAACGCTGGCAAGCCCTTGTCAGGCGGCATCGGCGCCAACGAGCGGCAACTGGTCGTGGGCACTGAAAAGGGCGATGTGCTGGTGTTCGACCTTGATGGCAAGCCGCTGTGGGAAGGTCTCGTGAGCTCCGAAGTGCTCAGTGCTCCGCTGGTGACCGATGACATGGTGTTCGTACGCAGCGCCGATAGCCGCATCCAGGCGTTCACGGCGATCGATGGCGCGCGCAAGTGGAATTACCAGCGACCGAATCCGTCGCTCACGCTGCGCACCCACGCCGGTGTGATCAGCACACCGTCGTTGTTGATTGCAGGGTTTCCGGGCGGCAAGCTCGTTGCCATCAATCGCAGCACAGGTGTAGCGGTGTGGGAATCCAACGTGGCACTGTCGCGCGGCGCGACCGAACTGGAACGCATCGCCGACGTATCCAGCCTGCCGGTCATCGTCGGCCGCGATGTGTGCGCCTCGGCCTTTCAGGGGCGTGTGGCGTGCTTCGAACTGAGCACCGGCAAGTCGATCTGGACACGCGACATATCGAGTGCCGCCGGCATCGACATCGACGCCCAGAACCTGTACGTCAGCGACGACAATGGCGCGATTCACGCGCTGGACCGCGCGACCGGCGCCAGCGTGTGGAAGCAGGACAAGCTCAAGCGCCGCTATCCAGGACGACCGTTGGCGCTCGAAGGTGCTGTAGCCGTCGCCGATGGCGAGGGGCTGATGCATCTGTTAAGCACCGAGAATGGTGCCTTCGTCGCCCGGATCAAGGGTGACGGCAGCACGGTCAATGCGTCGTTGCGCCCGTACGGCACCGCTTTCGTGGCGCAGAGCCGCGCCGGTATCGTGCGGGCCCTGGCGGCCCGCTGAGGATCTAGCTTGAAACCCGTACTGGTACTCGTAGGTCGCCCCAACGTCGGTAAATCGACGCTGTTCAACCGGCTGACCAAAACCCGAGACGCCCTCGTCGCCGATTTTCCCGGTCTGACGCGCGACCGTCATTACGGCACCGGCCGCCTCGGCGACCGGCCTTTTCTCGTCGTGGACACCGGTGGTTTCGAACCGACCGCTCGCGACGGCATCATGGTCGAAATGGCGGCGCAGGCCGAACAGGCCATCGCCGAAGCGGATATCCTCATATTCCTGGTCGATGGCCGGGCCGGTCTGACTGCGCACGACCGGGAGATTGCGGCCCGTCTGCGCCGTGTCGGCAAGCCGCTTGTGGTTGCGGTGAACAAGGCGGAAGGCATGCGGCAGGAAATCGTCGCGGCCGAGTTTCACGAGCTCGGGCTGGGTGAGCTGCACGTGATCTCATCCGCCCACGGCGAAGGTGTGCGCAGCCTGCTTGATCACTGTCTGAGCGGGTTTGCCGACGACGACGAAGTTGAGCCGGATGATCGCGTCCCGAAGATTGCGGTGGCCGGTCGCCCGAACGTCGGAAAATCAACGCTGATCAACGCGCTGCTGGGTGAAGAGCGTGTCATTGCCTTCGACCAGGCCGGTACGACGCGCGACGCCATCAGCATCCCGTTCGAACGCAATGGCAAGCGCTACACGCTGATCGATACCGCAGGGCTGCGCCGCAAGGGGCGGGTGTTCGAAACGATCGAGAAGTTTTCGGTCATCAAGACGGTGCAGGCGATCGAGCAGGCCAATGTTTGTGTGCTGGTGCTCGATGCAACGCAGGAAGTGTCCGATCAGGACGCCCATATCGGCGGTTTCATCGTCGAAAGCGGCCGTGCGCTGGTGCTCGCCATCAACAAGTGGGACGCCGTAGACAGTTACAGGCGCGAAATCTTCAAGCGTGAAATCGCACGCAAGCTGGGTTTTCTCGGCTTTGCGCGCCATCTGTACATTTCTGCGCTCGAAGGCCTCGGGGTCAGTGGCCTGTTCGGCGCTGTGGACGCCGCCTACGCAGCTGCGATGACCAAACTGCCCACGCCGAGGTTGACGCGTGCGCTGCAGGCAGCGGTCGAGAAACAGTCACCCCCGAAACACGGCCTGTTCCGGCCCAAGATGCGCTATGCCCATCAGGGCGGAATGAATCCGCCGGTGATCGTCATCCATGGCGCCGCACTCGAACATATTGCTGAAAGTTACCGGCGCTATCTCGAACACTATTTTCTGGAAATATTCCGGCTTCAGGGCACGCCGCTGAGGGTCGAATTCCGCACCGCACACAATCCGTTCGTCGCATCGAAGAAATGATGACGAGATCGGGAATCAAAATGCGCCGCGCGGGGTCTGAAGCTGCGGTGCATCAAAAAATCCAGTAGAGTCCTATTTCAAATAAACAAGAGGTGTCCACATGAGCAACAAAGGGCAAATGCTACAAGACCCCTTCCTCAACACCCTGCGCCGCGAGCACGTGCCGGTCGCGATCTACCTTGTGAATGGCATCAAGCTCCAGGGTCAGATCGAGTCGTTCGACCAGTACGTCGTACTGCTCAAGAACACGGTGACGCAGATGGTCTACAAGCACGCAATTTCGACTGTCGTGCCCGCGCGCCCGGTCAATATCCAGCACGATCAGGGCGACAGCGCTTGACCGGCGAAAACGGTCACCTGCAGGCACTACGTTCGCATGATTGAGCGGCCCGAGACCGGCGAGCGCGCGGTCATTGTCCAGCTCGATCTCGGCAAAGGCGACTACGAAGACCGGTTGGACGAATTCACGCTGCTCGCACTGAGTGCAGGTGCGGTGCCGGTGGCTCGCGCAGGTGGCAAGCGGCAGGCTCCCGATCCCGCGACCTTTGCCGGCAAGGGCAAAGTGGCCGAGATTCTCGACCTTGCCAATGCCAACGAAGCAGACATCGTCCTGTTCAACCACGAGTTGTCGGCCAGCCAGCAGCGCAATCTCGAGCGCGCGCTTTCGCGACGTGTCATCGATCGCAATGCGCTCATCCTCGACATTTTCGCGCTGCGCGCACGTAGTCACGAGGGCAAGCTTCAGGTCGAACTGGCCCAGCTCGAACACTTGTCGACCCGCTTGGTCCGCGGCTGGACCCATCTGGAGCGACAGAAGGGCGGCATCGGCTTGCGTGGCCCGGGTGAAACGCAGCTAGAGACGGATCGCCGTCTGCTCGGCCACCGGGTGAAGGCGCTGAAAGAGCGGCTTGAAAAGGTCGAGCGCCAACGCGGCGTCCGCCGAAAGTCGCGCGAGCGGCAGTCCACGCCTGTCGTTGCGCTCGTCGGCTATACGAACGCAGGCAAGTCCACGCTGTTCAATGCGCTGACGAAAGCAGGCAGTTACGCCGCCGATCAGTTGTTTGCCACGCTCGACACGACTTCGCGCCAGCTCTATCTCGGTGAGTTCGGACAGGTGGTGTTATCGGACACGGTCGGCTTCATACGCGACCTGCCGCATACGCTGGTTGCCGCTTTTCACGCGACGCTTGAAGAAACGGCTGGCGCCGACCTGTTGCTGCACGTCATCGACTCGTCCGCGCCGGATCGCGATGCGCAGATCGAGGCGGTTGATCGTGTGCTGGCCGAAATAGGCGCCGATGCGGTGCCGCAGATCCGGGTGCTGAACAAGGTGGACCTCATGCCCGCGCTGCAGCCGGGAGCCGACCCGGCTGGCTGTGATAACATTTGCAAAGTGCGCGTGAGTGCTCGCACCGGTGCGGGTCTGGCCGATTTGCGGTCAGTCATCGCGGCGCGATTGCAGGCTGAAAAGATTGCCGCCGCGCAGCGTGTGCAGCCAAATGACGATCCCCGAGGCCTGAACCTGGAACCGCGGACGAATTCCGCACTCCGAGTGATCAGCTCACCAGAGAGCGGTGACACGTCTTCCAAGGAAGACGACAAACGCTCCCCTCAACTTTCATCCTTACCTATCCAATCCGAACGTGCTGAATGCGATCTTGATGTCGCTGAATGACCCCCGCTGGGGCAATCAGGGCGGCAATGGCAACAAAGGCGGCAACCAGGGACCTCCCGATCTGGAAGACCTGTGGCGCGATTTCAACAAGCGCCTGGCCGGGCTTTTCGGCGGCAAGTCGAACAACGGCGGTGGCGAAAGCCGTCCGCCTGTGACGCCTCGTCAGTTTGGCAGTGGCATCGGCGTGGTGCTCGGCCTGATCGTCATCGTCTGGCTGGCGAGCGGTCTTTACATCGTCGACGCAAGTCAGCGCGGCGTCGTGCTGCGTTTCGGCAAACTTGTCGAGACGACCGACCCGGGACTGCAGTGGCGCTTGCCGTATCCGATCGATTCGCACGAACTGGTCAATCTGACCGGCGTGCGGACGGTCGAGGTTGGCTACCGCGGCGCGGAACGCAACAAGGTGCTCAAGGAAGCACTGATGCTCACCGACGACGAGAACATCATCAATATCCAGTTCGCGGTGCAGTACATCCTGAAGGATCCGGTGGCCTACCTGTTTCAGAACCGTCTGCCCGAGGAATCGGTTGTACATGCGGCGGAAACAGCGATGCGGGAGGTGGTCGGCAAGAGCAAGATGGACTTTGTACTTTACGAAGGACGGGAACAGATCGCCGTAGATGCGCAGCGCATCATGCAGCAGATACTCGACCGCTATCAGACCGGCATCCAGATCAGTCGCCTGACGCTGCAGAACGCCCAGCCGCCTGAGCAGGTGCAGGCCGCCTTCGACGACGCCGTCAAGGCCGGGCAGGATCTGGAAAGGCAGAAGAATGAAGGTCAGGCCTACGCCAACGACGTCATTCCGAAGGCACGCGGTACTGCATCGCGACTGCTGGAAGAGGCAAACGGCTACAAGGAACGGATCATCGCGACTTCGCAGGGCGACGCCAGCCGCTTCAAGCAGATTCTTGCCGAGTATGTGAAAGCGCCCGAAGTCACGAGGCAGCGTATGTATATCGACACGGTGCAGCAGGTCATGATGAATACGAGCAAGGTGCTGCTCGACGCGAAGGGCGGCAATAACCTGCTGTATCTCCCGCTCGACAAGCTGATGCAGCAGGCTGGCGCGGCTGCGGTTGACGTCGCGGCGGGCAATCGCAGCAATGAAACGACGACGCTTCCATCAATGTCCGGTGACGCCGCGGCGGCCGACATGCGATCGCGCGATGCACTGCGCGCCCGTGAGCGAGGAGAACGTTGATGCGCGAAAAGCTGCCCCTTTTCTTCGGCGGAATCATTGTTGCGCTGATCGTACTGTCCAGCTCGCTTTTCACGGTTGACCAGCGCCAGTACGCGATCGTGTTCCAGCTCGGTGAAGTTCGCACCGTGATCGAGCAACCCGGCCTGCACTTCAAGTGGCCGCTGGTGCAGAATGTGCGCGTGTTCGATCGTCGCATCCTCACGCTCGACAGTGCCGACCCGGAGCGCTACATCACGTCGGAAAAGAAGAATGTGCTGGTTGATCTGTTCATCAAGTGGCGCATCACCGACGTCAAGCAGTACTACATCTCGGTCGGCGGCAACGAGCGACTTGCGGAAACGCGTCTGCTGCAGACGGTGAACGCGGGCCTGCGCGAGGAATTCGGGCGTCGCACGGTCAATGAGGTCGTGTCGGGCGAGCGCGACAGAATCATGGAAGACATGCGAAGCAAGGCCAACGTCGACGCGGTCAAGATTGGTGTGGAAATCGTCGATGTGCGGCTCAAGCGCGTCGATCTGCCGACCGAGGTGTCGGAATCGGTGTACCGGCGGATGGAAGCGGAGCGAAAGCGGGTTGCCAACGAGTTGCGCTCTCTGGGTTCGGCCGAAGCCGAGAAGATCCGCGCCGACGCCGACCGTCAGCGTGAAATCATCGTTGCCGAAGCGTACCGCGAGTCGCAGAAGGTCAAGGGTGACGGCGACGCCCAGGCAGCGGCCATCTACGCTGACGCGTTTGGCTCCAATCCGGAGTTCTATGCGTTCTACCGCAGCATGGATGCCTATCAGAAGAGCTTCCGGAACAAGAGCGACCTGATGGTTATCGAGCCGACGTCCGACTTCTTCCGCTATCTCAACAATAGCGGCAGGCAGTCCGTGAAATAGGGTCGGAACCCCAGGCGTCCGAGCTGCTGTATAGTCCACCGGTTATTTATTCGCCGTACGGAATGAAAAGTCACCAGCCCGCAATGCGGGCTGTGCTTTTTTCGTGATGGATTCAATTCTTCTCATCGCCGTGGGTTTGATGCTCGTCATTGAAGGCATTCTGCCTTTCGTGGCGCCGCGTCTTTGGCGCGAAACCTTTCGCAGAGCGACAGAGCTGGCCGACGGCCAGCTTCGTTTCGTCGGTCTGACCTCAATGATTATCGGTATTGCGCTGATTGCGCTGTTCAAGTGATGCGTCGCTGGTTATTGCCCGAATCGATCGAAGACCTGCTGCCCGACGAGGCACGTCAGGTCGAAAACCTGCGTCGGCGCCTGCTTGATGAGTGCCTGACCCAGGGCTACGAGCTGGTCGTCCCGCCCCTGGTCGAATACATCGAGTCCCTGCTGACCGGCAGTGGTCGCGACATGGATCTGCGCACCTTCAAACTGGTGGATCAGCTGTCTGGTCGGACGATGGGGTTGCGTGCCGACATCACGCCCCAGGTCGCGCGCATCGATTCCCACCTGCTGAACCGCAACGGCGTTGTCCGCCTGTGTTATTGCGGCGCGGTCGTACATGCACTGCCGTCCGGATTCAATGCCACGCGGGAGCCCATACAGCTTGGCGCAGAGCTTTACGGTCATGCGGGGATCGAAGCCGATGTCGAGGTGGTTAACTTGCTGCTGAGGGCGCTTGATGTTGCGCAGGTTGAGCTGGCACGCATCGATTTCGGCCATGTCGGCATTTTTCGGGCGCTGGCAGACCGACTGGAGTCGCCTCAGCTGCGCAGCGATGACGGATTGCAGGACTTGTTTGCTGCGCTTCAGGCCAAGGATATGCCATCGCTGCGACAGCTGCTGGTGGATGAATCCGCCATGCTCAGGGCTGCTTTCCTTGCGCTGCCCGATTTGTACGGAAAGGCCGACACGCTCGCGCGGGCACGCGCTGCGCTGCCGGATTGCCTGGAAATTGCGACTGCACTGGCCGAACTTGAGCGCGTCGGTGCATCGGTCGACACTGATGTGCTGGGTTTCGACCTGGCGGACCTGCGCGGCTATCACTACCACAGTGGAATCACGTTCGCCGCATACTGTGCCGGGCAGGCGCAGGCGATTGCGCTCGGCGGGCGCTACGATGAAGTTGGAAGGAGTTTCGGCCGTGCGCGTCCTGCGACCGGGTTCAGCCTGGACTTGCGACAGCTGGCGCGGCAGGCGCCGCAACTTGAACGGCGGCCGGGCATCCGGGCGCCGCATGGTCATGATGCCGCGCTGATGCAGCGAGTTCGCGCACTGCGTGACTCCGGCGAAATCGTGGTGGTCGACCTGCCGGGTCATTCGGCCGATGTCGCCGAACTCGGGTGTGACCGCCAACTGGAATTTGTTGAAGGTGAGTGGCAAATCGTGTCGCTCGATAGAAAGGTTTAAAGCATGGCAAAGAACGTAGTGGTCGTCGGCAGTCAGTGGGGTGACGAGGGCAAGGGCAAGGTCGTAGACTGGCTGACCGATTCGGTACAGGGTGTGGTGCGCTTCCAGGGCGGTCACAACGCCGGCCACACACTGGTGATTGGCGGCAAGAAGACCGTTTTGCACCTGATTCCGAGCGGCGTGCTGCGCGAAGGCGTCGCCTGCTATATCGGCAACGGTGTCGTGCTTTCACCGGAGGCGCTGTTGTCCGAGATGGACGAACTGGAGGCAGCCGGTGTCGACGTTGCGGCGCGCCTGCGTATCTCGGAGGCCTGTCCGCTGATCCTGCCCTACCACCAGGCGCTTGATCGTGCCCGCGAAACGGCCAAGGGCGAGAACAAGATCGGTACCACCGGTCGCGGGATCGGTCCGGCTTACGAGGACAAGGTGGCGCGCCGTGCGCTGCGCCTGCAAGACCTGCTGCGTCCGACACGTTTCGCAGCCAAGCTGGCGGAGATACTCGACTACCACAACTTCGTGCTGACGCAGTACTTCGGCGCACCCAAGGTCGATTTCCAGGAAACGCTGGACGGCGCGCTGGCGCTGGCGCCGCGTATCGAAAAGCTGGTGGCCGACGTGCCGCGTGCGTTGTACGAAGCAAACAAGGCAGGTTCCAACCTTCTGTTCGAGGGCGCACAAGGCACGTTGCTCGATATTGACCACGGAACTTATCCATTCGTCACATCGAGCAATTGCGTCGCAGGTGCCGCCGCGGCCGGCGCCGGCGTCGGCCCGACCATGCTGCATTACGTGCTCGGCATCACCAAGGCCTACACGACGCGCGTCGGCGGCGGCCCGTTTCCGACTGAACTGTTCGATGACACCGGACGCCATCTGGCCACGAAGGGCAACGAATTCGGCGCCACCACGGGTCGCCCGCGTCGCTGCGGCTGGTTCGATGCCGCCGCGCTGAAGCGCTCGATCCAGATCAATGGCATATCCGGCCTGTGCGTGACCAAGCTTGACGTGCTGGATGGCGTCGAGGAACTGAAGGTGTGTACCGGATACCGAATCGACGGAGAACTGTCGGACATCCTGCCGGTCGGTGCAGAAGAGTTGTCGCGCTGCGAGCCGGTGTATGAAACTCTGCCGGGCTGGAAGGACACAACCTTCGGTATCAAGGCGCTTGATGAACTGCCGGCGAATGCCCGCAGTTACCTCAAGCGCATTGAGGAAATCTGCGGCGTACCGGTCGACATGATTTCCACCGGGCCTGACCGAACCGAAACCATTCTGCTGCGCCATCCGTTCGAGTGAGTGATGGCGGGGCCGAGGGCCGCATGTCCGTGAAGGCCATGCGGTTCATAATGCGTACAGTGACCGATGCAGTCAGGAACGTCGGCAGGAATAAAGCGAACAGGAAAAGAAAAAAGCCGACATCGCTGTCGGCTTTCGTCCTTGCTTCTTGGTGCCCAGGAGAGGACTCGAACCTCCACACCTTGCGGCACTAGTACCTGAAACTAGCGCGTCTACCAATTTCGCCACCTGGGCAAGAGGCTGCGCATTCTAAAGAAAGCATTTACGTTGTCAAGAGAAACAGAGAAGAAGAATTCACCCAGCAAGATCCGTCGCGCCGACCCGTTCTTCGAACGCGAGTCGACCCGGTACGACAATCCGCTGCCGAGCCGTGAGTACATCGTGCAGATGCTCGAAGAGGCCGGCATGCCGATGAGCGCCGACGAGCTTGTGCAGACACTCGACATCCAGCCTGAGGAACGCGAACACTTCGTGCGCCGCCTGAGCGCGATGGAGCGCGAGGCGCAACTGATGCGCAACCGGCGCGATGCCTACATCATTCCCGACAAGGCTGACCTCGTGGCGGGTCGGGTCGAAGGACACCCGGACGGGTTCGGATTCGTCATCACCGGTGACGGCAAGGACAAGAAGGGCGAAAAAGGCGACAAGGGCGACATCTTCCTGAGCGCGCAGGAAATGCGCAGCGTGCTGCACGGTGACCGAGTGCTGGTGAGGGTCACCGGACTTGATCGCCGCGGTCGGCGTGAGGGCAGGGTGGTTGAAGTGACCGAGCGCGGCAACACTCGTCTGGTTGCACGCGTCGTCGAAGAGCACGGTGTTCAGTTCTGCATTGCCGAGAACCGCCGCATCCGCCAGCAGATCGTGCTGGCTGCGCCCGAGAAGGGCAAGCGGGCACTGAAAGCCGCCGCTGGCAGCGTGGTCGAAGTCGAACTGATCGAACAGCCGACCCGCTACACGCCGCCGATCGGCCGCGTGGTCGAGGTTCTGGGCAATTTCGGCGATTCCGGCATGGAGATCGAAATTGCGCTGCGCAAGCACGACATGCCGCACGAATTTTCCGCCAAGGCACTTGCTGCGGCAAAGCGCCTGCCCGAAGAAGTTCGACCGGAAGACATGAGCAAGCGCGAAGACCTGCGTGCGCTACCGCTGGTCACCATCGACGGTGAAACGGCGCGCGACTTCGACGATGCGGTCTACGCCGAACGGCAGGGCAAGGGCTTCCGCCTGATCGTCGCCATCGCCGATGTGAGTCACTACGTAAAGCCGGATGCACCCCTCGACATCGATGCCTTCGAACGCGGCAATTCGGTGTATTTCCCGCGCCGCGTCATTCCAATGCTGCCGGAGAAGCTGTCGAACGGCTTGTGCTCGCTGAATCCCGAAGTCGATCGGCTGTGCATGGTGTGCGACATGGACGTATCGGCCACCGGTGCCATCCAGCATTACAGCTTTTACGCCGCCGTGATGAATTCAAGGGCACGGCTGACCTATACCGAAGTGGCGGCAGCGATCTACGACAAGGACCCCGCAACATGCGAGCGCCTGAAGCCGTTGCTGCCGCGCCTCGAAGCGCTCGATGCAGTGTTCCGCGTGTTCGAGAAGGCGCGTGCAAAGCGCGGCGCGATCGACTTTGAAACCGTCGAAACGCTGATGCTGTTCAACGATGAGGGCAAGATCGACCGCATCGTGCCCTACGCCCGCAATGATGCGCACCGGTTGATCGAGGAATGCATGCTCGCCGCAAATGTGTGCGCATCGCGCTTTCTCGAAGACAGCAAGCAGCCGACGCTTTATCGCGTACACGAAGGACCGAGCGAGGACCGGTTGCAGAAGCTGCGCGCCTTTCTCGGCGAGTTCGGCTTCCAGCTGGGTGGTGGCGACAAGCCGCACGCGAAGGACTACGCCGCACTGCTGACGCAGATCGGCGACCGCCCGGACCGCCAGCTGCTGCAGACCGTGATGCTGCGTTCCTTGCGCCAGGCCGTCTACAGCCCAGACAATGTGGGCCACTTCGGGCTCGCCTACGAGGCCTACACCCACTTCACGTCGCCGATCCGCCGCTATCCCGATCTGCTGGTGCATCGCGCGATCAAGGCCTCGTTGGCGAAAAAGCGCTACGAGCCAGGTGACTGGTCGGACATCGGCCTGCACTGCTCGACCACCGAGCGGCGCGCCGACGAAGCCAGCCGCGACGTCCAGAACTGGCTCAAGTGCTACTTCATGCAGGATCGCGTGGGTGAGGCGTTCGAAGGCAGCGTGTCGGCCGTTGTACCTTTCGGTCTGTTCGTTGCGCTCGACAATGTCTTCATCGAAGGGCTGGTGCACATTTCCGAACTGGGCGCCGATTACTTCCATTACGAAGAGGGCAAGCATCGTCTGGTCGGTGAGCGCAGCGGACGCATGTATCGCCTCGCAGACCGGGTGCGCATTCAGGTGGTGCGGGTCGATCTGGACAACACCCGCATCGAGTTCAGGCTGGCGGACGGCGGTGAGGATTTCGGCCGCGTGCCGCGCGCATCGCTGACGCCGAAAGCCGGGCCGACCGGTCCTACATCGCGCAAGCGAGTCGCCGTCGAACCTGTCGAACCCGCGACGCCGCCGAAGGCGGTGAAAACCGGTCGCGGTCGGGCAGCCAGAAAGGCGGCTCAGGCGTCCGCGGCTCCATCGTCCCCGTACGCGGCGGCCCTGGAAAAGCCGTCTGGCGGCAAGAAACAGAAAGCGGCCTCCAAGTCTGCGTCAGACGCGCCGGCCAAACCGCCCAAAGGAGGCACGAAAAAGGGGGCAAAGCTCAAGACGCCAAAGCAAGAGCCCGCAAAGCCGGTAGCCGCAAAAACACAGACCACGACCCCTGCCGCGAAGGCTGCTGCCAAGCCAGCCGCCTTGCTGCTGTCGAAGTCGCCTTCCAAATCGTCGAAGCCGGCCGCAGCAAACACCGGGACGAAAGCGACCACGTCTGAGTCGCCGGCACCGAAGCGCGGTGGCAAGAAATGAGTGGTGATACGCGTTACATCTTTGGCTTCCACGCGGTAACGGCAAAGATCCGTCATGCTGCGGACAGTGTGAAGGAAGTGTTCGTTTCGACGGCACGGACAGACGGTCGCATGCGCGACCTCATCCGCGCGGCTGAAGCGGCCGGTGTGAAACTGGTGCAGACCGACCCGGCGCGACTTGACGGTCTGGCAGGTGGCGCAGCCCGCCATCAGGGCGTGGTGGCGCGCGTGCTGGCACAGATTCCCTATCGCTCGCTCGACGACGTACTCGATGCGCTGTCCGAGCCGCCGCTGCTGCTGGTGCTCGACGGCATCCAGGATCCGCACAATCTCGGCGCCTGCCTGCGCGTCGCCGATGCGGCGGGTGCCCATGCCGTGATCGCGCCGCGCGACCGTGCGGTCGGCCTGAACGCCACCGCGATCAAGGTGGCCAGCGGCGCAGCTGATACCGTGCCCTACGTGACGGTTACCAACCTCGCGCGCAGCCTGCGCGAAATGAAGGAACGCGACATCCTGACCATCGGCGCGGCCGGCGAGGCAACGCAGTCGATGTATTCGGTTGACCAGTCAGGCGCCGTGGCCTGGGTGCTCGGCGCGGAGGGGGACGGCCTGCGCCGGCTGACGCGCGAAACCGCAGACGTGCTGGCGATGATCCCGATGCATGGCACGGTCGAAAGCCTGAATGTATCGGTGGCCAGCGGCATCTGCCTGTTCGAGGCCAGACGCCAGCGCAGCGCCCGGATCGGCTTGTGACGCCTTGATTTTCCGGGCTATAATGTTTGGCTTACCTTGCCTCACCGGATTCGCATGCCGGGAGGCTTAACCGCCAAGTCTGCCGCACGGCAGGCGGGCAAAAACCGCAAGGAGATTACATGCGACATTACGAAGTGGTTTTCATCGTCCATCCGGACCAGAGCGAGCAGGTGCCCGCGATGGTCGAGCGCTACCGCACGCTGGTCACGGGCCGCAGCGGCAGCATTCATCGTCTGGAAGACTGGGGTCGCCGCCAGCTGGCCTACCCGATCCAGAAGGTGCACAAGGCTCACTACGTGCTGATGAACATCGAGTGCGACAACGAAACGCTGGCCGAACTCGAGCACGCTTTCAAATTCAACGACGCTGTGTTGCGCCATCTGACGATCAAGATGCGCAAGGCTGTTGTGACGCCCTCGCCGATGATGAAGGAAGAAAAGTCGCGCTCGCTGCTGGCACCGTCCGCTGATTCGGCGCCGTCCGCTGACTCGGCACCGGCTGTGGAAGCCGAGCCGGTCGCCGAACAGCCGGCCGCTTGATCGAAGGCGGAACGGATACGGAGCGCGAGGCGAATCCGTCCGGTCAGGCGATCAACAGTTTCACGTTGCACGCCACCCTGATCGAACGTGATGCGCTGAGGCATACACCGGCTGGCGTGCCGATCCTGCGGGGATGTCTGGAACACCATTCGCAGCAGATCGAGAACGGCGTGCCGCGCGAAGTCAGGCTTGAAACCGACTTCGTGCTGCTCGGAGACCAGGCCGGATTGCTCGCCGCCGCTCCGCTCGGAACCGCGTTGATTGCACAAGGATTCATGGCTGCCCGCAGCGCACGAAGCAGGCAGGCAGTCATGCACATGAACAGCATCGAATTCGTGACGGAACGCTGACCCGCGAACCGTCGCAAAAATGGAAGGAACCACCATGGCTTTCAGACCGAAAAACGCAAAGAAGAAGGACGACCGCGGATCGCGCAGCATGTTCAAGCGCCGCAAGTTCTGTCGTTTCAGCGCCGAGAAGATCGAAGAAATCGACTACAAGGACGTCGAAATCCTGAAGGATTTCATTTCCGAGAACGGCAAGATCATGCCGGCGCGACTGACCGGCACCCGTGCCGGCTATCAGCGCCAGCTGTCCACGGCCATCAAGCGCGCCCGCTTTCTTGCGCTGATGCCTTTCACTGACCTGCACCAGTAAGCGAGGAGACGACCATGCAAGTCATCCTGATGGATAAAGTGGCCAAGCTCGGCGATCTGGGCGATGTGGTGAAGGTACGTGACGGTTACGCCCGCAATTTCCTGATTCCGACCGGGCGCGCCAAGCGCGTGACGCCGGAAAATCTGGCGGTGTTCGAGACACGTCGCGCCGAACTGGAAAAGGCTTCTGCCGAACGTCTGGCGACAGCGAAGTCCGTCGCCGAAAAAATGGAAGGCGTGACCGTCAAGGTGATGCGCAAGGCCGGTGTCGATGGTCGCTTGTTCGGTTCGGTGTCGACGTCCGACATCGCGGAGGCACTGGTCGCCCAGTCCTTCCCGGTCGACAAGTCGATGGTGCGCATGCCGGACGGTCCGCTGAAGACAACCGGCGAAAGCCAGTTCGAAATCGCGCTGCATTCGGATGTGCTCGTCAATGTGACGGTGGCAGTGGTCGGCGAAAGCTGATCGTCACTTCCGGCCGGATGGCCGGATCGCAGCAGGAAAGCCACCTCAGGGTGGCTTTTTTGTTTTGCGATGCGGCGTCCAGATGTCCTTCCGGAATGTCCACATCGCTGCCCACAGCTTATCCACAGCTTGCGCCGTTGTGCCGTACGCCCGGCGGGACTAGATTGCCGGATTGACGACGCACCTTCCAGGAAATGAAAACAACACAATGAGCATCGTGCGCAACGCAGGCAACCCCGACGCGCAGGCGGCGCAAGCTTCCCAGGACAGACAGATCGCTGCCCTCAAGCTGCCGCCGCATTCGATCGAGGCCGAACAATCGCTGATCGGCGGGCTGCTGCTCGACAACAGTACCTGGGACCGTGTCGGTGACCAGGTTGGTGAGTCGGATTTCTACCGCGACGACCATCGCCGCATCTTCCGCCACATCGCAAAGTTGATCGAACAGGGCAAGCCGGCCGACGTCGTAACGGTGTATGAGTCGATCGAGAAGTCCGACGAGGGGCAGCAGACCGGCGGTCTGGCGTATCTGGGCGAGATCGCCAACAACACGCCTTCTGCAGCGAACATCCGCCGTTACGCGGAAATCGTCCGCGAGCGCGCGATCCTGCGCAAACTGGTCAGCGTGGGCGATGAAATCGCAGCGAGTGCGCTGTCGCCCCGCGGACGCGACGCCAAGACCTTGCTCGACGAGGCGGAATCGAAGATTTTCGAGATTGCGGAAGCCGGTGCCAGCACCGGCTCTGGATTCGTCGCCATCCAGCCGCTGCTGGTCCAGGTGGTGAACCGTATCCAGGAACTGTACGACCGCGACGATCCGTCCGACGTCACCGGTGTCCCTACCGGGTACATCGATCTCGACGCGAAGACGGCTGGCCTGCAGCCGGGCGACATGATCATCGTCGCCGGACGCCCGGCCATGGGTAAAACCTCATTCGCGCTGAATATCGCCGAACACATTGCCGTCGACATCGGGCTGCCGGTTGCCATCTTTTCACTTGAAATGCCCGGCACCCAGCTGGCCATGCGTTTTGTGTCGTCGGTCGCCAAGATCGACCAGGGCCGTCTGCGCACCGGACGGCTGACCGACGATGACTGGGGCCGGCTGACGATGGCACTGGGCAAGCTGCATGAAGCGCCCATCCACATCGACGAAACGGGCGGCATCAATCCGACCGATCTGCGCGCCCGCGCGCGGCGGCTGTACCGGCAATGCGGCAAGCTCGGCCTGATCGTGGTCGATTACCTGCAGCTGATGTCAGGCACGCGCGATGGCGAGAACCGGACGGCGGAAATTTCGGAAATTTCCCGTTCCATCAAGTCGCTCGCCAAGGAACTGCACGTACCCATCATCGCGCTGTCGCAGCTGAACCGCGCACTGGAGCAGCGACCCAACAAGCGGCCGGTCATGAGCGACCTGCGCGAATCCGGCGCCATCGAACAGGACGCCGACATCATCATGTTCATCTACCGGGATGAGGTCTACAACCCGGATACGCAGGACAAGGGGCTTGCCGAAATCATCATCGGCAAGCACCGCAACGGCCCGACCGGAACGGTCACGCTCGGCTTCCAGGGCGAACACACCCGCTTCGTCAACGCGGCGCGGCCGGGTTCTTACTGACGCGCACATGAATCCCGGCGCTCGAATTCCACAATGCCAGTGTGCGCCGGACACCGCATCGGCTGACGCTGCAAGCCTTCAACGCAGCGATCGGGCCGGTGGATCTTCCTGCACTGGATACCGCCAGCACGCTCAAGCTGTTCGGCGACTGAGTGGCGGTTCCGATCGCGGTTTCAGCCGGCGCCGTGCGCCGCCTGGTCATGCTGCTTGAGGTGCGCGCTCAGCATATGCAGTTCCGTGCGCATCCGGGCAAACACATCCGGCGGCAGGCCGGACTGTTCAGCCACCCCGGCATGGACTGGCCGCGCCTGTTCGCGCAGTGCGCGTCCGGCATCGGTGAGCCGGATTTCAAGTGCCCGCTCGTCGATCCGGCTGCGCGCCCGCGTGATGTAGCCGGCGCCTTCAAGGCGCTTGAGCAGCGGCGTCAACGTGGGCGAATCGAGGTCCAGACGTTCGGCAAGCGCCTTCAGTGTCAGTGCGTCCTCCTGCCACAGCACCAGCATCACCAGATACTGCGGGTAGGTCAGGCCGAGGGCCTTGAGGCCCGGCGAATAACAACGGGTGATGGCATGCGTCGCCGCATAGAGGGCAAAACACAGCTGCTGGTCAAGAAGCATCGGGTCAATCATGGTTGCGGCTCCTTCATCACTTCACACATGGCACTCACAGCACTTCGGCTGCATGATCGGCGAGGCGCGAGCGCTCGCCGCGCTGCAAGGTCACATGGCCACTGTGCGGCCAGCCCTTGAAACGGTCAACGACATAGGTCAAACCTGAGCTACCTTCGGTCAGATAAGGCGTATCGATCTGCGCAATATTGCCCAAGCAGATCACCTTGGTGCCGGGACCGGCGCGGGTGATCAGCGTTTTCATCTGCTTTGGTGTCAGGTTCTGCGCCTCGTCGATGATCAGGAACTTGTTCAGGAAGGTGCGCCCGCGCATGAAATTGAGTGACTTCACCTTGATCCTGCTGCGGATGAGGTCGAGCGTGGCGGCGCGGCCCCATTCGCCGGACGCATTCGGATCGTCAGTCTTGTTCAGCACGTCAAGGTTGTCTTCGAGTGCGCCCATCCAAGGCGTCATCTTTTCCTCTTCGGTGCCCGGCAGGAAGCCGATGTCCTCGCCCACCGGCACGGTGACGCGAGTCATGATGATTTCGCTGTAGAGCTTGCTTTCCAGCACCTGGGTCAGCCCGGCAGCCAGCGTCAGCAGCGTTTTGCCGGTGCCGGCCTGGCCGAGCAGGGTGACAAAATCGATGTCCGGATTCATCAGGAGGTTCAGCGCGAAATTCTGTTCGCGGTTGCGCGCCAGAATGCCCCAAACCGAATTCTTGTGGTGTCCGTAATCGACCAGCGTTTCGAGCACTGCGGTCTTGCCGCTGCGCTCCCGCACGGCAGCATGGAAGGGTTTGTCCTGCTTGGCGCCCGCTTCGCGATACACAAATTCATTGATCAGCAGATCCGGGCACAGCGGGCCCTTGACCCGGTACAAGGTGCGGCCGTTTTCCTTCCACGATTCGAGATTGCCGCCATGATCGTCCCAGAACTTCTCCGGCAACTCGCGCGTGCCGGTATAGAGCATGTCGGTGTCTTCAAGCACCTTGTCGTTGAAGTAATCCTGCGCATGCAGCCCGAGCGCGCGGGCCTTGATGCGCATGTTGATGTCCTTCGACACGAGGATGACCTGCCGCGCCGGGTAGCGTTGCGACAGATGCATCACGACCGCGATGATCTGGTTGTCTGCCTTGGCGGTGGGAAGACCGGCCGGCAGCACTCCGTCGATCGCTTCGGTCTGCAGCAGCAGGTGGCCGCTCGCCAGGTCGCTCGACGCTGCCGCCAGCGGAATGCCCAGCGCGATGCGGTCTTCCGCGCCGCTGACGATCTCGTCCAGCAACCGGCTGGCCTGACGAGCGTTTCGCGCGACCTCCGTCATGCCCTTCTTGTTGTTGTCCAGCTCTTCCAGCGTCATGATCGGCACGAAAATGTCGTGCTCTTCGAAGCGGAACAGGCTGGTCGGGTCGTGCATCAGCACGTTGGTGTCGAGGATGAAGAGCTTGGTGGCCGGGGCGGACTTGCGGGTGCGCGATGCGGGTGCTGCAGCGGGGCGTCGGGTGGCCATTGGATCTTTTCTGTGTCGGTTGCGCCGGGTTTCAGAGAGTCTTGACGAAGTCGAGCACCTCGTCTGCGTGGCCCGGCACTTTCACACCGCGCCATTCACGCAGGATAAGGTTGCCACTGCCGAGCACGAACGTGCTCCGCTCCACGCCGCGCACCTGTTTGCCGTACATGTTTTTCATCTTCATGACGTCGAACAGCGCGCAGGCGGTTTCATCCGGGTCGGAAATCAGTTCGAAAGGGAGTTCGAGCTTGGCCTTGAAACTCTGGTGCGACTTGATGCTGTCGCGCGAGATGCCGATCACGCCGCAGCCGGCGGCAACGAACTGCGGATGAAGGTCACGGAAGGCTGCGCTTTCGGTGGTGCAGCCCGGTGTGCTGTCTTTCGGATAGAAATAGATGACCAGCGGCTTGGCGGCAGCGGACAGGTTGAAATCCTGTCCCGAGGTGGACGCCAGCGTGAAATCGTCGATCGGGGTGGTGCTCATCTGAGCCGTCTCTCCTTGAATGGCGTCGGGGTCATGCTGACGGCACCGCATCCGGCAGGATGAGTGCTGCGGCTACCGCACGGCCTTCCGCAACCAGTATGTTGTAGGTGCGCGCAGCCGCCAGCGTGTCCATGACTTCAACGCCGATACCCGCGTCGATCAGCGGACGCAGCAGCGAAGAGTGGGGGAACTGTTGTGTCGGGCCGGTGCCGAGCAGCAGAATCTGCGCATCGAGCGTGGTCAATTGCGCAAAGTCGGCGGCACTGAGCTGGTCGATACTGCCGGCGCCCCAGTCCTCGCGCAGCATTCCGGGGCCAAGCACCACGGTGCGCGTCAGCAGGCGCTCGCCAATCTGCAGATAGCCATCGCCAAATCCGGTGACGAGGTAGGTGGTCGGGCGCGGGTTCTGATGCAGCTTCACGGTGGTTCGGTCGGGAAGATCCAGTGGACTGGGAGCGCAGCCGGCAACCGGCTTTTGCCCTGTATTGCGGGCTCGCATACAATCATATCTTTTTTCGCTGGCGGACAATGCAGTCCGCGCGACGGCGGTCATCCCGGTGACTGTCGTTCTTCGACACATGCCCAGTCATCCAATCATCGCCTCTCCAGATCGCCCCATCGTGCATCCTCCGGTTTCGAAGTCTTCAAAGCTCGCCAACGTCTGTTACGACATCCGCGGCCCCGTACTTGCCCGGGCCCGCCAGATGGAGGAAGAAGGGCAGCGCGTCATCAAGCTCAACATCGGCAACCTCGCGCCATTCGGTTTTGAAGCGCCCGAGGAAATCGTGCAGGACGTGATCCGGAATCTGCCCGACGCGTCCGGCTACACCGATTCGCGCGGCCTGTTCGCGCCGCGCAAGGCGATCATGCAGTACAGCCAGGAAAAGCGGATTCCGGGTGTGGGTGTGGACGACATCTTCATCGGCAACGGGGCGTCCGAGCTCATCGTGATGGCCATGCAGGGTCTGCTCAACAGCGGCGACGAAGTGCTGGTGCCGGCGCCCGACTATCCGCTGTGGACCGCGGCGGTGACGCTGGCCGGTGGCACGGCGCGTCACTACATCTGTGACGAAGGCGCCGACTGGATGCCCGATCTGGCTGACATCCGCGCCAAGATCACGCCCAACACGCGCGCCATCGTCATCATCAACCCGAACAATCCGACCGGCGCGCTGTATTCCGACGCGCTGCTTCAGGATCTGGTGGAGATCGCGCGCCAGCACAACCTCATCGTGTTTGCCGACGAAATCTACGACAAGACGCTGTACGACGGCGCCACGCACACGTCAATCGCCTCGCTGGCTGACGACCTGCTGTTCGTTACCTTCAACGGTCTGTCGAAGAACTACCGCGCCTGCGGTTACCGCGCCGGCTGGATGGTGGTGTCGGGTGACAAGCGTCATGCGCGCGACTACATCGACGGCCTGAACATGCTGGCGTCGATGCGCCTGTGCTCGAACGTACCGGGGCAGTTCGCGATCCAGACTGCACTCGGCGGCTATCAGACGATCAACGATCTGGTCGCACCGGGCGGGCGGCTGGCGCGGCAGCGCGACACCGCGTGGGAACTGCTGACGCAGATCCCGGGCGTCAGTTGCGTCAAACCGCGCGCTTCGCTCTACCTGTTCCCGCGGCTTGACCCCAAGCTCTACCCGATCGAGGACGATCAGCGCTTCATTCTCGAATTGCTGGAAGAACAGCGCGTGCTGCTGGTGCAGGGCACCGGCTTCAACTGGCCCCGGCCGGACCATTTCCGCGTGGTCTTCCTGCCGCACGAAGACGACCTGCGCGAAGCCATCGGACGCATCGCCCGCTTTCTCGACGGCTTCCGGAAGCGTCATGGCCGCTGAGGTTGCCGTAGTGCGGGTGGCCGGCAGACGGGCCGTGCTGGAACCTTCGTGGCTGGCACGCGCTGAATCGGTGCATCGCGCACTTCGCCCCGATCTGCCCGTGGATTACGCCGGCACGTTGCAGGGCATTTTCGACGACGGCGGCGAAATGGCGGTGGCCGTCCGCGGTGACCAGGTCGTCGGCGTGGCGGTCTTCCGCTGCCACCGCAACACGTCAAGTGGCGTGCATTTCTATATCGATGATCTGGTCACCGCACCGGCTGCCCGCTCGCAGGGCGTCGGCAAGACCCTGCTCGACTGGCTGGCACACGAGGCAACAGGTCGCGGCGCCACGCGGCTCAGACTGGATTCCGGCACCCAGCGTGTCGATGCGCACCGCTTCTACCATCGCGAAGGCATGCACATCGCCTGTTTCCTTTTTTCGCGGGACCTGAACACGGCCCCGCAACGTCATTCCACACGAGGCAAGGCATGAAACCCATCAATGTAGGTCTGCTCGGCATCGGCACCGTCGGCGGCGGAACCTGGACGGTATTGACCCGCAACCAGGAAGAAATCACCCGTCGCGCCGGCCGGCCGATCCAGATTACGGCGGTCGCCGATCGCGACACCGCCCGCGCGCAGCAACTGACCGGCGGCAAGGTGAAGGTGACCGGCGATGCCTTCGAAGTGGTGCGCGACCCCGACATCGACATCGTGGTCGAACTGATCGGCGGCTACACCATCGCAAAGGAACTGGTGCTCGAGGCGATCGCCCACGGCAAGCACGTGGTGACCGCCAACAAGGCGCTGCTGGCCACGCACGGGCAGGAAATCTTCGCCGCGGCGCAGGCCAAGGGCGTCATGGTGGCGTTCGAGGCGGCGGTGGCCGGGGGCATTCCCATCATCAAGGCGGTACGCGAAGGGCTGACGGCCAACCGCATCGAATGGGTGGCCGGCATCATCAACGGCACCACCAATTACATCCTGTCCGAAATGCGCGACAAGGGCCTGACCTTCGCCGACGCGCTCGCCGATGCGCAGCGGCTGGGCTATGCCGAAGCCGATCCGACGTTCGACATCGAAGGCGTCGATGCCGCGCACAAGATCACCTTGCTGTCGGCGATCGCCTTCGGCATCCCGGTCCAGTTCGACCGCGCCCACATCGAAGGCATCACGAAGCTGACTGCCGACGACATCCGCTACGCCGAAGAGCTGGGCTATCGCATCAAGTTGCTGGGCATCACCAAGCGCAAGGCTGATGGCTTCGAACTGCGCGTGCACCCGACACTCATCCCGTCGAAGCGCCTGATCGCCAATGTCGAAGGCGTGATGAACGCGGTGCTGGTGAAAGGCGACGCGGTCGGCGCCACGCTGTATTACGGTCGCGGCGCAGGTGCAGAGCCGACGGCCAGTTCCGTCATCGCCGACCTGGTCGACGTGACCCGCCTGCATACGGCTGACCCGGAACATCGCGTGCCGCATCTGGCGTTCCGCGCCGATCAGCTGTCCGACATCCCCATCCTGCCGATCAGTGAAGTCGAAAGCGCCTACTACCTGCGCCTGCGTGTGCAGGACAGGCCGGGTGTGCTGGCCGACATCACGCGCATCCTGGCTGACCAGGAAATCAGCATTGACGCCATGTTGCAGAAGGAACCGTCGGAGGGTGAACAGCAGGCCAACATCATCATGCTGACCCATGTGACGCGCGAGAAAAAGGTCGATGCCGCCATCGCGCGCATCGAAGCGCTCGACAGCACGGTGGGCAACGTGACGCGACTGCGTCTGGAAGAGCTGAACGGCTGAAACGGCAGGGCCGGCGGTCAGCCGGCCTGTGCCGCGGTTGAGTTCGACGTGGGGTCCGATCCGGAGATCGACTGTTCGTTTGTCGCATCGACCAGCGCCATCCGGTGGTAAAGCGCCGCGACCAGATCGGTGCGATCGAGCAGACCGACCAAGCGGTCGGCGCCATTGATCACCGGCACAGCGGGCTGACGGCCAGCGGCAATCGCCTCGGCCGCCTCGGCCACACTGTCGTGCTGGCGCAGCACGAGTACGCCATCGCGCACGTCGCGCATCATCTGCCCGACCACCTCTGCCTTGTCGGAATGCATGTGCGGCGAGCGCGCCAGCAGGTGGCGCACGGCGTCGCCCATCGACCGGCTCGCTTGCGGCGAAACCTCGCGCAGGAAGTCTTCCAGCGACAGCAGGCCGATCACGCGCCGACTGCGGTCGACCACCGGCAAGGCATCGACGCGCAGCGTGCGCATCAGCTGCCAGGCCTCGGCGAGCGGGGTCGCGAACTCCAGCGCCGGAGCTGCCTTGTTCGAACGTTCGATCAGATCGCTGCAGCGCATCACATGCACGCGCATGAAGGCGTGCCTGAGCGTGCGTTCGTAGAGATCGACGAGGTCGTCCTCACGCACGTCGAGAAACCCGTCGATTTCGCCCAGAGCCGCCTCCAGATCGCGGTGCGCGATCACCGGCGGCGCCCCGTGCATCCTCAGCTGCGCGGCGGGGGGCGTACCCTGCGGATAACGGCGGCCGGGAATCAGGTTATTCACGACCATAACTGCCACCATGATGGCGATCGTGTTCGCGGCGGTCGCCATCAGTGCGGGTTCGATCGTCGCACCCTGCGCGGCGGCCATCGCCATGGTCAGTGCCATCGCACCGGCCGGCGGATGGATGCAACGCGCCCATGCGGTCAGCCAGATTGATGCAGCGAGTGCCACGGCCATCACCCACGGCCCGCTCGGTAGCCAGTAACCGCAGGCATAGCCGAGCGGCGCAGAAATCAGCAGGCCGCCGATGACCGACCACGGCTGTGCCAGCGGACTGTGCGGCAGCGCGAACAGGATGACGGACGTCGCGCCCAGCGGCGCCAGGATGCGCTTCTCTTCCGCTCCGAGCGGCAGCACGAACAGCACGCACTCGAACAACAACAGGCCGAACAGGCCGGCCAGCGTACTGCGCCATCGTTCGGCGGACGAAAGCGGCGGGGCATCGGAAATCAGATGTCGGCGCAGCAGTTCTGTCAGGCCGGTCATCGGGAAACATCCGGGCGAAACGCCGTAGTGTATCCAATCGCCCCAATTTGGTGCATTCATGCAGCCATAACCCGGGAGGGGATCGGCGGGCCGCAAGGGCGCGCTGTGCTAGATTGATGCCCCTTGAACCGACGCCATTGAGCGCGCTGCGCCCGACCGCCTCCCGACCACGAATCCGATGCACGACGCGATGTATTACGTATCCACCCGCGGCCTCGCGCCGCAGAAGCGCTTTACCGACATCCTGCTGGGCGGCCTGATGGAAGACGGCGGCCTCGCCATGCCTGTGCAGTACCCGAAATTCACGCCGCTCGAACTCGGTTCGATGCGCAGCATGGATTACCGCCAGCTTGCCTATGCCGTGCTGTCGCGCTTCGCCGACGACCTGCCGTCAGACGACCTGCACGCGCTGATCGACCGCACGTATCGCCCCGAGGTTTACTGCAACACGGTGTCCGGCTCGGACGCACGCGACATCACGCCGCTCTTCACGCTGGAGCCCGACCTGCATCTGCTCGAACTGTCGAACGGCCCTACGCTGGCGTTCAAGGACATGGCAATGCAGCTGCTCGGCAACCTGTTCGAGTATGCACTGGCGAAAAACGGGGCCGAGCTGAACATTTTCGGTGCCACGTCGGGCGATACCGGTTCGAGCGCCGAATACGCGATGCGCGGCAAGCGCGGCATCCGCGTATTCATGCTGAGCCCGCACGGCAAGATGAGCCGCTTCCAGAGCGCCCAGATGTTCAGCCTGCAGGATCCGAACATATTCAATATCGCGGTGCGCGGTGTGTTCGACGACTGCCAGGACATGGTCAAGGCGGTGTCGAACGACCTCGATTTCAAGGCGAAGTACCGCATCGGCACCGTCAATTCGATCAACTGGGCGCGCGTGTCGGCCCAGGTCGTCTATTACTTCAAGGGTTACTTCGCCGCGACGCAGCGCGATGACCAGCAGGTGAGCTTTACCGTGCCGTCCGGCAACTTCGGCAATGTGTGCGCCGGTCACATCGCCCGCATGATGGGCCTGCCGATCCGCCATCTGGTGGTGGCCACCAACGAAAACGACGTGCTCGACGAGTTCTTCCGCACCGGCCTCTATCGGCCGCGTGGCAACGCGGAAACGCTGCATACCAGCAGCCCGTCGATGGATATTTCCAAGGCGAGCAACTTCGAACGCTTCATCTTCGACCTGGCCGGTCGCGACACCGAGCAGGTGAGGGCGATGTGGGGCGAAGTCGATCGCGGCCGCCCGTTCGATCTGTCAGGCACCGGGCTGTTCGGCAAGGTCGCGTCTGAGTATGGCTTCCAGTCCGGCGCCAGTAATCATGCCCATCGTCTGGCCACGATGCGTCTGGCCCATGCGCGCTGGGGGCGCGCCATCGACACGCATACCGCCGACGGCCTGAAAGTGGCGCTGGAGCGGCGCGAAGCCGGTGTGCCGATGGTGGTGCTTGAAACCGCACTGCCGGCCAAATTTTCGGAAACGGTGGTCGAGGCGCTGGGCTGCGAGCCGGTGCGCCCGCACGGCATGGAGCACCTTGAATCGCTGCCGCAGCGTTACGAGGTGATGGGTACCGACGTGGCCGCCATGAAGGCCTTCATTGCCCGCAACGCTGCATGACCTGCAGGCGAGCGGCGTCAGCGTGAGCTGAATCGGGGATCAAGTCCGACCCGCACGCTGCCGTATACACAGACATCGAACCATATGCGCACCTCGGTGCGTCACGGAGAACATGTCATGGGTGAGCCGGTGAATTCATCGCTTGAGGCACTGCAGCGGCTGTCAGCGGAACTTGAATCGGGCGACATCGTCTTCCCGACCAGCATTGACGTGTCGCTGCGCATCCGGCAAGCGCTTGAGAATCCTGATATCAATGTCAATGAGGTCTGCCGGCTGGTTGGCGCCGAGCCGGTTCTCAGCGCGAAAGCGCTGCGTCTCGCCAATTCGGTCGCCTACAACCGCAGCGGCAACGAAATCACCGACGTCCGTACCGCGGTCACGCGCGTCGGAACCGAGCCGATCCGCATGCTCACGATGTCGCTCATCGTCCGCCAGATGGTGGACGCGCGCGCCGACGAACGCCTGCGCGTCCTGACGCATGACCTGTGGCGGCACACCATTCACGTTTCGGCACTGAGCTACGTCATCGCGCGTCGCCTTTCGCGGCTCAACGCCGACACGGCCATGTTCGCCGGTCTGGTGCATGAAATCGGCCAGTTCTACCTGCTGGCCCGCGCCTCGGCCTTTCCTGCGCTGCTGCAGCGCGAAGCCGAACTGGGCGGGCTGATGTTCAGTTTCAGCCAGAGCGTCGGCCGCGCCGTGCTCGAATCGCTCAAGGTACCGGAACAGGTGATCGCTGCCATTGATGCACCGTCGTTCGAAGGCGCAGTCGTGCCGCCCCGATCGCTGGGCGACGTGCTGTTCCTCGCCGAAAGCATGGCAGCATTCCCTAATCCGTTCTCCACGCTGTCGCCGGAAGAGGACGGGGTTCTTGCCGACGCGGCGACCTCGGACATCGACAATGAAACGCTGGAGGCGGTGGTCGCGGAATCGAAGGAAGAACTCGACTCCATCATCGCCACGTTGCAGATATGAGGGCCTAAAGTCTTGCGCAGCGCAGTCGTTAAATGATGTGACGACATATTGAAGCTGAACCAGGGCAAACCCACCGAAAGGTGGCGACGCAAAGTTTCCGGTCTACCGGGTGCCCAGCGCCCCATGACAGCGGGGCCGCCGTGATGCTGTACCACGCCTCGCGTCCGGTCCTGACTTTGCGCCCCGTTTCAGCCTTTACCGACCGCCGTGCGCGGCCGCAAAGGTGAATCATGAGCGCTGTACCCCTGCCGAAACAGACTGCCGTACCGCCCGAACGAGGGCGGGTGATCAGCGACTGCCGGGATTTCACGATCCGGCGCCTGCGTGATTCGCTGCGCGGCATGCTGGAAAAAATCGAAGAAGACCTCGTCGCCCGGGCCGAAGCGGAGCTCGACCGTGACCAGCGTAACCTCTACATGTTTACCTGCGGCAAGGCCCGCCAGCAGTGGGCCGGCATCGAACAAACCTTCATCGACCACCTGACCCGCTATTTCGACGCGCGTGTGCGCGGCGAGCCGGTTGAATCATCGCGATCTGCGGTACCGACGTCGCTCGACGAGCTCAGCCTGGTGGGCGAAGACGACCTGACGCAGGATCTGGCTGTTCATGAACTCACCCGCAAGCTGAAGGAACACTGCGACGAGGAGCTGTTCGGCGTCGAACAGCGTCTGGGCTCGCTGCTCGGCAAGACGGATCCGACCGATCAGGACAATCCGCTCGGCACCGAAGGTGTCGCCAAGGCGCTGCGCGCAGCCTGCGAAGAAGTCGATGCCAGCGTGCAGATGCGGCTGGTGCTGCTGCAATCGCTCGAATCGCAGATTTCACGCGAACTTTCAAAGTTGTATCAGGACCTGAACGTACGGTTGCAGCGGCAGAACGTGCTGCCGGGACTGCGTCGCGGATTCCGCCGCAACGTCGGTGCGCGCGCCGGCGTGGTGGGCGCAACGCATGGTCAGGGCATCGGCGCAGCCAGTGATCAGGCAGGAATGGCCAGCGGCGGATTTGCACCATCAGTTGGTGGGCAGGGTGGTTTTCCTGCGATAGGCGGTGTCCAGGATGCAGGCTTCACCGCATCGATGCCCGGCTTCGGCATGTCGTCGGTGAATGGCGGCTTCGCAGAACAGGCTGCGTTTGGCGCCGCTGCGGAGGCAGACGGCGACATCTACGCCATGCTGTCGCAACTGGTCCAGGGCCAGATGGCGGCACAGGGTATTGCGCTGCCGCCGATCGGCGCCGCCGGGGCGAGCCCGGCCGGGCTTGCATCACCTTTCGTGTTCGAGGCACTGAGCGCGCTGCAGTCCGACGCTGACCTCTCGGTTCCCGCCGCTTCGTCCTACAACCTCGGCATACCGCCCAATCTGCTGCGCAGTTTCCGCACCTCCGAGCTGGGCCGCCATCTCGGACAATTCGATGCGATCACGGTCGACATCGTCGCCATGCTGTTCGACCTCATCTTCGACGACGCGGATATCGCCGATCCAATCAAGGCGCTGGTCGGCCGGCTGCAGATTCCGCTGGTCAAGGTGGCCATGCTGGACCGCAGCTTCTTCTCCAGCAAGGCGCATCCGGCACGTCGACTGCTCGACCTGATTTCCAATTCGATGATGCGCTGGGGGCGTGACGTCGGACACGAAGACCCGCTGTACATCAAGCTGGCGGAAATCGTCGATCGCATCCTGCGCGATTTCGACCGCGATCTGAGTCTCTTCGAGGCGTGCAGCGACGACCTGCGCGCCTTCGTCATCGAACTGGAAGCAGACGAGACGCAGCGTGCGGAAGCGGCGGCGCTGATTGCCAGCGCGCGCGAGCAGGAACGGCTGCGCCGCGAAGATGCGCGGCGCGCCGCCGACGACGAAATCGATGACCGGCTGCGCAAACCGCTGCCCGGCGTGGTGCAAAGTCTGCTCGATGGCGTATGGCGCCGGCTGCTGCGCAAGCATGTCGACACCGGTCCGGATGCGGCCGTCGATTACCAGCAGGCGCTCGCCACCATCGACGAACTGATCTGGAGCGTGCAAGCCAAGGCCGATGCGGATGAACGCCGCGCCCTCGTCGTGGCGCTGCCCGGTCTGCTGCGCCGCCTCAACCAGGGCTTCGATCTGGCAGGCGCCCATCCGGCAGACAAGCTGATGCTGCTCAACGGCCTGTTCGATCTGCACGCGCAGTGGATCAAGCCCGGTGCGGCGACAGCGGCACCGGCAGTCGAACAGTGGGTACCGGAGGCATACTCGGCGAATGACGATGTGCCGGCGCCCGAAGTGGTCAGCGAGCGTGTCGAACAGGACGGACTGGAACTCAATGACATTTCGTTAAACCTGCCGTCACCGCTCGATATCCAGGAGCAGGACCGCGTATTCGAACTCAAGCGGGGCGACTGGATCGAGTTCAGGCAGGCCGATGGCAGTTTTGTGCGCATGCGCCTGAACTGGGTCAGCCCGCAACGCGGCATCTATCTGTTTACGAACCCCGGTTCGACGCGGGCGACCTCGATCGCGCCAGACGCGCTGGCGCTGCAGCTGGCCAACGGCGAGGCGCGCGTGGTCAATAACGAGCCGATGTTCGATCGGGCGGTCAGTCAGGCACTTGGCCAGCAACGCGTGCGTTGAGCCGCCGCCCGAATCGGCAACGTCGAACGTCGGCGTCGCAAGCAGCCATCAACGACTGGTAAGCTCTTGGTCAGTCTGGACCGACGGAGTGTTCGATGCTTATTGACCGCCACGGATCATCGCTGCTGCTGATCGACATGCAGGAGCGACTGTTGCCCGCAATGGATGACGCCGAGCGTCTGCTCGACAATGTCGTGTGGATGGTGCGCATCGCACAGCGCCTCTCGGTGCCGGTTTCGATCTGCGAACAGAATCCGAAAGGTCTGGGTGTGACCGTGCAGGCACTGCGCGACCTCGTGCCGGTTCAGTCCATTGTGCCCAAGATGCATTTTTCCTGCGTCACCGATGGCTGCCTGGACACAGTCGCCGGGCTGCAGCGGCCGCAGGTCGTGATCTGCGGTACCGAAGCGCATATCTGCGTACTGCAGAGCGCACTGGACCTGCAGTCCAGCGGCAAGCAGGTGTTTGTTGTCGCAGACTGCATCGCGTCACGCGACCCGAGCAACCGCCTGGTCGCACTCGATCGTATGCGTCAGCATGGCGTGATCGTGGTGTCGCGCGAAATGGTGGCGTTCGAATGGCTGGGGGCGGCGGGCTCGGACGAATTCCGCGAAATCAGCCGGACATTCCTGCGCTAGCAGCGACGGTGGCGTGGCCGCACAGCGCCATGCTCTGTTCCAGCTCGTCGCGCAACAGCCGGACGACGTGCGCGACGCCGAGCGCACCGTTGCAGGCCAGCCCCCAGATGCAAGGTCGGCCGATCAGCACTGCTCGTGCGCCGGCGACCAGTGCGCGGTGCACGTCACTGCCACTGTCGATGCCGCTGTCCAGCAACACGGGCACGCCTGGCCCGACGGCCGATACGATGGCCGGAAGCATTGACAGGCTGGCCGGAGCGCCGGCCAGCACGCGCCCTCCGTGATTGGACACGATGATTCCGTCGCAGCCCCGTTGCACCGCACGTACCGCGTCGTCCCGATGCAGCACCCCCTTGAGCAGCAAAGGCAGCGAAGTGTGCTCCCTCAGCCAGGCCAGGTCGTCCCAGGTCGGCGCCTTCGCCATCCAACCGTCGAACACCTGACTCTGGCCGACGGCGATGGCGACCGCGCTTGCCGGTGCATCGAGATTGACTGCGCCAACCTGTGCCGGCAGCGCCAGCGCCGTCACCTTGACCGGCGCATCGACCGTGAACACCACCGCGCGGACGCCGGCAGCGATCGCGCGATCGAGCAGCCGGTGCGTCGCCTCGCGGCTGCCTTGCCAGTAAAGCTGGAACCAGGGCGCGCGCTCGGCGGCGCGGACAATGGCGTCGAACGGCTGACTGGCCAGCGAGCTCATGACCATCTGTCCGTCCTGCGCATTCGCCGCCATCGCGCTCGCCTGCTCGCCATCCGGGTGATACAGGCGTTGATAGGCGAGCGGGGCGAGCAGCATCGGATGACCAAGCACCTCGCCGAACAGTTCGATGCGGGTATGGCCGCCGCGCACGTCGGTCAATGGGCGCGGCATCAGCGGCGCGGCGTCGAAGGCTGCGCGGTTGGCGCGCCCGCACGGCGTGTCGCGGCCGTCGTCGAGGTAGTGCCAGAGCTCGGGGTGCAGGCGCATGCGCGCCAATTCGCGATAGTCGGCGATGGAACGCGGCGCGGGCATATTCACCTTCAGGTGTCGCCCCAGCGGCGCAGCAGGTTGTGATACACCCCGGTCAGCCTGACCATGGATGGCGTTTCACCGAGCTGCTGGCGCAGCGCCAGCAATTCCATGTCGAGATCGAACAGCAGGCGCCGCTGTTCGGCGTCGCGCACCAGACTCTGGATGAACATGAAGCAGCCGATGCGCTCGCCGCGCGTCACCGGCTGCACCTGATGCACCGACGATGATGGATAAGTGACCAGACTGCCGGCCGGCAGCTTCACTTCGTGGCGTCCGTAGGTATCTTCGATGACCAGTTCGCCGCCGTCGTAATCGGCCGGGTCGGACAGGAACAATGTGGCCGACACGTCGGCACGCATATAGCCACTGCCATCGGGCAGCGCGCGCATCGAGTTGTCGATGTGCGCGCCGTATCGGTCCGCGCCGTCGGCGTAGCGGTTGAAGCAGGGCGGCACGATGCGGTGTGGCAGCACCGCCGTGAAAAACAGCGGCGAGCGGTTCAGTGCCGCCAGCACGATGCGCCGCAACTCCGGCAGCAGCGGCGCATCTTCGGCGATCTGCTGGTTGTTCTTGACGGTGACAGCCTGCGTACCGGCGGTGGCCGCGCCGCTCGACCACTCGGCGCGAGCGAGCAAGGTGCGCAAAAGGGCGACTTCATCGTCCTGCAGCAGGTTGTTTATGGTCAGCAACATGAATGGGCAAGGGCGGCACGAGTGAGGGCGGGTCCGGTAAAGATGGAACGACGCCCCAGGTTGCATCCAGCCCGGTGCGTCGGTGATCTCAGAAGGTGTAGCGAATGCCTGCGAACACCAGCCTGGGCATGCCAACCTGGATGCCGCGGGTACGGTCGACGATGTAAGTCTTGTCACCGAGGTTTTTCGCCGTCAGGAAAACGCTGAAGGCCCGATCGAAGCGGTAGTTGAGGCTGGCATTCCAGATCGTGTAGGACGAGATTTCGCCACGCTGACCGTCAGCCGTCGGATCGATCACGTTCGCAAAATCCGAAAACTGCCTGCCGACGTACTGCGCTTCGAGCTCTCCGCGGAACGATCCCTTCTCGTAGCCGGCCGCTGCAGTGAGGGTGTTCCTTGACGTGTAGGGCTGGCGCAGACCGGACTGGCTGCCTGCGATGACAGCCTGCGTTGCGACGTTTCTGAAAGGCGTGCTTTGCTCGGCGACCGGCAGCCAGGTATAGGCGACGCGTGTGAATGCACCGCTTGCCAACGCGGCCTGACCGGAGAATTCGACACCTTCGAACAACGCCTTTCCCTGGGACAGCGGCGTGTTGCCGCCAGCGATCGAACCCACCGCAATCAGATTGTCGAAATCAGACCTGAAATAGGCAGCCTGCAACGAAATCTTGTCGGTCGGGCGCACGCGTGCGCCCAGTTCGAAGTTGGTCGACTCTTCCGGATCTACCTCGGTCACTGTCCCCGTGCCACCAATCAGATCTTCCACGCGCGGAGGGGCAAAGCCCTTGTGTGCGCCGGCGAACACCGTAAGTGCATCGGAGGGATTCCACGTGATGCCGATGCCCGGTGTCGTTTTGCTGACCCGCGTATCACCCGTGTCGCCGGTCAGACGGTTCCTGCGTTCAGCATCGATGTCCTCATGGCGAATGATGGGCGTGATGCTGAATTTGCCGATATCGAAGCGGTTCGACACATAGGCGCTGAACGCTTTGGTTTCGCGAAGATTGTTTTCCGCCACGGCGCCGGTGCGTCCGGTCGGTGACGTTGCATTGATCTGGACCCTGCGCTGTTCTTCGTAATGCATGCGGACGCCGGCCTGGAATTCACCGAACTGATGCTCTACCGTCAGCCTGGGCTCGATGCCCCAGGTGTCGTATTCGCGCAGACGTCCCTGGATGGAGTTGCAGTTGTCGGGATCGACTGCGATACCCGCGAGGCGACTATCGCGAAATCCCGTCCCACACTGCGTATCGGTGCTGTTGCTCGACTGTCTCCACCAGTCGCGATCGAAATGCGAGTAGTACAGATTGGTGGTCAGCACGGCTTTCTCAGTGACGGCGATGGCATGCGTGGCGGAGAATCCATGCCGCCTGATGTCGAACCTGTCGTTCTTGAACGGGTTGTAACGCGCGCCGAAGCGATCGAATTCCGCCTGGGTCAGACCCGAGTAGGTCACCGTCGAGTTCTCTGTGTAATAGTTGCCGCGCAGCGTCAAAACCTGATCGCGGGTCAGATTCATCACGTACTTGACGTTCAGATCGTCAAGTTCATGTTCCATGTTGTCGCGCGAGCCATTGCCCTGCTTACGCGTGTAGTCGAGCAACAACCCGTGACCGCCGATATTGAACTTCGCATTGGCGTAATCCCGATTGCCGAGTGCGCCCTGCACGTACCCGCCGACCTCCTGCGGTGGTGCGGGGGTGATGTAGTTCACCGTGCCGCCGACCGTCTGCGGCCCGAACAGCAGCGATCCCGGTCCTTTCAGCACTTCGATGCGCTCGTAGCGATCGACCATCGGATGGTAGTAGCTCGCGTTGTCGCCATACGGTGCATAAGCCAGCGGCACACCGTCCTCGAGCAGGGTCACCTTGGTTGAACGGGTCGGGTTGAGGCCACGGATGCCGATGTTCGGACGCAGTCCGAACCCTTCCTCGTCCCTCACGTTCACCCCGGTGACGCGCCGCAGTGCTTCGTTGACCGTGAAGACACGGCTACCTTCAAGTTCCTTGCTGTCGATGATCTGCCCGGTCCCGGCAAGGTCCGGCAGCCGATTGGCAGTTCCGATCACATCAACGCGAGGCATGAGCATCGTCGGGCTGTCGTTCGCGAAGGCGCAGGACGACAGGGCGGCAGCAAGGGCGGCTGCGAGCGGAATCGGGCGGGGCAGATGCATCACGGGTTTGGCTCCATTAGGCAAGTAACGCTGGTCACTGAACGAATTGCATCAGGTGCGTAATGTAAACGTGATGTAAATGGTTCTCAAGTAGATTTAAGGACGTATTTTCATTTACCTAATGAGTCGAACCGTTTTCTGCCCCAGCAGAAAATGGCGGGTTCCAGGCACGCGACGGGTGGAAACTGCCGGCCGGATGGCGGGCAGTCAGGATTCGCTGGTGAGCGTGTGTTCGCGCGGGGGAGGGCTTTTGCGCCGCACCCGCATGGCGCGCAGGCTTAAAGGTAGAGCACCGCGGGGAACACGGTCACCGCCAGCACGAACACCAGCCATTCGATGTTGTTGCGGGCCAGAAAACCGGTGAAGTGCAGGATGAGTACGGTGATTGCAACGATGTAATACAGGATGAACCACATCAGCCCGGGTCTCCGCAGGTGACTGTCGCGTGGGTCGGACGCTCAGCGCTCGACATGACGAAGGGAAAGATCAATCGCACGAACATTCTTGGTCAGCACGCCGATCGAAATGCGGTCAACACCGGTTTCGGCAATGGCACGCACCCGGTCCAGATCCACACCACCGGATGCTTCAAGTTCGGCCCGGTCGTCATTGATCGCCACCGCCTCGCGCATCTGTTCGATGCTCATGTTGTCCAGCAGCACCATGGTGGCGCCTGCGTCCAGCGCCTCGCGCAGTTGTGCCAGTGTTTCCACCTCGATCTGGATGAAGGCATTCGATGGCGCAATGCCGCGCGCCCGCGCCAGCACCGGGCGGATGCCGCCAGCCGCCATGATGTGGTTTTCCTTGATCAGGATGCCGTCGTACAGCCCCATGCGATGGTTCAGCCCGCCACCGATGCGCACTGCGTACTTCTGCGCCAGTCGCAGGCCCGGCAAGGTCTTGCGGGTATCGACGATGCGCGCCGAGGTGCCGCCGATCGCGTCGACGAAGCGGCGCGTCATCGTGGCGGTGGCCGACAGCAGTTGCACGAAATTCAGCGCGGCGCGTTCGGCGGTGAGCAAGGCACGGGTTTCGGACAGGATTTCGCAAAGCTTCTGGTCCGGTGCAACCCACTCGCCCTCCGGTACATGCCAGGCGACCGTCGCTTTCGGATCGAGCGCACGCAAACAGGCTTCGAACCAGTCGCGGCCGCACAGCACAGCTTCTTCACGCGCCGTCACCAGCCCCTGCGCAGCACGCCCGGGTGGAATCAGGCGCGCCGTCAGGTCGCCGGTGCCGACATCCTCGGCGAGCGCCTGCGATACATTGCGCTGGATTTCGATGGACAGCTGTTCATTTTCCCGCATGGCAGTGACCGGTGGATCGAAGCGGCGGATTCTAGCATCGCGCCCGTACGCGCCATGCGGCGGCAGTCACACCGGACGTGCTCAGCGCCGGTGCGCCAGCCAGGCACTCAGCAATCCGCTGGCCACGATGATGGCCGCACCGCCGATGGCACTGGCGCCCGGCAGGTCGCCGAACACCAGCCAGCCCATCAGCGTCGCCCAGACCAGTTGTACATAGATGAGCGGGCTCAGCGTCGACGCCGGCGCGAACGCCATCGCCCGGATCAGCAGGAAGTGGCCGGCCATGCCGGATACACCGAGCGACAGCACGAGCAGCGTGTCCTGCCAGCCCGGAACATCGCTGTGTGCCGCGGCCGGCAGCGCCACCGACGAGATGGCTGCGCCGATCAGCGCGGTGTAGAAAAGCGTGGTCAGCGGTCGCTCGGTCGGCGCCAGCGTGCGCGTCGCCAGCTGGTACAGCGCGTACAGCAACGAACCGGCCAGCAGCATCAGCACCGGCACCAGCGGCAGGTCGCCGTCAGGGCGCGCAATCAGCAGCACGCCTGAAAAGCCGAACAGCGCGAGCAGCCAGTGCGCCCCGGTCACCCGCTCGCCCAGCACCGGACCGGCCAGCAGGGTGACGATGAGCGGCGTGATGAAGAACAGCGACGTGCCTTCGGCCATCGGAATCGTGCGCAGGCCCCCCATGATCAGGAAAGACACGCCGGCCAGCAGCGCCGCGCGCACGATCTGCAGCCGCCAGCGCGCGGTGACCACGAGGTTGCGCCCCATGCGCGGGTACAGCACAGCGCCCAGTACGATGGCGGGCACCAGATAGCGCGCCCATACCAGTACGCCGACCGGATAGCGTTGCGACAGGTATTTGCCTGTCGTGTCCAGCACGGCGAAACAGAACAGCGCCGCCAGCATCAGCATCACGCCGATCAGCGGCTGTGAGCGGTCAGAGCGGGATATGGCTGACTTCCTGCACATCGGTGCCGGCAATCAGCGCATTGAACGCGGCGCGCGCCGATTCGATCACCTCGCCGGCGGTCAGGCCGTTCGGCCCCTTGCCGAGCGCGACCAGCCGGTCGCCGGCCAGGCCGTGCAGATGCACGCCGCCGATCAGCGCCAGATCGGCCGGCCAGCCCTGCGCCAGCAGACCCGCGATCAGCCCGGTCAGCACATCGCCCATGCCGGCCGACGCCATGCCCGGATTGCCGGTGGTGTTGATGAACCATCGTCCGTCGGCCAGTGCAATCACGCTGCCGCAGCCTTTGAGGACCGTGGCGGCGTGGTAGCGGCGCGCGACGGCGCAGGCCGCGGCGATGCGGTCTTCCTGCACCTGCGGCGTCGTGCTGCCAAGCAGGCGCGCCGCCTCGGTCGGATGCGGCGTGAGTAATGTCGGCGCACTGCGGTCATGCACCGCCTGCGCCAGATCCGGGTGTTGCGACAACAGATTCAGCGCGTCGGCGTCGAGCACCAGTGTGCCGGTGGTCGCAATCGCCTCGCGCATCAGTTCGAACGCCGCCGGGCTCTGACCCAGACCGGGACCGATGGCAACACAGGTCGCCAGGTCGCCGGTCAGGATTTCACCCGGCGAGCGGATCATCAGTTCGGGCTGTTCGGGATCGAGCGGCAATGCAGCGTGATCAAGCATGCCGACATAGACCCGGCCGGCGCCGACCTTCAACGCGGCGCGCCCTGCCAGCAGCGCGGCACCCGCCATGCCGCGCGCACCACCGATCAGCACTGCATTGCCGTTGCTGCCCTTGTGGCTGTTGCGCGCCCGTGGCCGCAGCAGGTGGTCGAACAGCGCGCGGCCGACCTGCCAGCCGGACGGCCGCTCGACCAACGCACAGTCGAGTCCGAGATCGTGCAGCGACAGCTCGCCGCAGTGGTCCGGCCCGTCCAGCGTCAGCAGACCGGGTTTGAACGCAATCATCGTCGCCGTGTGCGAAGCACGGATGGCACGACCGAGCACGCGGCCGGTATCGGCGTTCAATCCGCTCGGCACGTCGATGGCCAGCACCGGGCACGTCATGTCGTTGACGGCATCGATCCACGCCGCGTGTTCGCCTTCGACCGGCCGCGTCAGCCCGATGCCGTACAGCGCATCGACCACCAGCGAGTATTCGCCCTGCGGCAGACGCGGCAGGGTGACACCGCCGATGGCACGCCAGGACGCCCAGGCCGACACGGCGTCGGTGGCCTGCGCATGTTCGTCGCCGATATAGGCCACGACAACATCGAAGCCGGTCTGGCGCAGCTGGCGGGCGATCACGAAGCCGTCGCCGCCGTTGTTGCCCGGCCCGCACATCACGAGCACGCGGCCGTGCCGGCCGCCCATGATTTCCATCGCCTTGGCCGCCCCCGTCGCGCCGGCGCGCTCCATCAGGCGCGGCGAGCTGCGCGGTGCATAGTGCCGCTCGATGCGCCGCAGGGCCTCTGCGCTGTAGAGCGCAGGCAGCGCGGCGGTGTTCAGGGCGTTCGGGCTGATTCGCATTCGGGATCCGGGAAACGTGTGTCGACGCGCGACCGATCGTACAAGCGTTGCATTTTAGGCCCTGCCGCGCCGGCGTGCCGAGGCATGCGGCACTTCCAGCACGCGGTCGGCAGCGACGACGAAGCAGCGCATGCCGGCGTCGGGCGCCAGCGTCATGTGTCCGGTGAAGCTGCCGAAGGCCGGCAGCAGACCGACGTCCGGGCCGAACGCGAAGCAGGGCAGGCGCAGCCTGTCACCACCCGCCTCGACACGCAGCGCCGGATGCACGTGGCCGGCCAGCACATAGTGGCCCGTTCGCGTGTCCGGGTGATGGCACAGCGCGAAAGGCGCCAACACCCACGGTTCGTCGACCACGGTCAGCCCCAGTTCGGCCGGCACTCCGGCGTGAGCATCATGGTTGCCGCGCACCAGCACCCACTCCACCGCGGGCGCGTGCAGCCCGGCCAGCGTCGCCATCAACGCCGGCTGGCGTGCTTCGCGGGCGTGCAGCAGGTCGCCGAGAAACACCACGCGGGAGGCGCCGGTGCGATCGAGCAGCGCGGCCAGCCGGTCCAACGTGTCGTCGCTGGTGCCCGAGGGCACGGCCACGCCGCGCGCCCGGAAGGTGACGCCTTTGCCGAAGTGCGCGTCGGCGATCAGCAGCGTGGATTGCGCGGGCCACCACAG
Organism: Methyloversatilis sp.; assembly: GCF_030696805.1. Taxonomy (GTDB): domain Bacteria; phylum Pseudomonadota; class Gammaproteobacteria; order Burkholderiales; family Rhodocyclaceae; genus Methyloversatilis. Next base: position 57,428 of record NZ_JAUYRO010000096.1, on the reverse strand, counting down.
CGCTCGTTCGGCGAGCAGCGTCATCGATTCGCCGGCAATGTCGAGCTGCAGCATGGCGTCAGGTTCCGGCCGCTTTTTCCAGCAGCGCCACCATGCGCGCCACACGGTCCGACAGTTGTTCGCTCGACAGCCGCTCGCGCAACCGCGCCACCAGCAGCGGAAAGGCGAACGGCGTCATCGACGGTGGGCGCGTGATGCAATGCCGGGCGGCGCGCATCGCGGCCAGCGTGTCGGCGATGCGTTCGGCATCCAGTTCGTCGTGCAGGGCTTCCTGCTTCGCCTGCTGCAACAGCAAGTTGTCCGGGTCGTGGCGCGAAAACACGTCGAACAGCAACTCGCTGCTGACCTGAAGCTGGCGCGCGCTCTTGCCCTGTCCGGGATAGCCCTGGAAGGTCAGGCCGGCCACCCGGGCAACTTCGCGAAAGCGGCGGCGTGCGAGCTGGGCCGCATTCAGGCAGTGTTCGATGTCGGTCGCGAGTGCGTCGCCGGACAGCAGGCCGGCCGCGATTTCCTGCGCCCAGTTGATCGGCGTCGCAGACAACAGTTCGAAGCCATAGTCGTTGAACGACAGCGAAAAGGTGATCGGACGGCTGCGCGAAATGCGCCCGGCGAGCAGTGCGGCCAGCCCGGCATGCACCGGCCGGCCGGAAAACGGATAGAAAAAGGCGTGATGTCCTTCGCGCGACTGCACGACTTCGATCAGTAGTTCGTCTGCGCGCGGCAGCGCCGACCAGGCGCGCTGCAGGTCGAGCAGCGGACGCAGCGCCTGCATTTCCGGCTCCGGATACTCACCCCGGGCGGCGAGCGCGATCAGGGCGCGGATTTCCTGCGCCAGTTCGCTGGACAGTGGCATGCGTCCGCCGGCCCAGCGCGGCACAGTGCCGCGCGCTGCATTGCCGGCGCGCACCAGCGCCTGCATGTCGCGTACCGCGACCAGTTCGAGCACGCGCCCGGCAAACAGGAAACAGTCGCCCGGCTTCAGGCGGCCGATGAAGGATTCCTCGACCTGGCCAAGTCGGCCGCCAGCCAGCGCCGCCACACCGGAGGCGCCGATGGTCTGCCCAGCGTTGTTTCCACCGCTTTTTCCTCCGCTCTTTCCACCTCTCGCCCAGCGCACGTCGACCGCGGAATCCGCGGTGATGGTGCCGATCTGCATGCGGTGGCGACGGGCAATGTCGGCGCGCGGCACACGGTGGCGGCCGTCGCCATCGCGTTCGACCTTGCAGTAATCCGGATAGGCGGCAAGCGAGGCGCCACCGCGGGTGACGAAATCCATCGCCCAGTCCCAGGTGCGATCATCCAGTGCGCGGTAGGCATGGGTGGTTCGGATTTCCGCCTTCAGCGCGTCGGCATCGAAACCACCGGCCAGTGCCAGCGTCACCAGGTGCTGCACCAGCACATCGACCGGCGCCTCCGGGCTGTGTCGCGGTTCGATGCGACCGGCCGCGACTGCGCGGCGCGCGGCGGCCGAATCGATCAGTTCCAGGCCATGGCCGGGCACGCAGGTGGCGTGCGGTGTGCGGCCGGGTGCGTGGCCCGAGCGGCCGGCGCGCTGCATCAGTCGCGCCACACCCTTCGGCGAGCCCAGCTGCAGCACGCGCTCCACCGGCAGGAAGTCCACGCCCAGATCGAGGCTGGAGGTGCACACCACGGCGCGCAGCGTGCCGTTCTTCAGCCCGGCTTCGACCCACTCGCGCACGTCGCGCGACAGCGAGCCGTGATGCAGCGCGATCAGTCCCGCCCAGTCCGGGCGCGCCGCCAGCAGCGCCTGGTACCACAGCTCGGCCTGCGACCGCGTGTTGGTGAACAGCAAGGTCGACGGACTGGCGTCCAGTTCGGTCAGCACGGCGTCGAGCAGCTTCACGCCCAGATGGCCGGCCCATGGAAAGCGTTCGGTGTGCGCCGGAATCAGACTGTCGAGCTTCACCGGCCGCACCATTTCGCCGGCCACCCGTTCGCCACCCGGGCCGCACAACACCTGCATCGCATGGTCCGGATTGCCCAGCGTGGCGGACAAACCCCACACCGGCAGCGCCGGATTCCACTGCCGCAGCCGCGCCAGCGCCAGTTGCGTCTGCACGCCGCGCTTGTTGGCGATCAGTTCATGCCACTCATCGACCACCACGGCGCACAGCGCGCCCAGCTGTTCGCGCGCGGTGTCGTGCGAAAGCAGCAGCGTGAGGCTCTCCGGTGTGGTGACCAGCGCCTGCGGCAGTGCGCGCGCCTGACGGGCGCGCTCGGCCGCGCCGGTGTCGCCGGTGCGCAGACCGACGTCCCAGTCCAGACCGAGCGCGCGCGCCGATTCGCCCAGCGTCAGCGCGGTGTCGGCGGCCAACGCACGCATCGGGGTGATCCACAGCACGCGCAGACCAGGTGCCGGCCGGGCTGCGGCCCGCAGCAGCGCCCCCAGCCAGACGGCCAGGGTCTTGCCCGAGCCGGTGCCGGCGTGCAGCAGGCCGCTGCGGCCCTGCTGCAGATGTGCCCACACCGTGCGCTGGAAATCGAACACGCACCAGCCGCGTGCCGCGTACAGGCCGTCGATGCGCGCCTGCAGCGCGCCGACGTCAGGCAGCACACCGCCGGCGCGGCGGGCGCGCCGGGTCGGTCGTGCCGGTACAGGTTCTGCCTGCTCGCGCTGCTTCTTTGCCCGCGCAGCGCGCAGCTGCCGGCCGAGCGAAGACGACGCGACGATGCGCCGGATGTCGGCGCGGGTGTGCATGTCGGACGCATCGGTGGGCGGAGTTTCAGGCGGAATGTTGGGCAAATCGCCGGGTGAATCGTCGGAGCCGGACATCAGCAGTGCGTGCGCATTGAGGACGGCGCTCAGACTATCGCGCGCCGCGACGGTTCGCCTATGCGCCAGAACACTCGCTCCCGCTCCCGCAGAGGCGGGAGCGGGAGCGGGAGCGGGAGCGGGGCATGGCAGGAGCGGTCTGCGTGCGGGTCGTGGTTCATACCCTCTCCCGCCTCAGCGGGGGAGGGTGGCGCGCAGCGCCGGGTGAGGGGGCAGCGGACGCACCAGTTCGCGATGACGGAAGCAGTCGACCATGTGGTCGTTCACGACGCCAACCGACTGCATCCAGGCATACACGATGGTGCTGCCGACGAAGCGGAAGCCGCGCTGGGCGAGCCGCTTCGACAGCTGGTCCGACAGGTCGGACGTGGTCGGGCAGTCGGCCGGACGGCGCCAGTGGTTAATCAGCGGTTGACCGTCCACTTGGTCCCAAAGCAAGCCGGCGAGCGATTCGTCGCGCTCGTGCAGCGCAAGCAGCGCGCGCGCGTTGCCGATCGTGGCGTCGATCTTCAGCCGGTTGCGCACGATGCCGGCGTCGGCCATCAGGCGCGCACGGTCTTCATCGCCGTACCGCGCAATGCGCGCGGCGTCGAAGCCGTCGAAGGCGCGCCGGTAGCCTTCGCGCTTGCGCAGTATCGTGATCCAGGCCAGACCGGCCTGCGCTCCTTCGAGAATGAGCCGTTCGAACAGCGCGGCCTCGTTGCGCACCGGCACGCCCCATTCAGTGTCGTGATAGCCGACATACAACGGGTCCTGCCCGCACCAGCTGCAGCGGGCGGGCAGGGCGATCACGACGGACGCAGATCCAGTTCGCCGTTGAACAGCGAACTGTCTTCCGGATCGCGGTTGATGTGGAAGCCCAGGCTCTGCACAAAACGCAACATGCGTTCGTTGTTGGCGAGAAACACGCCTTCCATCACCTTGAGCCCTCGTTCGCGTGCGGCTTCGATCAGCAGGTTCATCATCGTGCGGGCGAGACCCTGACGCTGCCAGGCATCGGCGATGACGATGGCGAATTCGCACGATTCGCCGTCCGGATTGACCACATAGCGACACACGCCGATCTGCTCTTCGTTGTCGCCATCACCGGTTATGGCCACCAGCGCCATTTCGCGGTCGTAGTCGATTTGCGTCAGTCGTGCCAGCAGCGGGCCCGGCAACTCCTTGATCGTGCTCATGAACCTGAGGTAGCGCGTTTCCGGCGACAGGGCGCGCACGAAGTCGGCTTCGCGGTCTGAATCTTCCGGCCGGATCGGTCGGATGATGGTGCGCGCGCCATTGGGCAGATTCACCACATGTTCCAGCCGCGCCGGATAGGGGTGGATCGCCATGTGCGAGTAGGGGGTTGCGGTCGGCAATACATCGGCCAGGATGATGCGCGCATCCACCGCCACGCAGCCGCTTTCATCGACCAGCAGCGGGTTGATGTCCATTTCGCGTATCCACGGCAGCTCACACACCATTTCGGACACGCGGATCAGCACCCGTTCAAGCGCGTCCATGTCGATCGCCGGCATACCGCGGAATTCGCCCAGCATGGCCGACACGCGGGTGCGCTGAATGGCATCGCGCGCCAGTTCGACATTGATCGGTGGAAGCGTCACCGCGCGATCGCGCAGCACCTCGATGCGCGTGCCGCCGTGGCCGAAACTGATGACCGGCCCGAACACATCGTCATGCACCACGCCGACGAACAGCTCACGCGCGTTGGGTTTGGTCACCATGGGTTCGATCGACACGCCGGTCAGCCGGGCATCGGGTTTGCGCCGGCCGACTTCGGCCATCAGTTCCTGCCAGCAGTCGCGCACTGCGCGCAGGTTATCGACGTGCAAACGCACGCCGCCGACGTCGCTCTTGTGCGTGATGTCGGGCGAATCGATCTTCATCGCAACCGGCAGACCCATTTCTTCTGCGTACACCATGGCTTCGGTCGCGCTGCGCGCCACCACGGTCTGCGCGATCGGAATGCGGAAAGCGGCAAGCAGCGCCTTCGATTCCATTTCGGTCAGCACAGTGCGCCTTTCGGACAACGCGGTCTCGATCACCAGCCGGGCCGATTCGACCGACGGCGGGTCGAGGTCCTGCGCCAGCGATGCGGGCGCGTGGCGCAGCAACTGCTGGTTCTGGTAATAGGAAGATATATGGTGGAACAGTTCGACCGCCGGCTCGGGCGAGCGGAACGTCGGCAGGTGCGCCGCCTCGAACAGTGCGCGCGCGGCACGCACCTGTTCGCCCCCCATCCAGCAGGTCATCAGTGGCTTGTGCGCGGTGGCAGCGATGGCGATGACCGTTTCGGCCACGGCGGTTGGCTGTGTCATCGCCTGCGGTGTCAGCAGCGTCAGTACGCCATCGACACCCGGATCCGCCAGCACAGCCTTCAGTGCTGCGCCGTAGCGCGCGGCATCGGCATCGCCGATCAGGTCGATCGGGTTCGCGTGTGACCAGGTCGGCGGCAGTGCGCCATTGAGCGCCGCCATCGTTTCCGGCGACAGCGCAGCCAGTTCGATGCCCAGATCAGCCGCCCGGTCGGCCGCCATGACGCCCGGCCCGCCACCGTTGGTCACCACGGCGAGGCGTTTGCCGGATGGCTTGAAGCCAGTGAACAGTGCATTCGCAGCCGAGAACATCTGGCCCATGTTCGCCAGGCGCACCACGCCGGCACGGCACAATGCCGCATCGAACACATCGTCCGACCCGACCATGGCACCGGTGTGTGACGCCACCGCCCTGGTGCCCGCCGGATGACGCCCGACCTTGATCGCCAGCACCGGCTTGACCCGTGCAGCGGCGCGTACCGCACTCATGAAGCGGCGCGCGTCTCGGATACCTTCGATGTACATGAAGATGCTTTCGGTACGCGGGTCGGCAATCATGTAGTCGAGGATTTCGCCGAAATCGACATCGATCGATGCGCCCAGCGATACCACGGTCGAAAAACCGATTCCGTTCGTCTGCGCCCAGTCGAGCAGGGCGGTGCAGATGGCGCCGGACTGAGAAATGAGGCCGATGCTGCCGGGGCTGCCTGCAGCGCGCGCAAAAGTGGCATTCAGGCCGATCGACGGTCGCATCAGGCCGAGGCAGTTGGGGCCGATGATGCGCACGCCGCCGCGCTTGGCCGCGATGCGGGTGCGCCGCTCGAGTTCGGCGCCTGCCGGGCCGCTTTCAGCGAAGCCGGCGCTGATGACGACCGCCGACTTGATGCCGGCCCGGCCGCATTCATCGATCAATCCCGGCACCGTGGCTGCCGGCGTGCAGATCACCGCCAGATCGGGCCGCTTGCGCAGATCATCGAGGCGCGCGACACAAGGCACTCCCTGGACGGAATCGTGTTTGGGATTGATGGCGTGCAACGCGCCGTTGAAGCGCGCGTCGAGCATGTTGCGGATCAGGACCGCGCCGATCGAATCGTGCCGCTCGCTGGCGCCGACGATGGCGACCGACTGCGGTTCGAACATGGACTTCAGATAGTGCTCGTACTGCATGGGGACTCCCTTGGCGCTGCGATGTCGTCAGCGGTGGTGGCGGTGATTGCCAGCCTTGCTGCTGCCGTACGCGGTGATGCCTGGCACCTTGATCTCAGTATATTGCATCGCAGCACAAGTTCCGCTTGTGGAAAACCACAATCTTTGTCAATCAAATATAAACATCATTTAATTAGGCACTTGATCTGACTTTATAAAGTTGAATCTAGAAAAAAATAAATGTGCAATCGCAATATAAACTCACTAACATCCCGCTCAGCCTGCCGGATCTGGCAAGGTGAAATAGAAGCTCGCCCCTTTGCCGGGGGCGCCTTCGGCCCAGATGCGACCGCCATGGCGGTGCACGATACGCTGCACGGTTGCCAGTCCGATACCGGTACCACTGTTATCGGCTTGATCGTGCAGCCGGTTGAACGGGCGGAACAACTGCGATACGTGCGCCATGTCGAAGCCGGCGCCGTTGTCACGCACGTGGAACACGACTTCGCGATTGCGCAGCCGGGCGTCGAATTCGATCTCGGCCGGCGCGCAGTCGGCGGTGAAAGCCCACGCATTGCGCAACAGGTGCTCGAGCATGACGCGCGCGAGCATCGGGTCGACACGCGCCATCAGGTGCAGGCCGATCGACACGCGCGCTTCGCGTTCGGGCGCCTCCGCGTGCAACTCGCGCGCGATGGTGCGTGCGATAGCCGACAGGTCGACCACCACGCGGCTGATCGGCGCACGCGTCAGGCGCCCCAGTTCGATCAGGTCGTCGATCAGCGTGGACAGCTTCTGAGACGCCGCCCGGATGCGTCCGAGGTGGCTGTGCGCCATCTTGTCGAGCTGGTCGCCGTAATCCTCGATGATGATCTGCGAAAAGCCGTCGATCGCTCGCAGCGGGTTGCGCAGGTCATGCGACACCGAGTAGGAAAAGGCTTCCAGTTCGCGATTCGACGCTTCGAGTTCTGCGGTACGCCGCTTCACCCGCCGTTCCAGTTCGGCATTCATGTCGTACAGCGTCGATTCGGCCTGTTTGCGCTGAGTGATGTCCTCGATGCTGCCGGACAGGCTTTCCAGGCCGCCGCTGCCGTCGAAGCGCGCACTGATCGCGATTTCGAGCCAGCGCGCCGGCTGACCGGCGGTATGGGTGCGCACCTCGACCTGCATCGAGTCGCGGCGACCGTCGAGCAGGGGTTCAAGTCTGGCGAGCAGATAGCGCGCTTCGTCTTTCGACAGCCAGCGCAGCACACGCTGACCGATGGCCTGCGACACCGGCTGGCCGGTCAGGTCTTCCCAGGCCCGATTCAGATAGGTGAAACGGCCACGGGCATCGATGCGGAAAATGACTTCGCGCAGGTGATTCACCATTTCGCGATGCCGCGTTTCCAGCTCGCGCAGGGCACGCGTCGACTGCACGAAGGCACTTTCGTCGCGCCCGGTGCCGCGGTAGCCGCAGAACTCGCCTTTCGCGTCGGTCACCGGTCGGCCATGCAGGTCGATGTGCCGTACGTTGCCATCGGGCAGTCGCAGGACCAGGTGCAGATGCATGGGCTGACGCGACTGAATCAAGCGATGGCACTCTTCCCAGTCGCCGTGCACCGGCGACAGCGCATCAATCTTCCAGAACTGAAGGCCATTCACCGCGACGATGTCGAGCGCATTGCCCAGCACCGGACGCGTTTGCGACACCCGAAGTCTCAATCCGGAATCGGTTTCCCAGTGCCAGTCGGCCGCCAGATCGGCGAAGTCCTGCTGGCGAAGGTTTTCGCTGTCCTGGGCGGCCAGGCGTCCGGCGGCAACGGTGAGCTGTCGCGATGCTGCCGCGCCGATGCCGCTGGCGATCAGGAACACGGCAAAGCCGATCGGCACCGACACGCTGGCCGCGACCGCGCCTGCCAGAATGGCCAGTGGCAGCGCCCGCCACAGGAAGAAACCGCTGGCGGTCATGGGGGAGGCCGGCATATCCGCAGTGCGAAACATTGTTTTCCTTGAAGTGCCTCGGATGATAATGCCGCCCCGACCACCGACAACCTTGAATAAAGGCCTTCCGATGCCCTCTCATCCCCACTTTTCCAGTCAGACGCCATCGGAATGGGTCACCCGTTTCGCGGCGCTCTGTGCACCCGGCGCGGAAATCCTCGATTTCGCCAGCGGCGCCGGCCGGCATGCCCGCTGGCTGGCAGGTCAGGGCTTGCGCGTGCTGGCAGCCGATCGTGATGCGGCCGCGCTCGCCGAGTTGGCTGAGGTGCAAGGCGTGCGCACGCTGTGCGCCGATCTCGAACAGGACCCGTGGCCCTGGGTCGCTGCCAGCTTCGATGCGGTGGTGGTGACGCGCTACCTTTTCCGGCCGAGGCTCGCGGAGCTGGCCGCGCTGCTGAGACCGGGCGGCGTGCTGATCTACGAAACCTTCATGCTGGGCAACGAGCGTTTCGGCAAGCCGTCGAACCCCGATTTCCTGCTCCGTCCGGACGAACTGTTCGACTGGGCACGCAGCTGGGGGCGCGTTCTGGCGTTCGAACAGGGCGAACTCGCCATGCCGGCACCGGCCATGATTCAGCGCATCTGCGCGGTGCGCGCCGACACGTCGTCGAAAGTGCCCTGACCGGTGTGCCGGATGATCTGTGCCGCCAGCGCGTCGATGCCCGCTGCGTCGAGCCGGTCGGCCGAGAAGGTGGGCGCATCCGGGTGGCGTGCAAAGTTGTACTGCTGCGATCGCCGATAGAGCGGGTCGTAGTGTTGTTCCAGCAGCGCCGCGACCAGGGTGCGCCAGTCTCCGGCGCGCGCCAGCGCCGACCAGGCGCCTATCGTGTCGTGTCCGCGCAGATCGGTCAGCCGTTCGAGCTCGGCAATCAGCGACTCGGCATCGCTCGTGAGGTAGTCGTAGTCGCGCAGCAGGAAGTCCGTACGGGCGGCAACCGAAGCATCGATGCGCAGGCAGCGCGCTGCCCGCATGCGCTCGATCAGCTCGTTCGGCAGCGAAACCAGTCCGATGCGCCGGCTTTCCGCTTCGGTGTACACCGGGCGCGTCGGATCGAAGGTCGCCAGTGCCGCATGCAGCTGAGACTCGAACCAGCGCTGCGGCGGTTGTGGCTGGCCGGGCTGTCGGCCCAGCACCGAACCCTTGTGCGCGGCCAGCGCCTCCAGATCAAGCACCTGTTCGCCACGTGCGGCCAGCCTTTCGAGCACCCGGCTCTTGGCGCTGCCGGTCGGTCCGCTCAGCACGCGGAAATCAAGCTGGGCTGGCGCAGCGGCAAGCCGGTCGAGCACATCGCGTCGGTAGCGCTTGTAGCCGCCTTCGAGCTGGTGCGCGTCCCAGCCGATCTGGCGGAGCACGGTGACGAAGGCGCCGCTGCGCTTGCCGCCCCGCCAGCAATAAATGAGCGGACGCCAGTCCGGCCCCTTGTCGTGAAAGGTTTCCAGCAGGTGTCGGCCGATGTTCAGGGCGACCAGCGCCGCGCCGCGCCGCTTGGCGACGAAGGGCGACACTTGTTTGTACAGCGTGCCGATTTCTGCACGCTGCGCGTCGTCGAGCGCCGGACAGTTGATCGCACCCGGCACATGGTCGAGCGCGAATTCGGCCGGCGAACGGGTATCGATGAGGGCGTCGAAGTCGTGCAACTGATGGATCGTCGCCATTCCCGCCGGTCGCCGGGGAAGCTGAGCGTCGCTCATCGCTGGGCAATCCTGTGCATGACAACCTTGTCTTGAAGTACTGCGGCCAGCGATGGTAGCGCGCCGGGCGAAGGACGATCGACTTGCCGATGCGCTACGCCACAGATGTAGGCAGAGGTCCCCCGCGTATTGCCCATCCGCACTCCGGTCACCGCTGACGCGCGGCCGACGCGCTGTCTGACGCCTTGCCAAGCAGCGGCTTGAGCGGCGTCCAGATATTGTCGACGATGCGCGACTGCACACTGGCAACTGGATGCACGCCATCCGGCAGGAAGCTTCGCGGATCGGCGGCGAAGCCATCAAGCAGGAAAGGCAGCAAAGCAGAGCGGGTGGCCGTCGCGACCTCGCTGAAGGTATCGGCGAACTTTTGCGTGTAGTCGGGGCCGTAGTTCGGCGGCAGCTGCATGCCGGCGATCAGCACCTTGGCACCCGCCGCCTGCGCCTTGCGGGTCATGGATTCGATATTTTCGCGCATGCTTCTGACGGGCAGGCCGCGCAGTCCGTCATTGGCGCCGAGCGCGAGAATGACGATGGCGGGCTTGTGCGCCGCGAGTGCCGCGTCGATGCGCGACAATCCGTTGGCCGTGGTGTCCCCGCTGGTGCTCGCGTTGACGACCGAATGGGCGTAACCCGCCTGCGCCAGTTTCTGCCCGAGCAGTACCGGCCAGGCTTCATGCTGGCGCAGACCGTAACCGGCTGACAGACTGTCGCCGACAACAAGCAGCGTCTGCGCCTGCAACGGCAGCGCAGCGGAAAACATGCATAACAGCGAGAACAACACTTTTTTCATGCCTACAGACACTCCGGAAATACGCCCGACCGTCCTTGAAGTCATCGGGCTGGGCAAGCAGGTGAGCAGCGGAAACGCGCCGCTGCAGATTCTTCAGGATATCGCCTTCACGGTTCATGCCGGCGAAGCTTTGGCCATCGTCGGCGCCAGCGGTTCAGGAAAATCGACCTTGCTCGGTCTGCTGGCCGGCCTCGACCTGCCGTCGGCCGGCTCGGTGAGCATCGCCGGGCAGGACATTTTTGCGCTCGACGAAGACGCCCGGGCGCAGCTGCGCGGGGAAAAGGTCGGCTTCGTGTTCCAGTCATTCCAGTTGCTGCCAGCGCTGACCGCGCTTGAAAACGTCATGCTGCCGCTCGAACTGGCCGGCGTCGATCGGGTGCGCGAGCGCTCGGTGGCCCTGCTGGAACGGGTCGGTCTGGGTGGGCGGATGACGCACTACCCGCGACAGCTTTCCGGCGGCGAGCAGCAGCGGGTCGCGCTGGCGCGAGCGTTCGCGCCCGAGCCCGGATTGTTGCTGGCCGATGAACCGACCGGCAATCTCGACGCCGCGACGGGCGCGTCGGTCATCGACCTGATGTTCGACATGAATGCCGAACAAGGCACCACGCTGATCCTGGTGACACACGACGAAGCGCTGGCGTCGCGCTGCACACGCCGCATCCGCCTGGCCGCCGGTCGAATGATCTGAGATTCAGGATTCAAGCCGATTGGGCCTTGAATCCTGCATCTTGAATCTTTCATCTGCCGTCAAAGAGCGAAACGGCGCATGAAGGCCCGGTCGATGCGGTCCTTCCAGCGCCACACCCAGTCTCCCTGCAGCGACCAGCCCCCGCGTGACGCGATGGCGTGGCGGCGGCCGCAGGCGAGCAGCAGAAGCGCTTGCGTCTGCGGTGCCCAGGGCTGCAGCGTGTAGCCCCGCGCGGCGCGCAGCAGATTGGCAGCCAGCGGCGGACCGGCGCGCACGGCGAACACGCCGGACTTCGGGCGCGGCGAATCGATCATCGTCGCCACGTCACCGGCAGCGAACACTTCGGGGTGTGACGGCGACTGCAGCGTCGGACCGGTGGCGATGAAGCCACGCTCGTCGAGTGCGAGACCGCTGCCGCGCAGCCAGGCTGGCGGGGCGGCTCCAGTGGCCCACACCGTGAACTGGCTCGGAAGGCTGCGCCCATCTTCGAGCGTGAGCGTATCGGCGTCGAGTCCGGACACGCCCGCATCGGTCACCACGTCGACCTGCTGGCGCGCCAGTTCAGCCATCGCACGCCGCTGCAGGCCCGCGGGCAGCCCGTCGAGAATGGACGGCGCACGGTCGATCAACGTGCAGCGCATCCGCGGTTGCCGGTGATGCAGCGCCATGATGATTTCGACGCCCGCTGCACCCGCACCAATTACTGCGGCAGACCGTGCGGCGCGCGCGGTGTGCCAGCTTTCGAGCAACTGCCCGATCGGCTTCACCGGATGACCACAGGTGTCGGCACCCGGAAGATCGGGGATGCGCGGGGTCGAGCCAGTGTCGATCGACAGCAGGTCATAGTCGATCACCTCGCCGCTGGCCAGCCGGATCTGCCGCTGCGCAGCATCCAGCGACACCGCGGAATCCAGCCTGAGCGCGCAGCCCGCCTGCGCAGCCAGCGGCGCGAGATCAATGCAGGCCTGCCGGTAGTCGTAATGACCGGCGATGACGCCCGGCATCATGCCGGAGTAAGGTGTCAGTACATCGGGCGTGATCAGGCTGACCATTGCATCGGGCTGTTCGCGCGCAAATGCTTCCAGTACGAACAGGTGGGCGTGACCGCCACCGAGCAGAACGAGGCGTTTCATGGCGTTGGCTGCAGCGCTGGCTGAGCGGTGACTGACAGATCGCCGAAATAGCCCAGCGTACGTCCGCCGGTGTTGTCGCTGTCGCTGGCGACCACGACGCCGGTCACGGCCGGCGGGTCTTCGCCGAAAGCTTCGCGGTAGTCCTCGACCAGATTGCGGCTCGCCTCGCGCCAGCTTCCGGTCGGCGAGCCGGCACCGTCGACGGCGATCATGCGCACCCGGTCGGTGTAGGCGCTCCATGCGCGTGAGCCCGGCGCCGCACGCGTGTCCCACACGTAGCACAGCACGGCGGTCGGAATCTGCTCGCCGTAGAAAGTACGCGCCAGCCGGATTTTCGTGCGCGTGCCGAACGACAGCTTGGCCGGATCGAGATCGAACAGCACATAGATGCGCAGCGCGTAGTCGTCGCCATCGCGCGTCGCGAAGCGACCGCCAGCCGGCAGCACGTCGGCGCGCCAGCGCCAGTTCAGCCAGGGCGTGGCGAGCGGATCGAAACGGCGGGTGTGGATCAGCGCCGAAGCCGCATTCGACGCCTCGACACGGAGCACGGTCAGGCCGTCGAGCTCGGCCAGCCGGAAATCGGCAGGCTCCGCCTTGCCGCCCAGCGTATAGGCCGTCCATCCGCCGACGTTCGGTCCGGCTGACTGGGTCGAAAAGGCGGGCAGCGACACCGGATCTGCCGCGATCGCCGACATTTCGCAGGTCAGCGCCAGCGCGATCGCCAGCAGCAGCGCGCGCAGGCGGGTCAGCACAGCTCGGGCACCAGCAGACCTTCGGCCACGGCACGTCGATAGTCGTCCGGGCGGTCGAGGTCGTATCCGGTCGCAAGCGTCTGCGCATGCAGGCCGAGCCGATCGATCACCGCGAGAGTCTGCGACCACACCCCGGCGCTGCCCCATGCGATGCCTTCGAACACGGCAGCTTGCCGAACACGCAGTCCCACCAGCAGATAGCCGCCGTCCTCGGCCGGAGCGAACACGGCATCGCGGCTGCGCAGCGCAACATCTGCTGCGCGCAGGTCGGCGGGCTGCAATGACACGGCATCGGCGCCGATCAGCACCGCGCGGGCATGGCGGCGGAGGACGTCGTCGAAGGCTTGCGCCATGCGCGCCCCGATGTCGCCGCCCGACTGGGCATGCAGCGACACGCCGTAGCGGTCACGACAGCGTTCGAAGAAATCATGGCTGCAGTCCGGTGCGCACCACAGTTCGACCGGGCCGATGGCTGCGTCGACGGCCACCCGCAGCGCACGTTGGGTCAGCTGCGCACTGATCCGCGCCGCGCCATCGGCGCCCAGCAACGGTATCAGGCGCGTCTTGGTGCGGCCGGCCTCGGGCGCACGCGCGAACACCAGTACCGTTGTTTCGAGCTCACTCATGATGCGGTCGGTAGTCGCGCACCAGATCGCGCGGATCGGCGCCGAAGAAGTAGCGCAGACGCAGGCGCCACATCAACATGATGGTGCGCAGCACGCCCCGGCGCTCCCAGCGGCGGCCCGACGTGGTGACGCGCGCGCTCAGGCAGGCCGGTCGGGACCGCGAACGCGCGCGGGTTGAAAAGTCGATGTCTTCCATCAGGGCGATCGGCGCGTAGCCATCCAGTGAATCGAACAGCCCGCGCGAGCAGAAGATCGCCTGATCGCCGGTGGCGATGCCGGTCAGGCGGGAACGCAGGTTCATCATGGTGGCGATGACCGCGAGCAGCGGGTGGCGACCATCAATGCGCACGTCGAAACGCCCCCACTGCGCGCCGTCCGCTATCAATCGATCGATCAGTTCGACCGCGTCGGGAGGCAGCTGAGTGTCGGCGTGCAGGAATAGCAGAACGTCGCCGGACGCCACCTGCGCACCAATGTTCATCTGCAACGCACGACCCCGCAAGGAGCGGACCACGCGTGCCCCGTGAGCCTGCGCGATCGCCACCGTCTCGTCGCGGCTGCCGCCGTCGGCGACGATGATCTCGACGTCGCAGGCGTCAGCCGACGGCAGTCGCGACAGCGCATCGCCTATGGTCGCGGCTTCGTTCAGCACCGGCAGCACGATGGACAGCCGCCTCATCCGCGCATCCACGCGTGGTAGCGCGCGACCCATGCCAGTAGCGTCTGTGGCGCGTGCGCCTTCTTCCACACACCAGCGGCGAACTTGTTTGCTTCGTTCATCGTCGGGTAGATGTGGATGGTGCCCAGGAGTTTGTTGAGCCCCAGACCGTGCTTCATCGCCAGCACGTATTCGGCGATCAGTTCGCCCGCGTGCTCGCCGACGATGGTCACGCCGAGGATGCGGTCGCGCCCGGGCACGGTGAGCACCTTGACGAAGCCGTGCGCCACCTCGTCGGTGATCGCGCGATCCAGGTCATCGAGTTCGTAGATCGTCACTTCATGCGGAATGTTGCGCGCCTTTGCGTCGGTTTCGTTCAGACCGACGCGCGCCACCTCGGGTTCAGTGAAGGTGGCCCACGGAATGACCGAATAATCGACCGCAAAGCGTCTGAAGCGGCCGAACAGCGCATTGACCGCGGCGTACCAGGCCTGATGCGCGGCGGTGTGCGTGAACTGGAACGGTCCGGTCACGTCGCCGCACGCGAAAATATTGGGGTACAGCGTTTCAAGGTAGTCATTGGTGTCGACGGTCTTGTTGGTGCGCAGCGCGATGCCCAGTTCTTCCAGGCCGTAGCCGCTGACATTGGGCGTGCGGCCGACGGCGCACAGCAGGGTGTCGAATTCGATGCGCACCTCGCCCTCTTGTCCTTCACCCTCCGGCCCTTCGGCGTACAGCACCTTCGCCTCTCCTTCCCGCGCAAACCGAACCGCCTTGTGGCCGGTCAGCACTCGCACGCCTTCTTCGGCGAAACGCGCTTCGACCAGTGCCGACACATCCGGATCTTCGCGTCCCATGAGACGCGGCGCCATTTCGACCTGGGTCACCTCAGAGCCGAAGCGCGCGAAAGCCTGCGACAGTTCGCAGCCGATCGGGCCGCCACCGAGCACCAGCAGCCGGCCGGGCAGGGTGCGCAGCGACCACAGCGTGTCCGACGTGAGCAGATCCATCGCGTCGATGCCGGGTATCGGCGGCACAAAGGGGCGGGCGCCGGCAGCGATGACGATGTTGCGTGCGGACAGCGTGCGCGTGCTGCCGTCGCGCTGCGTCACTTCGACGGTCCATGGCGAGGTGATGCGTGCGCGCGCGTCGAAGCAATCGACGCCGAGCGCGGCGTAGCGTTCGACCGAATCATGCGGTTCGATGGCGCGCACCACGCGAGCCACGCGTTCCATCACGTCGGCGAAGTCGAACTGCGCACTCGCCTCGCGCACGCCGAGCGACTTCGAGTGCGCGATCTGCGACAGCAGCCGCGCCGAGCGGAGCAGCGCCTTCGACGGCACGCAGCCGGTGTTGAGGCAGTCACCGCCCATGCTGTGCTGCTCGACCAGCGCCACCTTCGCCTTCACTGCGGCGCCGATGTAGGCGGTGACCAGACCGGCGCTGCCGCCGCCGATCACGGCCAGGTTGTAGTCGAAGCGTGACGGTTTCGGCCAGCGGCGGAACACCGCGCGGCTGCGCACCGCATCGATCACCCTGCGGGCGATCAGCGGAAACACGCCCAGAAGAACGAAGGCGCCGATCAGCCCGGGCGACAGGATGCCGGAAAGCGATTCGATGCGGCCGATCTGGGTGCCCGCATTCACGAACACGATGGTGCCGGCCAGCATGCCGAGCTGACTCACCCAGTAAAAGGTGCGTGCCGGCAGCGCGGTCAGTGCCATCGCCAGATTGACCGCGAAGAACGGGAAGGCCGGCACCAGCCGCAGCGTGAACAGATAGAACGCACCGTCCTTCTCGACGCCGCGATTGATCGACTGCAACGCCGTGCCGAAGCGCGCCTGCACCCAGTCGCGCAACAGGAAGCGCGCGATCAGGAAGGCGAGCAGAGCGCCCAGGCTGGATGCGAAGGACACGATGACCAGCGCCTTGACGAAGCCGAACAGCGCACCGCCGGCCAGCGTCATGATCGCCGCACCGGGCAGCGACAGCGCCGTCACGACAACATAGATCGCGAAAAACAGCGCGGCGGAGGCCCAGGGTGCGGCTTCGACCTCGTCGGTCAGCATGCGCTGCTGCGCCTTGAACCAGGCCAGATCGAAAAAGCGGCCGAGGTCGAAAACGAAGAAGGCGGCAACCAGTGCGACGACCGCCCCGAGCAGGACAAGCTTGCGCGCGTTCATGGCGCCGCCTCTTCAAGTGTCCAGTCCGGGCCGTGGTCGATGCGGTCGAGATAGTTCAGCGCGGCCGCCGAGCCCTCCGGCCACTGCGCGGCGAATTCGGCCTGCCAGGCGGCCAGATCGTAGTCGAGCGCCAGCGCATCGACATGCAGGGCGCCGATGCGTGTGCCGTACAGCACCGGATGCGGCGACGGCGTCAGTGCGATCCGGCTGATGACGCCGCACAGACGGTCGTGGAAATTGGGCATGCCGGCGGCACCGTTGTTGATCACCGCATGGCCGTCGAAACGCTTCAGCGCAGGCAGACAGGTGTGACTGCTGGCGAACACGTCGCACTGCGCCCGGCGGAACTGTTCCAGGTGACGGGCGCGCTGCGCAGCTTCGTTGAGCGTGCGGGCATCGAACGCCCAGCCGGCCAGCGAGTCGGCGTCGCCATGCACCACGCCGACGCGGGCATCGCCGATGCGCACGCCGCGCCAGAAGTCGAGCGCCGCCAGTTCGCCGCGCCAGTGCGGATCGTGGCCGGCGGTACGCGACAACTGCGCATGAATGAGGTTGGAGCGGTCGACCAGCGCCTGCGGCACGTCGTCCGGATAGCTGCAGCCGCAGCCGGCATCGCCCGAGCCATCGGCCAGTTCGGCTTCGACGTTGCCGGCGCTTGCGTCATGGGCCAGCACACGCCGCTGCACGTCGCCGAAGCGGGCCGGGTCGATGTCGAACCAGTGAAAGTCGCCGTTGAACATCAGGCGCGCGTCGCCGCGCTCAATGGCGAACAGCCGCTCGAGCGCGGCGAGCGCCGGCCGGTTGCCGTACAGGCCGCCGACGACATAAAGCGTGTCCGTCGCCAGATCGGCGCGGGTATCGGCCAGCGCGGCCGCGCCATAGCGGTAGTGCAGCGGGCAGCTGCGGCCGGGGTCGGCGAGGTTGTCGTCGGTCGTACCGTCAACGAGGTGAGGGTTCATCGCATCCGTCCCGCGATCAGCGGCGGCAACAGGTAGCCGGCGGTGCATAGCAGCAGTCCGTAAAGATTCACGCCGAGCAGTCTGGCGTATTTGCCGGTGCCGATGGCCCAGCTGTCGGGGATCAGTCCCATCGCCAGCAGCACGCCCAGCGCGAGCCCGGTCCAGAACGCCAGGTGGAAGGACCACTTCGCAGCGCGCGTGCCCGGCTGCGTGAAGCCGGCCAGCAGGAAGATCGGCGCCAGACCGATCACCATCGTGCCGCTGATGGTCGTCGCTTTCAGGATGTCGGTGCCGGCGATCATCGGCAGATTGCCGATGATCGCGAACAGCGCCATGGCCCCCATGCCGAGGGCAACCGCGCGTTGCGGCTCCGGTCGTCCGGCCAGTTGCGGCAGTTCCTGCGCCACGTGCCGGGCCAGCGACGAAAAGGTCGAATCGAGCGTCGAACCGGCCGCGGCCACCATGACGATGGTCATCGCGAACAGTGCCGCCGGGCCCATGCTGCGGGCGAGTGCGGCCGGCACGTTGTCGCCGCCGGCCAGTCCTTCCAGCCGGGCATGCACCCCGACAAGGGAAAACAGCAGGATGCACACGAAGCCGAGCGCACCCGCCCAGACGAAGGCGCGCAGCATGCGCCTTTCTTCGGTGATGAAGCCGCGGTCGGTCAGCACCGGATCGTGGAAGGGGTAGGACAGCACCTGCAGCGCGGCGACCAGCAGCAGGTCG
The DNA here is from genome assembly GCF_030696805.1 of Methyloversatilis sp. Taxonomy (GTDB): domain Bacteria; phylum Pseudomonadota; class Gammaproteobacteria; order Burkholderiales; family Rhodocyclaceae; genus Methyloversatilis. The sequence continues at coordinate 38,983 of NZ_JAUYRO010000096.1, read as the reverse complement.
ACGCCGGCGTCGAGCCGGAACTCGCCGGTGCTCACGAGCGCCACCGGTCCGTGCGTCGGCAACACCAGCAGCAGCACGACAGCGAAGAACAGCACGAACAGGCCGGTCTGCAGCACGTCGGTGTAGATCGATGAGCGCAGGCCGCCCTTCAGGCTGTAGAACAGGGTGGCGGCGGTGAACAGCAGCGCAGCACCGATGAATTCGCTCGACCCTGCCGGGCCGTAATAGCCGCCGACGACCGCCGTATTGCTCCACACCTCGTTGAACAGACGCACCAGGATGGCGATCGAAAAGGCCAGCGCCGCGAGCCTGCCGTGCCGCCCGGTCAGGAAAGACATCAGGCTGGTGGCGCCATAGCGTCGGCGCAGTCGCAGGATGGCCCAGCCAGCCAGCGGAATCGACAGCCAGTAAGTCGCATAGGCCAGTCCGCCGACGATGCCGTAGGTCGCGCCGAGATTGGCCGCATTGGTGATGGACTTCGCGAAAATCCACGATATGAAGATGCTGGCGCCGAGCGCCCAGGTGCCGGCCGGGCGACCGGCTTCGTCGTGGCCGTCGAAGAAGCCGGCCCGCCCGACAGCGCGCGGCGACAGCGCATACATGCCGACACCGTACAGCACCAGAAAGCCCCAGAAGGCGAAACCGAACACCACCGGATCGTTCATGACCGGCCCTTCATGCCAGAGCGCCTGCGCAGGACGAGCCCTGTCCCGCAGTGCAGCCGTAGCAGTGATCCATGACGACGATGGGCGTGCCCGACACGTCGCGGCCGATCAGTTCGGACAGATGCACTCGCGGCCGGCCGTCGATGCGCAGCGGCAGGCCCAGCATCTGGTTGAAGTCGCAGTCATAGACGTGGCCTTCCCAGTCGACGCTGAGCAGATTGCGGCACATCACGCTGTCGAGGTTGTCGTCGCGGTGCGCCGCACGCAGGGTCTGCATGTAGGCGTTGAACTGGCCTTTCGATACCAGTGTCGAGCCGAAGCGCTGGATCGGCATGTTGGTCAGTGTGTAAAGGCGCGTGAACACGATGCCGAAGGCGCCGCCGAGGCGATCGCGATAGGACTGCTCCAGCGCCTGCTGCGGCGGTGGCAGCGACGGTCCCTGCGGATTGAACACAAGATTCAGTTCCAGTCCGGAATTGGGGCGCCCATAGCCGAGTGCGTTGAGCTGCTGCAGCGCGGCGATGCTGCGCGCGAACACGCCGTCGCCGCGCTGGCGATCGACGTTGTCTTCGAGATAGCAGGGCAGCGACGCAGTGACCTGCACCCGATGGTCGGCCAGAAACTGCGCCGTGCCCTCGTGGCCGGGTTCGGACAGGATGGTCAGGTTGCAGCGATCTATCACGGCGACGTCCAGCTTGCGGGCCTCTGTCACCAGCCAGCGGAAGTGCGGATTCATTTCCGGCGCACCGCCGGTCAGATCGATGAGGCGCACGTCGGACGCACGGATGAAGTCGAGAACGACCTGCAACGTGGCCAGACTCATCTGTTCAGTGCGGGCAGGGCCTGCGTTGACATGGCAGTGCAGGCAGCTCTGGTTACAGGTGTAACCCAGATTCAGTTGCAGGATTTCGGTGTGGCGACGGGCCAGCGGCGGAAAGTCGGTCGTTCGCAGAAGCGGCAGTGTGGCATGCATGCGTGATTGAGCCCTGTGGCGGTGCGATGGAGTGTGCTGGATGGAAGACCGTTGTCGCCGCCGCAACCTTACTGCTTTGCGGAGCACCAAGTATCCTGCGGGTTGCAGACTGTCAAAGACCGGAGGAAACCGAAGATGTTCAAGGCCATACTGCTGGAGCAGGGCGCGGACGGCAAGACGATCGCCCGCCTGACTGATGTCGAGGACGCCGCACTGCCCGAAGCCGATGTGCGCGTTGCCGTGCAATGGTCCAGCCTGAATTACAAGGATGCGCTGGCGATCACCGGGCGCAGCCCCATCGTGCGCAAGTGGCCTATGGTGCCGGGCATCGATTTTGCGGGCGTGATCGAACACAGCGATCACCCGTGCTGGAAGGTGGGCGACAAGGTCGTGCTGACCGGCTTCGGCGTGGGCGAGGGCCACTGGGGTGGTCTGGCGCAGCGCGCTGCCGTCAGCGGCGACTGGCTGGTCGCGCTGCCGGCCGGCTTCGATGCGAAGCATGCGATGGCAGTCGGTACCGCCGGCTTCACCGCCATGCTGTGCCTGCTGGCGCTGGAACGTCATGGGCTGAAGCCGGGCGATGGCGAAGTGCTGGTGACCGGCGCAAGTGGCGGCGTGGGTTCGGTCGCCGTGGCGCTGCTGGCCAGTCTGGGCTATCGCGTGGTGGCGAGTACCGGCCGGCTCGACGAAACCGACTATCTAAGGTCGCTCGGCGCCGAATCGGTCATCGATCGCGCCACCTTGTCGGCTCCGGGCAAGGCGCTGGCGCGCGAGCGCTGGTCCGGTGTGGTCGACAGTGTCGGCTCGCACACGCTTGCCAACGCCTGCGCCGCGACGCGTGAAAACGGCGCCGTCGCCGCTTGCGGTCTGGCCCAGGGCATGGACTTTCCGGCTACCGTCGCACCGTTCATCCTGCGTGGCATCACGCTGTACGGCATCAACAGCGTCACCGTGGCGCACGGACCGCGCACGGAAGCCTGGGCGCGCATCGTGCGCGACATGCCGATGGACAAGCTCGATGCCATGACGCAGGTGGTGCGGCTCGGTGAAGTGCTCGACGTCGCGCCGCGCTTCCTGGAAGGAAAGGTGCGCGGTCGCCTGGTCGTCGATACGGCTGCAGTCTGAGTATGCAGGCCGCGCGCCGTGCAGCGCTTTTGACGGTCACTCCGTCCTTCGCTACACTGCGCGGCGATTTTCCGAAATAAGTTCAACCTTCAAAAAGAGATCATCGATGAGCGCCAGAACCGTTCTCGCTGTCGCAGCCCTCTGTGTCAGCCCGCTTGCCCTTGCCGTCGAAGGCAATGCAGAAGCCGCCAAGGACAAGGTCGCCATGTGCATCGGTTGCCACGGCATTCCGGGTTACCAAACAGTGTTTCCGAAGACCTACAAGGTGCCGCTGATCGGGGGCCAGTACCCCGAATACATCGTTGCCGCGCTGCAGGCCTACAAGAGCGGTGATCGCAAGCACCCGTCGATGAACGGCATTGCCGCCAGCCTGACCGAACAGGACATGGCCGACATCGCGGCGTATTACGCCGCGCAGAAATGAGGAAGGTCATGATGATCAAGAAGACGATGGTTGTTGCGGCCGCCGCGCTGCTCGGCAGCAGCTTCGCGCTTGCGGGTGACGTGGCGCGCGGCAAGGAAAAATCGGCTGCTTGCGCGGCCTGTCATGGTGCCGACGGCAACAGCCCGGCGCCGGCTTTTCCGCGCATCGGCGGGCAGCACGAGGACTATCTGCTGCAGTCGCTGCTATCGTACAAGAATGGTTCGCGCAAGAACGCCATCATGGCTGCTCAGGTCGGTGCGTTGAGCAAGCAGGACATGGCGGACTTGGCAGCCTACTACGCGTCCCAGGACGGACCGCTGGTGTCGCGTCGCTGAACATCCGCTTCGGCGATGAAAAAAGCCGGCAGTGCCGGCTTTTTTTGTTTCTGTTGCTTCCTTCTGTTGCTTCCTTATGGCCGGCGCCGGATCAGATCGTTCAGATCACCAGACGGCCCCCTGCACAATAACCAGCCTGTTCGATCCGGCTCAGGCTGGGCGACAGGTTCAGCCCGGTGGCGGCACGCAGGCGCTGCGCCCGCGCGCGTAGCACATCCATCGACACGCCCGTTCCATGGCCAGTCGACGCGATGCAGATCGCGTTGCCTTCGTTGAGCGAGGGCAGCACCAGCGCGTGCCCATCGTAGGCGTCCATCACCCGCTGTGCGCTCGCGCGAAAACCGCGCGTGCGACCGAACAGGTTCAGACAGACCCGCCCCCCCGGCGCCAGCGTGGCGCGACAGGCGCGATGGAACGCTTCGGTATCGAGTGAGTTGGCCCGCGCGCGGTGATCGTAGCCATCGACCAGGATCAGGTCCCACTGCTGCGCGCTGGTCGCAACGAACGTCGCGCCATCGTCGATCACGATGCTCAACCGTCCGTCTTCCGGTGGCAGGCGGAAGTAACTGGCCGCCGCCGCCGGCATGCGCGGATCGATCTCGACCACGGTCAGCGCCGACTGCGCGCAGTAGCGGTGCAGGAACTTGGTGACCGATGCCGCGCCGAGGCCGATGACCAGCACCTGCGCCGGCCAGCTTTCGTCGGCCGCCAGCAGCAGCGGCAACATCATTTCGCGCGTGTATTCGAGTTCCAGCGCGAACGGGCGGGCGACGCGCATCGCACCCTGTATCCATTCGGAGCCGAAGTGCAGATAGCGCACGCCAGCCCCCTCGGACACGTCGATCGAATGACGCGGTACGGCGAGGTTCAACCTGAAATCCTCAGCCGACGGCTCGTCGTGTCAGTGAAAGCCTTCGCCGGGTTCAATTGCGCTGATCGGGCAGCACGATGTTGACTTCAAGTACTTCGTAGTTGTCCTGCCTTTCGAGCTGGACCTTGATGTCTTCGGGATTGACACGCACGTACTTCGAAATGACCGCCACCAGTTCCTGCTGCAGCGCCGGCAGGAAGTCGGCCGACGAATTCGCGCCACGCTCGCGCGCAATGATGAGTTGCAGCCTTTCCTTCGCGATCGACGCAGTTTTCGGCTTCTGGCCAAAAATCAGTGACAGCAGCGACATGTCACTTCCCTCCGAACAGGCGCTTGAGCAGGCCGGGCTTTTCGTAATCGACGAAGCGCAGCGGGCGCTCTTCACCGAGGAAGCGGGCCACCACGTCGGCGTAAGCCTGCGCGACATCGCTGCCTTCCATGTGGATGGCCGGCGTCCCCTGGTTCGACGCCTGCAGCACGATTTCCGACTCGGGGATGACACCCAGCACCGGAATGCGCAGGATTTCCTGCACGTCGCCGTAGCTGAGCATTTCACCGTCGTTGGCACGTTTGGGCGAATAGCGGGTGATGACCAGATGCTCCTTCACCGGCTCACGGCCTTCCTTGGCGCGGCGCGATTTCGACTGCAGGATGCCGAGAATGCGGTCCGAATCGCGCACCGAACTGACTTCCGGATTGGTGACGATGATGGCTTCGTCGGCGAAGGTAAGTGCCATCACCGCGCCGTGTTCGATGCCGGCCGGCGAATCGCACACGATGTAGTCGAACCCCATGCCCACCAGGTCGTTCAGGATCTTCTCGACACCGTCTTCGGTCAGCGCATCCTTGTCGCGCGTCTGCGACGCGGGCAGCACGAACAGATTGTCGCAGTGCTTGTCCTTGATCAGCGCCTGGGTCAGGTTGGCTTCGCCGTGCAGAACATTCACGAAGTCATACACGACGCGCCGCTCGCAGCCCATGATGAGGTCGAGGTTGCGCAGGCCGACGTCGAAGTCGATGACGGCTGTCTTCTTGCCGCTCATGGCGAGGCCGGACGAAAAAGCGGCGCTGGTGGTGGTCTTGCCCACGCCGCCCTTGCCGGATGTGACAACTACGATACGGGTCACTCTTGTTCTCCCTCTGGTGTTTCAGGTGGTCGCCAGTGCGGCGACATCAAGTACCTGTTTGTCTTCATGTTCCTGCAGGCGCACATGCGCCGGCTTGCGCAGCAGCTCGCTGTGCGCGGTGTGTTCGAAGGTGCGGTAAACGCCAGCGATCGACACCAGTTCGGCTTCGAAGCAGGTGGTGAAGATGCGCGCCTGCACGTCGCCCGCCGCACCGGCCAGCGCGCGCCCGCGCAGCGGCGCATAGATGTGGATGTTGCCGTCGGCAATCACCTCGGCGCCGGCGCTGACCATGGCCAGCACGATCAGGTCGCAACCGCGGGCATATACACGCTGGCCGGAACGCAGCGGCTTGTCGATGATTTCGGCACGCCTGGCGGGCGCCGGTGGGACGACCGGTTCGGTCGCCTCCGCGACGACGGGTTCGCACTCGATGACCGGTTCGACGACGGCTTCTGCAACCGGTTCGGCGACGGATTCGGGCGGTGGCGCCCGGTCGGGCTGAGCGTCGCCGGCCACGATCGCAAAACCGAGTGCGCGCGCCGTGTCGGCAGCGGCGTCATCGACCCCCTGAACTGCAACGGCAGTCAATGAGTGGCGGGCCAGTGCGTCCCGGATGCCCGCCCAGTCGGGCGCAGCATCGGACGGCAGAGCGCTCGCGTCGATGACTACCGGTTCGCCCGAAAAAAAGCCGGGGGTTGCGCCGAGCCGCGCGTCCAGCGCTGCCGCGACCGATGGCGCATCGGCTGCGTGCAGCAGCGCGCGCATGGCTTCGAGCGTGGCGCTTTTGAGTTCTACGGCCGGGGGAGCGGGCTTGCGCGCCATGGGGTGTCCGCGGGAAATGTCGAAAGTCTAGTCAGTGACCGATGCACGGGCAACTGACGCAGGGGAGCGTTTGGATACCGCATCAATGCACGGCGGGCGGAGCTTCGCCGAACAGAAGCTGGATGTCGAGCGCGCTGAAGCGGTAGTCGTGGTTGCACATGTCGTCGTGGATATGCACCTCGCCCTGTTCGCGCAGGATGGATTCGACCTCTTCGCGACCGAGCGACAGCACCAGTCGGCGCAACTTTTCTTCGTCGCGCGGGCAGTGATGGCGCGGAATCGCCGGTGCGAACACCCGAATGCCGTCTCGCGCTGCCTCTTCGGCAAACAGACGGCCGAGCAGTGCTTCGGGCGCCAGCGTCTTCAGCTCGTCAGGCGTCACGGTCGCAGCGAGGTGGCACAGGCGGTTCCAGCCATCGGCGTCCTTGCGGTCGGCATCCGGCAGCTTCTGCAGGAACAGGCCGGTCGCGCACTCGGCATCAGCATGCAGCCACAGCGCCGCCGGCTGCTGTTCGGACAGTGCAAGATAGTGTTCGAACACCGCCGCCACCGTGTCGCCTTCAAGCGGCACCAGGCTCTGGTAGGGCGTTTCCGCCTCATTCGTCTGCAAGGTCATCACGAGGTGCCCCTCACCAAGCAGCGCAGGGACTGGTGCATCGGCCAGGTCTGGCGGCGCACTGGCCATGCCGCGCAGGCGCAGCCGCTGGTCGCAATCGACGACCAGCGTTTCGACCGGCCCGCGGCCGCGTACCTGAACCGTAAGACGGGCCGGCTGCTTGAGCTGTCCGCCGATCAGCAACGTGACCACGGCCACTTCGCCGAGCAGTCGCGTCGCGACGGCGCCATAGCCCCGTCCATGCTGCATGGCCTGCCAGCCCTGATCGAAACGGACCAGGGCGCCACGGATGTCGAGCGCCTCGAACATGAAGCGCTGGATGAAATCGCGCTCACTCATTGGGCTTGCGCTTGAGGACTTCGCTCCAGTTCGCCGGATCGAAGCCGATAAGCAAGTGTCCGCCGTGCTCGATGATCGGCCGGCGGATGGCTGACGGATGTTCGGTCAGCAGAGGTTGCGCGCTCGCATCGTCCAGATCGGCGGTCAGTTCGGGCGGCAGCTTGCGAAAGGTCGTGCCTTTCGTGTTGACGATGGCGCGCCAGCCGGCGCGTTCGATCCAGCCGGCCAGCCGGTCGGCAGGCACACCGTCCTTCTTGTAGTCGTGCAGATGGAATTCGAGCTGGTGTTCGTTCAGCCAAGCCATGGCGCGCGACATCGTGTCGCAGCGCCGGATACCGAAAACGCGAAGCATGTGCGGAGTACGGAAAGGAAATCACCGCCATTGTAAGTCGTGCCGACATGCTTCGGCGGTGCTGGCGCTCCGCGGCTGCAATGGTTAATATTGGAAAAATCATCCTAAACAATAAATTGGCTCACATCGTTGATCGAAGTTTTCAGGTCGGTCGGCGCTGCGGGCAACTTCGGGAGACGTGCATGATCGGAAAAACCTGGGGCGTAATCGCCCTGTCTGCCCTGTTTGGATTTTCGCTGTTCGGTACGATGGACAACGCCTATGCGGCGCGGTCAGTGGCGAGCAGCGAGCAAGTCAAGAAAAAGATTCGCCCGGCGGTCAATGTTGCCGCGAAGAAACGCATATCGGCAACCGCCAAGGCGCCTCGCCGTACTGTGGCAGTCGCTGCCGCAACACCGGTCTTCCGGCCGCCGAAGGCGCCGGCCCAGCGGCACTACGCGGTGGATGGCAGTACGTTCTACGCGGATGGCGTGCGTGTCCGGGCGGCAGGCCTGGAAGCGCTCGAAACCACAACCGCATCCAGCATCGGCAAACAGAAATTGCAGCAACTGCTCGATTCGGGCCGGGTGAGCATCGAACCGCTGGATATGGACGACGGTGAGGTGACGCTGGCGCGCGTGAGGATCGACGGCAAGGACCTGAGCGAACTGGCTACGATGCGGTAGGGCGAAGGCCGGTCGCGCGAGCGACCGATGCTGGAATCACCCCGTGAAATCACCCCGCCGTCAGCGCGGGGTTTTTTTCGTCTGAAGGTTTCGCACTGCTGCTGTCAGGCTTCTTGTCGTCGGATGCGCTGTCGGCGCCGCCCTTTTCGCCGTTGTGCTTCGCGTCCGCAGGTGGCGCACCGGCATGGGCCGTTTCACTCACCATGCGGGTACCACGGGGCGGCAGGGTAGGCAGTACGACGTCGAGCTTGTTTTCCGTCATGTAATCGTTCATTTCGCGCCAGCCGGCAAACACGGCAGCCTTCGACGCCTTCGGATTGAGCCGGTAACAGTCTTCCAGCGCTCGGCCCGCATGTCTGCATGCGCCGCCGATCGCCTTGCTGTCGAGTTCTTTCTGCATCGCGGCGCGATTGGGGTCCGGAATGGGCAACTTGTCGCACGCCACGAGAGTGGCGGCGAGCGACACGAGCAGGAGGGACTGGGCGACCTTCACCTTGACGTTTGTCCGGATGGAATGAACACATCCGGTTTACGACAATTCCGGCCGACGCTTGAGTCGGCTCGCCTGCCAGCTCGCCTTACTTGCTCCCGCGTGAATACTCGGCCAGCAGCGTTTCCTGCGCACAGTGCCGTGCGGCGCGCGATACGCGCCTGCGATACCGGCCATCCGGCTCCATCTCCCACGACTGGCTGTTGTCGAGCAGGTAGGGGCGCAATCCCTCTTTCATCACGCGCCGCTTCAGTTTCGGATCGAGTATCGGAAACGCCACCTCGATGCGCCGGAAAAAGTTGCGTTCCATCCAGTCCGCGCTGGCCAAGTAGAGCTTTTCTTCACCGTCGGCGTGGAAGTGATAGATGCGCGAGTGCTCGAGGAAGCGGCCGACAATGGAGCGCACCGTGATCTTTTCGGACAGGCCCGGCACACCGGGACGCAAGGCGCACACGCCGCGGACGATCAGATCGATGTCGACACCCGCCTGGCTGGCGTTGTACAGCGCCTCGATCGTTTCGTCCTCGACCAGCGAGTTCATCTTGGCGATGATGCGCGCCTTGCGACCGGCGCGCGCGTTGTCGGCTTCGCGGTTGATCGCCGCGATCACATTGCTGTGCAGCGTGAACGGCGCCTGCCACAAGTGGGTGAGCGTGCCGGCGTGTCCCAGCCCGGTCAGTTGCTTGAACACCTCATTCACGTCTTCGCCGATCTGCTCATCGGCCGTCATCAGACCAAAATCGGTGTAGAAGCGCGCCGTACTCGGGTGGTAATTGCCGGTTCCCAGATGCACGAAGCGCCGGAAACTGCGCACTCCGTCGATCTCCTCGCGCCGGACCACCATCAGAAGCTTCGCGTGCGTCTTGTAGCCGAACACGCCATAAACCACGTGTGCGCCGGCATCTTCGAGCCGCGACGCCCAGTTGATATTGGCTTCCTCGTCGAAGCGCGCCATCAGTTCGACCACGACGGTCACTTCCTTGCCCTTGTGCGCGGCGCGAACAAGGGCCTCCATCAGCACCGAATCAATGCCGGTGCGATACACGGTCATCTTGATCGCCACCACTTCCGGGTCATCAACCGCCTGCTGTACCAGGTCGATCACAGGCGTGAAGGCCTCCCACGGATGATGCAGCAGGATGTCCTGCCGGCGCAGCATCGAAAAGATGTCGTAGCGCTTTTCCATGGCTCGCGGCAACGTCGGCGTGAACGGCGGGTACTTCAGGTCCGGCCGGTCCACCCAGTTCGGCACCTGCATCAGGCGCACCAGATTGACGATGCCCGGCGCACGGTACAGATCATCGCGCGTCAGGTTGAATTGCTGCAGCAGGAAGTCGGCCATGTGTTCGGAGCAGTTGTCCGCAACCTCCAGGCGCACCGCGTCGCCATAGTGGCGCTGCGGCAGTTCGCCCTGCAGCGCCAGACGTAGGTTCTTCACTTCTTCCTCATCCAGGAAGAGGTCGGAATTGCGGGTCACCCGGAACTGGTAACACCCAAGCACGTTCATGCCTTCGAACAGATCGCCGACATTCATGTGCATCGCTGACGACAGGAACACGAAGCCGTGGTCGACGCCGGTCAATTCCTTCGGCAGCTTGATCACGCGCGGCAGCGCGCGCGGCGCCTGCACGATGGCGAAGCGCGAACTGCGACCGAAGGCGTCGCGACCGTCGAGTTCGACTGCAAAGTTCAGGCTCTTGTTGAGGACACGCGGGAAGGGATGCGAAGGGTCAAGCCCGATCGGGGTCAGCACGGGCATCAGTTCGCGCATGAAGAAGTCGCGTATCCACTCCCGCTGCTCATCCGTCCAAGCGCCCCGGCGCAGGAAAACGATGCCTTCGGTTTCCAGCGCCGGCAGGATGACGTCGTTGAGCAGCGCGTACTGCTCGGCGATCAACTGATGGCATTCGTTCGCGATCAGACGCAAGGCCTCCTGCGCAGAGCGTCCGTCCGACGTGACGCTGCGTGCCCCGAGCTTGATCTGCTCGCGCAGGCCACCGATCCGCACCTCGAAGAATTCGTCCAGATTGCTCGACACGATGCACAGGAACTTGAGCCGTTCGAGCAGCGGCACCCGCTCGTCTGCCGCCTGCGCAAGTACGCGTCGGTTGAAGGCGATGAGCGACAATTCGCGGTTGATGAAGTGATCAGGTGCGAAACGTGGCACCACAAGCGGTAAGTTCATGAGCAAAAGTCCGGATTCGACATCGGTAGGCAACACGCTATTGTGTGACATGAAACATGTTCGATTATTACAGCCGTGTGACGCAAAATGCACCGAATGCAGGGGTGCCCCCGGCTGCTAAACTCCGGCGCTGACGATTTTTCAGTTACGGATGCATGAGCTACGAACTTCTCGCTGCGGTTGACCTGGGCTCGAACAGCTTCCGTCTCCAGGTTGCCCGCGTTGTCGACGATCAGATCTATCCGCTGGACGGCCTCAAGGAAACCGTACGGCTGGCGGCGGGTCTCGGCCAGGGCAAATTGCTTGATGGCCCCTCGCAGCTTCGGGCCATAGAGGCGCTGTCACGATTCAACGAGCGGCTGCGCGGCTTCGCACCGGACCAGGTACGCGCCGTGGCCACCAACACCCTGCGCGTGGCCAAGAACGCGCCGCAACTCCTGCCGCAGGCCGAAGCGGCGTTGGGTTTCCCGATCGAAGTGATCGCCGGGCGCGAAGAGGCACGGCTGATCTATGTCGGCGTGGCGCATACGCTCCCCAACCCGTCGAGTCAGCAACTGGTGGTCGACATCGGCGGCGGCTCGACCGAATTCATCATTGGCCGCAGCTTCGAGCCGCTGGCGCTGGAATCGCTGTACATCGGCTGCGTGGCATTCAGCCTGCGCTACTTTCCGGATGGCCGGATGGACAAGCGCTCGCTGCGCGAAGCCGAACTGGCGGCGCGACGCGAGCTGGAAACCATCGAATATGGCTATCGCTCGCTCGGTTGGGACGAAGCCGTCGGGTCGAGCGGCACGGCAAGGGCGCTGCTCGACATCATGGAATTGAACGGCTGGTCGCAGGGTGCGCTGACCCGCGAGGCCATGGAAAAGCTGCGCGCGCTGCTGCTGCGCGTCGGCGACGTGAACCGGCTCGGCATCGCAGGCCTGCGACCCGACCGCCTGCCAGTGCTGGCAGGCGGATTCGCCATCATGTCGGCGGTGTTCGACGCTTTCGGACTGGAGCGCATGAGTTTTTCGGAAGGGGCGCTGAGACTGGGCGTGTTGTACGACCTGCTCGGCCGCTATCACCACCAGGACTTGCGCGACGCAACAGTGTTGCAGTTCATGCGGCGCTACCAGGTCGACCAGAAGCAAGCCGAGCGCGTACGGGGTACGGCACTGCGACTGTTCCGCGCGCTCAGTCCGGCGGCAAACGGTGATCATCCTGATGATCATCCCGACCTGCAGATGCTGAGCTGGGCTGCCTGCCTGCACGAACTGGGGATTTCGGTCGCGCACGCCGGCTACCACAAGCACAGCGCCTACATTGTCGGAAACGCTGACATGCCGGGGTTTTCGCGCATGGATCAATCGCGTCTGGCGCGCATCGTGCTCGCCCATCGGGGCAAGCTGGAGAAGGTGAACTCGGCTTCGGCCGACGCGCGCGACTGGTCGCTCATCCTCTGTCTGCGTCTGGCTGTGCTGCTGCATCGCAGCCGTGAAGATTTCAGCGAACTGCCGCTGACCATCGAGCACACTGGCAGTGGCTATCAGCTGGGTGCGCGCGCGGAATGGCTTTCGGCGTCGCCGCTGACCAATGCCAGCCTGCACGACGAACTGAAGTTGTGGGGTGTGATCGGAATCGACTTGAAGCTACGCACCGCTCGCCTTGCAGCCGGCGTGACGCGCTGACACCTGCATGAACGCACCGACCGTATCGTTTGATCGGGAAGGTGCTGCGCCGGTCGCGTCGCTGCAGGGCGACTGGACGTTGCAGGGGCTGGAAGGCCGCATCGATGCGTTGCGCGCCGCGCTAGACACGGTTGAGGCACGGGCGGCCGCGCGTTGGGATCTGACCGGCATCGCACGCATCGACAGCCTTGGCGCCTGCCTGCTCTGGCGCATCTGGGGCGACCGCTTGCCGGCAACGCTGGACGCCGGCGAGCACACGCTCGCCATGCTGGAGTCGGCCTCGGCGCTTGGCGTACGCAGTCGTGTGACGCCGCCCACGACGTCCTTCGACTCGCTGGCGGCACTGGGCCGCGCCGGTTTGTCGTTCGCACGGCAGATCGGCGATCTGGTCGCACTGATCGGTCAGTTGCTGCTCGACCTGCTGCACATCGCCCGCCGGCCGCAGGACGCGCCGCTGCGCGAAATATCGGCCAATCTTTACAAGACCGGCGTCAGTGCGCTGCCGATCACCGCGCTGGTCGGCTTCCTGATCGGCGTCGTGCTGTCGTATCTGTCGGCGCTGCAGCTCAAGACCTTCGGTGCCGACGTGTTCATCGTCAACATCCTGGGCATCGGCATCGTGCGCGAGCTCGGACCGGTGCTGGTCGCCGTGCTGGTGGCCGGGCGATCCGGCTCGGCGATGACCGCGCAGCTCGGCGTGATGCGGGTGACCGAAGAGATCGATGCGCTGGCGACGATGGGCGTGCCGCGCAGCCTGCGTCTGGTGCTACCCAAGGTGTTGGCGCTGGTGACGGCGCTGCCGCTGCTGGTGCTCTGGACATCGTCGGCTGCACTGTTCGGCGGCATGGTGGCCGCATCGATACAGCTCGACATGAGCTATGGCTTCTTTCTCGACACGCTGCCGCGCGTGGTTCCGATCGCCAACCTGTATATCGGACTGGCAAAGGGCGTTGCATTCGGGCTGGTGATCGCGCTGGTGGCTTGCCATTTCGGATTGTCGGTGAAACCCAACACCGAAAGTTTGTCGTCGAACACAACCAGATCGGTGGTCAGCGCCATCACCTGCGTGATTCTGGTCGACGCACTGTTCGCCATCGCCACGCGTCACATCGGACTGCCCGGCGGATGAGCGCGCCGGTCATCGACATTCGCAGGCTGGTGACGCGCTTCGGCACGAATGTCGTGCATCAGGACATCGACCTGTCCGTCGCGGCTGGCGAAGTGGTTGCGCTGGTCGGCGGCTCGGGCAGCGGCAAGACGACCTTGCTGCGCCAGGTGATCGGGCTGCTGCAGCCGGACGCCGGGCAGATCCGCGTGTTCGGCCAGCCGCTGTTCTCCGGCGACGCCCTGGCCGATCGCCGGCTGCGCCAGCGCTTCGGCGTGCTGTTCCAGCAAGGCGCACTCTTCTCTGCACTCAATGTGTTCGAGAACATTGCCTTCCCGCTGCGCGAGCTGCGCTGGCTGGATGGCGCCATCATCCGCGATCTGGTCATGATGAAACTGGCCATGGTGGAACTCGAACCCCGGCATGCCTGGCTGATGCCGTCGGAACTGTCCGGCGGCATGATCAAGCGGGTGGCGCTGGCGCGGGCGCTGGCGCTCGAGCCCGAACTTCTGCTGCTCGACGAACCGACCGCAGGCCTAGACCCCGACCGCTCGGCCGCCTTCGTCAGCCTGATCCGCACGTTGCGAGGTCAGCTCGGCCTGACGGTCGTTCTGGTCACCCATGACATCGATACGCTGGCGGCGCTGGCAACTCAGGTCGCAGTGCTGGGCGAGCGACGTATACTGGCTTATGGCCCGCTTGATCACGTCATGAACGTCGACCATCCGTTCATCCAGAACTTCTTCGCCTCCGGTCGCCTGCAGCGCGCACCGGACGTCACGGTGCGCTGAAGATGGAAAATCGTGCCCACGCCCTTGCCGCCGGACTGTTCCTTCTGCTGATGAGCGCCTGTGTCGGTCTCGCGACCTGGTATCTGTCGAGCGACAGTGAAGTGGGGCGCGAATATGTGCTGGTGACGACCTCGAATGTCAGTGGGCTCAGTCCGCAGGCACAGGTTCGCTATCGTGGTATCCGGGTCGGCAAGGTGAAGGAGATTTCGATAAACCCCGACGCACCGCGCGAAATTCATGTGCGTATCGACATTCCGGAGCGTTTTCCGGTCACCGCCGCCACGCGTGCGCGTCTGTCCTATCTCGGCGTGACCGGTCTTGCGCTGATCGATCTCGACGACGACGGTTCCGATCCGGCGCCACTGCTGGCCGATGATCAGGGCCCGGCACGCATACCGCTCGGCGGCTCGCAGTTCGAAGCGCTCGGTTCGCAGGCAACGGACACAATGGCCGTGTTGCGGCAGGTGCTGCTGCGCGTGAATGTGCTCTTCGATGACGGCAATATCGATAGGATTTCGGGCGTGCTGGCCAATCTGCAGTCGGCCACAGCACATCTGGATAGGTCACTGGCCGGGTTGCCGGCAGTGCTGGCCGAAGCCCGGCAGACCTTCGAGCGTACGCAGGCCGTCATGTCGCCGCAGAACGTCGAACGGTTGAGCGGCATTCTGGCCAGTGTCGAGCAGACCAGCGGTGAAGGTCGCCGGGCCGCCGAAGACTTGCGCGCCCTGCTGGGTTCAATGAAACAGCTGGCCGATCGCGTCGATGCGCTGGCCGCGGTGGCCGGACAACAGGTCACCGACGACACCTTGCCCCGACTGCAGACCCTGATCGACGAGGTGCAGCGCAATTCGCGCCAGCTCAACAGAGTACTGGGCGAACTTGAATCATCGCCGCAGACGCTTCTGCTGGGGCGAGAAACATCTCGTGCCGGACCGGGCGAACCCGGTTTCGCGCCAGCCACGGAAGGAGCGGGTCGATGAGGGCTGGATCAATGCGGCGGGTCCGGACGGCCGTGCTGTCGCTCATGCTGGCAGGGCTGGCGGGCTGCGGGCCGCTGGTCAGTCGTCCGCCGGCGCCGGCACTGCACGATCTGGGCAGTGCACGTGCCACATTGCAGCGCATCCCGGGGCTGCGCACCATAGAAGTCCGGTCGCCGAGCTGGCTCGACGGCAGCGCGATGCACTACCGTTTGGCCTACGAAAGTGCAACGCGACGCGACGTCTATGCGTTCAGCCGCTGGGCCGCCTCACCACCGGAAATGCTGACCATCGCGTTGCGCCAGATGCTGCAGACCGACGACGCGAGTACGGGCACGGGTTGTCGGC
Source organism: Methyloversatilis sp. (assembly GCF_030696805.1). Lineage (GTDB taxonomy): Bacteria > Pseudomonadota > Gammaproteobacteria > Burkholderiales > Rhodocyclaceae > Methyloversatilis. The sequence continues at coordinate 23,103 of NZ_JAUYRO010000096.1, read as the reverse complement.
TGCGGGTCGACATTGATGAATTCATCCAGCACTACGACCGGGCGGACAGTGCGCGCGCATTGCTGTCCGGTCGCGCAGTATTGACCGACGTGCGTGGTCAGCGAGTGCTGGCCAGCCTGCCGTTCGCGATCAGCGAACCGGCGAGCGGCGCCGACGCGGCCGCCGGTGTGGCAGCGTCGGCGCGTGCTGTAGATGCGCTGGGCGTCCAGATTGCCGGCTGGATTGCATCCTCGACCATGAATGGCGCTCACGATGGCTGCTGAGAAGCCGCAACCGTCACCCGCGCCGGACGCCGGCCGCGGTCTGTTGCAGGCAGCACTCGATCAGGTGATCGATGCCGTGTGGTCGGGTGTGCGCTGCGCACGTGCGTCCATCATGCTGGCCGACGGAGAGGGTGAGCACACCCTCCTGGGTCTTGCGGCGTGGCGCGGCGAACTGGCCGAAGACGCCTTGCAGGTGCGGGTCGGCGTCGGCATATCGACCTCGGGCAGCGTGCTGATGACCGGTGTGGCGCAGCGTATCGATGACGTCGATGCAGCCGCGCCGGATGTCCGGGTGCGGGGCGAGGGTGGTAGTTTCATCTGCCAGCCGCTTTCGCTCGACGGCCGCGTGCTTGGTGTGATCAATGTGCGCCGGCCACGCGGAGAAGCCCCCTTCACCGCGATCGACCAGCAGTTGCTGGCGGCGCTGGCACTTTATGCGGGCAAGGCGATACAGGTCGCGCAGCTGGCTTACCTGCTGAATTCGGGTTTTGCGCAGCGCGCGCTGGAAAGCGGCGGCAATGTGCCACTGCCGGCCATGGATGCCTTCACGCAGGGCGCGGCACCGCCAGCCCAGATGGCCAAGCTGCTGGCCAAGTCCTTCTATCGGGAAATGAAGTCGGCGGGATTCGGACCGAACCAGATCGTCGCCGCGGCCGGCGAAATCATCGATCAGCTGTCAGGCAGCCTGCGCAAGCACGGCCAGCGCATCGGCCGCAGCAAGTCGTAAGCAGGCTGCGGCCGGACGATCAGGCGATGGAAGCGGTGTAGCGCGCGGCGTCCATCAGGACATCGATCTCGCCGGCGTCATCAGGCTTGATGACGAACATCCACGCACCGTACGGGTCCTTGTTGACCTGTTCGGGGGCGTCGGCGACCGGCGGATTGACCGCCGTCACCGTGCCCGATACCGGTGCATGGATATCCGAAGCCGACTTGACCGATTCGATGACGGCCATCGAGTCGCTACGCGCGACCTGCTGACCGACCTCGGGTAATTGAAGGAAAACCACGTCGCCCAGCGCGTCCTGGGCGTGGTCCGTGATGCCGACCGTCACGCTGCCATCCTGTTCGATCCTGACCCATTCATGCGTGTCGGTGTAGCGGAGAGTGTCCGGGTGATTCATTGCGGTTCCAGGTTGAAATGACCAGCGCGAATTGTAGCTGCGCCGGGCGGGGGACGATGGCCTGATAGAATCCAACGGATATGAACGCTGACCTGCACTGCCATTCCTGCCACTCCGACGGTGTGCTTTCCCCATCGGCCCTGGCCGCCCGCGCAGCGGCGAACGGCGTCGAACTGTGGTCTCTGACCGATCACGACACGCTGAGCGGACTCGAAGAAGCACGGAATGCTGCGCTCGAGCGCGGCCTGTCCTTCATCGACGGCGTCGAAGTGTCTGTGACCTGGGGCGGCATCACGGTACATGTCGTGGGGCTGGGCGTCGATCCGACGAACGCGGATCTGGCTGCCGGCCTGACCCGGGTGCGCAGCGGGCGCGATGCGCGCGCCATGCGTATCGCCGATGAACTTTCATTGCTGGGCGTGGTTCAGCCCTACGAAAACGCCATGCGCCACGCCGGCAACCCATCACTTGTCGGACGCTCGCACTTTGCGCGCGTGCTGGTGGAGCAGGGCTATGCAGGCGATATCCATGCCGTTTTCCGCAACTTTCTGGTGCCCGGGCGCCCGGGCTTCGTCGATCACCGGTGGACCACGCTGTCCCAGGCCTTGGCCTGGATACATGGCGCCGGCGGCGTTGCCGTGATTGCACACCCGGGGCGCTACCGTATTTCGGGTGAGCGGATCGAACAGTTGCTCGAAGAATTCCATGCGCTCGATGGCCGCGGCATCGAAGTGATATCCGGCTCCCACGGCGACGCGGAAGTGCGTACCTTTGCCCGCCTGGCACGCCGGTTCGGCTTCTTCGCCTCGCGTGCGTCGGATTTTCACGCGCCTGACGAAAGTGCAGTCGATCTGGGGCGCAGCGCACCATTGCCTGACGATCTGAAACCGATATGGCAGGCACCGGAACTCAACCAGCGCGTGATTTGCATGACCTGAGCTCGCGCAGCGCGTCCTGAAGCGACCTGTGACCCGCGACGTGCCCGAGACAACTGACCCAGACGACCGCCCCGGATTTTTCTCCTCGATTTTCCCTTCGATCCCAATTGGCCCAACTTTTCAATCTTCACCCCGACAATCCGCAGCCCAGACTGATACGACAGGCGGCCGACATCCTGCGATCCGGCGGGCTGGCAGCCATTCCGACCGACTGCGCCTATTCACTGGTCGGCCACATGGGCGATGCACAGGTTCTGGAACGCATCCGGCGCATTCGCGGCGTCGACGCGCAGCATCACTTCACGCTGATGTGCCGCGACCTGTCGGAAATCGCCAGCCTTGCGCGCGTCGACAACACACAGTTCCGGCTGTTGAAGAGCGCCACGCCCGGCGCCTACACCTTCATTCTGGAAGCGACGCGCGAGCTGCCCCGCCGCATGCTGCATCCGAAGCGCAAGACCATCGGTCTGCGCGTGCCCGACCATCCGGTGGTGTCCAGCCTGCTGGCCGAACTGGGCGAGCCGCTGCTCGGATCGACACTGCTGCTGCCCGGGGAAGAGCTACCGCTGACCGATGCGGACGACATCCGCGAGCGCCTGCAGCACGACCTTGATCTGGTGATCGAAGCGGGTTCGTGCGGCACCCGGCCGACCTCGGTGATCGATCTGTCGTCCGGCGAGCCGGTGCTGATACGCGCTGGCGCGGGTGACGTGTCGCGCTTCGGTCTCGAAGAATCGTGAGCGCAACCTTCCGCAGGGAGCGCACATGGATGACATGATCGCGCGACTTGCCATCATCATCATTCCCGTGGTGCTGGCGATTACCCTGCATGAGGCCGCGCACGGTTATGTCGCGCTGCTCAAGGGGGACCCGACGGCGCATCTGGCGGGTCGTATCACGGCCAACCCGTTCAAGCACATTGATCCGGTCGGTACGATACTGGTACCGCTGGTCATGTATTTCGGCGCCGCGATGCTCGGTCAGCCCGGGCTGCTGTTCGGCTGGGCCAAGCCGGTACCGGTCAATTTCTCTCTTCTGCGCCGTCCCAAGCAGGACATGCTGTGGGTGGCCGCCGCCGGACCGGGCGCCAATCTGGTCATGGCCGTGATCTGGGGGCTGGTCTACAAATTTGCATTGGACGCCTCTCCCCAGTATTTTGGCGAGCCGCTGACGCTGATGGCGGAGGCGGGCATCCTGATCAACCTGCTGCTGATGGTGCTCAACCTGCTGCCGGTTCCACCGCTGGACGGCGGCCGCATCATGGTAAGTCTGCTGCCGCGCGGACCGTCGATGGCCTTCGCGCGGCTTGAGCCCTACGGCCTGTTCCTGCTGCTTGCGCTTTTGCTGACCGGCGTGCTGGGCGATATCCTGCGCCCGCTGCTGACGCTGGCCAGAATGGCCCTGATTGCGCTGCTTTTCTGAACTGGATGAATCCACACCATGTACGCTGAACGTGTTCTTTCCGGCATGCGCCCTACCGGGCGCCTGCACCTCGGCCACTACCACGGGGTGCTGAAGAACTGGGTACGTCTGCAACACGAGTACCCCTGTCTGTTCTTCGTCGCCGACTGGCATGCGCTGACCACCAACTACGAAGACACTCAGGTCATCGAACGCAGCGTGTGGGACATGCTGATCGACTGGCTGGCGGCTGGCGTCGACCCGTCGCAGGCGACGCTTTTCATCCAGTCACGCGTGCCCGAGCATGCCGAACTGCATTTGCTGCTGTCGATGATGTGTCCGCTTGGCTGGCTGGAACGCGTGCCGACCTACAAGGACCAGCAGGACAAGCTGTCCGACAAGGATTTGGCGACCTACGGTTTTCTCGGCTACCCGCTGCTGCAGTCGGCCGACATCCTTATCTACCGCGCCAACCTGGTGCCGGTGGGTGAAGACCAGGTGCCACACGTCGAGCTGACACGCGAAGTCGCTCGCCGTTTCAACCACCTGTATGGCCGGGAACCGGGCTTCGAGGAAAAGGCGCGCGAGGCGGTGAAGAAGCTGGGCGGCAAACGCGGCAAGCTTTACGAAGAGCTGCGCACGCTGTATCAGCAGGAAGGTCGCGACGAGGCACTTGAACAGGCGCATGCGCTGCTCGACGAGGCGCAGAGCCTGAGTCTGGGTGACCGCGAGCGGCTGTACGGCTACCTGGAAGGTGGCGGCAAGATGATTCTGGCCGAGCCCGGCGCGCTGCTGACCGAAGCGGCGCGCATGCCGGGTCTGGATGGCCAGAAGATGTCGAAGTCTTACAACAACACGCTGATGCTGCGCGAAGAGCCGGATCTGGTGACCAAGAAGATCCGCGGCATGAAGACAGACACGCAACGCGTGCGGCGTACCGATCCGGGAGATCCGGATCGCTGCCCGGTCTGGCAGTTCCACGTCATCTACTCGGACGACACGACGAAGCAGTGGGTGCAGGAGGGCTGTCGATCGGCCGGCATAGGTTGTCTCGACTGCAAGCAGCCGGTGATCGATGCCGTGTTGAAGGAACAGGCGCCCATTCATGAACGTGCGCGGCAATACGAAGAAGACCCCATGCTGTTGCGCAACATCGTCGCTGATGGCTGCGAGCGCGCGCGCAAGCTGGCATCGGAAACGATGCGCGACGTGCGCGAAGCCATGGGTCTGAACTACGCCTGATGTCGAGCAACGCGCTCCTGGTTGAAGTTGCTGTCCCGACACCAGTGCGGTTGTATGGCGAGACGCTGGAAAAACTTCCGCTCGACCTGTACATTCCGCCCGACGCGCTTGAAGTGTTCCTGGATGCGTTTCAGGGACCTCTCGATCTGCTGCTCTATCTGATCCGCAAGGCGAATGTCGACATACTCGATATTCCGATGGCGCCGCTGACCGCGCAGTATCTGGTCTATGTCGAGGCCATGCGCACACATCGCCTTGAACTTGCTGCCGAATATCTGCTGATGGCCGCGATGCTCCTGGAGATCAAATCCCGGATGTTGCTGCCGCGCCCGCCGCGCGAATCGGCGGACGACGGCGAAGATCCGCGAGCCGAACTTGTCCGGAGACTGATCGAATACGAACAGATGAAAGCGGCGTCTCTGACGCTTGACGCCATTCCGCGCGCGCAGCGCGAGCATGAATGGGTGGGTGTGCAGGTTGCCGAGCGCATTGCGGAAATCCAGCCTGCGGTCAGTGCAGCGGATCTTCAGCTGGCCTGGCTGGCGCTGATGCGGCATGCCGACGTTACCCGTCATCACAAGGTCAGTCGCGAGGCCTTGTCGGTGAGAGAGTTCATGTCCGGCATCCTGCGGCGTCTGACCGACGAAGGCTCACTGCGCTTCGACCAGCTGTTCGAAGCCGGTGCACCGGCAGCGCAGATGGTGGTGAATTTCCTCGCGGTACTTGAACTGGCTCGCGAGAACCTGATTGAACTGCTTCAGATTGAAGCTTTTGCGCCGATTTATGTCCGACACGCCACACCTGCTGTCGCCGAACCCGTCTGATATCAAACGGATACTCGAAGCGGCGCTGCTCGCAGCGCAGGACGCATTGTCGATCGCCGAACTCAGACGGATGTTCGATGAGGAACTGGATGCGTCGGTGCTCCGTCGACTGCTCGACGAATTGCGCGACGACTGGTCGGGGCGCGGTGTCGAACTGATACAGGTTGCGTCCGGTTGGCGCTTTCGCACCCGCGCGGATCTGCAGCCGTATCTGGAAAAGCTGAAGAACGAAAAGCCGCCGCGCTACTCGCGCGCGGTGCTGGAAACGCTGGCGATCATTGCGTATCGCCAACCGGTGACGCGCGGCGACATCGAAGACATCCGCGGGGTGTCGGTGTCGCCGGGCATCATCAAGGCACTTGAAGGTCGTGGCTGGATCGACAGCGTAGGTTACCGGGAAGTCCCCGGGCGGCCGGCGCTGTACGCCACCACCCGACGATTCCTCGACGATCTGGGGCTGCGCACGCTTGCCGAGCTGCCACCCCTGGCCGAACTACAGAAGGTGATGAATTTCGATGATGCAAGGTAAGCGCAGACCGGGCGGGCCCCAGGTCAATGGCAACGTGGCCAATTACAGATCGCAGGACAGCCGTCCGAAGAAGCGCGGTCCCGTCGTCTTTTCCGAGCCGCAGAAGCTGCACAAGATGTTGGCCGACATGGGCCTGGGATCGCGGCGCGAGCTGGAAGACTGGATCGTGGCAGGGCGCATCAGCGTGAATGCGTTGCCGGCACATGTCGGTCAGCGCGTCGGGCCGGAAGACAAGGTCCGCGTCAACGGCAAGCTCATCCATATCCATTTCGCACCGCGCGCACCGCGCGTGCTGATCTATCACAAGCCGGAAGGCGAAATCGTGTCACGCGACGACCCCGAGGGCCGGCCGTCGGTGTTCGACAAGCTTCCGCGCGTCGGCGGCGGGCGCTGGATCGCCGTCGGACGGCTGGACTTCAATACCTCCGGCCTGCTGGTATTCACGACCAGTGGCGAGCTGGCCAACAAGATGATGCACCCGAGCTACGAGCTCGAACGCGAGTACGCCGTGCGTCTGATCGGTGAGCTGACGGAAGAACAGGCAACCCGCCTGACGACCGGCATCGAGCTCGAAGACGGCATTGCCAGATTCAATGCCTTGTCGGACGGAGGCGGAGAAGGATCGAATCACTGGTATCGCGTCACCATTTCGGAAGGGCGCAATCGCGAGGTCCGGCGCATGTTCGAGACTGTCGGCCTTGCGGTGAGCCGGCTGATGCGCGTGCGCTATGGACCGTTCGAACTGCCGCGCCGCCTGCACCGCGGCGAAGCGGAAGAACTCAAGCCGGAAGATGTATCGCGCCTGCTGACCGGCGTACCAGCCGTCGGCAGGCCGCGTGCGAAATCCGCAGAGGTCGCTCCGGCAGCCAAACCGGGGCAGGGCAATGGCCGTCGTCGCGGTCCGCGCAAGCCGCGCGAACCCGGCAACGGCGCACCTTCAGGTCAGCCGCCGGCTCAGGTACAACGTGCCGACGGTGACGCGCCTGTGCGCAAACGCGCACCACGCCGCCGCCGCCGCCCGTCGACCGCCCCGGCCGGCGAATCCTGACTTTCAAAACATCCTTGTGCGCGGGCAATCTGGCCATTCATGTTGAAGTGGATTGTCGCGCTCTGATACACTAACGGACTTGTCGCGCTGGCGGTGCCGGCGTTTGTTTGATGGGCGGTCAGCCCATTTTTTATTTGTGCGTCCGGAATTGTGTTGCAAGGATGAATGTTGCAGAGCTCATCGAGCAGGCAGTAAGCGGGCTCGGATACGAACTGGTCGATGTGGAAACGTCCCCGCGCGGGCGGCTTCTGCGCATTTTCATCGATGCGGAGCAGGGCATCAATGTGGATGATTGCGTGGCGGTGAGTAATCACCTCACACGGCTTTTCACTGTTGAAAACGTCGACTACGACCGGCTTGAAGTGTCGTCGCCGGGACTCGACAGACCGCTCAAGAAAGCGGCCGACTTCATCCGTTTCACCGGGCAGGAAGCGCAGCTGCGGTTACGCATCCCGTTGAACAACCAAAGAAGTTTCAGCGGGCGCCTGGCTGGTGTCAGCGACGGCCGACTGACCATGGAAATCAAGGGTGTGGCACACGAGTTCGAGTTGTCGCAGATCGAGCGCGCCCGTCTGGTGCCGGACTTTGAACGCAAGCAGGAGTTGAAACGATGAGTCGCGAGATTCTGTTGCTGGTTGATGCGCTGGCGCGCGAAAAGAATGTCGCCCGCGAAGTGGTATTTGGCGCACTTGAATCTGCACTGGCTTCGGCCACGAAGAAGCGTACCCATGACGACGCCGACGTGCGCGTGACCATCGACCGCGAAACCGGCGAGTACGAATCGTTTAGACGCTGGCTGGTGGTGCCTGACAGCGAGCTCGAAAACGAAGAAGCGCAGATCGGCCTGACCGATGCGCAGGACCAGATTTCCGACGTGCAGCTCGACGAATACATTGAAGAAGCCCTCGAGCCGATCGATTTCGGTCGCATTGGCGCGCAGGCCGCCAAGCAGGTAATCCTGCAGCGCATCCGCGATGCCGAGCGAGAGCAGATCCTGAGCGATTTCCTCGAACGCAAGGACCATCTGGTCACGGGCACCATCAAGCGCATCGAGCGCGGCAACGCCATTATCGAATGCGGCCGCCTGGAAGCCCTGCTGCCGCGCGAACACATCATCGCGCGTGAAAACCTGCGTGTCGGCGATCGCGTCAAGGCCATCCTGCTGCGGGTTGATCGCCAGGCGCGCGGGCCGCAGATCATCCTGTCGCGCACGGTGCCGGAATTCATCATGAAGCTGTTCGAGCTCGAAGTGCCCGAGATCGAAGACGGCCTGATCGAAATCAAGGGCGCGGCGCGCGACCCAGGTATTCGCGCCAAGATCGCGGTTAAATCCAACGATCAGCGCGTTGATCCGCAGGGCACCTGCATCGGCATGCGCGGTTCGCGCGTGCAGGCGGTGACCAATGAACTGGGTGGCGAGCGGGTGGACATCATCCTTTGGTCGCCCGACCCGGCCCAGTTCGTCATCGGCGCGCTTGCGCCGGCCGAAGTCGCGAGTATCGTCGTCGACGAAGACGCCCACAGTATGGATGTCGTCGTGAGCGAGGACAATCTGGCGATCGCCATCGGTCGCAGCGGTCAGAACGTACGTCTTGCATCCGAGCTGACGGGCTGGAAGATCAACCTGATGACCATCGAGCAGTCGGCCGCCAAGTCCGATGCCGAGAACGCTGCCATCCGGCTGCTTTTCATGGCGAAGCTCGATGTGGATGAAGAAGTTGCAGACATCCTGATCGAGGAAGGTTTCTCGACCCTGGAAGAGGTTGCCTACGTGCCGCTTGCCGAAGTGCTCGAAATCGAAGCGTTCGACGAAGACACGGTGAATGAATTGCGCAACCGCGCACGCAACGTGTTGCTGACCGAAGCCATCGTGGACGAGGAGCAACTGGAGCAGGTCGATGACGATCTGCTCGGACTGGACGGCATGGACAAGCCACTGGCTGCGCAGCTTGCGCGCGCCAATGTGCGATCGCGTGACGATCTCGCAGATCTGGCGGTCGATGAACTGGTTGAAATCGCCGGCATCGATTCCGCACGTGCGACATCGCTGATTACCACTGCGCGCGCGCACTGGTTTGAATAATCGAGGACAGGTATGGCGTTGATGAGTGTTTCCCAATTTGCGACCGAGCTGAAAATGCCGGCTGCCGCGCTGCTGGAGCAGCTCCGGCACGCGGGTGTCGACAAGCAGAGCGAACGTGATTCGCTGACCGAGCAAGACAAGTCCCGTCTGCTCGACTACTTGCGTCGTCAGCACGGTGATACCGCGGGAAAGACGAAAATCACGCTGACCCGTCGCGAAACGACCGAAATCAAGGCGACCAATTCATCCGGACAGGCTCGCACCGTTCAGGTCGAAGTGCGCAAGAAGCGCGTTCTTGTGAAGCGTGACCCTGCGGAATTGCTTGCGGAAGAAGCTGCGCAAAAGGCCACTGAAACGCCTGTTGTCGCTGAAGCACCTGTTGTCGCTGAAGTGGCTGTTGTCGCTGAAGCGGTCGTGGTGATGCCTGAACCGGTGGCGGTTGTCGAAATCGCGCCTGTCGCGGAAGAGCCGCCCGAGCCCGAAGCCGCTGCGCCCGAAGCCGTTTTGCCCGAAGTCCTCGTGGACATCGAGCCGGAGTCGGCGGCAGAGCCGATCGTCGAAGGTGCGGTGGAAGCACCCACAGTGCGTTTGCGCAGCACGCGGGAGATAGAAGCTGACCGCCACTCCAGGTTGCTCGAGCATCAGGCAAAGGAATTGAAGGACAAGGTCGATCGCGCTGAATCACTGCGCAAGCGGATCGCGGACGACCTGATCAAGAAGCAGACCGATCTCGACGCCAAGACGAAGGCGGATGAAGAAGCGAAGGCAGCACCTGTAACGACCAAGGTAAGCACGCCCGGCACGCTGCACAAGCCGGCCAAGGCCGATGACAAGGGTGTAAAGGCTAAAGCGGCGCCCGCGGCGAAGGCGAAGCCCGGCACCGCGTGGAAGGACGACGCGGCAAAACGCCGCCAGATCAAGACCCGCGGCGACGCCGGCACCGGCGGCTGGCGCGGCGGTCCCAAGGGACGCAACCATCGGGACCACGACCAGGGAGGCCAGCAGCAGGCGCCGGTCGAGGCCGTGGTGCGTGAAGTGCTCGTGCCGGAAACCATTTCGGTGGCCGACCTCGCGCACAAGATGGCGATCAAGGCCACTGAACTGATCAAGGTGCTGATGAAGCTTGGTCAGATGGTCACGATCAATCAGGTGCTTGATCAGGAAACGGCCATGATTCTGGTCGAGGAAATGGGTCACATCGCCAAGCCGGCGAAGCTGGACGACCCGGAAGCCTTCCTCGGCGAAACCACGGAAGAACACAAGGACGTCGAACTGCTGCCGCGCGCACCGGTTGTGACGGTCATGGGTCACGTCGATCACGGCAAGACTTCGCTGCTCGACTACATTCGCCGTGCCCGTGTTGCCGCAGGCGAAGCGGGCGGCATCACGCAGCACATCGGTGCCTATCACGTCGATACGCCGCGCGGCATGATCACCTTCCTCGACACGCCGGGTCACGAGGCCTTCACGGCCATGCGTGCCCGCGGTGCCAAGGCAACCGACCTGGTGATTCTGGTGGTCGCTGCGGACGACGGCGTGATGCCGCAGACGCGCGAAGCCATCCACCACGCCAAGGCGGCCAATGTGCCGCTGATCGTGGCGATCAACAAGATCGACAAGCCGGGCGCCAGCCCGGATCGCGTCAAGCAGGAACTGGTGGCCGAAGGCGTCGTGCCGGAAGAATATGGTGGTGACTCGCCGTTCATCTCGGTGTCCGCGAAGGTGGGTACCGGCATCGATGAACTGCTTGAGAACGTACTGCTGCAGGCCGAAGTGCTTGAACTGACCGCACCGCGCGACGCGCCGGCCCGCGGACTGGTCATCGAAGCACGCCTCGACAAGGGCAAAGGTCCCGTGGCGTCGGTGCTGGTGCAGCAGGGCACGCTCAAGCGCGGCGACATCATTCTGTGCGGCCAGGTGTTCGGTCGTGTGCGCGCCATGCTGGACGAGGCGGGCAAGTCGATCAACGAAGCCGGCCCGTCCATCCCGGTCGAGATTCAGGGTCTGTCAGACGTACCGGCTGCCGGCGACGAAGCACTGGTGCTGGGCGACGAACGCAAGGCGCGCGAAATCGCGCTGTTCCGTCAGGGCAAGTTCCGCGACGTGAAGCTGGCCAAGCAGCAGGCGGCCAAGCTGGAATCGATGTTCGAGCAGATGGGTGACGGCGAGGTCAAGACGCTTCCGCTCATCATCAAGGCTGACGTGCAGGGTTCTCAGGAAGCGCTGGTACAGTCGCTCACCAAGCTGTCCACGCCGGAAGTGCGGGTGCAGGTCATCCACGCAGCGGTCGGCGGCATTTCGGAAACGGACGTCAATCTGGCCCAGGCATCGAAGGGTGTCATCATCGGCTTCAACGTGCGTGCAGACGTTGGTGCGCGCAAGCTGGCCGAGAACTTCGGTGTCGACATCCGCTACTACACGATCATCTACGAAGCCGTCGATGAGGTGAAGGCGGCACTGTCCGGCATGTTGTCGCCGGAGAAGCGCGAGAACATCCTCGGTACCGTGGAAATCCGCCAGGTGTTCCGCGGCACCAAGATCGGCACCATCGCCGGCTGCATGGTCACCTCGGGTCTGGTCAAGCGTGGCGCCAGTGCGCGCCTGCTGCGCAACAATGTGGTCGTCTGGACCGGCGAACTCGAATCGCTCAAGCGCTTCAAGGACGATGTGAAGGAAGTGAAGGAAGGCTACGAGTGCGGTCTGTCGCTGCGCGGCTACAACGAAATCGAAGAACTCGACCAGCTCGAAGTGTTCGAGATCGAAGAGATCGCCCGCAAGCTGGCCTGATATCGGCCCGCCCCTCAGATGAGCGAACGTTATTCACGCAGCGACCGGGTATCGGAAGCGATCCGCCGCGAGCTTGCGCAGTTGATCGCGACCGAGTTGAAGGACCCGCGCGTCGGCATGATTTCGCTGACCGCGGTCGAGATCACGCCCGACTACGCACACGCCAAGATTTTCTACACCACGATGGCAGAGGGTGAGGCACTGGCGCACATCCAGGAAGGCCTGGTGCGCGCATCGGGTTTCCTGCGTCGCGAACTGGGTCGCCGGGTGCGCATACACACGACGCCCGCGCTGCACTTCGTGCATGACGAAACCCTTGCACGCGCTGATCACCTGTCGCGCCTGATCGACAAGGCGCTGCATTCCGGACCTTCCTCGAGCAGCGACGACTGATTTGCAACCTCGTTCGCGCTGGAAAGCCGTTCATGGCGTGCTGCTGCTCGACAAGCCCATCGGGTTGAGCTCGAACGACGCGCTGCAGAAAGCGCGCCGCCTGTTCCAGGCTGCCCGTGCGGGGCACACCGGTACGCTCGATCCGCTCGCCAGCGGACTGCTGCCGGTCTGCTTCGGTGATGCGACGCGCTTTGCCGGTCTGATGCTGGATGCCGACAAGGAATATCTTGCGCATGTCAGGTTGGGCGTGCGCACCAGCACCGGCGACGCAGAAGGCGAGATCCTCGACACCCGTCCGGTCGACGTCAGTCTCGACCGGCTGCTGGACGCACTGGCAGCCCACCGCGGCGACATCGAGCAGATCCCGCCGATGCATTCCGCACTCAAGCACCAGGGCAAGGCGCTGTACGAGTACGCGCGTGCCGGCGAAACCATCGAGCGAGCGGTACGCCACGTGCGCATCCACGACATCGAATTGCTCGACTGCGCATTGCCCTCGTTTTCAATCCGGGTGCGCTGCAGCAAGGGTACCTACATCCGCACGCTGGCCGAAGACATCGGCGAAGTGCTCGGCTGCGGTGCGCACCTGAGCGGCTTGCGGCGCACGCTGACCGGCCCCTTGTCGCTCGACTGCTCGCACACCCTTGAAACGCTTGCCGCGCTCGACGAAGCGCAACGCATGGATTTGCTGCTCCCGCCGGACTGTCTGCTGCAGGATCTGCCGGCCTGCCGGCTCGATGGCGAGTCGGCACGACGGCTGATCCAGGGTCAGATCGTGCGGCTCGACGCCTTCCCGGATGGCGCGGCCATGGTCGACGGACAGGTGAACCGGGCCTATGACGGCGCGGTGTTTCTGGGTCTGGTCATTGCATGCGCCGGCCGATTGCAGGTGAAACGCCTTTTGCCTCAGGAAATTGGCCAAAAGGCTTGAGATTGCGCCGTTCTGGCGTATAATTTTGGGTTTTCCAGACGAGAGAGTTTAGATAGATGGCTATCGTTACCGCCGAAAAAGCCCGCATTGTGGCTGACTTCCAGCGCGTGGCCGGCGATACGGGGTCACCCGAAGTCCAGGTTGCCCTGCTGACCGCACGTATCAATGGCCTCACCGGTCATTTCAAGGAACATGTGAAGGACCACCACTCCCGCCGTGGTCTGCTCAAGATGGTGAGTCAGCGTCGCAAGCTGCTTGATTACCTCAAGCGCACCGATGCAGACAGCTATCGCGCGCTGATCGGACGTCTCGGGCTGCGCAAGTAATTGCTTCTGCAGACTACGGTCAAGCCTTCATCGGCCTGACACAACACACCGGCGTGAGTCCATGCGACTCCGCCGGTTTGTTTTTTGGCGGGCGCGCAAGTCCGCCGTGAATCGAAACGAAAGGAATCAACTTGCTTAACGCTACCCGCAAGGAATTCATGTTCGGCAACCAGAAGGTTGTGCTGGAGACCGGTGAGGTCGCCCGCCAGGCTGGTGGTGCCGTCATGGTGAGCATTGACGAAACCGTGGTGCTGGCCACTGTAGTGGCCTCGAAGACGGCCAAGCCGGGGCAGGACTTCTTTCCCCTCACCGTCGATTACGCTGAAAAGTTCTACGCGGCCGGTCGTATTCCGGGTGGCTTCTTCAAGCGCGAAGGTCGTCCGAGCGAAAAGGAAACGCTGACGTCGCGTCTGATCGATCGCCCGATCCGTCCGCTGTTCCCGGAAGGTTTCTACAACGAAGTGCAGGTCATCGTGCAGGTGCTGTCGCTGAATCCGGAAGTCGATTCCGACATTCCCGCACTCATCGGTACGTCGGCTGCGCTGTCGATTTCCGGCATTCCGTTCAGCGGCCCGATCGGTGCCGCCCGCGTGGGTTACGCCAACGGCCAGTACATCCTGAACCCGACGGCCACCGAGCTGAAGACCAGCGAACTGAACCTGGTCGTCGCCGGCACCGAAGCCGCTGTACTGATGGTGGAATCGGAAGCGATGCAGTTGTCGGAAGAAATCATGCTGGGCGCCGTCGTGTTCGGTCACGAACAGATGCAGGCGGCCATCAACGCGATCAACGAACTGGTCGAAGTCGCCGGCAAGCCCGAATGGGACTGGCAGGCGCCGGCGCGTGATGAGGCGCTGTGGAGCAGCATCGTCGGGCTGGCTGAAGCAAAGCTTCAGGACGCCTACCGCATCACGCAGAAGCAGACGCGCAGCCAGCGCGTGAACGAGCTGCGCAGCGAAGTCGTGGCTGCACTGACCGCCGACGCGGCCAACGCGCCGGATGTGAACACCATCAAGAATTACTTCTTCGACATCGAAGCCAGCATCGTCCGCAGCCGCATCCTGAACGGCGAGCCGCGCATCGACGGTCGCGACACGCGCACCGTGCGTCCGATCTACATCCGCAACAGCGTGCTGCCGCGCACCCACGGTTCGGCGCTGTTTACCCGCGGTGAAACGCAGGCGCTGGTCATCGCCACGCTGGGCACCGGCCGTGACGAGCAGATCATCGACGCGCTGGGCGGCGAATATCGCGACCGCTTCATGCTCCACTACAACATGCCGCCGTTTGCTACCGGCGAAGCTGGCCGCTTCGGCACGCCGAAGCGTCGCGAAATCGGCCACGGCCGTCTGGCCAAGCGTGCGCTGCTCGCCGTACTGCCGCCGGCCGACGAATTCAGCTACTCGATGCGTGTGGTGTCCGAAATCACCGAGTCGAACGGTTCGTCGTCGATGGCTTCCGTGTGTGGCGGCTCGCTCGCCCTGATGGACGCCGGCGTGCCGCTGAAGGCGCACGTGGCTGGCATCGCCATGGGCCTGATCAAGGACGGCAACCGCTTCGCGGTGCTGACCGACATCCTCGGTGACGAAGATCATCTGGGCGACATGGACTTCAAGGTGGCAGGTACCGACAACGGCATCACCGCACTGCAGATGGACATCAAGATCCAGGGCATCACGAAGGAAATCATGCAGGTCGCGCTGGCGCAGGCACATGAGGCGCGCAAGCACATCCTCGGCATCATGCAGGAATCGATGAGCGGCGCCCGCGAAGGCGTGTCGACCTACGCACCGCGTCTGCTGACGATGAAGATCAATCCGGAAAAGATCCGCGACGTGATCGGCAAGGGCGGCGCCGTCATCCGCGCGCTGACCGAAGAAACCGGCGCAACGATCGACATCGGCGACGACGGCACCATCACCATCGCATCGGTCAGCGCCGAAGCCGCCGAGAACGCCAAGCGCCGCATCGAGGCGATCACCGCGGAAGTCGAAGTGGGCAAGGTGTACGACGGCACGGTGCTGCGTCTGCTCGATTTCGGCGCGATCGTCAGCGTGCTGCCGGGCAAGGATGGTCTGCTGCACATTTCCCAGATCGCCAACGAGCGCATCGCCAACGTCGCCGACCACCTGAAGGAAGGTCAGCAGGTGAAGGTGAAGGTGCTGGAGACCGACGAAAAGGGCCGCATCCGCCTGTCGATGAAGGCACTGCTCGCCGCGCCGGAAGCGACCGACCAGCAGGACTGATGACTGCGGGGCAGGGTGGATTTTTCTTGATCCACCGGCCCTGCAGCCATTGACCGCGCGGCTTTGCGCCGGTAGTATCGCGCGCTCTCGGGGTGTAGCGCAGCCCGGTAGCGCGCTTGCTTTGGGAGCAAGATGTCGGGGGTTCGAATCCCTCCACCCCGACCAGAACATCGGTCCGCAACGCGGTAACTTAGTACCTGCCCGTAGCTCAACTGGATAGAGCAACGGCCTTCTAAGCCGTAGGTTGCGGGTTCGATTCCTGCCGGGCAGGCCATTTATATGTGTGGCCCGAGAGTTTCAAACGCTGATCGCTCGATCGGCGTCCCAGTGGTGGCTGTAGCTCAGTTGGTAGAGTCCCGGATTGTGATTCCGGTTGTCGTGGGTTCGAGTCCCATCAGCCACCCCACTCTTCAAGTTACCCCTCCGCAGTTCATCCCTTGCCGTGTCACGGGCTTCGAAGTCTGTGACTTTGGCACGCTGAGCCCTCAAGCCATCAATCCGAGTGCCCGTTAACGCTCCTGCAAGCACAGGTCGATCATCAGATCCGATCATGTTTTTCGAGTTATCGATGGGGGGCGGCCGTGCAGGGGCAATACCGGATTTCGGGATTCACGCTTGTAGAACTGCTTGCCGTGGTCGCTATCATCGGGGCACTTGTCGCAATCGCTCTCCCAAACTACGAAGCCTATGTCGAGCGCAGCAAGCGAACTGCTGCGATGAGCGACATGACAAGCATCATGATGGCGATCGATCGTCATGTGATCCGGGCGAACGAATTTCCGGTTTCGCTCGCCGAGGTTGGATTCGGCGAGTTGCTGGACCCGTGGGGAAACGCTTACCAGTACCTGCGCATCGGCGGCACGCCACGCCCGAATCGAGGTCAGCTGCGCAAGGACAAGAACCTTGTGCCGCTGAACAGCGATTACGACCTCTACAGCATGGGCAAGGATGGGCGAAGTCAGAAACCGCTCACGGCTGCCGCCTCGCGCGATGACATCGTCCGCGCCGGCAATGGCGCGTTTGTCGGCCTTGCCGTCGATCACTGAATGTCTGTCCGCCTTCATCTGCGAAGCCGTTTCGGGCGCCGCCTCTTCAGCCGTTTCCTTATCGCAGCCCTGCTGCCGATGGCGGTGTTGGCGACCTTTTCCTATAGCGAAATGCGCGAGCAGCTGGTGGATCAGCTCCAGCAGGGTCTGCGTGACGACGGCAAGAGCCTTGGCATGGAGCTCATCAACGAGCTCAGCCTGCGCGTCGGCATACTCAAGGACAGCAGTGCGGGCAAAGTCGAAGGGGGAGCAAGCGGATTCGTCTGGATCAGGGACGAACGTGATCCGCGGGTGCCGACCCTCAATGCCGACGAAGCCCGGGCGCTTGCTGCACACGGGGCAACCGTCCGCCTTTATGGCGCGCACGCGCCCTTGCTCGTCGTTCGTCGGAACACGGACAACCGCATACTGTACGGCCGCCTTGACCCGGCGGCCTTGTGGCTGAGGCATTCGGTCGATACACCCTACTGCATCCTCGACGAGCGGCAGCGCCCCATCCTCTGCACGCAGGGGCTGCAGCCCCCGGCGCTCAACCTGTCGTCGAGTGATCGGACACTGATCACCGCATTGTCCAACGGCATGCCTCACCTGGTGGGGTACTGGAGCGCCCACCTGGACGGTCTTTACGGGGCGGGCGTCTTTCATGTGTTGACGACCGTCCCTGAACAATCGCTGTCCTTGCCGCTCGCTCACCTCCGTTACGGGTTCATTGCGATCTTCGCGCTCGCGCTGGGCTTGATCGTGGCGATGGCGGCGAGCCAGATCGGACGGCAGACGCAACCGCTTGATGCGCTAACACGGGGTGTCAAGCGTCTTGCCCGTGGCGAAATGGACGCCCGTGTCGAAGTGCCGGGCGATGACGAATTCGCCCTGCTCGGCGCAACCTTCAATGCGATGTCCGATCGCCTGAAGCGCAAGTTCAACATGCTTCGACTGCTTGCAGAGCTCGATCGCGCGGTACTCGGTTCGGGCGAGCCCGCGCGGGTAACCGAAGCCATTCTTTCGGGCGTGCTTGACGCCATTCCCTGCGACGCCGCAGGCATCGCAATCATCAATCCGAGCGGAACGGCCACCTATGCGCGTGCGCAAGCGGGCGACGAGCATCCCTCGCCGCGTCTTGATGTGTCGGCCGATGTCCTGGCCCAGATCTGCAGCCTCTGTGTCGACGAATGGAACGATGTCCAGATCGATGTTGAATCGCTGCTGAGCGGCCGGCCGCAAAATCCGGGCCGGGCTGCGCTGGTGTTTCCAGTGCGCAGCCATGGACGGCTCGACGGTCTGCTCGTGCTTGCCGTGGCGACCGATGGCCCGCGGGACAAGGAGGAAATCATCACCGCAGGACGCAATCTTGCCGATCGGATGTCGGTTGCGGGATCGAGTTTCGCCTGGGAGGAAAAGCTCTACCGTCAGTCGCACTACGACGCCTTGACCGGCCTTCCGAATCGCACGCTGCTGCGCGATCGTGTGACGCAGGCGCTCACGCGTGCGGGTCGGGAAAAGGCGTCGGTTGCCGCCCTGTGCATCGATTTTGATGACTTCAATTCCATCAACGAAGCACTGGGCCAGACTGCAGGCGATATGTTTCTCATCGAGGCGTCACGCCGCCTTGAATCCCTTGTGCGACCGGAAGACACGGTCGCACGCCTTGCCGGGGATGAATTCGTGATGCTCGTAACAGGAATGGACGACGCGGAACGCATGTTTGTGCTGCATGGCATCGCAGAGCGTATCCACCGGTTGCTGGCGTCGCCGGTACGCCTTGAAGATCGGGATGTCATTTCGCAGGCAAGCATAGGCATCTCGCTCTACCCGGACAATTCGGACGACTTCGAATCGTTGATGCGTACGGCCGAAGTTGCGCTTCACGAAGCAAAGAAGTCCAGCCGTGGCGGCTTCAACTTTTACTCGCAGTCGATGAACGCCGCGGTAAGCGAGCGCTTCGAGCTCGCCCAGGAGCTGCGTCGGGCAGTTCAGAGCGGAGAGCTTCTGCTGCACTTCCAGCCAAAGGTGAGCGCACACGATGGAGCCATCATGGGCGCCGAGGCGCTGATCCGCTGGCAATCGCCATCGCGGGGGCTGGTGTCGCCGGGAGCTTTCCTTCCGTTGATCGAGAATATCGGTCTGAATGGCTGGCTGACCGGCTTCGTGCTCGACAAGGCATGCGCGCAGATGGCAGCGTGGGACAAGGCGGGTTTGCCGCCGATTCCAGTCTCGATCAACGTATCCCCGGCCGATCTGGAGACTGCAGATTTTTTCGACAAGATTATTGCGGCCCTGCAACGACACTGTCTTGCGTCTGACCGGCTCGAACTGGAAATTCTCGAAACGTCGGAGGTCGGTGCCGGCAGCTGCGTGCGCACGACGCTGCAGCGCCTGCGTGACATGGGCGTGAAGATCGCGCTGGACGATTTCGGCACCGGTTATTCCTCACTGATCTATCTGACTGAAATGCCGGCCGACATCCTGAAACTCGATCGCGCATTCATTCGCAACCTTGCTGGTGACACGCGTCAGCAGGCCATCGTTCGTCAGGTCATTTCGCTTGCCCGCTCGCTTGGATTCAGCATCGTCGCCGAGGGCGTGGAACAGGTTGCCCAGCGAGACCTGCTGGTCGATATGCAGTGCGATCTGATTCAGGGCTTCCTTTACTCTCGTCCGCTGCCGCCTGATGAACTGGCGGAAAAACTGCTCGGGAAACTACGCATCGCGGCGTAAGCCCGCGCGCGTTGCACATCAACGCGCGTCCGTGCCACCCAGCGTCTCGATCAGCTGATCGATCAACTTGCCCAGTTCGCCCGCCATCAGTGCGAAGTCGGCATCGAAGCGCTCGGTTTCGTCACCGCTGCCATCCTCTTTTTCGGTCAGCACGTCGAGCGGCGCGATGCGCTTCAAAGTCAGGGTTTCGGTCAGCGTGAAGGACACCCGTTCGGCCCAGGTCATCGCCAGGCGAGTGCATTGCTTGCCGGCTTCGATGTGACGGCGCAGGTCTTCCGCTTCCAGCGCATGGCGTGTGTAGCGCACCGTGGCCTTGGACTGGGTGCTGGAACGCAGCTCGGTGTCCTGATCGACGGTGAAGCCTGCGGGTGCTTCGTCGGCCGCCAGCCACGCGGTCATCGCCGACACCGGCGACAGCGCGGTCTGCAAGGGCCGCGCGCCGAGGTTTTCGATGCTTTCGTTCAGCAACTGCATCACTTCGTCGCTTTTCGCGCTGGCGGCGGCGTCGACAACGATCAGGTTGCGCACCGGGTCGATCCACACCCGCGTGTCGCGCGCGATGGCGAACGCGCGCGGCAGCAGTTCGTTGGTCACCGCGTCCTTGATTTCGCGCATTTCCCTGCGTCCGGGCTTGTAACCCTGCTGCTCCTCGATCTCCTGCGCGCGCGCCTTGGCGAACTGGTTGATGACCGACGCCGGCAGCAGCTTCTTCTCGACCCGCAGCGCAATCATCATCTGACCGGCGACGGCATGCACCAGCGACTCATCGTTGCGCGGCGACACCCAGCCCATGCGCTGCATTTCGATGCTGGTACCGGGCTGGAAGGCCTGCGCAGCGAGCTTTTCAGCAAGCTGGTCGGGGGTGGCGGTGAACGGCGTGGAGAGGCGGTAGATCTGGAGGTTCTTGAACCACATGGCGTCGGCAAAAAGGGACGCAGTCTACACGAGCGATCCGCCAAGCTGCGCCTCGCCGGACAATCCGCTGCCGCGCAACGACGGTATCGACGGCAGGGCGCCATTGCATGCAAACTAGCGCACTTTTCGCGCGGCCCCGTCGGCACGCGCTGTACCGAATATCTCTGTTCCACCGACCTCAGCCCGCTGCGACATGAACAAACCCAGCAGTTACAACGCCGCCGAAATCCAGGTGCTAGAGGGCATCGCGCCGATCCAGAAGCGGCCCGACATGTACACGCGGACCGAAAGTCCGAACCACATCGTGCAGGAAATGATCGACAACGCCTGCGATGAGGCGCAGGGCGGCTTTGCCGACCGTCTCGGCGTGATCATGCACGCCGACGGATCGGTGACCGTGGAGGACAACGGGCGCGGCATTCCGGTGGACATCCATCCGACCAAGGGCGTGCCGGCGATCGAAGTCATCTTCACCATCCCGCACTCGGGCGGCAAGTTCGAAGGCAAGGCCTACCGCATCGCGGGTGGCCTGCACGGCGTCGGCGTCACGGTCACCAACGCGCTGTCGAAGCGGCTGGAAGCGACCGTGAAGCGCGCCGGCCGCGAGTACGCGATTGCCTTCGACCACGGTGTGTCGCAAGGCCTGACCGAAGTGGGCAACTGCCCGAAAACGCACAACGGAACGCGGGTGCGCGCCTGGCCCGACCCGCGCTATTTCGCCACGGCGAAAATCAAGCGCGCTGACGTCGAACACCTGCTGCGCGCGCGCAGCGCCATGCTGCCCGGCGTGCGCATCGTGTTTCAGGACGAGGAAAGCGGCGACACACGTGAATGGCACTACGCGAACGGGCTGGAAGACTATCTGCGCGAACAGCTGTTCGAGGCGATCGGCGACACGGCACCCGGCGCGCCGCGGCAGGCCGTGTTTGCCGGCGCGCGCAGCGCACTGCCTGGTTACGACGCCGGCGAGGGCGCCGAGTGGGCGATCGGCTTCGTCGAAGGCGCATCGGTGCGCGAATCCTTCGTCAATCTGATTCCGACCCCGGGCGGCGGCATGCACGAATCCGGGATGCGCCAGGCGCTGTTCGAATCGGTAAAGGACTACGCAACCCACCACGGCCTGATGCCGGCCAAGCTGGCGCTGCAGTCCGAAGACGTGTCGCATCACGCCAGCTATGTGCTGAGTGCCCGGGTTCTGGAACCCCGCTTCCAGGGCCAGACCAAGGACAAGCTGAACAACCGCGAAGCAGTGAAGCTGGTGTACGAATCGATCAAGGACGCGCTCGACCGCTGGCTCAATGACCATGCCACCGAGGCGCAGCGTATCGCCGGGCTGGCCATCCGCAGCGCGCAGTCGCGCGCGCGCGCCGGCAAGGTGGTGGAAAAGCGCGCCGGCTCCGGCGTCACCTTGCTGCCGGGCAAGCTGACCGACGCCACCGGCACGGTGCCGGAGCAGAACGAAATCTTCCTGGTCGAGGGCGATTCGGCCGGCGGCAGCGCCAAGCAGGCGCGCGATCGCACCTTCCAGGCGGTGCTGCCGCTGCGCGGCAAGGTGCTGAATACCTTCGAAATCGATGCGTCGGAAATTTTCGCGAACAACGAGGTTCACGACATCGCGGTGGCGCTGGGCATCGACCCGCACAAGCCGGACGCGCCCGACACGGTGCTCGACGGCCTGCGCTACCACAAGGTGATCATCCTGTCGGATGCCGACGTCGATGGCGCGCACATCCAGACGCTGCAGCTCACGCTGTTCCTGCGCCACTTCCCGCGCCTGATCGTGCGCGGCCACGTGTTCATCGGCCAGCCGCCGCTGTACTGCATCAAGATCGCGCCGACCAGGGCGCGCCCGGCACGCCGGCTGTACGCGCTCGACGAAGCCGAACGCGACAGCATGCTCGCCGGCCTGATCGGCGACGGCATCGCCGAAAGCGCGCTCACCGTCAGCCGCTTCAAGGGTCTGGGCGAAATGAATCCGGATGAGCTGAAGGAAACAGCGATGAACCCGGAAACGCGGCGGCTGATCCGCATCACGCCGGGCGCCGACGCCGATGTGGTGATGAATACCTTCACCATGCTGATGGGCAAGAAAGAAGCCGAACGTCGCCGCCGGTGGATGGAACAGGAAGGCGACAGCGTGGTGCCCGATGCCTGATCGGAATCATGTAGGTTGGGGTGAGCGCAGCGATGCCCAACATGCCAGCGTGGCAGTCGCGCGGAAACAGCTTGGCACCAGGCTGTCGCTCAACACCGGACCGGCGGTGACTCTCACGCTTTTAGTAGGTTGGGGTG